>QCIZ01000043.1 GCA_003216375.1 Prochlorococcus sp. AG-402-O21 | reverse complement strand
AGATGATGAAATTAGAAAATACACTTTTGATGATGTAGCCGGCTTAAATGAAGAATCCGATGAATTAAAAGAGATAGTAACTTTTTTAAAGAATCCACAGAGACTGATTGACCTTGGTGCAAAAACTCCAAAAGGTGTCTTGTTGGTTGGTCCACCTGGCACTGGTAAGACTTTATTAGCTCGTGCAATTGCTGGAGAAGCAAATGTTCCTTTCTTCTCGATTTCTGCTTCAGAATTTGTTGAAATGTTTGTTGGTGTTGGAGCTGGCCGAGTAAGAGAACTTTTTAAAAGTGCTAAGTCAAAATCACCATGCATTGTTTTCATAGATGAAATTGACTCAATTGGACGTCAAAGAGGCGCTGGAATCGGTGGTGGGAATGATGAAAGAGAGCAAACATTAAACCAACTTCTAACGGAGATGGACGGTTTCGAAGTTAATAATGGAGTAATTGTTATTGCAGCTACTAATAGGCCTGATATTCTTGACGGCGCCTTAATAAGACCTGGAAGATTTGATCGTCGTATCGACATATCCCTTCCCGATAAAAACGCTCGTCATAAAATTCTTTCTGTACATGCCAGAACAAAACCCATATGTGATTCTGTGAAACTTATGGAGTGGGCCATAAAAACACCTGGATTTTCTGGAGCCGATTTACAAAATCTTCTAAATGAGGCCGCAATTCATGCAGCAAGAAATAATAAGTCCATCATAAGTACTGCTGAACTAGACAAAGCGCTAGATAAAGCAAGGTTTGGTTTATTATCTAAACCACTTTCAGATAGTGCTAAGAAAAGACAAATTGCATATCAAATCATTGGTAAAACATTAGTAGCTTTATTAATTCCCTCTCAGGATAAATTGGAAAAAATATCCTTATTTAAGTCTCTTGGACATATTTCAGGAATGACTTATTTCACGCCTGACGAGGAAACTATAGATAGTGGTCTATTAACACGATCTTATATCTATAACAAAATAGTAATATCACTTGGATCAAGAGCTGCAGAAATTATTATTTTTGGCTCTAAGGAAGTTACACAAGGCTCACAAAAGGATCTTGAAAATGTTTTTTATTGGGCAAATCTAATGGTAACTAGATTTGGTTTCTCAAATCTGGGTCCAATTGCATATGATTCAAATAAAGATTCAATTTTTCTTGGAAAAGATATTATGACTAGTAAAAAAACATATTCTCAAAAAACAAGTAAAGAAATTGATAAGCAAATATTATCTATAGCTAATAAGGCTCTTAACCATGCAATTACACTTCTTTCAGATAAATCTTTATTAATGGATTCTCTAGTTGAGGAACTTATAGTTAATGAAACACTTGAATCTGAATATGTTATTAAATCTCTTAATTCTTATCTAGCAGCTAAGTAAAAAATAATAATTTATTACTTTTACAGAGCAGAGAAGTATTCTTTGCTTCCTTTGGGGTCTTCTTTCATGGTCTTATCACCTGGTGTCCAGCCTGCTGGACAGACTTCATCTGGATGCGATTCAACATATTGATATGCTTGCAATATTCTTAGAGTTTCGTCAATATTTCTTCCAACTGGTGCCTTGTTGATTGTTGTATGCATGATGACACCACTTGGGTTAATTATAAATAAACCTCTATCAGCTTCTCCATCATCATTTAATACATTATAAGATTGGCAAATTTCACGCTTAAGGTCTGATACAAGAGGATAGTTAATATCACCAATTCCACCTTCATTTCTTGGCGTTTGAATCCAAGCAAGATGAGTGAATTTACTGTCAACAGATACGCCTAAGACTTCCGTGTTCTTGTTACTGAAATCACTATATCTGTCGCTAAAAGCAGTAATTTCAGTTGGGCAGACAAAGGTGAAATCTAAAGGATAGAAAAATAAAACAACGTACTTTCCTCTGTACTGAGATAGCGTAATGTCCTTAAATTCTTGATCAACAACTGCAGTAGCAGCAAAATCAGGTGCTTGCATACCTACCCTGAGGCACTCATTGGTCGTCATGGAATGTTTTGCGTATTTTGATTGGTATGAAGGGAATGAACTTCCCCTTTTCCTCTTTATAATTTATCATGTTAAGACCAAAGAAACTTACTCTTTCTATCCAAGGAAGAATAATCTATAAAAATGAATGATCCAATAAGTTGGGATCCAGCCCTTGTTAAAAAATTTAGTTCTTCTAATCATCTTAAGATGCTAAATCAGTTGAGAAATGAAGTTATAAAATATCCTTTAAATAATAAGAAGAAATCAAAATCAATTAATGTTAAGGATTCTAATCAAGAT
>QCIZ01000042.1 GCA_003216375.1 Prochlorococcus sp. AG-402-O21 | reverse complement strand
ACCGACTGAAAGTGTTATTGAGGCTTCAATGATATGGCTTGCTAGAGATATCTGGCCAAATGTCGATGGTACAGAAAATATTCCTTTTACTTGGAATGCTGCCTGTAAAATGCTTAATTCCTATTGCAGTGATTGGAAAATTGATTCGGTAACTTTTGATGATGTGGTTATATTGGCAGGGGCGCTCGAAGATCCTTTTTCAGCTAAAAACCTAAGAAGTAGAATCCCAACGCTCATTCGCAGATTCGTTAATAAATTCAAACGTAGTCAAAATGTAACTTCATTCCAAACTCTTGAGTCTACGATGACTGTTCATGGTGCTCTGAAGTTATTGGGTTTGCCAACAAAGGCTGGATCATCTTTAACCCTTTCTTTTATTAGAGATGCCTATAAAGAAAAAGCTCTATCCAATCATCCTGACGCTGGAGGATCAAACGAAACCATGAGAAAACTAAACGAGGCTTATCAACTACTAAAAGATTTATACAAAAATTAGGTGCTCACAAGTCTTAGAATAGTCTTAGTAATGGTCTAAAGATAAGACTTGTCTTGGATGGAATAGATTAGAAATGAATTAAATTAAATTTATCAAAGTTGTGATAAAAATAGATCTCTTAATTCAAATTATTATTTTCTTTTAGTTGAAAAATTAATAGATCAAAGGTACAAGAAGTCATCTATTGCAATTTAAAATGCATAATAATTTGAATTTATTTTAAACAGTTTGACGAGATTCTTTAGATTTAGCTTTGGTAAAGATGGAATTTTGTCCATACTTTGTCCAGTCAACATTACATAGTATTATTGCATTGCTACAACTTGTTTTTACCTCCTGCATAACTGCTTTATAGACAGTTATGCAGGAGAATTAATATTTGAAATCACTGGGATTTAAATAAATAAGAAAATGCTTCAGGAATTTGTATTAAAAAGTTTCTCATGAATCTTGCATAAGACTAATACCTGGTCTAGGGTTGCATCCTTTATGGGACTAATAAGACTATTTTGATGATTTTCGTAAATGTTTATCGAGATTAGTTTTGAATGCTATTCATCCGCCACTAAAACCAATCAAAACAAACAATCTAATTGTTCGATTGTAAACGGTAAATTTTTTAATATTTTTGGAGAAAATTAACGTATTATCAATCCAATACTGGTCTTATTCTAGGACCCGCGATGAGTTGCATGTAAGACTAGTAAGACTAACTTCTTAGGTCCGCATTTAATTTTTCTTTAAGAGCGGTTCTTATTTTTTCGTGTATTGGATTTATATCTTCTTCTATTAGGGTTTTTTTAGGATCTCTATATTTTATTCTAAAAGCCTGGCTAATCGAATCCTCAGGAATAGAAGATCCCTCGTAACGGTCTATCAATTCCACTTTCTCTAAAAGTGGTCTACCAGATTTCTTTATTAGATTTATTATTTCTAAGGAACTATATTTTCTTGAATGAATAAGCGCAATATCCCTTTCCATGAAAGGTACAGTGGGGTAATCCTTGTAAATTCTTGTCCAATTTGTTTTTCTTGTAGAGGCCTTAATCAAAGAATCAAGTTCAAGGTTAAATAAGTATGTTTCTTTAATTAGATCATATTTCTCGGAGAGAGAAGGATGTATTTGTCCAAAGAAGCCGATACTTTTTCCTTCAACAAATAATTCAGAAGTTCGACCAGGATGCATGAAATCTTTTTCGATAAGTTGCTTATCAATAGTTTCAATTCCGAGAACTTCAAGGGATTGCTGAAGTTTTCCTCTTGCTTCAAAATAATCTAAAGATATTTGTTTTGATGCTGAGCCCCACTTACTAAATCGTTTATTTCCAGTCAAAGCACCTGATAATAAATTTGTTTCAACAAAGCTTTTTTTATCTTTTTTGTATGTCTTTGCTATTTCAAAGATCCAACACCCTTCAGCTCCAATTGATACATTTCTCTGAAGAATTTTAAGATGTTCATCCCATACATTTGTTCTTAATCTACTAGTCTCTGATAGTAAGGGATTTTTGATTATTACAGCATTTTCATCAGTGTTATCAGGACCAACAAGTGATGAAGTCACTACTTCTTGAAAACCATTGTGGATAAAGGAATTTCGTAAACGTCTTTCAACCAAATCTGCAGGCTTTAGTACTCCTGGCTCAAGAGGATCTGGCATATTTGAATCAAAATTATCATATCCAATTAGTCTTGCTATCTCTTCTATTAAATCGATTTCTCTAGTTAAATCAGATGATCTGTAAGGAGGAATTTGTACATCCCAACCAGTAGAAGTTGACGTAATTAGGCAGCCAATTTTTGTTAGAAGAGGCTCAATCTCATCCCTATTAAGATAACG
>QCIZ01000041.1 GCA_003216375.1 Prochlorococcus sp. AG-402-O21 | reverse complement strand
AATAAATTATATCTATAAGATGAACAACAAAACTGTACTAGAATTTGCAAAGGTAATTTCAGGCATATTTAGCAATAAGGAGCAAGCTTTAGATAATCCAAAAAACTTTGCACATATTCAAATACATATTCGACCATTATTTGTTAAAACTTTTAAATGTTTTGCGTTTTACTCAGAACAGAGATATCAACATGATATATGGAATCCATATAGACAGTCAATAAATAAATTATCCCACGAAAAAGAAATTTTTATTTTAAGTAATCATAAGATTGAAGATAAAGAAAGATTCACCGGTGGTGCTTTAGATATATCTCTGCTAGATAGAATATCTAAATATAACTTACATAAAAAATCTGGATGCTCTATGCATTTTAGAGAAACAAACCCAGGTAATTTTTCAGGTACTCTAGAACCAGGGTGTAAATGCTATATACAATATGGGAAAAATAAGACTTATGTAAATAGTAAAGTTAGAGTTAATAAAAATAGTTTTGTTGCTGAAGATTCTGGATATGTAATATGTAAATTGTATGATATTTTATTGCTTCCAGATATCCTGCTTTTATTATATTTAACCGGTTCTTTGTTAATAGTTTCTGCTCCTATTCTTAATGCTTTAAATGGAATAGATAACATATGATTAATTGCTACTTATCAATTTTAACAATACAATCAGGCTAAATATAAATTTTGTGCATTTAATTCTTTTTATTATTTATTTCTTAATACTAGTTACAACTGCCTTAGCTTTTCTCTTGAGTTAAGGAAACCCTTTTCTTTATCAAGCCACTGATAATAGCAAGTGCAAACATACCAACCATTGCAAATACGATATATATCTTATCCGCGAGTCCAGCTCCTATCGCAACGGCTACAGGGACAAAAATCAGAAGACAAAGAAGCAAAGCAGATGTAAATAGACTCCACCTTGTTCTTCCTAGTCCTAATCCGTAGCTTAGGAAATCAAAAAGTCCTGTCATTAGAACTCCAGTCATTAGGAAAAAATTTCCTTCTAGTTGGTTTTGATTGAAACTTTCAATTTTTTTCATTGCTTTTATTCCAACCAAGCGACGCACAGGTTCACGTCCTAAATTTCTTGCTATCCAAAATGCCACTTGGCACGATATGAAGTCAGCCAAGAAAATTGTTAAACAAGCAGTTTTGAAATCCAATAACCTTCCCGCAAGAATTGCATATGGGAGATTTGATATAACAGGGAAGATAGTACTTATGCCTCGAAGAATAAAGATTCCTAAAGGCGCCAATATACCCATATCCTCAACAATCTGATTAATCTGTTCTTCCCATTCGATTACAATAAAGTAGTAAAAGAGTGCAGCTGCCAATACGAAAAGCGCAATAAATATGAATTTTCGTAATTTTTCCTTTCCCAAAGTGAACTCCTGGCTGTCCGTGATCAGCTTTTAAAAGATTTCTAATTTAATTATCCTATTAAAAATGTATTTATTTTTATTAATCCATAAAGATTTACGAGAAAACAATTAATCAATTCCATGTTTTTTGCAAGATACTAAAATAAAAAATTAAAGCTTGATATTGGATGCCCGCATCTCCTGAAAAAAACTTGGTTACTGGAGGCGCTGGCTTCGTGGGTTCCCATTTGGTTGATCGCTTAATCAAATCTGGAGAAAAAGTTATATGTTTGGATAATTTTTTTACTGGAAGTAAAGAAAATATTGAACATTGGATTGGACATCCATCTTTTCAGCTCATAAATCATGATGTTACCGAGCCAATAAAGCTTGATGTTGATAGAATTTGGCATTTAGCTTGTCCAGCCTCTCCAATTCATTATCAATTTAACCCTATTAAAACAGCTAAAACGAGTTTTCTTGGGACTTACAATATGCTTGGATTAGCAAGGAGAGTTGGAGCTCGAATATTATTCGCAAGTACTAGTGAAGTTTATGGAAATCCCGAAATACATCCTCAACCTGAAAATTATAACGGGAATGTAAATCCTATAGGAATTCGGGGTTGCTATGATGAGGGTAAACGTGTTGCCGAATCATTGTGTTATGACTATATGAGAATGCATGGTTTAGAGATAAGAATTGCCAGAATATTTAATACCTATGGTCCTAGAATGTTATTAAATGATGGAAGACTTATCAGCAACTTATTAGTTCAATCAATACATGGAAAGGAATTAACTATTTATGGTAATGGTAATCAAACCAGAAGTTTTTGTTTTATTGATGATTTGATAGATGGTTTAACTTTATTAATGAATTCCTCAAATATAGGACCTATGAACTTAGGAAATCCTGAGGAATTATCCATTCTTGAAGTAGCTAATTTAATAAGAAATTCGTCCATTAAAAAATTAAATTTGAAGTTTTCAAAAGAATTAGAGGATGATCCTTTGAGAAGAAAACCTTCAATAGACCTTGCTCAAAAAGAATTGAATTGGAATCCAAAAATTATGTTTAATCAAGGATTAGAAATTACAAGAAAATATTTTCAAAATAAATTAGATTTAGAGAA
>QCIZ01000040.1 GCA_003216375.1 Prochlorococcus sp. AG-402-O21 | reverse complement strand
AACAATTAAACCAAAAGCAATAAATTTAATTTTTAAGATTCTAATATATTAAACATGTCAACTAATAAGTCTACTAAATTATCTGACTATGTTGAATATCCTTTCCTGATACCAAGCATATATTTAGATTTTGATATTTGCGTAGATCTTGTTGAAGTTCAATCTTCAATGATAATAGAACCAAAGTTAAAAGAATCTTCAAGGCTTATTCTTCAGGGTAATCAGATCAAATTATTATCAATATCAATAAATGGAAAAGAATTGAATTCAGAGGAATATTATAATTCTCCTGATGAGTTGATTATATTTAATCCTCCAATATCTAAGTTTGAACTAAAATTAATATCTCAAATAGATCCTTTTAGAAATACATCATTAGAAGGATTGTATTTAAGTTCAGGGATGTTAACTACACAATGTGAGGCTGAAGGATTTAGAAGCATCTGTTATCATCCTGACAGGCCAGATGTTTTAAGTAACTTTACTGTAAGAGTAGAGGCAGATAGAGATTTATATCCTATATTATTATCAAATGGGAATAAGAAATATTCTGGTAATTTAAATAATAATAGACATGAAATTGTATGGGATGACCCTTTCCCTAAGCCTAGCTATTTGTTTGCTTTAGTTGCAGGTAAACTAAATACAGTGTCAGATAAATATGTTACAAAAAGTGGAAGATTAATTGATATTAAAATATACGTCGAAACTGGAGATGAAAAGTATACACAACATGCGATAACTTCTTTGAAGAAAGCAATGAAATGGGATGAGAATGTTTATGGCCTTGAGTATGATTTAGATGAATACAAAATCGTTGCTGTAAGACATTTCAATATGGGAGCGATGGAAAATAAAGGATTAAATATTTTCAATTCAAAACTTGTATTAGCAGACGCAGAGACTGCAACTGATGATGAATTAGAGAGAATAGAAAGTGTAATAGCTCACGAATATTTTCATAATTGGACTGGGAATAGAATTACATGTCGTGATTGGTTTCAGCTTTCATTAAAGGAAGGATTGACAGTTTTTAGAGATCAATCTTTTACTTCAGATCTACATAATTCTGGAATAAAAAGAATAGAGGATGTTTCATTTTTAAGAAATTTTCAATTTGTTGAAGATAAGGGACCTACTTCGCACGCTGTGAAGCCTAAGGAATATGTAGCTATCGATAATTTTTATACCACAACAATATATGAAAAAGGTGCTGAGTTGATAAGAATGCTTGAGCTATTGCTAGGGAAAGAAAAGTTTATGAGAGGTATCAATTTTTATATTAAAACTTTTGATGGTAGTGCGGCTACAACTGAGGATTTTATTAATTCATTAATAAAAGGTGCTTATTTAGATAAAGCAAATTGTACTTTTGATTTAACGAAATTTCTAAATTGGTACTATGAGCGTGGCACACCAAAAGTTTATGTAAATCAATCTTGGGATTCAAAAAAATCAATTTTGAATGTTTCGTTTGAACAGAAAATAAATAGTGATAAATCCAATGAAAATATTGAAATGGTTATTCCAATTCTTTATTCTTGTTATGGTAGAGAAAAGGGAGTTGAACCTATAGTTGAGGATAAATTATTTATTTTAGATAAAAACAAAAAGAATCTACAAATCAAGGCTTTACAGGGGGAGAGAGATTCTCCAGTTTTATCAATTTTCAGACGTTTCTCTTCACCTGTTACTTGGGAATCTGACTTCTCTACAGATGACTATCTCTTTCTCTTTTTAAATGATAATGATTGTTTTTCTAGGTGGAACTCTGGTCAGATCTTGATGCGAGAAATCATAAAAAATAATATTAATAAAGATGTTAATTATTCATTAGAGTATAGTTTTATTAATGCAATTAAAGAAACTATAAAATCTATTGAAATAAATGATTCGTTTCTATTATCAACTCTTTTAACAATACCAGGTCTTGCAGAATTGGAATCTTTATTTGAGAAAGTTGATCCTATAAATATTTATAAAGAATCTTTAAACTTTCAAGTTTTAATCGGAAATAAAATTCATCAAGAGCTAAGAGTACTTTCTGAAAATATTTTAGTTAATATTAATCAACAATGGCCAATGGGTAGAGGTGAAAGAAAACTAATAGGAACTATTTGGTCTTATTTAGCTTTATCAGGAGATGAGGGTATTAAAAAAGATTGTGTTGAAGCTATTGTGGGTTCTTCAATGACTATGGCAAGGTCAGCTTTACAAGCATTGAAGCCACTAGATAGCCCTGAAACAGAGGAGGCATCTAATTTATTTTATGATCTTTGGAAGGAAAATCCAGTGGTATTAGACTCATGGTTTGCTTATGAGGCTTCAAGACCTCATAAACAAGGAATCAATGTTATTGAAAAACTGTTAGCACACTCTAAATTTGATTGGAAAGCTCCAAATGCAATACGGGCTGTTATTGGCGGATTTAGTAAAAATATTGAATCATTTCATTCTATAGATGGGCAAGGTTATTTATTTATGGCTGAAAAGATAATAGATGTAGATAAAATAAACCCAATAACGGCTTCAAGAATGGTAAAAATTTTTATTAAGTGGAAAACTTATATAGATAAAAATAAGGAAGAAATGTATAAATCAATTTTGAAAATAAATAAAGCAAATATATCTTCAAACACAAGAGAGGTTGTTGAACTGATTTTAAAGTGATTTCAGAAAATCATCTGAACATTGAGCTAACAGAACTTTCTTCATGAATTCTCCAAATAGCTTCTCCAAGCATATTTGCAACAGATAAAACCTTCAATTGCGAGAAATAAAGATTATTGGGTACTGGAATACTATTAGTCACAATAACTTGTTCAAAAAGCCCTTCCTTTGAAAGTCTCTCGTATGCCGGGGGAGAGAAAACAGCATGAGATGCACATGCAATAACTTTTTTGGCACCCTCTTTCCTTAGTAATTCAGCTCCTGCACAAATAGTGCCACCAGTATCAATCATGTCATCAATTAATATTGCAGTTTTACCAGAGACTTCTCCAATTACTGTGAGGCTTTCTGCAACATTGTGCCCTGAACGCCGCTTGTCAATAATGGCCAAAGGTGAATCCTTCATCTGCTTCGCAAAAGCCCTTGCTCTGGCTACACCACCTACATCAGGAGAGACGACTACGATTTCATCAAGTTTCATAGTTGATAAATAATCAACTAAAACAGGTGAACCATATATGTGATCACAGGGGATATCGAAATAACCTTGGATTTGCGCCGAATGTAAATCCATTGCTAATACTCTATCCACTCCAGACTTAACAAGAATATTTGCGGTTAGTTTTGCAGTGATTGACTCCCTACCTGCTGTCTTCCTGTCTGCTCTAGCGTAACCAAAGTATGGAATGACAGCTGTGATTTGTCTAGCAGATGCTCTCTTGCAAGCATCAACCATGATCATAAGCTCCATTAAACTGTCATTAACAGGAGCACAGGTTGGTTGTATTAGAAAAACATCACAACCTCTAATTGATTGCTGGATTTGAACATAGAGCTCTCCATCCGCAAACCTTTTTGAAACTAGAGGGACATTTGTTATCCCCATATAATTAGCAATTTCTTTGGCTAATGCTGTATTGGATGTCCCACTAATTAATCTGAGTCTATTAGTGTCATGCTCGAG
>QCIZ01000039.1 GCA_003216375.1 Prochlorococcus sp. AG-402-O21 | reverse complement strand
ATTTAGAGATTGGAAAGCAGAAGATTTAGTGAAAGCAACTGTCGAGGATGCGACTAGCCATCCTAATTGGAGCATGGGAAAAAAAATAACTGTAGATTCTGCAACCCTTATGAATAAGGGACTCGAAGTCATTGAAGCGCATTATCTTTTCGGCCTTTCATATGATCAAATCGAAATCATTATCCATCCACAAAGCATCATTCACTCGATGGTTGAGTTGGATGATTCATCAGTTTTAGCTCAATTGGGATGGCCAGATATGAAGCTCCCTATTTTATATTGTTTAAGTTGGCCTGGTCGACTTAAAACACCGTGGCCAAGATTAAAGCTTACTGAAATAGGCAATTTAACTTTTAAAGAACCAGATACTAAAAAATATCCATGTATGGAACTTGCTTACAGCGCAGGGAAATCAGGGGGCACAATGCCAGCAGTGCTTAATGCTGCTAATGAAAAAGCAGTAGAACTATTTCTAGAAGAAAGGTTTAAATTTATCGATATTCCTAAAGTAATTGAGGCAATTTGCGAGAAACATAAATGCGATCTAAATCTAAATCCAAGCCTCAGTGAAATTCTTGAAGTTGACAGCTGGGCCAGAGAAGAAGTCTTAAATTATTCAGAAAAAAATATTACAAAAATGCAGTTTTAGATTAAATAGTTTTCAAAGATAAAAACCATTTAGAAACAACTTGATCCCCCCAACAACCTTGTACCCCATGAAATCCATTGTGTCCTCCTTTTTCAGTAAAAATAAATTTATTAAAATTTTGATCTTTAGAAAATTTCATTTTTTCCATTAATCTTTCAGCAGCTAAAAAAGGTACCCAAGGATCATCTTTAGATTGAATAAATAATGTTTTAGGAATAGATTTTTCATTATTAATAAGAGAGAAAAATGGAGATGCTTTCGAATAATATTCCTCAACATTTTCATATCCCCACCTCGGAGCAGTTATGAAATTATCAAAGGATCTAATATCATTTATTTTTCTTTTTTTATCTTTTTTATTTATTACTAACGCATTCTTTTCAGTTTCTTCTATCCCAAAAGGATCTTCTAAAGTTTGCCTAATTAAACGATTTAACAACCATTTCTGATAAATAAAATTTCTCGGTCTTTCAATAGATGAACTACATTCATTCAAATCTAAAGGACTACTAATACATACCAATCCATCTAATAAAGACTCATCACTCATACAAGCATTTAAAAGAATGGTTCCACCCAAAGAAATCCCAGCACCAAAAAGAGGAATGTTTTTTGAACAGTTATAGTCATTAGTTAATTGGTATGAAATCTCTCTAGCACGCCTTAATACAGGAACCAAATCACTATTGCACTCAGCAGCATAGGTACCATCAACATAATTTCTACAAGGATCTGAACCTCTCAGATTAAGTTTCAAAACGGCGAAGTTTGATTGCACCAAAGCACTAGCCATCCTAGTCAACCCTCTTCTACGAGTAGAACCACCAAGTCCATGCAGAAGTAGAACTAAACCATTGATGCGCAAGGAACTTGATGGTTTATCCAAATACGCAACTAATGAACCTCCTCCTGTTTTTCTACTTTTTAGTGGTGGAACATTGATACGAATCTCTGATGAGTTGACATCAGGCAATTCATCAGAAGCGAATGTATCTCTTAGGGTCTGAAGGTCAGGACCAATCCAGGGGATACGCTCTTTAAAAGGGCTTATTCCTAAATCTGAGAGTAAACCTTGTCTTTTAAAATTATCCTTTACTGCCAACTCCAAGCTCCTTTAATTCCAACAAAAGATCTCCAAGAACTTTTTTTGCATCTCCAAAGACCATAGAAGTATTTTGCAAATCAAAAAGATCATTTTTTATTCCTGAATATCCAGCACTCATTCCTCTCTTAACAACAAATACTGTTCTAGCTTCTTGCACATCTAAAACTGGCATTCCATACAAAGGCGATGTCTGATCGTTCTTGGCCTGAGGATTAACCACATCATTCGCTCCTAGAACTAATACAACATCAGTAGCAGGAAATTCAGGATTAATTACATCCATTTCTTTTAACTGCTCATATGGAACATCTGCTTCTGCCAAAAGAACGTTCATATGACCAGGCATTCTTCCTGCAACAGGATGTATAGCATACGTGACTTCAATGTCGGCACTCTCTAAAACTCTGGTTACCTCTCTTAGGGTGTGCTGAGCCTGGGCCACAGCAAGGCCATAACCTGGAACGATCACAACTCTCTCTGCAGCTTCGAGCGTGAGTGCACATTCTTCGGGGCTGCAGCTAGTTATATTTGTATACTCTCCTCCTCCTCCTCCTGAGGCAACTGAGCTAGTGCCAAGTGCACCTCCAAACAAAACAGAAACCAAAGATCTGTTCATGCCATCGCACATGACTTGTGTAAGGATCAGTCCAGCAGCTCCAACCATTGCACCGGCGACAATCAAAAGTTGACTACCAACAACAAACCCTGCCGCTGCTGCTGCAACTCCTGAGTAGCTATTTAGCAAGGATATAACTACTGGCATATCTGCACCGCCAATAGGAAGAGTAACTCCAATACCAAGCAAACATGAAGCAACTACAATAAGGAAAAGGCCATTTTGTCCATCTATTGAAAGATAGATCCCGCCAATCAAAGCAAGAGCAGCACACAATATATTAAAGAAATGCCTAGCTTTACTTTGTGTCCATGAAGGTGTCGACAGCCAACCCTGAAGCTTGGCCATTGCAACTATTGATCCAGAGAAAGTAATCGCTCCAACAAAAAGTGAAACTACTATTGAAAAATTCTTGACAAGCTCACTTGCAACTCCATCTGAGCCTTCTGAAGATGGAAATAATGCAACACCAAGTGCAACCAACAGTGATGACATTCCTCCACAACCATTAAACAAAGCCACTATCTCTGGCATTGCAGTCATTGGAACTTTTTTAGCTGTAATGGCTCCTAAAAGCCCACCAATCAAGGTTCCACTAATTATCCAAACCCAAGAGTTAATAGAAATCCCGATAGTGCCTTGAGAGTTCATCAAAACCCCAAAAGCAGCCAACAACATTGCAATAGCGGCAAGCCTGTTTGCCTCCCTTGCTGATCTAACTTTTGAAAGGCCTTTAATGCCCAAAGCAAGTAATAAAACCGCTAGTAGATCAATAGCAAACTTAATTGGACCAATAAAAGTCATAAGAAATAATCCTATTTACGAGTTTTTTTACGGCTAAACATTGCAAGCATTCTGTCTGTAACAAGAAAGCCACCTATTACATTGAATAAGGCGAAACCAAGAGATATTGAGCCAATTATTAGTAAAGGTAAATTTTCTCCTGATTTTATTATCAATGTTAAAGCTGCAAGCATGGTGATTCCTGAGATTGCATTAGCTCCACTCATTAATGGAGTGTGCAAGGTTGGCGGAACCTTGCCTATAAGCTCTAATCCCAAAAGACTTCCAAGAAGAAGCACCCAAAGAGCTTCACTAAAAAAACTCATTACTTAATTCCTCCATTCTCAATAATTTCTGATTTAAGGATTACTCCATCCTTACTAATCAAAGAACCACAAATAAGCTCATCATCGTTATCAATTAAAAACTTACCTTCTTTAAACATCGGTTTTAGGAGAGACAATAAATTTCTGGAATATAGAGAACTTGCGTGATTTGGAATTGAACAAGGCAGATCAGATGCCCCAACAATCTTGACCCCTTTTCTAATAATAGTTTCTCCTGGTTTTGAGCATGCACAATTACCACCGCTAAGAACAGCAAGATCAACCACTACCGAACCAGGACGCATATCATCCAACATATTTTCATCAATAAGTTTTGGAGCTCTTTTACCAGGAACCTGCGCAGTACAAATCGCTACGTCAGCTTCGGATAATTGTTTTGCCAATTCTTTTCTCTGCGCAATAAGAAATTCATCGGAGACTTGTTTTGCATATCCACCTGATTCTGATGGGGTTTCATCAATCTTTGGAAGCTCAATAAATCTTGCACCTAATGATTCAACTTGCTCCTTTACCGCCTCTCTAATATCACTCACATAAACAACAGCCCCTA
>QCIZ01000038.1 GCA_003216375.1 Prochlorococcus sp. AG-402-O21 | reverse complement strand
TGTTGATGGGAGACTAGATATTCCCTTTTGACGCTTATCTTGAACTCGTTTTAATCTTTCAAGAATAGAAATATTGTTAGGATCTAAACTTAATGCCCATTTTAAATTGTTTTCTGTATATTCATGAGCAGAGTATATTTTAGTGTTTTCTGGTAGAGAGTTAAGTTTATACAAACTTTCAAACATTTGAGACGGAGTTCCTTCTAGAAGGCGACCACAACCCCCTCCAAAGAGAGTATCTCCAGGAAATAATATATTATATTTAGCGTTTTTCTTCGTTACATAGAAAGCTATGTGGTTGTTAGTATGACCATGTACTTCGATGACTTGAATCTCACTATCCATTAAATGAAAAATATCATTATCATCAACTGAAAATGTTTGAAAAGGGATTCTTATAAGTTCTTTTTTTGATGCAATTACCTTTGCATCCGGCCATCTTCTAATTAACTTTTGTGTACCACCAATATGGTCATCGTGATGATGTGTTTGAAGGATAGCTTTTAAAGATAGCTCTTTTTCTAAAAGCCATTTTTCTACTGGATCTGATATGGAAGGATCTACTACTACTGCATTGCAATTGTGGACCCATACCCATACGATATTGTCCTGTAAAACAGTAATTGGATGAATAGTGAATTCGCTTTTTTTCTCTAACATTTTTTATTTAAGTAATGGAATAGTTAGAATCCACCTCAATAGTTATTGACATGTTTACTGTTGCATTAGCGAAAGGCGCCTTATTGAAAGAATCAGTCTCAATGTTTTCGAACATTGGGATTGATTTCTCTGCTGTTTTAGAAGATAGCAATCGCCAATTGATGGTTCCGTCAGCTTGTGGACGGGCTAAAGCTCTTTTGGTTCGTAACAGTGATGTCCCTGTTTACGTATCTTATGGGCAGGCGCAACTAGGAATAGTGGGTTTTGATGTGTTGAAAGAGCAGAAGTTGCAGGTTTCTAATTTAGTAGATCTTGGTTTTGGGGCGTGTCATATGTCTATTGCAGTTAAATCGAGCAGTGGTTATCTGAGTGCTTCTGACTTGCCACCAAACTGTCGTGTGGCAAGTAAATTTACAAACTGTGCAAAGAATTTTTTTGATCAAATTGATTTGCCTGTCCAATTAGTACATTTGAGTGGATCGGTTGAACTAGGGCCCATAACGGGTATGGCTGAAGCAATCGTTGATTTAGTCGCAACTGGTCGTACTCTTAAAGATAATGGTCTTGTAGAAATTGAAGAACTTTTTAAATCAAGCGCTCGGCTTGTTGGGCATCCCCTATCCCTAAGGCTAGACAGAGGCCCCCTCCAAGAAATTATTGATTCAATTCAAATCCAATCACAGACCAACCTCTTTCCTGATGGCAAAAAATGATTTTCGAAGAGTTAAGAAGCTTGGTAAGTATTTAAAAAAGGAAAGAAAACGTTTAATCCTTATACTTTTAATACTAATACCTGTTGCTTTGGCGGGTGCAATTCAACCTCTTCTCGTAGGTCAAGCTATTTCTGTTTTAAGAGGAGAAGATACGATACCTTTTTTTGATAATTTATCTAATGAATCATCAATTAGCCTGATAATAGTAATTCTGTTCATAACAGTATTACTTAGACTTGGATTGCAGGGGTTTCAGTCATACAATATACAGGCTGTAGGGCAAAGGCTGACTGCTCGAATTAGGAATGATTTGTTCTCTCATTCAATGTCATTGTCATTGCGCTTCCATGACAAAATGCCTGTTGGTAAATTACTAACAAGATTAACTAGCGATGTTGATGCCCTGTCAGAAGTTTTTGGCAGCGGTGCTGTTGGAGTTTTGGCTGATTTTGTGAGTCTGATAGTTATATCAATAACGATGATTTTAATTGAATGGAGGTTGGGTTTACTCCTTTTGATTATTCAAATACCTGTTACCATCTTTATCCTTTGGTTACAAAAACGTTATAGAAAACAAAATTATAAAGTTAGAGAAGAACTTTCTCAACTGAATGCAAACTTTCAGGAAAATTTGCAAGGCCTAGAAGTTGTTCAAATGTTTAGAAGGCAATCATTAAATGGTCAAAAATTTTCCAAAACTGGAAGTAATTATAAAAATGCAGTAAACGGCACAATTTTCTATGACAGTAGTATTTCTGCGTTTATTGAATGGGTCTCATTGGCGGCAGTAGCCATGGTTATTTCTCTGGGCGGTTACATGGTTACAGCAGGAGCTATGGGATTAGGTACTCTAACGACATTCATTCTTTATTCACAAAGATTATTTGAACCTTTAAGACAATTAGCAGAAAGATTTACACAAATACAGGGAGGGTTAACAGCAGTTGAAAGAATAAGTGAATTGCTTGAGAAAAAAATAGAGATTTATGATCAAGTTGATCAGAAAGTAGAAAATAAAAAATTAATAAATTCAAATAAAACTGTTTTTGGAGAAGTCTTGTTTGAAAATGTAAGTTTTTTTTACAGAGAAGACGAACCGATAATAAATGATTTAAGTTTCAAGATTAAAGCTGGAGAACACGTTGCCCTTGTAGGGCCAACTGGTTCAGGTAAGACGACTTTGATTAGATTGTTGTGTAGGCTTTATGAGCCTCAAAAAGGAAAAATATATATTGATGGTCAAAACATTCGAAATATATCTATTCAGTCATTAAGGAAACAACTTGGAGTCGTTCTTCAAGATACTTTCCTTTTTAGTGGAAATGTTTCGGATAATCTTCGTTTAGACTCTTCAATCGATAATCAACGCTTAAAAGATATATGCAGTGAATTAGGACTTGATAATTTATTGAGAAAACTCCCCAATGGATTAGAGACTTATATCAGAGAAAGAGGCGGAAATCTTTCTTCAGGAGAGAGACAGCTTTTATCTATTGCAAGAGTCGCAATAAGAGATCCAAAAGTATTAATTATGGATGAAGCTACTGCTTTTATGGATCCATCAACTGAGGCAACTTTGCAAAGAGACCTTGATAGGTTATTAGAGAAAAGAACAGCGCTTGTAATTGCTCATAGATTGGCAACAATAGAATCATCTGATCGAATACTTGTAATGAGAAAAGGAAGGCTAATTGAGCAAGGTACTCATGAAGAGTTGAGGGCTTTGGGCGGACTTTATTCTCAACTTTCTGAATTGCAAGAAAAAGGCCTAGCAACAATCTGATGGGTATTTATTTATGATAAATCTAGGATCAAAACAAATAGGAATGCCAGGGTGGAGGAATAAAAATATTCTTTCAGATGAAAAGTTAAAAAATATATATGGACAACAAGCTCTTCAATACTTTAATGAAGACAATTCATCCCTGTTTGTTTTTAGTGATTCAAAATCTTTTGATTTAATTGAACTTGAGCAACTTTTGCAAGCAGTTGGTTGGGGAAGAAGACCGCTCAGAAGGGTAA
The DNA here is from genome assembly GCA_003216375.1 of Prochlorococcus sp. AG-402-O21. Lineage (GTDB taxonomy): Bacteria > Cyanobacteriota > Cyanobacteriia > PCC-6307 > Cyanobiaceae > Prochlorococcus_B. The sequence goes on along the minus strand of QCIZ01000038.1, from coordinate 679 downwards.
AACGAGCTCTAGATAATAGTTTGCTTAAGATTGGTCTATGGAAACATGATCCTAAATTTCCAAGATTGATTGGATTTGCAAGATGCACTGGGGACGGAGTTATTGATGCAACAATATGGGATGTAGCTATCAACCCTGTTTATCAAGGATATGGATTAGGGAAGCAACTCATGTCATATTTGATGAGAAGTTTAAAAAGAGAAGGTATTAGTAGAGTAACTTTATTTGCTGATGCTGATGTGATTACTTTTTATAAAAGACAAGGTTGGAATCTAGAGCCAAAAGGTAATAAATGTGCTTTTTGGTATTCAAATTAATTAATTGAATTGTTATTCTTAAATTATGAATAGTATTCTTTTGATAAATCATCTGTGTCATGACCTTGGCGCCATTTTTTTCTTAAGTTTGCATTCCTAAGTGCGCGTTTAATTATATTTGAATTTGACCATTTTATAGCATCTGTATATAAATTTACTCCTATCCGCCTTGCTTTTGCTGCTTTAGTAATTCTTATTATTAAGTCGAGGTCTTCCATTATTTTTAAGGAAGAGTAACCTCCTGCAATGTGATAAAGGTTTTTATGTATTAGCAAACCTTGATCACCATACGGTCGTTGTAAAAAATGACTTCTTAATGCTACTGCGAATTCTAAAATTCTAAATTGTAAGTTATATTTTTT
>QCIZ01000037.1 GCA_003216375.1 Prochlorococcus sp. AG-402-O21 | reverse complement strand
ACTTTGAATAAGTAAATGAATTGGTATAAAATTCGTTATGGCTATTAAATGATTGTATTTATATCTAAGGTCATTACATTAAATAAAATGAATGAAGCTCATGAGTAAGAAAAAGAAGGCTAAAAAAACTACCCCCCTAAAAGTCCCGAAAATTCAAAAAGTTCTTGAACAACAACCTGAAAAAAACAATACTCTTGTTTTGGGTGGAGTATTACTGGCAATGAGTTCTATAGGACTTTTGATTTTTGTACTCAGCGATAAGGTCTTTCATTTAAGTTGATACTACAGCGTCTATTAATAACCACTCGTCCGACGTAAGAAACCGAACCATGTAAACCGTATATCAATTGCTCACGGTTTTGTTTCTTTTAAAAGATGATTAAGTGTATTTTTAAATTAAAATGAATTATTTAAATAGAATTTCTTTAGAAGAAGTTTTAGAAGAAGATATTTTCTACAATTATGAGGAATATTCAAATCTTTTAGAAGATTCAGAGTGGTAATGAAAACCACTGAATTACTTTTGATATTTTTCTCATTATCATTTTCGTTTTTAGGTATCTCTTTGCTTGTATTTTATTAGAGCTTTTTTACCTTCTGCTTGTTCAATTGACTTAATATTGAATTAATTACTTATGTTCACTAGATTTAAAAAGTGCTTATATAGTAATTAAGAAATCACAATCCTGTTTTCCAAAATTTTAACTAATGGAAGATCAAATTATTGCTGCCGAAAATGCTAAATCTATTTCAGCCGAAATATGCCAATGGTCAGGAGCTGTGTTTGGTATTTTGTTTGGGCTAGGATTCTTATTGGCTGAAGTTCAAAAGAATGACTTAAAATCTCTACCTTGGTGGAAACCAATTTCTGCCCTTGTGGCTGGAGCAGCGTTATCAGCACATGGTAGCAATGTTATTAATAATAAAAGGACAGCAGAATTAACTGCTTTGTTGGTGAGATCAACTAATAGCGCGTCTGAGTTGCCAATGGCGCAGTCATCTGAATATTCTGACCTTTTGGAAGATTCTGACAACAAATGATTCTATTAAATATTTATTGAACATTATCGTCGCCCAATGCTCTTAGTCCTTTATTCATTCCTCAAATAGCAAGAAAAGAGAAACCTAAAAATGTCATTGATAATGACGAAAATATCAAAATTAGTTCAGTGTATTTCATTTGAGACACTCTAGAAATTTACTCTCTGTGGTTGAACTTGATAAGAACATATACCAAATTGCAAACACTCCATTTCTTCATCGTTGTTTGTTCGATGCTTTGAAAAACTAAGTCTTTCAGATAGTTGACTAAGAACAAGTCGAGCGGCATTTTCTGCAGCCTCTGTAGTCAATTGAGCAAACCGATTTCCGTAGGACATAGGAGGTCGAAGATCCACATTCTATTTCTACTCCTATGGGGCTGATGATACCTAGAGAATAAACACTTAAGTATTTATTCTGTTTAATGATTAAAAGTTAGTCTCTGAAGATTTGTACATTTTGAGAAACATATTTCTCTAGAAATTCCGTGAAGATTTTAAGTATGGTATACAAAAATTTAATAGTTGTAGAGCTTGGTTCTTTTGGATTATTAGGTTTAATAGATTAAAAATTAAGTGAAACTTGATTGATGAGTGGTGATAACCTTCTTTCTAATTTACCAGTGAAATTTTATTCTGATGAAATGACTGAAACCAAAAAGATCTTTTATCTAGAACGAAAAGTTCAAGAATTAGATGAATTTATTGAAAATATTCCTGAAGTGGCATAGTACTGAAATTATTTTCATCCAAAATACAACTCTTCTGGTCTTGGTGATTGGGCTTGCACAGCACAAATCCCAAACTGTAAGCATTCTTGGTCCTCATCTTTTCGCTGTTTATCAGTTTGAATATTAGTGCAGAATAATTCTTGGATGTTTTGAATTAAAGGTTTGAATGGATTAAAGGACATAATTAAGCTGCCTAAATCACCTATTATTTTTCTACTCTATTCAGGTAGCAAAAACTAGAGAGTAAACCCTAAAGTATTTATACGCCTTTACAGGGTGTGAAGAGCCCGTTTTAAGTATTAAATGATGTGCCTAGATTTAATAATATCTAAAGTTACCGAATGATCAAAACAATAATAAGAGCAATGTATTCTGCTTTTATTTCTATACTCTTAATCTCAATTATTCTGGCTGGCTGGACTTGTTTTGCTTTTATTTCCCAATCCACAAAATCAGGTGAAATAATTCATGTGATACAAGATATGTATGAAAGTCAAAAGTCAGTAATCATAGACGTTGTTGATCTTTCGAAATTACTAATAAAGGATACAAGTGAAAAAATTGCTAGTGAAGATAATAATCTTTTAATAGAATCAGAATTTCTTACAGATCAAGAAGACAAGTCTCTATTTGATAAGCCGTCAATTCTAGAAGACAATGGTGATAATCCTCTCGGGATAGTTATTGAACCATCCTTGCCAGGAGTAATCGAAGAAGATTTGCCTGAAATTAGTGTAGAACCATTAGATAGTGATCAGAGTGAGGTTTCTATGAATGAAATGGAAATAGGAATGGACATGAATTAAGTCAGTCAAACGAACTTTATTAAAAGGCTTTAATATTGCTTTGATTCCAATTTTTCTTATGAATAAAATTCTACCTTTAGTCTTTGCCTTTTCTTTTTCGGCAGCTCCTGTTTTGGCATGGGGCGAAGGTGGATGCTCCTTATCTAATAAGAACAAAGCAAGTCAAGATGAGACTGTTGAACAAGTTGATAGTTCCGATTCTACCGATAGGTAAATTCAAGAAAATGAATAACTCATTGCTAATTCGAATCATCTCTTTCTCTCTTGGTCTCCTTCTGATTCTTGCTCCTGCGGCTGTTGATGCAGATGAAATAGATTCATCGCATATAGAATCAGATCCTACTGAAACAGTTCAAGCTCCTAGGCAAATGACAGAAAAGCAAATGAATGATCTTTTTGGCGAAGATCCCTATTTAGGCCAAACTTCTTATCTTCAGTCTCCGGATGGCTTTAGTCAAAGAAAAAAATCAAAATAATGGAACTTTTATTATCGAGAAAAGCCAAGGTAAAGCGTGGTGAAAAAGTTGCCTCTTATTAATAAAACAATGTCTTTCTTGATAAGGACTAGTTGATCCTTAGACAATTGTCTCTATGTATTAAATTGGTTTTCATTGCCTGTATAAATACTTGAGTGTTCCTCCCCATAGATTTCTTAAACCAATATGAGTAGAAATTAAGCAGGTTGTTTAGATGTCTAACCATGCCATTCTCAAAGCAATTATTTCGAAATTTTTCTGGGGTTTCCATTCAAGGAAATGAAATGTCTGATTTGTTTTCTAATTACAAGCCAAAATATGATGATGATGTGATGGAGTGCTTGCAATTTGGAATCTGTTCTACGCGTACTGCCCCCCCAAGAGAAATCCCTTATTTTCACTTTTGAAAAACAACTTTCCTTATATAACTTTTAACTATTTACTAGTAGTTAATTAGCTAAGGTTAGCCAGCGTAAAATTATTAAAATCAAAACAGTCGTAACTAAAGGGAATGCTGGGTAACGAGTTTTGAAATTAGCAGGAGGCCAGGGAGACCAGGATATAAGTCTTCCTTTGGGCTCTTTAATTACCTCTTTTTTTTCTGAAGTCTTTGACGTCTTTGGGACAAATCCAAGTTTTTTGTTTTTCTTTGCTTCTGTCATAATTATTCCTTTGAATAAAATATTAAAAGGTCAATGTGCGTAGTGTGACTTTGCGAGCAACTAGATTGATTTTATTTTTTGTTTTTTTTAAGATGATTTGTACACACACATATCCAGAAATTTAATAGCATTGTAGTTGTTGTTTTTGTGCAATTTTCACTAAAGAAGCCTTGGCTCTAAGAATCTCTCGTGCAATGTTCAATGAGAGAAAAAGTATTGAGAGCTTTAATGCTTATCAATGCATCCGAAGTTATCTAGTTGACTTGTCAATGCAAGAGTTGATAGAACTCGCGAAAGACTATGGAATCGAAGTGGGTAAAGCTTCCTAGTTGAATAAAAAATTGGAGGTTAACCCTACACGCAGTTGATATCTTGCCTTTTCAGAATGTTCTAGAGATAAATCAGTAACCTAGATCTTATTAAATGAGTAGGCATAACGTTCGGGTAAGAGCTAGATTCCCGCATCGATTCATGAAGAATGGAGCTAAAAGAAATGTAGACGATCGATTTGAAAAGCTTCATATGTTCACCAAAGTTGTCATGGAAAAGCAGGCTTTGAGAGAGAGCTATATTAAGTTGATGAACGATGCTGAAAGAGCCGT
>QCIZ01000036.1 GCA_003216375.1 Prochlorococcus sp. AG-402-O21 | reverse complement strand
AGATGTAGATAGTAAAATTGAAACCTATTCTTCTAAAAATAATTTATAAATCCTTCAACGTCTAAGAAGAGATAATCCGTGGCTATCGGTACCACATGTTGATAATAAAGAATAAGAGTTTGCACAATCAAATATTTTATCGCAGACAAATTCTGAAGGGATCCAATTATTTGCTCTTTCGTAGTTATACCATGTTTCAACAGCATCAAAATTTAGTTTAGATGCTTCATCAATCAAGATATCAAATGGAAGCTTATATCTTGCAGGATGAGCTAACACAGCAATACCATTAGCTTTATGAATCGAATCAACCACAGTCGAAGCTAATAATTCATTACCAATAGCAGACTTATTGTCAATATAAGGTGATAAGTATTTTGATTTATGATCAAAACCAAGACCTAAAACATGAACCAAACACCCTTTCAATAAACAAGTAATTTCTATTCCAGTCCAAAGCTTAGGAAAACTTAATTTGTAGTTGAGTGTATCGTCTTCCAATTTACTTAATTCAATATAAGCATCAACTGAATGATGATCTGTGATTGCATAATGATCAATATTGAGCTCAATTGCTTGGTTATAAATTTCTTTAGCAGTCAAACTTCCATCACTATATGTTGAATGCATATGGAAATTAATAGAGTTTGGACAACTTTCTTTTGTAATTGATTTAATTATTTTTTTTAATTTAATAGAATCAATATTAGACATATAAATTAAGTAAGTTGTTTCCTATTCCTTCTCCATTTTGCATAAAATTGTATACTTGCTGCCATAAAGAGAATCAATCCAAATATTAACCAGCTAGCTGCACTTGTAGGGAACTGGTTTTTGAATACAACAAGCATTACAACAACTACCAATAATAGTGTTGGCAACTCATTCAAAGCTCGTAGTTGTTGGCCACTATAATTATACTGATTGTTTGTTAATTCATTCATGATTTTATAGCAATAAAAATGATAGATAAGTAAAAAAGCTACAAACAATAGTTTAATCTGCATCCATGCCTGAGAAAGATATGAAGGCTGCATATATAATAATCCAGATGCCATGATGACAGCTAAAATCATTCCAGGCGTTGTTATAATATTAGCTAGTCTTTTCTCCATTAATGTATATTGCTTGTTAAATAAATCCCTAATTTCTTCCTTCTCACTTTGTACTTCTACATGATAAATAAATAATCTGACTAAATAAAATAAGCCTGCGAACCAAACTACTACACCGATAATATGAAAGGATTTAAACCATAAATATGTCTCCGGCGAAAAAATCATATTCTATTAAATGTTTCGTGCATTCATATCACTCTATACATTACTATAATAAAGATTAGCTGTCCCTAATTCGTTAATATTTTATAAATAGATTATTTATTTTCATCAGGATGAAAATAATTTCTAATAACAACAGCTGTAGATGTTCCCAAGCCAGGTGTTGTTGAAAGTTCAGAGAGAGATGCCATTTGGATAGCTTCTATAGACCTAAAATGCTCCAATAATAATTTAATTCTTTGTGGCCCCAATCCAGGAATCTCATTTAATTGAGAACGTTTCATACGCTGACTTCTTTTTTGCCTGTGAAAGGTAATTGCAAACCTATGAGCTTCATCTCTAAGCCTTCGTAATAAAAGCATTCCTGGTTGATTTGGCTCAGTGTCTAATGACTGTTTATAATTTGGAATAAAAATCTCCTCTTTCTTTTTGGCTAAAGATATAAGATTTATATTTTGATCAAGATTTAACTCCTGTAAAGCTGCTAATACTGAGCTTAATTGACCTTTACCACCATCTATTACAACTAAATCGGGCCAGTCATTCAAATTATCCTTGTCTAAGACACTAGATTCATTATTTGATAATTCATTTAAATCACCACCCTCTTCTTTAAAACGGGCCCATCTTCTAAATCTCCTAGTAAGAACTTCAGCCATAGATTCGAAATCATCGCTATGCCCAAGTTTTATATTAGAACTTTTGATTTTATATTTTCTATAGTGTTGTCTAGCTGCAATACCATCAATAAAAACAACTTGAGAAGCGACAGCATCACTACCTTGTATATGACTAATATCGTAACATTCAATTCTTTTTGGAATTTTTGCCAGCTCAAGGATATTGGTTAAATCGTCTAGCTCCAGTAAATTTTTATCATGTGATTGTTTTATCCTTTGCAACTCTAAATTTGCATTCTTTTCTACTAACTTAATAATTTCCGCCTTCTTTGATCTTTTTGGGACTTTAATATGAACTTTTTGCTTTTTTATTTCACTAAGCCAATCAGATATTAACTCTGTATTAATTAATTTATGTTGAACTAATATTTCTGCTGGTATTTCAACAGGATCTACATTGGAGTAATGATTTTCAACAACTTTTTGAAGTATTTGAGAATTACTTAGATTATTATTATCAGAGAAATATCCTAATCTTCCAATTAACTTACCTGATCGCATTTGAAAAATTTGAATAGATGATATATTTTCTTCTGATGCCAATGCAATTATATCCCTGCATACAGATGAATCAGGAATAATCATCTTTTGAGATTCATATAATCTATCTATACCTTTAAGCTGGTCTCTAACTGATCCAGCTTCCTCAAACTTTAATGCCTCTGCAAAAGAGAGCATTTGTTTTTCTAATAATGTTCTTAATTCATCCGTTCTACCTTGAAAAATCATTTCAACTCTTTTTAGTGTATTTTTATAGTCCTCAGAACTAATCTCCTCTTGGCAAACACCTGGACATCTACCAATTGAATAGTTAAGACATGTTCTATCCCTGTAAAGCGGTATTCTTCGTTGTCTAAGAGGAAAAAGTTTTTTTATACTAAACAGTGTCTGCCTAAGCAAATAAACATCAACATAAGGACCATAATACTTGTCCTTTAATTGTCTTTGGCGTCTTTTTCTAGTTAAAAAGATTCTAGGGTATTTATCACCCCATGTTATACAAATATAAGGATATTTCTTATCATCTTTTAATAGAACATTGAAATAAGGTTGACGAGATTTTATTAAATTAGATTCTAGGGTTAATGCTTCACTTTCATTATCAGTAACTATGAATTCGATATCTACAACTTGCCTTACCATTAAAGAAATTCTTGGGCTTAATTCATCACTTCCTCGAAAATAACTTCTAACTCTATTTCTTAACTTTTTAGACTTCCCAACATATAACAATCTATCATCACTATCTTTCATCAAATAACATCCAGGATCATTTGGTATATCCTTCAAAAATTTCGATAGTCTTGACTTGTCTTTTATTAACGGTGTTAATTCCACCGATCTTGTCTCTTTAAATTAACCACCATAGTTCCAACCTGTGCTTGCTAAATTTAAGGCAGATCCATCTTTATTCAATACGGCACTCTTCACTTCAGCAACGAAGACTGTGTGATCTCCATGTTCTACGCCTGAAATGACTTCGCATTCAACGCCACCTATAACATCTTCTATTAAGGGCATACCAAGCTCTCCATAAGTGAATTTACAAGCTTCAAATCTTCCACCTAATCCTTTTTGTGGCTTAAAGAAAACAGCTGCTAGATCCTTTTGATCTTCTCTCAGAACATTTAGAGAAAACATCTTAGTTCTTTGAATAATTCCATGACTAGATCCATCAGCACGCACAGCCATTACAACTAATGGAGGAGTAAATGAACCTTGTGTTACCCAGCTAGCAGTAAAACCATTTATTTCATCTCCTTCTCTAACAGCACAAATAAATAATCCGTGAGGGATTTTGCGCAAAAGAACTTTTTTGGCATCCTGATTAAGAGTCATGCGCTTTGATACGTTTATAGATATGAGATTCTATGAAAGAAATGGACTTTTTTAAAGTTAAAAAACCATGAAGGCGCTTTATCCCGGTAGTTTTGACCCATTAACGTTTGGACACCTTGATCTAATTCAAAGGGGAAGTGATTTATTTGGAGAAGTTCTCATTGCAGTATTAGAAAATCCGTCAAAAAAGGCAACTTTTCCGTGCGAGAGAAGAATAGAGCAGATTAAAAATGCTACCAGAGATATACCAGGTTGTAGAACAATAGCTTTTAAAGGTCTAACGGTGGATTGTGCTCGTGAACATAATGCGGATCTTATTTTAAGAGGCTTAAGAGCTATGAGTGATTTTGAATATGAACTACAGGTTGCTCATACTAATCGATCATTAAATAATCAATACGAAACAATTTTTCTCGCAACAGAAACACATCATAGTTTTTTAAGTAGTTCTGTAGTTAAAGAAGTCGCAAGATTTGGTGGTGAGATTCGTCATATGGTTCCTGAGTTTATAGCCAAAGATCTATTGGCACTAAATACAAATTAATTACAATTATCAGTATTATCTACTATTGATAATATTTTCATAATATGTCTTGTCGAATTGTCCATATTGTTCACAATAATACTAAAAATTTTTTCTTCTCCTAATATAAAACCAGAAACGGATCTAACATCATTAAGTCTTCCAGATTTAGCCAGAATTCTACCCTTAAGGTTTACTGGAGCGTTTACATTTGCTAACGAACCTCTAACACCTAAAATTGAAAAAGATGAGAAATAGTAGTCAGAATATCTATTAAATTTCATTCTTCTCAAGAACTGG
>QCIZ01000035.1 GCA_003216375.1 Prochlorococcus sp. AG-402-O21 | reverse complement strand
CCTAGCAATCACCTATTTATGCCATAGACTGATGAAAATAAGGTTGTTTTCAACCTGAAAATGTTTATTTAAGAGGGCAAACTTGGTCAATGCCAGTCTAAATTGGGCCAGCATTGTTGGCATAGTTCTTGCTGTATGCGGAGCTGGCTTATATTTTCTCAGATCTTTTAAGCCAGCATTGGCAAGAGATTATGATGTTTTCTTTGCCGCTATTGGTTTGCTCTGTGGCGGAATACTTTTTTTTCAAGGTTGGAGATTAGATCCAATCCTTCAGTTTGGACAGTTTTTACTTGCTGGAACAACTGTTTTCTTTGCTTATGAAAGTGTTCGACTTAGAGGTATTGCGACTGATCAAGCACGAAGATCTTCATATTTTGATGATGAACCTGAGTTGCCAAGATCTCCTAGAGGAGGTTTGTCTGAGGCAGGCTTAGATAGGAATTATGATCGATTTGATGATGTTCAACCCATTAATAGAAGATTTTCAAGTAGAGAAGATTATCAGGAAGAATATTCAGATGATGAAAATTATGGAAGAGCTCCATCTAGGGCGGCAATTCCTGAGCAGGCTGTAAGTAGAAGGCCCAGAAATTTTAGTTCTTCAGAAATTAATGCTCGATCAGCTGAAAGAGATAGGAGAATGGAACGATTTAATAATTCAGAATCCTCTTCAGATAGAGCCTCAAGCTTTGGAGATAGGCGAACTAGTCGACAAGAAACTAGGCGAGGCACTCGTCCTTCAGCCAATTCTCAAACATCAAGTCGAAGAAGAAATGGAGCGCCTAATCCCTCTCAGGCATCTTCTTCAAGGCTAAATTCTGATAATGCATCTAGCCCCTCCCCTAGATCTAATAGGCCCTCTAAAACTAATAACAGTATTGAAGATGCTGCTTTTTCAAATACTGAAAAAGGGGTAAGACGAGTTAGTAGAAGACCTGCACAAAATTCTGGTGCAAACCCAAAACCTTCTAATGAAAGATCATCCTCTAAAAGTTCGTATTCATCTTCAACAAGAAAGTCTAGACCAAGAGATAACAGTTCAAGATTTGATGATTAATTCAATAATGATCACTTACTAATTATTCCAGCCCATTCCAAAAAAGATATCTTGCTTAGTGCTTCTACAAGTAGAACTGCCATAAGACCAATCATTGCAAATCTTCCATTTATTCTCTCTGCATAGCCACTCCAACCAAATTCAGGAATATCATTTGTGGTTGCGCTAGGTGAAAGATTTTTATTTTCTGATTCAGTTTGTGCTGGCTCAGATGATTGAATATCTTGGTTTGTTTCAGTAGTTGAGTTCATGGAAAGACACTAGTTCTCAGTAAATTGGTAACTTGCAGCGGGCAATAATCGCCAACCTTTGTTCTCAGTTATTTCAAGTACATTTTCATGATAGTTCTTTAAGGTTGGCCTATGACCAACGCTAATGCAAGCCATCTCGCGTTGGTTAAGAAGTTTATAAAGATGTTTTTCTGTATTTACGTCTAATGCACTTGTTGCTTCATCTAAAACGACATATTTAGGTGAATTTAGCAAAAGTCTTGCGAAAGCTAGCCTTTGTTGCTCTCCAAGGGAGAGTAGCCTTTGCCAATCTTGTTTGATATCTAGGTCAGGATATCTTTGGATAATTTGAGGTAAATTGACTTCTTCTAAAACGGCTTTTAGATGCTCATCACTGAATCTATTTTTATCTAATGGGTAACAAAGCTGTTCTCTAAGAGAGCCAAGATTCATGTATGGTTTTTGTGGAATGAAAAGTAAATCTCCATTCGAGGGTGTCTCTATCTCACCAGATTGTATTGCCCATAGACCACTAATTGCTCGAAGCAAAGACGTCTTGCCGCAACCAGAAGGTCCTACGACAAGTAAACTTTGACCTGTTTCAAGACTTAGATTTAAATTGTTAATTAGTAAATTATCTGTTCCAGGAGTTTTAATACTTACATTTTTCAAAATAATAGAATCATTAGTTTTAATTTCTGCTTTAAAGTCATCGAATTTGTTATCTCTGATTTCATTCATGTTTGATTGAAATCCTTCAAGTCTGCCTATGGAAGCTGAGAATCTAGCTAAAGCCTCTATTTTATAAATAATAAAAAATAATGATCCTTCAAGGAGGTTATAGTTTAAGTTGGCTTGTTGAAAACTTCCATAGTCCATTTGTCCGCTAAGAATTGGTCCTGCGAGAATAATGAAAGGAATAAAGACACTTCCATAAATTCCTGAGCGTTGAAGTACTCTTAATAATGCTTCCCATATTATTAAAAGATTAAAGTTATCTACCACAGACTTAAGTCTTCTACTAACTTCTTTTTCTTCTTGATTTTCACCAGAATAAAAAGCAATTGACTCTGCGTTGTTTCTTACATGGACTAGACCATAACGGAAATCAGCTTCAAATCGTAATTGATCATAATTTAATTTAAACAGTTTTCTACTCGCAAAAAGTAGTAAAGATGAAACTAATGTGGCGTAAACTATTAGAGCAAGTGTTAGCTCTTTACTTATACTTAGTAAAATAAAAATGTTTAATGAAAAGACTAATAAAGAATCAAAAATATTTAATGAAAGATCAATTGTTTGCGCAGTAAAGTCTCTGGCATCTTCTGTAATTCTTTGATCAGGATTATCTACATTCGTTTCAGATTCATCATTTGGATTTAATACATAATATGTCCTATCATCTAAGTAGTCTGTTATTAAGCTTTTCGATAACCACTCTCTCCATAAAAGCTGGAGTTTTGCTGAAAAATAAAATTGGAAGCTTCTGATTGGAAGAGCTGCAATAAAACAAATCCCAAGAATCCACAAATTTTTATAGCTTTCATTTTCATCTTTTTGTATTAATGCATTAGTTATATCTCTGACTAGAAAAGTAATTCCAGCGTTAATACCATTGACAGACAATAACATCAATATAATTACTCCTAGCAAAAGCCAAGGCAGCCATCTCCTTTGTCTTAACTGACCACGAACCGTGATAAATGAAAAAATTCCTAAGGCAAATAAACTTGAAATTATGATTCCAGAAGGACCATCCCAAATAACCTTTAAGGAATTTTGAACCCCTCCTAAAAATTGGTTGGTGATCTCTGGAGCTAAATTGGTTAACAGGCTCATTAAACCCGTTAGTAGAAATAGAACTGTTCCTCCTACACAAAATAATAAAGCTATTAATAAATAGACAAATAGCCAGCCATTATTTTTTGTATATGGTAGAAAATATGGCTGAGTAAGCTTTCTTAATTTAATCAGTTGGCTTACTAGTCCTTTTTTCGCTTTAGAAATTGATGAGGTCATATTAAATTGATTATTTCAAAGTCAATAAATACTTGATTAGCTATTAGGCTAGCCTGTTTTTAAAGTTAAATTTGACAATTTTTCAAGAGAAAAACTCATCAAATTTATTTTTTTGAATATCTTAGCTAAAACCCAAATATGTTTTTATTATCGTTGGTATTGGTAGTGAAGAAATAAGCTGCATATCGAAAGAATGAACTGCAGGAATAGTTTGATCTAATACCCAAATAACCAAAAAAGGTGCATTCAGAACTATTTGCCATTGCCATTTGTAAGTTAAAATTGACCATATTTTTTTTAAAATAGATTGCTGGTTTTCACTAAGATTGGACCAAATATCTTGTAAATTTGTGTTTACTCTATTAATAATGCCTTTTTTATCTGCAGCAGTTTGGGAATCCATTGAATGAGATTAATTTAATACTTTATAGCGCATAAACGGTTTGAGATGAGTCGGCAACTGAGCCAGTAAGACAATCGTGCTGATTGATTAGGAAAAAACCATGAAAAATGAATTTTTATCCAGGTGGCCAACTTAATTTCCTTCCGCCGATGATATGAATATGTAGGTGAAATACTGTTTGACCTGCTTCTTCTCCAGTATTAATAATTGTTCTCCAACTTTCTAAACCAGCAGCATTGGCAATTTCGGTACCTTTGAGAAGTAAGTGACCCAGTAATTCTTGATCTTCTTTTTTTATGTCTTGCAGACTTGGAATAGGTTTTCTAGGAATTATTAAAATGTGAGTAGGTGCTTGAGGAGTAATATCTTTAAAAGCCAAGCATTTTTCGTCGCTAAAAACCTCATCACAAGGTATTTCACCACTCAGAATTTTATCGAAAATTGTTGTCATTGAATTTGAGCAGAGACCAATAACAAGACTCTAATGCGATTCTTTATAGTTTGATTTGACATGATTTTTTCAATTAGTTTCTTTTATTACATCGCTTTGTTTGAAGTTGTTCTCATTTAATTGTTTTTTCAGCTCTTCTTCATCAGTTACTTTGTCAACAAAACAGACACCATTTAGGTGGTCTATTTCATGCTGAATGCATCTTGCCATTAGACCATCTGCATTCATTTTTTTTGGCCTACCCATTTCATCTCGATAACTTAATTTGATAGAGGAGGGTCGTAAAACATTAAGGTAAACCCCAGGGATACTTAGACAACCTTCTTCATATGTATCTAAACTTGCACTAGAGGAAATTATCTCAGGATTTATAAATACCATCGGTGGGGCATTTGGATCTTCAAAATTTAAATCAATAACTAATAATCTCTTTTGTATTCCTACTTGAGGTGCTGCTAAACCAATACCTTTTGAGGAATACATAGTTATGAGCATATCTTTCACTAACTTTCTAATTGAATCATCAACTTTGACGATACGATTAGCTGGAGTTCTTAAAGCCTCATGTCCCAGTTGATATACCTTCAAAGGGGGATTTTTGACAGGTTCTTTCGAAACTGAAATTGAGGGCTTCTTTTTTTCTGCATTTTTTGCAAGTTGAGCAAAACTGCCAGCCAAAGGAGTCTTCAGACAACAACTAATACACTTTACTTTGTTTTAAGTTCTATGAGTGAATTAATCATTGACTCTCAACATCAATGAAGAACAAAACAATGAGAATTTTGGATGCTGAAAAAGTTTATGGAGAAGCCCCTATATTTAAAGAGCCTCGGGTAATAGGTGATTGGGTTTTATGGTTAGAACAAAGACCAAACGAAAAGGGAAGAACTACAGCTT
>QCIZ01000034.1 GCA_003216375.1 Prochlorococcus sp. AG-402-O21 | reverse complement strand
AGGAATTATATCTAAAACCTTATTTAATTTCTTTTTACTTGGTTTGCCTCCTGAATAAGTGAAGTCTATATCTAATTGATCAGCAATGTTTTTTATTCTTTTTCGAGAGGGGTTATTGCTGAACAAAGATGTATAAAAGAATTTCTTAGAGTTTATTATCCAATGCTTTATGTCGTTTGATAAAATTGGATTATTCCCAGAAATTAATGTTCCATCTACATCAATTATTAATGCTTTTATATTTTTCGATAACAAATCATTTATCGAAATCTCTGAAATTTTATCGTTTACTTTCCAATGTGGTTTAAGTAATTCTTTTATGTTTATTCTGATAATCCCCTCTCCTCAAGTTCAGCTTCAATTCCAGATTGTATCCTGTCAAGCTGTTCGCCTTCAACAAGCTTTACTTCACCATCTTCTAGCTTTCCAACTATGAAGAAAGGGTCAAGGGGTATATATAGACCATATTCATTACTATCAACTCTAAAATTGACAAGGAGTTCGTAAGTTTCAGATTCCTCGTCAATGTCTTCTTCTTCAATTTCTTCTGGTTCAGGCTCATCTAATTCGCCTGAGACTGTAAGAGTTATAGCGGATCGAACAAGTCTAAGATCATGTTCTTGTAGGACAACATCGGCTACTTCTAGTATTGGCTCATTCTTTTCAATGGTCTCTATTAGCTTGGGATCTTGATCATCAATTAATTGAAAGAGAGTGACAGGAGTATCTACAGGTGTTAAAAGGGCATATTCATTACCTTCTAGGGGCACTACTTGTTCAAGAAAACATAGGAGGTCTGAACCTTGAGAATCTTTAACTAAAAGTGTAGGTACTTCTTCGTTTTTATTTGTTGTTGACATAGGGTTTTATTAGTCAGTATCTGATTTTATTTGATAATGTTTTTACATCATATTCAAAATTTAATTTGAGTCATCAAGATTCGGTCCCTCAATAAGCCACTGTTGTAAAAGTATAGCGGCAGCTGCACTGTCTATTCTTCCAGTCTTGTCGGGTTTGATAGAGAACTTTTCTTTAGCTTCGAAGGTTGAACAATGTTCATTGATAAAAGCCAAAGGTAGTTTTAAACATTTTGCTAATTTAACTCCATATTTTTTACATCGAATAGATTGAGTAGTTTCCTTACCATACATATCAAGAGGATTACCAATAACGAGTCCTTTAACTTGCCGATTAGAACATATCTTCAAAAATTCTTTAAGATCTTCATCAAAGCTTTTTCTAAATATTGCAGGTAGATGGGTTATTGATATCCCAAGTGGATCACAACCTGCAATACCTATTCTTTTATTTCCAATATCAAGACTTAATACCGAACAAGGTTGTGGCTGAATCATTTATTTTTTTCAATTTGAATAGTTGAGGGAAGTTCAGGTTGTTGTTGCAAATTCCCAACAAGACTTGTTATTAACTCTGTTTCGAGAGACTTTAATTTATATCCATTTTGTCTTTTCCATACGCTTCTTCCTAGAAGAACTCTCTCTTCTGCTATTTCCCAATTATTTCTATTTAAAAGTTCATTCAATTTTTTATCTTCACTTGTCGTTTCTATATAACATTTATTCTTTCCAATTTTTACATTGTTAATTCTCTGAGGAATAGAATAATTGAGTCTTTCGTCCCATGCTAATCCTCTTATTAATTCAAAAGAATAATCGTATTGAGGGCAGATAGAAGGTATCAAACCTGCAATGATGTTGTTATCTTTAGATTTAATCAGACCCGTTAATGTATTCCTTTTTTCATATATATCATGCCATTGCCTATCAAAAATTAAGCGAAAGTTAATTGTCTCTCTTGCTTGTTCAAGTCTCCATATTTGTTGACTATTTTCTTCATTTAGTTTTTCCCATATATAATTATCTTTAGTTACGTCCTTTTTGTATTTAGTAACTTCTTTTTTATTCCAATAGTTTATTATTCTGAGAGGCTGAAAACCAGATTGTCTTATTACTGATAAGTTTTGATTGTCATTTGTATTTATAGAGATTAAAAAACTTTGAGTATTAATGTTGCTTTCATAGAGAACTTTTCGTAATAAATTCTGTAATAGATTATAACGACTAAAAGATATTGATTCTCCTATGAAGTATGGTTCTGAAATAGACCAACAAGTACCTCTTCGATTAATTGGTGTCGCTAAAATATATGCAATTATGTTGTTTTTCTCAACTGCTATAAAACATTTTGAATTTCTTGTAGGAATTAAATTTGTAAGGCTTGACTCTAATGAAGAAAACCATTTTTTGCAAAGTAGTATTTGAAATACTCCAAGATACTTTGAATTATTATCAGCTTTAAGCATTGATAAATGCTTGAGCTGAAGAGGCTCAATTAGTAAATCTGAAGGTAAAGCTTCATCTTTTTGCATTTGACTATATTATTATATTTTTATTTATCATGTGACTTCGAACTGCTTCCCTCTGATCTGATCAGGACTAGTGGAGTTTGTTGGTTAGCATTACCCGCGGGATTTGATGTTAATGCTCTTTTAATTAATTTATTATTGTTAATATTGTTTGTTGATAAGATTTTAACTCTTCCTAAATCATTTACATCTACAACAGCCACATTAACGTTTAATTCTCTTGAGGCCTCCATACAAAAGATTTGAGAATCTTTAGGTCCCAAAACTATACTTTTATCATAGGGTGGAGTTGTACCAGTAATGTCATCAATCAATCTTGCTTGTTCACCTGCTAAACGGTAAAAAATACCTTTAATACCAAAAAATTTAAATATCCCTCCAATTAACCATGAAGCTATTACGCGAGTTGGACTAGAGATATTTATTAGGGTTTGCATTCCGCAGGCAGTGGCTAAACTACTTGTTGGGTGAAATCCTTTACAAAGTAACCGTGAAATTGGATCTACATTTACGGTTCTATAATCTATATATTTTCCTTGCATAATTGCTAAGGGCGACTCTCCAATAGTAAGGATATCTGTAGGCAAGTAGTTTTTTGGTATATAGGATTTTAATATGCCAATAGGATCATCTAAAGTACCAAGAATATGAGTTTTAATTGGATCTACTAAACTAGTATTAGAATAAACTTCTTTAGGCGAATCTAAATAATTAGGTAAAACGAACCCGTCAAATCTTGTTAAAAAACCGAATGGTCCATAATTACACCATTTAATATCTATCCATAAACATTTGAGCTTATCTATTGCAGAATCATTAATCTCAAATTCAACTTCAATTCTGACAAAGGTAGATTTTTTACTTTTTATTATATAGGCAGACCAATAGTCATTTTTTTGTTCGTCTTCTACATCAGGATGAAGTGGTTTGATTTTTGTATTAATTTTAATTATATCTTCTTTGGATATGCCAATTAACTGAGGAATAACTTTAAAAGAAGGAATCATAACTTCCATACTTTTATGTAAATTTTTTATCTCAACCAGAACAATATATTTCTTCGTAGAATCTAAGAGGATTTTTTTAAACTCTTTGGGTTTGAGAATTAATGGTGAACGAATCCTCAAATAATGATTTATTTCAATCAAAAAAAATGTGATTATTATTAGAATAAGAAAGTTAAATAACATATAGAATAAAAATATTTAATAGTTGAATAAAAATCTTTTAGTGCTTTTATTGAATTTTTAGGTGCCTCTAGGTTTAGTATAACCCTCCTTAGAAGGTTCACTATTATATTCATTGAAGCTTTTGACTGTTAAATCAAAATCTGGCTTTTTAAGGCCTGTTCCTATTGTTATTGCATTATTTATATCATCAAAAGAAACTTGCCCTTCTTTGTCTAGCAGAACATTACCTTTCCCGTCGATAATAACAGTTTGAGGTATCTTCCCATGCCAGTAGAAGCCGGGATCCTCAAAAGTTTTCTTTTCATCATTGTCTAATTCATCAATTGATAGAGGAATTAGATCAATAGAAGAGCTCCATAATAATTTAATCCCTGAAACTACTGGAGCAAATTGCTTGCTAGCAGAACTATCGTCGAGATAGAAAACTAAAACACTTGTTCTTTCATTCTTTAATGATTCTGATAATGTGCTTGGTGGAGGTACTAATGATCCGTTACCAGCATATATTGGGTATATATTTCCATCGTAACTATCTGTATCTCTAGCAGAATATACAGGATTAACAGATAGCAAAAAAATTACTAGTAGTGAAGAGAATATTTTTAACAAGACCAAAGTAAAGTACTAATTTTTTTGATTCTAAAGTCTTAAAGCTAATCTAGCTATATTTATTAATAAATTAATTACCCTTTAGATAAGTTCTTTCCCATTCCCTGGGCGATACCTCTACCTATTAATCCTATAGATCTTCCAACTACTTTTGTAAGAATTAGAACTATTAAATCCCCTAAGTATTGAATAGTTGCCTGTACTTGTGGGGCCAAAGCATCTCTTAATTCTATGATAAAAGCTATTTGTCGTTGAGCCCAATCTAATTTTTTTAATTCATCATCTCTAGGCTCATAAATTATAATTTTTTCTATTGTATTATTCTTAACTGTATAATATAATCTTTTACTTTCGTACAATCTAACTGGCTTTCTAAATAGATTTTGAATTTGATTTTTCGTGTTAATATGATTTCTTTTACGCTCTAGCTCTCTTGTTGAAACTAATTCTTTATTTAGGAAATATTTTCGTAACTCGGGCCATTCAGAACATGAAGAAATAATTTCTTCACCAACTATTTCAGCTGTCCTAAGTATCCAATTAAGAATAAGCATTTCTAATTGAATAACACATCTAGGGTCTTCTGTTGATATGTATTCACCATCTATTTGAATGGGCTTATTATTTAATATTGGATCAATTATTAAAGCAATTGAGGGTAACTCATCATCAAGGATATCAAGCTGTGCATTATCTACTAGGAAGTCTGAAATAGAAACTTCAACTCCATTCTTTAGTAAATGATCATATGAATCGATGAAATTTCGTAATGTATTAGCTCGTAATTCAGGAGTGATTGATTGTAAAACATCTTCAAATCTTTCTTCTTGATCATTCATTGAATCAAGTTTATTGATAATAATTGAAAATTCTTGCAAAAGTGTTTTTAATAGATTATTTCTTTTGAAACTATTTAATGAATAAAGCGCTACGAGTTCATCTGTTGAATTTATAAGGTTATCTTGAATTTTCTCGTTTACTCTTTTATATATTACTTTCCATAACTCTTTACTAGAGGAGTTTTTTATTGTTATGTCAGTATTATATTTGTTGATTGGTTTGATATTGTTTTTTACTGGAGATTCTATTAATACTTCAAGTGGTCC
>QCIZ01000033.1 GCA_003216375.1 Prochlorococcus sp. AG-402-O21 | reverse complement strand
TAATTCTAAAACCTCTAAACAAAATGAAGAATTGTCGGGGACATTAAAATCCATACCCTCTGTTATTAATGTCCAATCTTTATCACCTGCAATTTTGACATTTAGTTTTCCAGAATGGATTTGCATGAGTTCTCTTGACTCAGTTTTAAATTCATATCCACCCTCCAACATCACTCCTAATGTTTTTTTTGAACCATCTTTTAAAAAGATGTTTCGACTAATAACTTTACCTTCAAAATAAATATTTGCTAATTTATCAACATCTACATTTTGATAGTTATCCATTTAGAAATTCCTGAATTTAATTTTCTAATCACTAATCATAATCTATAGATGTTGAATATCATTTATGCACTTGTTATCCCAGTACTGATCTTGGGATTGCTTTATCTATGCATCATTAAAAATAATGGTCTTCCAGATTGGATGGAACGTGTCTCAAGAAATAGTGGTTCCGTTTGGACTTATGGAATTATTGCCATCGCACTAGTTGGAATTCTTAGATATCTGATTCGATGACTAAGCAGCAGAATCACTTATCTGATGTTCCATTAGTTCCCAATCTTGAGTTAGGAGTTCATGCCAAGTTTCTCTAGCAGATTCGAGATCAATTCTTCTTGTATTTTTTAATTTGGTTGGAGTGCCATCCTCAAGGCAATACCAGAGTTGTGTATACACTCTCGGAAATGCCATTTCGGATTTGGGATCACGAATAAAGAACATACAAAATTCTCTAGTGGGTGACACTAACCATCCTGTAGGAGTTGGCAATGCTTCTCTAATTGCTTGATTCATAATTCTCTCTTTAATTTGAGGCATCAAAAAAGCACCTTGCTCACTGGTATTACGCAGGTGCTTTATGAGTTAGGACTGCTTGTACGAGGAATATCCTAGTACAGATATACTATTATAATTATTTGGAGTCGTCAAGTGATTTGAATTAAAAAAGGGGGTTAGATTTTGGTTGCCCCCTTTAAGTTCAGCACTTGTATAATGGTTCATCAGATCAAAGTGAGTTAAAACAATAATGAGTAAGTATTTAATTGAAAATGGATAGTAAAGAATATGATTGGATTTTTGTTTATAAGATTCGTGATTCAGATGATGTGATTTATAAAGTCACTATTCCATCAGAACGAAAAGAAGATGCAGTTGAAATATTTAAGAGAGAACATCCAGATGGATTGATCTGTAGTGGTATCAGGAGAGGTGATTTTAAATTGATACCATTCAAGGAACTATCTTCACGTGATCCTTGGGAAGAGATTGCTTCGTAAGTGATATTCAAATCAAATAACGGAAAATCTTTTACCAAAGAGGAAGCAATAGATCTAACGGTGTCATTGAGTGCAACTGATGCTAATTCAGAAAAGAAGTGGAGAGGTTTCTATAACTCTTTATCGCAAACAGAATTGCAGGGTGAATGGGATGAGTATTGGAAAACGTAGATAAGAAAAAAAGTACGTCTATAATAGATTAAGAACAGAGATTCTTGGTAAAGGTAGAAAGATTAAGCCAGCAGTGGAAAGTTTGAGGTGGATAGGGTCCAGTTAGGTTCACAATCGACCATTAGTCTTTGAAACAATTTTTACAAGGGCATAAATGTTTTTTCAGGCTTGAATCTATCCAAGGTAGATTATCTAGTAGTATCAAAACTCGATAGTTAAGCATTGGGTTTTCACTATGAAATTAACTTTAATTCTCCTTGCAGGTTGTCTTTTGACACCTTCTAGTGCAATCGCAGAAGAGCTTTTTCAAAAGTCCCCTAATAGTCAAAATATTTCTAAAAAAACAAACCTAGTTGCAGCTTGGAACCCAGTTAAAAATAGAACATCTTCAAAACAAGGAGCACAAGAAAAGACACAAGTTGCTCTAGAAAGTTTTAAAGCAATGCCAGAACTAAAACCATATTTCAAAAAAGCCAAAGGTTATGCAGTGTTTCCAACTGTAGGCAAAGGTGGAATCGGAATAGGAGGTGCGCGTGGAAAAGGAGAGGTATTTCAGGATGGCAAAGTAATTGGATCAACCACACTTACTCAAGTATCGATAGGTTTCCAACTAGGAGGTCAAGCTTTTAGTCAAATAATCTTTTTCAAAGGTAAAAGAGATCTCAATCGATTTATTCAAGGAAATTTTGAATTCGGAGCATCAGCAAGCGCAGCTCTTATTAATTCAGGAGCAGCCGTTGAAACTGCTTATAGCAATGGTATTGCTGTTTTGACAGTCTCAAAAGGTGGACTCATGTACGAAGCAAGTATTGGCGGGCAAAAATTTAGCTATGAACCTTATAACTAAAAGAGAAAATGACGACTTCTTATAGACAATATATCTACGCGGGCTAGCAAGGCTGATGAGTACTTGGCAACAACTTGGTTCAGATATTAATGGAGAGAATGCAGGTGATGAATCAGGACGTTCTATAAGTATTTCAGCTGATGGATCCATACTTGCTATCGGTGCAAGTAGAAATAATGGCAATGGGAATAAAAGTGGTCATGTCAGAATTTATAAAAATATAAACGGAACTTGGCTTCAAATCGGCTCCGACATTAATGGAGATGCATCAGGTGATCAATCTGGACAGTCTGTAAACCTCTCAGATGATGGCTCAGTCGTTGCCATTAGTTCTCCTGGCAACTCCCATCGTGGTCTTGTAAGGATCTATAAAAATAATAGTGGTACCTGGCAGCAAATCGGCTCCAATATTGAAGGGGAAACAGGAAGTGACGGGTTAGGAAGTTCAGTCAAGCTGTCCTCTAATGGAAATGTTGTTGCTATTGGTGCAGTACGTGGTGATTTGGTAAGACTTTATCAAAACAATGGAGGTTCTTGGGAACAAGTTGGAGCCGATATCAATGGAGAAACAGGAGGAGAGTTCGGATTTTCAGTCAGTCTTTCAGACGACGGATCTATTGTTGCTGTTGGTTCAAGATATGCTGATGCAAGTGGTTTCGAATCTGGTCTTGTAAGAATTTTTCAAAATAACAGCGGATCATGGCAACAAGTAGGGAGTGATCTTAAAGCAGATAAAGTAGGTGATCAATTTGGACATGCAGTTAGTCTGTCATCTGACGGATCGATTGTGGCTATTGGTGCAAGAGGTAATAGTAATGGGGGTTTCAATAGTGGTCTTGTAAGAATTTTTCAAAACAATAGCGGAATATGGCAGCAAATTGGTAGCGATATTAATGGAGAAGCTGTGGGTGATGGTTCAGGTTATTCAGTTAGTCTCTCATCCAATGGTTCTGTAGTTGCCATCGGTGCATGGCAGAATAATGGCAATGGAGCTGATAGTGGTCATGTCAGAATTTATAAAAATATAAACGGAACTTGGCTGCAAAGAGGTAATGATATTGATGGAGAAGCGGTAAATGACTTTTCAGGAAATTCAGTAAGTCTCTCAGATGATGGAAATATTGTTGCTATAGGCGCTCCTAATAATGATGGCAATGGCAACCAAAGCGGTCACGTAAGAATTTATCAAATCATTCCTACAACAATAAGTAGTGTAAAGTCAATAACATCAGACGGCTTCTACAAAGTCGGCGATATTATTAATCTTGCTATTAACTTTAAAGGGATTGTTAACGTCGTTACAACTAATGGAATACCAACGCTTGATTTAGAGACCGGCTTAATAGATAGAACTGCTTCATACATCTCTGGGTCTGGCTCATCAACTCTTATTTTTAGCTATACTATTCAATCAGGTGATATAGCATCTGATCTCGATTTCACATCAACGTCTGCTTTAAAACTTAACGGTGGAAGTATTAGAGATATAGAGGGAATAAATGCAACTCTTACTCTACCTTCTCCTAGTTCACCTGGTTCCTTATCAGCTAATCAAACCTTAGTCGTTGACACTATTTCACCAACTATTAGTGGTCCATCCGGGTCTGAAGGGAATTCAACTAGTAGTAAATCTATAAGCGAAAATAATACTGAAGTTCATACCTTTACATCGAATGAAACTGTTACTTGGACTATTAATGGAGGTGCAGATGCCGGTCAGTTCGCCATTGATTCCTCTAGTGGAGCCTTAACTTTTCTATCTGGACCTAATTATGAATCTCCCAATGATAATGATAGCGATAATGACTATGTGGTAATCATTAGAGCAAAAGATTCCGCCAGCAATACTTCCGATCAAACCCTGACAATTTCAGTTACCGATATTGATGAAATCCCCCCTTCTATCTTAGGTCCATCAGGTGGTGCAGGTGATAAAACAAGTACGAAGTTGATCAATGAAAATACAACTTTTGTTCATGCTTTTTCAGCAAATAAAAAAGTTACTTGGTCACTCAATGATGGATATAGTGGTAGTCATGGAGGAGTAGATGACTCTAATTTCTCTATCAATTATTTTAATGGTGAACTAAATTTCATTACTGCTCCAGACTATGAGTCACCAAGAGATAGCAATTCTGATAATAATTATGTTGTAGTCATTAGAGCTACTGACTCTTTTGGGAGTACTTCTGAGCAAACAGTTTCTATTTCTATTGTTAATGAAGATGACAATGAAAGCTTACTCATAAAAGGACCATCTGGTGATCCAGGGGATCAAAATACAGCAACAACTGTCTTAGAAAATAACACTTTAGTATATCAATTCACATCAAATAAATTATCTACTTGGTCTATAAATTCAGGATTAGATTCCAATCTTTTTCAAATCGATTCAACATCAGGTTTATTGAGCTTTAAAAAAGCACCTGATTATGAAAACAAACTAGATAGTAATTCTGATAATATTTATAACGTCAAAATTCAAGCCATAGGTCAATCTGGAATTATCAGTAAACAAGATATCAATATAACAGTTAAAGATGTATATGAAATCAATAACGGATCTGCTCAGTTTTCAATAGATGGTTCGCGAAGTGCAGGAAATTATTTATCCATAAATAAAGACGCTGAAGATCCAGATGGAACAGGATCTTTATCTTATCAATGGCAACTATCTAATACAAATCACCCATATGCCTCATGGAGAAATATAGGAACTAAATCTTCCTATCTATTAAAGTTGAGTGATTCTAAACAATATGTAAGAGCAATAATTTCGTATACAGATAATAATGGTGCTAATGAAAGTATTACGACGAGCTCCCTACAAGTCACAGACAATCCATTAAAAGATTCTTATTACTCTAATCTTGGTTACAGTGAAAAATTTGGGACATCAACTAGTGAATCGCTTTCATCCTCATCAAATAAAATACTTTGGGGTCTAGGAGGTAATGATACTTTAACTAACAGCTATTCATCTTCTGATCAATTTCTATTTGGTGGATCAGGTAATGATACTTATACAGTTAGGCGAGGCTCAACTGCATTAGTCTACGAAGCTCCTAACCATGGATACGACAAGCTTTATCTAGAATCAAGTTATGAATATGGATATGCTTGCACTATTGATAATAGACATATTGTTGCCATAGAAGATGCTTGGTCTAATCAAGCCATAGTTGTCCTAGAAGCTTGGAAAGAAGATATTGAGGAAATACATCTTGGTGGTACTCCTTATACGACGAACGAATTCTTAAGAATACTTCCATCTTTACCAGGGTATATAGGCAACCTTAACTGGGATGATGTCAGACCTTATGTGGGAGAAAGTCTCATTAATGCAGCTAAAGATGCGATTAAAAAATTTAAATCTTCCACAACCAATCTTGAAAGTAAAGCAAATAATGTAAGT
>QCIZ01000032.1 GCA_003216375.1 Prochlorococcus sp. AG-402-O21 | reverse complement strand
ACTATTTGGTCCATTAGTATCAGCACCATAACCACCAATAGCTACAATTGAGCCCCCATACCATAAATAACCCCAAAATTTATTGTTTTTCCTATTCTTCTTTCATCGGCGTCGATTGCCTCTTTTTCAAATAAAATTTTTGCTGTTAAAGAGTGGACATCCTCATTTTTTAAATAAGCATTTTTTAGTACTTCTTCACCTGAAAGATGTGTGAGTATACGAAGTTCAATTTGTGAATAGTCTGCGCTTAGAAGTTTCCAATCTTTTTGCGGAAGAAAAGCTTTTCTTATTCGTCTACTAAATTCAGTTCTGACAGGGATATTTTGGAGATTTGGATTGCTGCTACTTAACCTTCCAGTAGCGGTTACGGCTTGATTGAAATCAGTATGTACTCTTCCCGTTTCTTTCTCAATAAGCTGAGGCAAAGCATCTACATAAGTATTAAGCAATTTACTTATAGTGCGATGTTCAATAATCATTTTTATTATTGGATGGTCTGATTCCAGCTTTTCCAATACACCTGCATCTGTACTCCATCCTGTTTTTGTTTTTCTTGATTTTTTTCTATCTAAATCAAGTTTCTCAAAAAGTAATTCACCCAATTGCTTAGGTGATGAAAGGTTAAACTCATTTCCTGCAATCTTATAAACTTCCTCCTCGATAGCTCTTAATTTGTTTGTTAGCTCTAAGGATAAATCTTTTAGATAAGGTGTATCAATAATGATACCTGTAGATTCAATTTCCGCTAAGACCTGCTCAAGTGGTTGTTCAACTTCTTTGAGTAATTTTATTAATTTCGTACTTGTACTTTTCAACCTTTCAATATAAATTATTGCTAATTTTCTTGTTAAATAAACGTCCATTCCGCAGTATATACTTGCAGACTCAATGTCCACAGAAGAAAAGTCTTCTCCTTTTTTGACAACATCAGAAAAACTTTTGGGCTTAAAGCCAAATTCTCTATAGGCAATTTCATCTAAACTATGCTTAAGAGTTGCATCACATATATAGTCTGCAAGTAAAGTATCAATTACAACGCCATTTAATATAATTCCATGTCTTAGCAATATCAGTCTGTCGTATTTTGCATTCTGTAGAGTTTTAGGATTTTCCTTGCTAGAGAACCAATCCTGAAGTGCATAGATAACTTCTTCAATTTTTAATTGATTTATATTATTAATTCCTATTAAATCGGCTTCTTTCTTTTGATGTCCTATTGGTATATAAACTATATCTTTTGATGATTCACCAAAACAAAATCCCAAGCCAACAAGTTCAGCTTTAAAAGGATTCAAATTGGTTGTTTCGGTGTCAATGGCTATTGGTTTCTTTTTATCTGTATATTTCATTATTTGTGCAACAAAATTATTAAGTTCTTCTAGATTGTTTATAATCTTAGGCTCTATCTGAGGAATATCTTTTGTCTCACTAAGATTAGTTAGTTCAATATTCTCGCTCTTATTATTAACTATCTTACTTTCTTTTGATGAGCGACTATTGTCTTGTTCTGATAATCCTTCTTTAGAAAATAGAGCTTTAAAAGTTGAAACTTGTTTTAATAAACTGTGTAACTCAAGTTTTTTAAGGTTTTCAGTTAGTTTTGATTCGTTAATACCTTCTAAGTTATGATCTATTTTTGGATTTATAGGAATTTTAATTAATATTTCTGCAAGTTTTCTTGAGAGATATGCATTATCTTTGTCAGCTTTTAGCTTTAATCTTACTGCTCCTTTTATGGCGCCTCGTTTAGCTTTTTCGCCTTCTTTCTCTAGCTCTTGGAGTGATTTATATACTCCATCAAGATCATTGTTTTCGTTTAAAAGATTTATTGCTGTTTTTGGACCAACTCCTTTTACGCCAGGAATATTATCTGAGCTATCACCAGTTAAGGCCTTCAGATCTATGACTTTGTTTGGATTGACTCCAAGTTTCTCCTTAACTCCCTCTTCATTAATCAGTTTGGGATTTCCGCTTTTTGCATAAGGACCTCCACCCATGTACAAGACTGCGATATCCCTTTTGTCATCCACCAATTGAAATAGGTCTCTATCTCCAGAAAGGATTCTGACACTCCATCCTTTATCAGCGGCATCATTGGCAAGTGTTCCTAAGACGTCATCAGCCTCATATCCTGGGGCTTTGCATATAGATAGATTTAGACTTTCTTTGAGAATCTCTTCAAGCTGATCTAAATCTTGGAAAAATATGTCTGGCGCTACATCTCGATTTGCTTTGTAGTTTGGATCTTCCTTGTGGCGAAATGTTGGCTCGGCGGTATCAAAAGCAATTGTGATTCCTTTAGGCTCGATAGATTTGCAATTATCTAAAAGGCTTTTTAGAAAACCATAGGTGACACTTGTAGGGAATCCTTCCTTTGTGGTAAGACCTCCTTCTCCTCCTTTGCTAAAAGCATAAAAACTTCTAAAAGCTAAAGAGTGGCCATCAACCAATAATAATGTTGGCTTTTTTATTTCTTTCATGAAACATTCATGATGAGATTAATTTATTAATTTTTCCTTTTTTTAGCCCAAGGAGGAAGATCAATAAAAACTTTCTCTCCTGGTTCTAATCCAGATATTATTGCAGTCTTACTACCACTACTTGTACCCAATTCAACTTTTTTAAATGTTGGTTGATTGTTGCTTCCAACTACAAGTACTCCAGCTTTCCCTTCTTCCGTGACAATTGCGACAGTTGGAATAAGTGTATTGATTTTGGTTGCTCCCGTTTGAAAGTTGATATCAGAAGTCATACCCAGACGTAAATCTTCAGGCTTATTACTTAATAACAACGTAACTTCAAATGAAGTTACGTTGTTATTCTTGATTGCACTTGGAGAAATTTTGGAAACAACTGCTTTAAATCGCTTATCAGGAAAAGCATCGACTCTAATTGTGGCTTCTTGTCCAGTTTTTATTCTTCCAATATCACTCTCAGGAACTTTTGCAACTATTTCAAGGCCCTGAGAAAGTTTTACTATTGATGAACTTGTTGCCCCCCCCCTCTCGTGACGAAGATGCAGAGGTTGTAGGGGTTACGAATGCCCCAGGGACTGCGTACCTGCTTGTGATTACTCCTTGAAATGGTGCTCTTATTTTTGTTTCGTTTTCTTCGACTTCTATTTGTTTGAATTTAGCTTCGCTGTTTAAAAATCTATTTTTATATTCTTCATACTCTTCGGCACTTATGGCACCTTCGTCAAAGAGCATCTTCCTTCTTAGGTAACTAGCTTTTTGAGTCTCATAATTAGCTTTTATTTCGTCAATTCTAAATTCCAGGTCTCCAAAATCCATTTTTGCAATTAGATCTCCTTTCTTAACCTGATCTCCCTCCTCCACAAAAATCTCATCAAGTATTCCTTGTCTTTTTGGACTTACATTTACGCTTTTATTTGCTTTTAGTTCACCACTTGCTGTTATCAATCCAGGCAAGCTCCCGCTTTCAGCTGAAATTGTAAATTCAGTTATGTCTTTATTAGATCCATTCCCTTGTGAAAGTTTAAAACTAATTCCACCAACACTTAAGACTGAAAGTGCAATGAGGCCTAAAATTTTTTTCTTTTTGATGTTTTGCCAGATCATTTTGTAAAAATCAAGTGCTCAAGAGTTTTAGAAGTTTTGATGAATTAGATAAAAAGTTTAAAAACTTCCCTTTGGAGATTTATAACTATATTTTCGCTGTTAATGGGCACTATTGGGTTTAATTTAGTCAAATTAATCAGCTGGCTTCTTTCAAAGACCCATTTCAATGCTTAAGGCCGGAATTGTAGGACTCCCAAATGTTGGAAAGTCCACTTTATTTAATGCTCTTGTAGCGAATGCTCAAGCTCAAGCAGCAAACTTTCCTTTTTGTACGATTGAACCCAATGTAGGTTCTGTTTCAGTACCCGATCAACGTTTGAATTTGCTTGGTGAACTCAGTAATAGTAAGCAAATCATTCCAACTCGAATGGAATTTGTTGATATTGCTGGTCTTGTTAAGGGAGCTAGTAAAGGGGAGGGGTTGGGCAACAAATTCTTAGCAAACATAAGGGAGGTGGATGCAATAGTTCATGTGATTAGATGTTTTAGCGATGATGATGTTATTCATGTTTCTGGATCAGTAGACCCATCAAGAGATATTGAGATAATAAATTTAGAACTAGCATTGTCTGATTTAAATCAGATTGAAAAACGCAGAACTAGATTAAAAAAACAAATAGGTACTAATAAGGAAGCAAAGTTAGAAGATGAGGTATTGGAAAAATTGTGCGAAGCACTAGAAAATGAAAATGCAGTTAGAAGTGTTTCATTAACTTATGAAGAAAAAAAATTAATTAAGCCATTAGGCTTGTTAACGGAAAAACCAATTATTTATGCAACTAATCTTGGAGAAGATGAACTTGCGACGGGTAATCCCTTTTCAGAAGAAGTAAATACACTGGCAACGAAAGAGGGTTCTGAATGTGTAAAGATTTCAGCACAAGTAGAAGCAGAATTAATTGAATTGGGGGAGGAGGAAAGAGATGATTATTTAAATGGTTTGGGAGTTGAAGAAGGAGGTTTAATTAGTCTTATTAAAGCTACATATCGATTATTGGGTTTAAGCACTTATTTCACTACGGGAGAAAAAGAAACTAAAGCCTGGACTATTACTGATGGTATGACAGCTCCTCAAGCAGCTGGGGTAATTCATACAGATTTTGAAAAGGGATTTATACGAGCTCAAACAATTTCATATAAAAAACTACTTGAAGCAGGATCTTTAGGGGAAGCTAGAAATAATGGTTGGTTAAGAAGTGAGGGAAAAGAATATGTTGTGAACGAAGGAGACGTTATGGAGTTTTTATTCAACGTATAGCAGACTAGTTATACCAAGGGTTTTCAGCGATTCGATTATAGCCTTGTCTAACTTTTTTGTCTAACTTTTTCGCTGTTTTTCTTAAAGATGTCTCGTCTGGTTGTCTAACTTTTTGAGACGGGAAAGGTTGTTTTTTTTGAGACAGGGCGTCTAAATAATCAAATATCTAGGTAATAAAACAATAATGATTATCGTTTTCATATCCAGTGTATATTCTTATACATTGATTTGTGTGCTGTATGGGCAGCAATACGTGGCTGATTTCAGGATCGCCAGGCTGTGGCAAAACGAATTGGATTCTTAATAATCTCAAGTCACACAAAGGTCGTTGTGGTTTTTTGCGTCTATCTGGTTACGGAGATATTGATCTACAGCAAGTAGCTTCTACAGATATTGACTATGCCTTTCTTAAAGATCAAATTCCTCAATTAATAGATTTATCAAGGTCCAGTGCAGACTCTATTTCGCATCAAGATGATTCTTTTATATTGATTGAGCTTCCTCAGTTTAGAATTCCTAAAGAGCTTGGTTTGGCTGGAATTGATCCGCGCGTAATCAAACAACTTGCAACTTTAAACCTCGAACCAGATAAATACCTTCATTTTGGACGTGATAGGGAATTACCCATTAATGACACATTAAATTTCAATCAAATTGAATCATGCAGGTTCAAGCTTCATCGGAATGTTTGGGATCCACCTAGTCTGAATACCTTTTGGTTCGAGCTGGTTAATGGTGCTTATGGAGATGTTTATAGAGCTAAAGCCTTGATGAATATCCCCGATGGTAGATCTATGTTCTTTAACTGGATTGTTAGCCAAAAAGGTTCGCAATTTTTACCTCTTAATACTGTCTCACCTCCTAGTGGTAGACCTACAAGAATATCTGAACTCGTTGTTCAAGGGAAAAATCTTGACTCCGCACGAATTGAATCAACTATTCAGCTTTGTCTCTTGAATGATTCAGTTTTGGAGCTTCATCAAGCCCCTCTTAGAGATACACAAATGCAGCCTAGTTATTCAACTTGATGATATGAAACACGCAGTAATTTCTTGTTTACATGCCAATCTCTCAGCAGTGGAAGCTGTGCTAGGTGATATTGATCGGCAAGGAATTGAGACCATTACATGTCTTGGCGATCTTGTTGGCTATGGTCCTCAGCCAAATGAAGTTGTTGAGCTTATTAGAGATAGGAAGATAGAAACCTGTCAGGGTTGCTGGGATGAAGACATAATTGATGGTCTTGATGCTTGTGATTGCAGCTATCCATCTCAGCTTGCAGAAAGGCGAGGGCATATGGCTCATCAATGGACAACGGAGAAGTTGACTGATGAAAACAAAGAATTTCTAGCTAGTCTCCCAACCTCGATTAGAAGAGGTAGATCGTTATTCGTACATGGAAGTCCCAACAGTCAGCATGAGTATCTGCTTCCAGATATGGATGCATTCGCTGCATTAGAACGAGTTGAAATGAGCGGAGCCGATACTTTGTTTTGCGGTCATACTCATCTCCCATATGTTCGTGAATTAGGGAATGGATCAATTCGCGTAAATATTAAAAATGCTTCCGATCGTGAAAGAGAAGATATGAAAATGACTTTACCTATTAGAAGAATTGTAAATGCTGGGTCTGTCGGAGAACCTCGTCATGGAGGAGTAAATGCTACCTATGTTATTCATGACGATATAAAGAATGATGTTGAGATTAGAGAAGTTGCTTACGACATTGATCGAACATGTGAGGCAATTATTGAGGCTGGTCTACCCCATGTGTTTGCATGGCGTTTGAGCAACGGTTTTGAGTTTGCTGAACTGGCTGAAGATGCTAGCCACGTGTGCGAACGATGATTGAACGTTGGGCACTTTTAAGTGGTCTTATGGGAGATCTTGAGACCTATGAATTGATTCAAAAAGATTTAAAAAATACTCGCGGAGATATAACTCTTTTTGTTTTAGGAGACGTTGTAGGACCAGATAAGAATTGTGATGCACTTTTAAATAGATTAGTAAATCCTCATCGTGGTGATTTGAAACCTCACTGTATCTATGGCTGGTGGGAGGAACAATTATTGGCAGAATCAGGTTACCGTGGGGAGAGAAAGGCAGATGCTTTACGACTCAATAAAGGAGACGATGTTGTCAATGCTCTTATGAATGCTGTAGATCCATATTATTTGGGATGGATATCATCACTACAATTTGGATTTGTAGAACTTGATTGTGGTTTGATTCATGGAAGCTCAAAAGATGTAGGAGACATTCTGACAATGCAAACACCTCCACTTACTCTTCTTGATCGAATTACCCGCCTTAATGTGAATAGATTATTCACAGCTAGAAGTAAACAGCAATTTCATCTTGAGTTGACTGATGCTGTAGTTGACTCAAAAGTAAAAGATTTAAATGGAAAACGAAACCAGGAACATACTCTTCCTAAACGTGCAGTGATAGGAATTGGAGCAGGGGCTAATTACACTCTTTATGACGTTGGCAGTGATCAGACTCACTTCTTAACGGTGGGTGATGTCACTAAATCCAGAGGGCGAGGGTTCGCGTAACCTTTCTTTCCGAAAGAATTTTAATGATAGTTCAGTTCAAAGACTTATTGGAATCTCAAGATGGCTCGTCTGGTTGTCTAACTTTGTCTAACTTTTTAGCGTTTATGTCTAACCCTATTTTTTAGCTGTAATCAACTGGTGCAACTGGACGTGATGGAGTTTTTATTCAACGTATAAGCGTCCAGTCATAGCAGGGGGTTTCAGCGATTTTTATGGCTATTCTAACTTTGTTCTAACTTTTATTGATAAAAGCTCGTTAAGACAGGGGAATCAGTGGCCATATTTACCTATATCAATTTAATTGTTAGTCTTGGTTGTTGGATTTTTCCTTTTTTGAAAGCTGAAGCAATATTGAATGCAACTATCTTTACTTGAAAAATCATCAATATTTGATCTCGCTAAAGATTGTTGTTCAGGACGCAACAACAATCAATTAACTCGTTTTGTCATTGCGGATGGGCTATCTGCTGATTTAGCTGAACTCATTAATGGAGCAAAAGAACCAGTCTTCCAAATCGGATCAACTGATGATCCAATCGAACTGATCAGCAAAGTTCTAAATCGACAAAGACAAGAAGGTCAATCAATAAAAGAGCTCCATGTGATTGCACATGGAAGCCAAGAAGGAATTCATCTTGGTGGACAATTCATTGATGCTAATGAATTAGAAAATAGTGCGGTTGAATTTAGGAATTGGAATCTCAAACGAATTGTCCTATGGAGTTGCTACGTCGGTGGGAATTCTCAATGGATTGACAAATTAGAAGAACTCACAGGTGCTGAAGTTTTCTCAAGTCAAGAACAAATCAATCGAGAACATGCCTGGGTTCAAAATTCGAAATCTAATAAAAAATACCTTTCAGAAATTATTGATCAAGGACTCATCGATCAATGGGAAGGTGCTTTGCCATGGCAACAAATAGGTAGTCATATTCAAGGAGAAGCTTCAAATGATGAATCAGGACATGCAGTAAGCGTCTCAGATGATGGTTCTATTGTTGCCATTGGTAGTCATTTAAATGATGGTAATGGCAATAACAGTGGTCATGTAAGGATCTATCAAAACAACGGTGGAACTTG
>QCIZ01000031.1 GCA_003216375.1 Prochlorococcus sp. AG-402-O21 | reverse complement strand
CACAAGTTGTTTTCGGGTTACTGCTTTTAAGTACTGCGGTAGTTTTGATTTTTGATATCAGATACAACCCCTTCGGAAATAGTGAGGACGATATCTGATTAGGGATTTTTTCCGATGCAGACCCTTTGTGGAATTGATTAGAAAAGAAAAAGCAGAACAACTCCTTACCAAAATTCGTTCTGTAAATGAAGAGAGGGACTCAAGGTCGCTGAAGCAGCAGGGTCCCTTTCTTAATGCCAAAATAAGTAACTTGACTTACTAGACAAATGTAGTACGTTTGTATTAGTTTAATCCCCATCACAAACGCAAAAGGAGGATCCAGTGAGCAAGATCCTCCTTTTGTCTTCTACATGAGGAGGACTATGGCATGGTCAAAGAAAGCAAGATTCTTATCACCTGTAGAGGTTCTGGAAAACCCTGAAGAGTGGGATTACTTCACTGACTTGGAACTTATGAAGTCCAGAGGTAGTTCGATTTGTATGACATGCGAACACTTCACTTACACCTGTGATAAGTCATCCGTAACTCTTCTAACTTGTCCTCTTCATCAGCGTCTTATTCCTCAAGGTGAACACCTATCCAAGCGTTGTAGAAATTGGCAGCGCAAGAGAGTCCTTGATATTGGACTGTGTCCTGAAGTTGCCTAACAACCCACAAAATTATTTTCTAAAAATCAATGAACTTAACTACTAATGCTGATCGGGTAATGATGTTTTGCATCCTTGCTTCAATGGCAATCTTTGATGCTTTCTCAACTCTTCTTTCAATACTCAAGAAAGGAATCTTTGTTGATCAAAGATCGCTCCTAATGCAAAAGACCAATAGAGAATTGAAGGCAATGCTGGTCGGTGTAGAAAAAATTTCCAAACTGAATAAAAAACAATTGGTGGATTTGATATTGATTGCTTCTTAGTAAGTCAGTCCCCTTTGTCGTGAGTATCTCCTGTGTAAGGTTGAGTTCCTATCTCTGGGGGTGGATTATTTCCGAAGTCATCAACTAAAGCATCTGCCTCACTAGTAAAAAGTTTGGTGAACCATTGCTTAGTTGCGATAATTGCTGTCCAGATCTTGTCTCTTTTTCTGGTCATAGATGTCCCTCCAAAGTAGTAAAGGAGGCGAGATTTTGGTCGCTCCCTTATTTAATGCAAACTTTTAGGTTGACTAATACTTATTTGAGAAATGGAAGCAACTTGCTGAAGGTCGCTGGAAACGAACCAACAATGAGTGCCACTGCTCCAAGAACAACCGCCACGATTGCAGCATCTACTAAAAGATCTTTCCAGTTGTATTTCATCTCAAAGTGACCATTTCTGGAGTACTGCATTCGGTTGGATATGAGATCACATTCTTTGCTGTAAATCCTGCACCTATCGCAACCAATCCAATTACAAATATCCATGTAGATCTCTCACCAGAGAGCAGTCTGTTCATAAGATTGATGTACTGATGTGAAGTTTCCATCAACGATAACAATAATGTTTTTTATCCAATGACCTTCAAAACTATTAGAAGTATTTGTCTTAGTTGTTTATTACTTTTAATCATTTTCTATCCGTCAAAAATAGATGCTTTATCGCATGAGTGGGTTGCAGTGCCAAAGAGTCAGTATGGAGAGCAATTATGGGATAAGAATAGCGTTCAAAAAAATAAAGATGGATCCATACGAGTATTCAGTAAATTCATGCCTAAAAGCACTACTGAAATTACTCAAGACATTCTGTACACAATGGATGTCAACTGTTCGGAAAATTCTTTTAGAGATGTTGCAGTAGGAGCAAAGGAATTTAATGAGTTCAAGAATCAAGATTCAGATTGGAAAGATCCCAATGGAGATAAATTGATTTTGGATGTGATCGACCAGGTTTGTACTTTTGGAAATTAGATAAAAAGTAGATTACAAACGTCTAATAAATTGCGACTAACTTGCGACTAAAATGTTCTCAAAAGATCTTAGTATTGATAAGAGTTTAGAGAAAGATTAATAGTCTAAATTCTAAAGATGCGTATCAATGCCGATTATACTATGTAGCGTATAAATTTAGTTATAGCAAAGGATCTAAGGGTATTAGAGAAGAAGGGTAACACTAAGGTAACAGTACTAAAAGACATATCCTTAGTCCTAGGTAGCGACTTGATAAGGAGTATGAGGGGGGGAAGAGCAAGTCTTGGCTTATACGTTAATGGGGAAGAGAAATTTATGGTAAAACTAAAGAACCAAGCTTTCTAATCAATACACGTTAGGAATTCCTTGATAGCCAGCATAATTAATCAAGATAAAAGCAGCATTTGAGGCGTTGGAGTCGCAAACCTTTAAGAAGAAATCTTTAATAGATCTTGATCACTTAGAAAGGATATATCTATGTACGCTTTTTACTGTTTCTTTAACAGGAATAAAATTAATGGAAAATTCAGATAAACAAGAACAAAGAAAGAATCAATTCACTGAGATAAAAACATTCCCCGTTCCTTTTGCTTTAGGAGAAATTAAAGAAAATATTACTATAAATACAAATATAGATACTCATAATTCTCAAGAACAAATCATTAATCAAGCAATTCAGTTTCATGTAAAAGGAAATATTCCAGAAGCAACAAAATATTATCAGTATTGTATAAAACAAGGTTTTAAAGATAATAAAGTTTTTTCTAATTATGGAAGCATATTGAGGGGTATTGGCAAATTACAAGCAGCAGAATTATCTACTCGCAAAGCAATTAAACTCAAACCTGATTTCGCAGAGGCACATTACAACCTAGGAAACATATTGAAAGATCTAGGCAAATTGCAAGACGCAGAATTGTCATATCGCAAAGCCATTGAAATTAAACTTGATTATGCAAAGGCGCATTACAACCTAGGAAACATATTGAAAGATCTAGGCAAATTACAAGACGCAGAATTGTCTTATCGCAAAGCGATTGAAATTAAACCTGATTACGCAGAGGTTCATTCTGATCTGGGAGTCTTATTGAAAGATCTAGGCAAATTACAGGACGCAGAACTGTCTTATCGCAAAGCGATTGAAATTAAACCTGATTACGCAGAAGCATTTTGGAATCTTTCATTACTTGAACTAATTCAAGGTGACTATAAAAATGGTTTAGAAAAATATGAATTTAGATTCAAACAAAAGGAACCTGTTATTACTCACGGTATTACAAAACTTAAACGAATCGAGCATAAAAAATTACAAAAAGGAGAAAAGCTATTAGTCGTCACTGAGCAAGGTTTAGGAGATACTCTTCAATATATGAGATATATTCCTTACCTTAGAAATAAAGGACTCAAAATCTCTTTTTGTGCGCAAGAAAAACTACATTCATTGATCCAATCCTCAGGTATTGATCCAAATCCATTAACTCCAGAACAGGCAAAACTAGTTTCCGAGGGGGAATGGATCCCACTATTATCTTTACCTAGATATCTCAAAGTAACCCCTGAGAATCCAATAATTTCTAGACCATATATATCCTCATCTGAAAAGTTTTTAAAAAAATGGAAAGACATCCTATCTAAAGAAACAAGACCAATTGTTGGAATTAATTGGCAAGGAAATCGAGAAACGGAAAAGACTCATAAAGGAAGATCAATTCCTCTTGAAACTTTTACAACTCTTACTAGGAATAATAATTTTAAATTACTTTCACTACAAAAAGGTTTTGGTTCAGAGCAATTAGATCATTGCTCATTTAAAAATAAGTTTGTTGAATGCCAAGCACAAATTGATATCGTGTGGGATTTCCTTGAAAATGCTGCCATCATTGAAAACTGCGATTTAATTATTACTTCTGATACTTCAATTGCTCATTTGGCAGGAGGAATGGGAAAAAAAGTGTGGTTACTGCTAAAAGATATCCCTTTTTGGACTTGGGGACTAAAAGAAGAGAGTACATTTTGGTATCCATCAATGAGATTATTTAGACAAAAAGAAAGAGAAAACTGGCAAGAAGTTATGGAAAGAGTATCAAGTGAACTTAAAAATGAAATAGAAGTAAAATATAACAGCAGAAAATAAATAGAGGTTTATCCTTAAAGATATATCATGAATAATTTAAAGAATGAATGGCCTTAAACTAAATCTTGGATGTGGTGAAAAAAGAATCCCAGGCTATATTAATGTAGATAAGTTTGGGAGCCCAGATTTAAAACATGATTTAGAATCTTTCCCTTGGCCTTGGGAGACAAATTCAGTTTCAGATATTCTATTAATACATGTTCTTGAACATTTAGGAAAAGATGTTGAAATATACTTTGGAATATTTAAAGAGATGTATCGAATATGTAATCATGGAGCAAATATTAGAATAATTGTACCTCACTTTAGACATCAATTCTTTTATGATGACCCAACTCATGTAAGAGTAGTTACCCCTCTAGGCTTAAAATTATTTTCTCAAAAGTTAAACAAGCTTTGGGTAGAGCAAGGAGCCGCAAATAGTCTACTTGGATTATATTTAGATATCGATTTTGAACTAAAGCAAACAGTTATAAAGCCAAGTGAAGACTGGTTTAGATTACATCCAGATAAAAATGTTGATGTTAGACTACTCCAACAAGAGTCTAATATCTATAATAATTTAATTGAACAATATGATATGCTACTTGAAGTGATAAAAGATAGCAATGTAGAATTAGGGGGTGAAGTATGAGTTCAAAAGTAAAATACTTATCTTCTATTCTTGCTCCAATATCTCTAGGAGAACTAATAGATAAAATCACTATTTTAGAGATAAAAAAATTACATATGACTAGTAAACAGTTCAAAAACGTAGATAAAGAATTAAAACTACTAAAAAATATTCTTAAAGATATAAATCTAGAAATCAATATCGATTTAGTTAATGATCTCAAAGAAATAAATATGAATCTTTGGGAAATAGAAGATAATATAAGGGAAAAAGAGGTTAATCAAGAATTCGACAAAGAATTTATTCAATTAGCGAGATCAGTTTACAAAGAAAATGATAAAAGAGCTTCTATCAAAAAACAAATCAATAAAAAGTATAATTCAGATTTGTTTGAAGAAAAATCATATAATAACTATTGAATCTAAGTGATAATCTCTTCTCAGATTCTAACTAAAACTAATACATATAAAGACATCACTTCCTAACATTAACTTACAAAATTGGGCAAGATTGAAGTAAAATATACCAGTACCTCTAGAAAAAGTATCAGTTCTGGGTTCCTAAAGGCGAATAAATAATGATATAAAAAATGGAGAAAATTAAATGACAGAAAAATGTATAGAAATAATATCTTTTATTTCTATCTACTCTTCGGTAGACGTATGCATAGGGATTTCTTGGAATCTCTTTTTTATCG
Organism: Prochlorococcus sp. AG-402-O21; assembly: GCA_003216375.1. GTDB lineage: Bacteria > Cyanobacteriota > Cyanobacteriia > PCC-6307 > Cyanobiaceae > Prochlorococcus_B. The sequence continues at coordinate 3,672 of QCIZ01000031.1, read as the reverse complement.
AGGATATTTTGTTTCTTGGCTAGTGAGTTCCTAGGTAAGATTTAAGCCTATAGGTAATCTTTTGGTAACGATGCCATCGCAGTGATAAGCTTTTCTGCTTTAGAAGCGACTTGGTAATCATAGTAATATGCTTTAAAAGCTTAGCTATAACAAGAGTAGTATCATATGTCCCTAATAATGCCGATTATACGACGTAGCCCAAAAAAGCTGATGTAGGAAAGGATTTCGGGAAGCTGTAACGAAGGGTAACACTAAGGTAACAGTACTAAAAGACATATCCTTTGCTCCTGTGTACCGACTTGCTAAGGGGTATGAGGGTTAAATATAGTCCTGGCTTATAAGTTTTAGAAAGAGAAAAAATCCTCTGTTCGTCTTTGCTGAACCTGTAAAAAATTATTATTTTTGGAACTATTGTTAGTTGATAATAGAGGATCAACATAACTGATTTTTTTTATTTTAGTTTGAGATTGATTTGATGATTTTATTTGAGCCATTGATAATAAAGATTTTGTCGATTGATTCTCTATCTTGATATTGACCTGACTAGTGTTCACTCCTTTATATGAATTTTGGATAGATTGGATCTTTAAAAGACTTGATCCTCCTATGGCTACAATAGCCAAACTACCAATCCTCCAAAATTTTGAAGGTGGTATGAAATTTAGTTTTTTAATATTTGGCTTTTCTGTTTTTTCGTGATTTACTGTTGCTGACTCAAGAGTTAATTGATCTTCTAGCTTTTCTTTGACTAATTCAAGATGCAAACTATCGTCTACTTTTTCAACAAATTGATTTGTTTGAGTGTCGAGGATGTTGTGAAAGTAATAACCTATTAATGCAAAAACAATTAATAGAACAAGTATCAATATTGCATCTGTAGGGATTGAAATTGTACTAGCATCGGTCAACTCAAGCTCAGTGATTCCAAGGGACATTTAAAATCTATAACTCTATATATTAAAACTACCTCTAAAAAACATGGCTAGACTTCTTTACTTATCTATTTAATTTCAATGGGTATTAATACTGGCTATACAATTTGAAAGCGTGATTAGTTTGCGCCCATTACTTTTATTTGATTACCATCATCACAGAATTTCATCAACTCTTTTTCATCCTCATCAGTAAACGTTTCGACTCTTCTTGCATACACGGCATCTACATTTAAGTCTTCGATCATTTCATAACCGAAGAACTCCAATAATTCCTCCTGATTTTTAAAACATCTATCACTCCACTCATAATTTTTGTTCCCCTTCGCATTTTCATACTCATAGCACTCATAAAAATAATCAGTTCTATATCGCTCTACTAATGCAAACTCTTTTTGCTCGTCCTCTGGGAGTCTGTCGTAAATTTTCCCCCCAATTATCAAGACTGGCATACATCTGTATCTTCAATTTTTTTAGTCCATTCCTGAAAACTTGAACTGCAATCTGGTAAAGATTCTTCTCTAATACCTTTTAACTTTTTCCATCTGATGTAGAGAGCGCCAAGTAACCAATTATCAGTTAATGACTTTGCACCATTTTTTAATAGGTTCTCTCGCTTCTTATTGAACTTTTCTGCATCAAGAAGTTCTTGTTTCCAATCTATTTTTTCAGTCATTGACTTTTGCCCTCAACATAGTTTGTTCATTGGTTATGCCAACCCAGTCATTTCAGTAAAGAGAGTTTTGTTTTCTGCTGATTCGGCAAAGCCTAGAAGGAGTTCATATCTGGTTTCTGTTCCATTATTTAAATTCCCTAACCAATAGTTATAACCATCTTGGTCGTAGTCTCTGCCGAGAACATTCACATAGAGAGTCTCGACGTATTTGGCATTTGTGACATTCGCTCCATAACGTTCAGCAAATTCATCAGAGACTAAGAAAGATGATGCAACAGCTCTAGCATCATCAACTCCAGAGCTGAACTTCTCGATCCAATACTCTAGTCCAGAAGCATCCGGGAATCTTGCAAAGGCAGCGTTATAAAGACGGAACATCTCACCACTCGGAGTCTCTTTGCCAGTGACTTGATCAAAGACTGCTTTGATATCAGCGATGGCACTTACACTTTCATCTGCAGTTTTATCATCAAAGGTGAGCTTGGGGATTCCTGTAATATCATCCTTTGTTCCTGTAGAGCTCTTTATTTCATAACTGCCATCACCTTTGTTATAGAACTTGTAGTCCCTAAAATTACCACTATAGGTTTTAGCAACGTCTACCTTTGATTCTTGTATGGTTTGATCTAAGAATTGAATATATTCAACATTTGTGAGCGTATCTGTTCCGTCATTTGTTCCTGACCTTTGATCTGCGATATTCAAAGAATCTTCGTTTCTGGTGAATGAGTAATTTGAGAAATTACCTGTAAAAATAACAGTATCCTTACCAGCTCCTCCATCAATCTCATTATCATAAGAATCGCCAACTAAGGAGTCATTACCAATTGTCCCTGTAAGATCATTTTTAGAAGCAATTACTGTTATTGAAAGTTTTTGGTTAGAAGAGTCGTTATCTGAATCGTTGGTGAAAACAACAACTTCATACACATTGTTTTTATCACTATCGGTTGGATTCTCAAAATCAGGGGCTGTTTTAAAACTGAGTACACCCGTAAGTGAATCTATTGTGAATTGAGAGATATCAGCTCCAGATCTTATAGACCAAGTAACTGCTTCATCTGAAGTAAATGTATGAACAATCGTTGAGTTCTCATTGATTGAGACGGATGCATTTGTCGTTTTGTTTTCTCCAGGGCCACTAATCGTTGTTCCACCAGCATCTGCAGTAGAGGTGTTACTACTACTACTACTACTACTACTTGTACTAGAGATGAATCCAGGGTCACGGACCTTACCAGCAGTCGAGTCTGAGTCGTATTTGCCATTGTCTCGAACATATACAGTTAAGGTTTTTGTATCATTATCCCACTTTGCTCCTTCTCCAGTTTTTGAGTCGAATTTAAAGTTGAAATATTCGCCAGTTGCAGCATCTTTTTTGAGATATTTTGGATCAACTGTATCGTCAGGTAAAACCCAGGATAGAGAAACAATTTTCCCGTGATTTTTAGCATCAGGAATGGTGACGTTAAAGTCCATCAAACCTGTTAACGCTGTTATGGCATCACTACCAATACCAGTATCTTTACCAACTTTCTTTAACAGTGCCTCACTAGTTTCTTGAACAATCTTGACATCCATTTTGTAATCCGACTTTCCTGACCCATCAACACCTTTTACGAACATCTCAATCTTTGTATCTGATGACGTTGAATCAGAATTATCAATTGAGTAGATATCGGATTGGGCTGTATTTTGGAACTTTTGTAAGACTTCTGCGTCGGTGTTCGCCGTTGTAACTGCATCGGCATAAGTATCTGAGGCGTCTGATGCTGATCCAGCACTAATTGTTCCATCTCCATCAATATCTTGACCAAATTCTTGTTCGTTGAGCTCTGCTTTTGTTCTATATGTAACTTCTCCCCAATCAAGTAGACCAGCGCTAGTTAATTTGTAGACCTGATAGAAAGTGTCACTATTACTACCAAAGGTAGATGTTTCTTCTACAACTAATTTATAATCATTTCCAACTTTTTGGACGGCAATCGCTTCTGATTTAAAAGAATCAGTTCCCCAAGCTTCAGTATAATTTAAATCGACATAACCACCATCAGGTGAAGTGAT
>QCIZ01000030.1 GCA_003216375.1 Prochlorococcus sp. AG-402-O21 | reverse complement strand
AATAATCCCCGTAGCATATATTCTAACTTTGGGTTTCAGAACAGCAGGAATTTCTAAAAGGTTATATGTAGCTGGATATAGAAAAAGAAAACTAATTGCACTCAAAATCCAAATCATTGGAATTAGTTCGCTAACCCCTTGCAAGTTCCAAAATCTAACTCCGTCGTAACGATGAGCAATAAAATAACCAACCAAAATAACTGCTGAGGGAATACTTGCTAAAGCAAAAACCAATCTCCATGCTCTTGCACCAATTAAACCTTCCGCCCTCACCCTTAAAGCAGCTCCCCCACTATGAATTATGGCAAAACAAAACAAAAGTAATATCACCACAAAACTCGAACCATGTGTATCTAAAAATGCCATTCGTCCTTTTAAAAACCTCTCAATAAATTATTAGATCCATACCGGATCAACAGTTGGTGATCTTTTTACCTACATTTTATTTTAATAACTGCCATGAAGGCCTGCCACCATGGCCGAGATCCCATTTACTCTTGATCAACTAAGAATCCTCAAAGCAATTGTTGATGAGGGAAGCTTTAAAAAAGCTGCCGATAGTTTGTTTGTCACTCAACCAGCTGTCAGCTTACAAGTGCAAAATCTGGAAAAACAACTAGAAATTGCAATATTTGATAGAGGGGGAAGAAAAGCCCAATTAACTGAAGCGGGAAAACTTCTTCTAAATTATTGCGAAAAAATTTTAGGAGAGTGCCAAGAGACTTGCAAAGCAATTGAAGATTTAAATAACCTGAAAGGTGGCTCTCTGACAATTGGAGCAAGTCAAACAACCGGTACATACTTGATGCCAAGAATGATTGGGCATTTCAGACAAAAATATCCAGAAGTTTCAGTTCAACTGCAAATTCATAGCACTAGAAGGACAGGATGGAGTGTTGCTAATGGCCAAATTGATATAGCTATTATTGGAGGCCAACTTCCATTAGAGTTAAACGAATCATTACAAGTAATTCCTTTTGCTACTGATGAATTAGCTCTTGTTTTACCTACTAACCATCCATTAGCAAAGTCAAAAGAGCTCACAAAAGAAGATTTATATAGTCTAAGGTTTATTACCCTAGATAATCAATCAACGACCCGAAAAGTCGTAGATCAATTACTATCTTCGTCTGGATTAGATGTACAAAGATTACATATTGAAATGGAATTAAATTCTCTTGAAGCTATAAAAAATGCTGTTCAATCTAATCTAGGAGCTGCTTTTCTTCCAGTTGTTTCAATTGAAAGAGAGCTTTCAGGAGGAAGTATTCACAGAGCAATTGTTGCAGATCTAGAGGTAAAAAGAGAGCTTAAAGTAATTACTAATCCTGGAAGATATTCATCAAGAGCTGCAGAAGCATTCATACAAGATATATTACCTTTATTTGCTAGTTCATTTTCGCCACTATTTCGTTCTGAAAATTAGAACTGTATTGCTTCTTTATTTATACCAACAGCATCTTCTTCAGCACCCTTAATTATAAATTTATTTTCGTTAACGTCTGCTTGATAAACACATCGAACAATTGGCTGGTCCCTAATGGAACCAATATAAGCAAATGTATTCATCCGCTGCTTACACTCTCTAACATCTTCATTATTTATTGCTCCTTGCTTTTGCAACACAGTCCAATTTTCTCTTCTGATCACACAACCAGGCTGAAGAGCGGGTTGTGTAACAAAACTAGTAGAGGGATTTAAGGTTGTATACATTTCAACATCAATAACAAAAGCACTTGCACCGTATTGCCTGCAAAAGTCTGGATCTGGAACTGCCATATCCAACTGTTGTTGACTAGCAATATTTCCCTGACCACCTGAAGTTGTACTTGTAATAAGGCTTCCAATACCAACACCAATCACCAAAACTCCAGCTAAAATAGCGATTGAGTTCGAATTAATTTTTATTCCCCCTCCGCCATCTGAGGGGCCGGAAGCATTAAATCGGTTACCCCTTGGTTCATATTGGCTTCTCACATTTGAGTCGTTTCTAGGGTTAAATTTATTTCCTTCTTTTCTTCTGGCAAGATCTGATCTTCTACGAGATGATGAACGTCGATTATAGGGACCTTGATTCATAATAATTCTTGAGTTCGAGGTAATCCCATGGAGTAATTAATCACCCTACTGTTTGGGTTATAACTGAGTTCTCCATCTTTAAGCAACTTTCTAATAAAATCTTCAAGCAAAGATCCTATTTTTCTCAAGCTATAATCGCTCAATTCATTATCTTCTTGAGAATCAACTAATTCACGAAAATAATCTTGAACCTTTTTTATAGAATCATCATCCCAAAGAAATTCATTATCAGGATCAATATCTAAAGTCAAATGATCATTATCTAAAATTAAATCATCATTTTCTACTACTGCAGTAAATATACGAACGTGGCGTGTTGTGCATTTGAGAATAGTGTCGCTCATGAATTTAAAACAACAAACCGAAATTTATACTGCAAATTTAACGACCTTACCCCTTGTTGGGTGGTCTTACTCACTAAAGTTGTTAAATACTCTTTTATTTAAGTATGCGGGTAGCAATCGCTGGAGCCGGATTAGCAGGACTCTCATGTGCAAAATACTTAGCGGATGCAGGTCATACTCCATTCGTTTATGAGGCAAGAAACGTACTTGGTGGGAAAGTAGCTGCTTGGAAAGATGAGGATGGAGATTGGTATGAAACTGGATTACATATATTTTTTGGAGCATATCCAAACATGCTTCAGCTTTTCAAAGAATTAAACATTGAAGATCGTCTGCAATGGAAAAGTCATTCAATGATTTTCAACCAACCGGAAGAACCTGGAACATATAGCCGTTTCGATTTTCCTGATTTACCCGCTCCAATAAATGGAGTTGCCGCAATTTTAAGCAACAATGACATGCTCAGCTGGCCAGAAAAAATTTCATTTGGACTAGGGCTAATACCTGCTATGTTGCGCGGCCAAGATTATGTAGAAGATTGCGATAAGTACTCTTGGACAGAATGGCTGAAAAAACAAAATATTCCTGAAAGAGTAAATGATGAAGTTTTTATCGCAATGAGTAAGGCCCTTAACTTCATTGGTCCTGATGAAATATCCTCAACAGTATTGTTAACTGCATTGAATCGCTTTTTACAAGAAAAAAACGGATCAAAAATGGCATTCCTTGATGGCGCACCACCAGAAAGACTTTGTCAACCAATTGTTGATCATGTAAGAGCTTCAGGAGGTGACGTATTTTTGAATAGCCCCCTTAAGAAAATCAATTTAAAAGAAGATGGTTGTGTTGAAAATTTCTTAATAGGTAGTGCTAAAGAATCTCATGGAAAAGAAATTGAGGCTGACGCATTCGTCAGCGCAATGCCCGTGGATATTTTCAAAACAATTTTGCCTAACGAATGGGCCTCTAAAGATATTTTCAGAAAACTTGAAGGTCTTAAAGGAGTTCCAGTTATCAATATTCATCTCTGGTTCGATCGAAAACTTACAAATATCGACCACCTTTTATTTAGTAGATCTCCACTCTTAAGTGTCTATGCAGACATGAGCATAACTTGTAAAGAATATGAAGATCCAAATCGTTCAATGCTTGAATTGGTTTTTGCTCCTGCAAAAGACTGGATCAGTCGAAAAGATGAGGAGATCATTGATGCAACCATGAAAGAATTGGCTAAACTTTTTCCAGTTCATTTTTCAGGGGAAAATCAAGCTAAATTGAGAAAATACAAAGTAATAAAAACCCCACAATCGGTTTATAAAGCTGTTCCTGGATGCCAAGATTTAAGGCCTGATCAAAAGACCCCAATAAGCAACTTTTTCTTAACGGGTGATTACACAATGCAAAAATATCTCGCTTCCATGGAAGGTGCGGTGTTAAGTGGAAAGCTCTGTGCAGAAAAGATTCAATCTCAACTGACATAGTGTTCTTATTAGTCTTAATGTATAAACAGCAATTTTTTTTTAATTGCAATAAAACAGATTAATGCAAACTAAAAAACTTACAAACTTTTAATTTTGGCGCAGCCTTCTTTAAATCTAGAGGATGCCTACGAGGCTTGCAGAAAAGAAACTGCACAATGGGCCAAGACCTTCTACCTTGGTACAATGTTGCTTCCCCCTGCTAAACGGAGGGCAATCTGGGCTATTTATGTTTGGTGCCGTAGAACAGATGAGCTTATGGATAGCACTGAAGCTCAGCAGAAATCTAGAAATGAGTTATCAGATCGACTAAATAAATGGGAAGACAAAACAAAAAAAGTTTTTGCTGGTAATACTGAAGATGACCTTGATGCAGTCTTAGCGGATACTCTTCAAAAATTTCCTCAGTCTATTAAGCCCTATATAGATATGATTGAAGGTCAGAGAATGGATTTAGATACAACCAGATATAAAACCTTTGAAGAACTAGAACTCTATTGTTATCGAGTCGCTGGGACAGTTGGGTTGATGACTCAAGGCGTAATAGGAATTGATGCTGCCTATACGTCTAATCCAAAAAAGCCATCTCCTGATACTTCAAAAGCTGCTATTGCTCTTGGAATTGCGAATCAATTAACAAATATTCTTAGAGACGTTGGCGAAGATAGAGGAAGAGGACGCATTTATTTACCTTTAGAGGATCTAGAAAAATTCAATTACTCCGAAGAAGATCTAATGCTCGGAAAAATCAATGAGAACTGGAAAGCCTTAATGTCTTTTCAATTAGCTAGAGCAAGAGATTGGTTCAAAAAGTCTGAAGAAGGAATAAAGTGGCTCTCGATAGATGCAAGATGGCCAATATGGACATCATTAAGGTTGTATAGCGGAATACTAAAATCAATTGAAGAATTAGATTATGACGTCTTCAATAATCGTGCTTATGTAAAAAGATGGGTTAAAGCTGTAAACCTACCCATCTCTTATCTGATAACTATCAACGATGAAAAATATAAACTTGGAACACTAATTTAATTGAATGTTTAAACAGGTGTTTTTTGATTAGCTAGAAGATCCTTCAATTTTGATAGTTCTCCAGCCCATCTTGGATCTGGAGCTTCTTTAATTGGGGCATCACTATGTACAATTTTCTTAACATCTTTACGATTAGAGCCTTTATTCCCATTGTTTGAATTTGCTCCTCTTCTAGAGTTGCCAGAATTTGAATCTTTACGCTCAGAACGTTCAACCCTCAGCTTATTTCCATTGAATTCATGACCATTTAATTTTTCAATAAGCTCATTAGCAATATTCTCATCTTTGATATTAGCGAAACCAAATCCCCTACAAGCCTTGGTATCTCTGTCGAAAACAGCTTTAAATTTGATGCCATCTCCTATAGATGCTAGAAGGGCTTCAAGTTCTTTAACATTGACATTCTGCGGCAAATTACCGATGTAAAGGCGAACACTCATTTAGAAAAAAGGGGATAAGTAGAAGACGGCATACGGCCGAGATTAATTTGATTTGTGTGTAGTTAATCACAAAAAGGGTGAATTCTCTAGGGTCCATTTACGAGCGACCTCCAAAGCTTCGTGGTTTGTGAAAAATCTTCTATAAGCTTTTTCCTTAGACAAATGTCTCATAAGTTCTCCCAAGAAGGGGCCAGAGCGGATTTTCAAGGCTTTTTGAAGTGAATGGCCGTTCAAAGGGGAAGAAGGGTGAAAGAGGGGGTCAGAAGGGTCTTCCCAGCGTTTCAACCAAGCGTTTGCATATTTATCTTTCAAAAAAAGAATTAAAGATGGCAAATCCTCTTCCAAATCAACATGGAGCTGAAACCTTTCATCCTCCGAAAAATTATCTAAACCTAAATTATTAATTTTGTGAACCCAAAATCTCAAGTTTTTGCATCTTTTTATTTCATTTTTACTAAACGTCAGACTTGACAAGCCCCCATCGCTAAGCAAACATATTAACTTTGCTAAAAAGCCTCCAGCTATTGGCTTTGTTGATAAACTATCTTTTCTTTTCAGTTCAAGATTAGGAAGCTTATCTTCATTCCATTTTCTCAATAATTGAAGTTCTAAATAAGTTTGCCAAACTGAAGAATTCCAGCTTGAATGGGCTATTTTTAAAATCTCCATCTTTATCCTTTCAGGTGCAACATTACTTAATTTATCTACATTATTTTTTAGAAATATTTTAGTTTTCTTCTCTAACTCAAAGTCTAATTCACACATTAATCGAAAACCTCTAAGAATTCTCAAAGGGTCATCAATTAAGTTCTTTTCACTTATTGCAACAATTTTCTTATTTTTCAAATCATCCATTCCTCCAATTGGATCAAAGATCTCTGGCTTTTTACTAAGCTTTAGAGCAATTGCATTAATTCTAAAATCACGTCTTAATAAATCATCTTCAAGATTCTTGCCAACCTGTCGAGCAAAATCAAGAGTCCATCCATTAATAACTAATCGAGCAATATCTCTCTTTTCATCAAGCTTTATAAAAGTGGCATTAATTCTTTTAGATAAGTTTTTGCTGAATTTAATAGCTTCTATTGGTATTACAAAATCCAAATCAGGTTTTTGACTCAACTTGTTCAACAATCCATCTCTTACAGAACCCCCGACTAAAGCACTCCCAGGAGGTAAATCAGCTAAAGATATTGGCCAATCTTTTGGATTTAAATCTCCAAAAAGATCATTTGATAGTAATGTGTGCTTACTTATCAAAATGACACCTAGATTTCACTTGAATAGTTATGTGCATCTGTGTTGATTGTACTTGGGTAGATAGATGCAAGACCTACTTCACAGTTGAAGAAAATCACGGCGTGAAGCACTTGTCCAAGAATCCAGATTTTCAAGGTATTAATCCAAAAATACATATCAACATTTCAGATATGCCTGAGGGAGAGACAGGTATAGAATGGGATGTGAGAGGTTGTGATAGTTTTCAACTAGATAAAGGTAAATGGAGCAGGCTTCGCCCTGGAGAAGAAATTCCAAAGTAACAACTATAATAAATTAATTGCAAAATTTCCATAACTCAAAATCAAAATATCTATTAGCCTTACACAGCTGTTCAGAATCCTTCGGAATTGCTATTAAAGATATTGAATATCCAGACAAATTAATAAAAAGCGAAGTATTTAATATCGGCCGCTCATTATCCAACAAATTATTTAGTTGTATAGAAAAAATTCTACCTAGGAAATTTTGGAAACAAATAATTCGAATCTCAGTAGCAAAGGGTCCTGGAAGTTTTACAAGCACAAGATTAACCATCTCGATGGCTAGAACAATTGCTCAGCAAATTGATTGTTCATTAGATTCGATTAGTTCCTTTCATTTGATGGCTCAAAGACTTTACAAAGATCTTGACCAAAATCAAATTATAAATCCATTTTGGATAAAAGATTTTTTGCCGCGTCGGGGTTTTATAGCTGGTAAATATCAACTAATTAAAATTCACAAAGAATCAAATTTCCATGAATTTAGTGAGATCATTTCCCCAAAATTAATAAGCAATGAGGAAGAAATAAATCCTTCAATCAAGGCTTCTAATAATATAGAAAAAGATATTGTTTCACTTATACATTTTTCTCATTATTGTCAAAATTCAAACTTTAATTCTCATTGGGGAAAAACATTGCCAATTTATCCAACATCACCAATAGATAATAAAAATAAAAATTTATAATTTCCACTATTTTAATATGAGATAGCTTGATTTCAGATATTCTTGATTTGCCCTTTATCAAGCATTGAATTTATAGATATTTGAATTTCTTTAGTTGTTGACGTTAAATCTTCTCTTTTTCGAGTTTTAGGGGGTTGAATTAATTCACCAACTCTCAAATGAATAGATACAAATCGAGGAAGAATAGATCCTTTTGGAAATGCTCTGTGACTGTTAACTATTGCCACAGGAAGGATAGGGCAACCTGTCCTTCCTGCCAGGAGAGCAGCCCCTGCTTTGGGATCATTAACTCTTCCATTTTCTTGTCTGGTTCCATCCAAAAATACGCCCGTAGCCCATCCTTCATTTAATCGATTAGAGGCAGTTCTTAACGCCTCTCGATCTCCAGCTCCCCTCTTAACTGGATATGCACCGCAGGCAGAAATTATAGATGCCAAGATAGGGACCCTGAAAAGTTCAGACTTTGCCATAAAAGCTACTGGTCTACCCAAAGCATGACCCAAAATCGGGGGATCCAAATGAGAACCATGATTAGAGACAACTACAACTCCACCAGTCTTGGGTAAATTCGAACTTCCTATTGTTTGGCCTCTAAACAAGAAACGAAAAATTGGGAAAACAAATAAATAACTGACGCAGCCATAAACAAAACTCTGTCGAGGCCTATCTTTATTGATTGCTTCAACTCCCTCATTAACTCTTAATTGTTCCAAAATCAATAACCTAAATCACTTGCGTTTGAGATTTGACTAGTCAGAACTCCTTTCATTGATCGTTTTGCAAGACCGCTAAGTACATTTCCAGGACCAATCTCAACCATTGTTGTTATTTTTTCATTTTGCATGACATTCATAGTTTCTCTCCATCTAACCCCAGTAGTCATTTGTTTTTTTAGGCGCTCCTTTAATATTTCACCATTTACAGTTGGAGTTGGATCAACATTGCTAAGGATTGGAACTTGAGCATCTTTAAAAGTTAATTGATCAAGTTCTTCAGCAAAGCTTTTAGATGCTTCAGTCATAAATTTGGAGTGAAAAGCCCCTGAAACTTGTAAAGGAATTGCCCTTTTACATTTTAAATTATCAGCCACTTTCCTAACTGCATCAGGTGAACCAGATAAAACAACTTGAGATTCACTGTTGTCATTGGCTATTGCAGCTCCCTCAGTTTGTCTAATCAACTCATCTAATTCATTTCGATTAAAGCCCAAAACTGCTATCATTGCTCCTCCTCCTGCAGCTGCCATTAATTCAGATCTTTTCTTTAATAGGTTCAATGCTGTCTTCGCATCTAGAACATTTGCTGAATAAAGACCAACTATTTCTCCTAGGCTGTGTCCTGCAATGATTTGGGTCTCCCTTTCTTGTCTCTTTAAATCATCAACCAATAGTGACTCAACCACAAAAAGTGCAGGTTGAGTGTTTCTAGTATCGTTTAAATCACATATTTCTTCGTTAGGAATATCTTCGCCACAACAGATTTTCCACAGATCTCTTCCAAGAATTTGAGAGGCCAATGCAAATCTTTCTCTCGAGCCAGGCAAATCTAGCAACGAATTTGCCATCCCTATTTTTTGAGAACCTTGTCCAGGAAAGACCCAGGCAATAGACATGATTTTATTAATTAATTATTTAACAGCCTAATAGGGACCATGCCAATAAAACAAAGCGGCTCCCCAACTCAACCCTGCACCAAATCCACTACAGGCTACTAAATCTCCTGATTTGATTCTTTGACCTCTAACTGCCTCATCAAGCATTAATGGGATTGTTGCTGCAGAGGTATTTCCATAGTGTTTCAAATTTGAAAGCACTTTTTCTGATGGTATTGAAAATCTTGAAGCTACAGCATCAAGAATTCTCTGATTAGCCTGATGTAATAGCAGCCAATCTATACTTTCAGAGTCAATTTCATATTTATCTAAAAGTTCTCCAAGAATGATTGGGACTTCTTTAACTGCAAACTTATAAACTTCCTTTCCCTCCATTTTGATTGGCAAATATTCCCCTTTTTGATGGGTCGCTCCTTGAACTAAGTCTAAAAAAGTATTTGCTTGAGAGAGATTTAAGCATCCTCCTTTACTGCCATCAGACTTCATACCGTATCCAATTAAACCATTTTTTTCACCACTGGTCTCAATAGCTACCGCTCCTGCTCCATCTCCAAATAAAACACAAGTCTTTCTATCATCCCAATCAACCCATTTTGATAATTGGTCTGCCCCAATCACAACAGCTCTTTTCATAGAACCAGAAACTAAATATTGTGATGCAGTTACCAAAGCAAATAAAAAACCACTACAAGCAGCAGTCAAATCAAAAGCTACTGCATTGGAAGCTTCCAAGTTTGATTGAATTTTAGGCGCAGATCCAAATAAATCTTCTGGAGTAGATGTTGCAAGAATTATTAAATCAATGGTTTTCACATCCCAATTAGCCATTCTAATAGCATTCAGGGCTGCATCTGTTGCCAAATCAATCAAAGATTCATTATCTCCAATAACCCTTCTTTCGCTAATTCCAGTTCTACTTTGAATCCATTCATTATTAGTATCTACCCTCTGACCAAGTTGATCATTATTAATTATCTTTTGAGGAGTTGCGCTTCCGCACCCCACAAAAGATATTCCAGAGTCACATTGAGAATTGCTAATCAAATCTAAAAAAAAACTTCATTTCATAAGTCAATCACATGGTAGGACAGTTCCAATCAGACCTGTAAGACATCTGGTTTGTTTAGATCCGCTAAATCATCCATTACTCCATGACTTGCAGCAGAATGAACTACTCTCAAAGCACTTAATACAGATAAAGCTTTACTTCCACCATGACCAATAACACAAATTCCATTAATTCCTAGAAGTAAAGCCCCACCATGTTCAGCATGATCTAAACGTTTCTTTATACGTTTCAAATTATTTCTTAAAAAAGCAGAACCAACTTTGCCTCTTCTTCCTCTTGGCAACTCAGCCCGCAAAACTCCCAAAAGAACACTGCCTACTGACTCTAAAAATTTCAGCAAAACGTTTCCCGTAAATCCATCACAAACCACAACATCAA
>QCIZ01000029.1 GCA_003216375.1 Prochlorococcus sp. AG-402-O21 | reverse complement strand
TTTATCAAAATAACAGCGGCACTTGGCAGCAAGTTGGTTCTGATATTCATGCGGTTGCAAACAATGACTATTCGGGATATTCAGTCAGCCTCTCTTCTGATGGCTCTATTGTAGCCATTGGTGAGAAGTATGGTGGTGGATGGCCAGCTATTAATCCTGGCACTGTAAGACTTTATCAAAATGACTTTGTTGCACCCTCTTTAAGCAGTTCCTCTCCAGCAGATAATGCAACAGCTGTTGCTGTTGATAGCAACATCGTTCTTAATTTTGTAGAAGCTGTTGATGCTGAAAGTGGAAATATCACAATCAAGAAAACATCCGATAATTCAACGATAGAAACCATTGATGTAACAAGTGGTCAAGTCACTGGATCTGGTACGACACAAATCACCATTAACCCTAGCGTTACACTTGCTTCTAGCACCGAATACTACGTCCAAATTGCAGCAACTGCCTTTGATGATGCAGCTGGTAATTCCTATGCAGGCATTAGCGATACCACCAGTCTTTCGTTTGCAACAGCAGATGTTATCGCTCCAACGCTAAGCAGTAGCTCTCCAGCAGATAATGCAACTGGTGTTGCTGTTGATAGCAACATCGTTCTCAATTTTGCAGAGGCTGTTGATGCTGAAAGTGGAAATATTTTAATTAAGAAAACATCCGATAATTCAACGATAGAAACCATTGACGTAACAAGTGGTCAAGTCACTGGTTCTGGCACGACGCAGATCACCATTAACCCTAGTAGCAATCTATCGTCTTCTACGCAGTACTACGTCCAAATTGCAGCAACAGCTTTCGATGATGCAGCTGGTAATTCCTATGCAGGGATCACAGATACAACCAGTCTTTCGTTCACAATCGCCGATACGGTTAATCCAACATTAGGTAGTTCCTCTCCAGTAGATAATGCAACAGCTGTTGCTGTTGATAGCAATATCGTTCTTTATTTTGCAGAAGCTGTTGATGCTGAAAGTGGAAATATCTTAATTAAGAAAACATCCGATAACTCAACAATAGAAACGATTGCTGTTGGTAGTGGTCAAGTCACTGGTTCTGGCACGACACAAATCACGATTAATCCGAGCGTTACACTTGCTTCTAGCACCGAATACTACGTCCAAATTGCAGCAACAGCTTTTGATGATTCCTCGAGTAATTCATATGCAGGTATTAGCGATACCACCAGTCTTTCGTTTACAACAGCAGATGTTGTTGCTCCAACTTTAAGCAGTAGCTCCCCAGCAGATAATGCAACAGCTGTAGCTATTGATAGCAATATCGTTCTGAATTTCTCAGAAGCAGTTGATGCTGAAAGCGGCAATATCACAATCAAGAAAACATCCGATAATTCAACGATAGAAACGATTGACGTAACAAGTGGTCAAGTCACTGGTTCTGGTACAACCCAAATCACAATTAATCCAAGTAGTGATTTATCTTCTTTTACCCAGTATTACGTTCAAATTGCAGCAACTGCCTTTGATGATGCAGCTGGTAATTCCTATGCCGGTATTAGCGATACAACCAGTCTTTCGTTTAGAACAGTCAATGCTACTCCAGCAGATCCAGGAGATAGCAGTGATCCTCAAATCAGAGGACCATCAGGATCTACAACAAGCACTAGCGGCATTAACCTTATAGAAAATACAAGTTTTGTTTATACCTTTACTGCGAACGAGTCAGTTACTTGGGATGTTCGTAGTGGGGATTCAGATCTTTTTAAAATTGATTCTTCTACAGGAGCTTTGAGTTTTAAAACTGCTCCAGACTTTGAAGACCCAAAAGACAACAATAAAATTAATAGCTATAGCACCATCATCTATGCCACAGATACCGCTGGTAATTCTTCCTATCAAACCATCACAGTTGGTGTATCTAACACCGATATTAATGAAATCAATGGAACCAATAGTATTGATTCATTGGTCAGTACTGCAAGTAGTGAGAATATTGATGGTGGAGCAGGAAAGGATACCGTCATCTTTAACGGCAAATTCTCTGATTATTCCATCACTCGTCTCGATAATGCTTTGAAAATTGCTGATCAAAGAAGCAGCAATCTCGATGGAACTGATACGCTTAAAAAAATTGAATATATCCAGTTCTCAGATCAAACCATAGAGCAATCAAAGGTAGACGTATCTAAAACCTATAGTGGTTGTTTTCATGAATACAAGTTCTACAACAAAGATAATGGTAAATACGAGATTAAAACGGATGATGGATATGACGATATTACTGGGATTCCATTATTGACCTTTGAAGGAGAGCCAAACATAAGTCAATTCTGTGAGGTTAGCGCCATCGTTGATATCAAAGGGACTTTTGACCAAGTAACAGGGACGAATGATTCCTCTGGACAAATGTTCCGCCTCTACAATGCTTCTTTTAAACGTCTTCCAGATGTTACAGGTTTAAAATATTGGATTAGAAATCATTCTGCTGGAATTGATAGTAATCGTGTGATTGCACAATCTTTTATCAATTCCAATGAGTTCTCTGATCGTTACGGAGAAAATATCAGCAATGAAAAGTATGTAGAAACTCTCTATATCAATGTCCTCGGTCGAGACTATGACCAGGCTGGTTATGATTATTGGCTAGGAAACTTGAATGCAGGTACTGAAACTAGATATGAATTACTTTTAGGTTTTGCTGAATCAGCTGAAAATAAAACTCTCTTTACTGAAATGACTGGGCTGGGTTAAAGATGATCATTGGTAAGAGTAGAACTCATCCTTTCCATAAGTTTGAGTATGGATTAATCCAGATAGTTTAAATCAGTCGTTCTAACTTCGTTCTACTCTTCTAACTTACGTCTAACCGTGATTTTTGCTTGTAATTAACTGGTATGACTGGATGCTAAGGAGTTTTTATTCAACGTCTAAAAAGTTAGTCATACCAAGGGTTCCCAAAAATCATGTTAGAACAAATTCTAACTTTTGTTCTAACATTTTACGCGGTTTTCAGGTATTTATATCCACTTCTAAACCCTTCCCCGAGACAGGTGAGACTGTCTAGCTGTGATTTGATGCTTAAAAGTTATTAATGGCGAAAGTCGTAGGAGTTTTTGTTTTATCCCAACCCAGTCATTTCAGTAAAGAGAGTTTTGTTCTCGTCTGCCTCTGCAAAACCCAAAAGCAATTCGTATCTCGTCTCTTTCCCTGAATTTAAATTTCCAAGCCAATAGTTGTAACCATCTTGGTCATAGTCCCTGCCAAGGACATTGACGTAGAGCGTTTCAACATACTTGGCATTAGTAACATTTGTCCCATAGCGTTCTTTAAATTCGTCCGAGACAAGAAATGATTGTGCCACAGCACGATCATCATTCTCGCCAGAAGTATATTTCCCAATCCAATACTTCAATCCATCAGGATCAGGAAGTCGCTTAAAGGCAGCGTTATAGAGGCGGAACATTTTTGCATCATCAGTATTTAAACCAGTGACTTGATCAAAGGTTCCTTTGATATCAACAATGGCACTGATGTTTCTAAAAGAACTTGTTGTTGCCTCTCCGGCAAAGGTTAAGAGAGGAAGTCCTGTGATGTCGTCATACCCAGAATCAGTTTTGATTTGATAAATGCCATTACCTTTGTTGTAAAACTTGTAGTCACTAAAATTACCGCTATAGGTTTTAACGATATCTACTTTTGATTCTTCTACTTTTTGATCTGAGAATTGAATTAATTCAATATTTTTTAGAGTATCAACTCCATTATTTAATCCTGACCGTAGATCAGTAATTTGTATATTATTAGTTCCACGAATAAATGAATAATCTTCAAATTTTCCACTAAAAGTAACTGTATCAATACCAAATTTGCCATCAATGACATCATTATTGGAGCTGCTAATAAATGAATCATCTCCAACTGTTCCATAAAACTCGGTTGAAGAAGTTATAGAGGTATCCCCAATAGATACTGAAGCAGTACTTCCTACTTGAGTAGATCGAGATGTATCAGAAAAGAGTTTGATATTGAGAGTTTCATTGCCTTCTGTGGTGACATCATTGGCAAGTGTATGAGAGAAAGAAAAGTTACCATTGCTATCAACAGTTCCAGAACCTAATAAAGCACCAGAAGAAAAGTCATCACTGGTTATTCCTGTTCCACTTACTGACCAATAAAGGGTTGTATTAGCATTAACATTCGTTGTAGAAATCGACGTTGTTAGCGAGCTGCCCTCATTTATAGAGTTCGCTGAAGTTGTAATTGAGTATGTAGCAGCTTTAGGCGTATCTGTATCAAGAATTTGATAAACACGAACATTTCCCGGATCTTCTTCATAGCCCAAATAGCCTGCACTAAATGACCCATCTATCTGATTATTTAGTTCACTATGTGATGTCCCGACAGCAAGTATTGATCCGTCATCTGACAAGCTTATAGATCTTCCTTCATAAATATGTGAACCTGATAAAGTTGCTTCTTCTTTGATCAAACTCCATTGACTGTTCGTATATTGATAAACATTAGTGTAGCCATTGCTCCCATTACTACTACCAGCGGCAGCTATTATTGAACCGTCAGTTGATATTTGAACTGCATTACCTAATTGACTTTTATTATTCCCATTAATACTTGAACCAATTTGTGTCCAGCTTGAATTAGTGTATTGGAAGACTTTTAGCTGACCACTGTTTGAGGAGTAATTTGGATTTCCAATTACGATAAATGATCCATCACTTGAAATGTCTACTGAGATAGCTTGTTTATATTGACTTGTTGTCGGTACTGTTATATTTGATCCAAGTTGAGTCCAAGAATTATTTATATTTTTAAAAATTCTGACATGTCCAGCATCTGGAGAACTTACGGCAACAATAGTTCCATCTGAAGACAAGCTGATCGAAAACCCACAAGAGTTACTGGTACTAGCTGCATCAATATCAGATCCAATTTGAGTGAGGTTACCATTTAGATTTTGATAAACTCTTACATGCCCATCATTGTCACCTGAGGGAGAATTGTCGTTCCAAAAAGCTCCTAAAGCCAGGACTGAACCATCAGAAGAAAGACTTGTTGAATAACCATGCCAATCCCAATAACCACCAGAACTATTACCTTCTTCATGTCCAAGATCTGAACCAATTTGAGTCCAAGTGTTATTAACGAGTTGATATAAACGTACCTGTCCTCTAGTTAATGAGTCATCTATTGGGCTACCAATCAAGAGAAAAGATCCATCTTCTGAAAGTGAAACTGAAACTCCTAAGAAACTAAATTCATGATCTCCTAAAATCTCGTTGCCGAGTTGGGACCATTCTCCATCAATTTTCTTAAATGCTTTTACACTTCCAACATCTGCTCCAACGATTTTCTTTATGGGAGTTCTTGCTTTATTAATATCAGTTGTCCATGTGCCAGCGTAATAATGAATTTTATCTGAGTTTTCATTCCCTTCATTTAATGGTGCGCTGACTGCTAGAACTGTCCCATCACCTGAAAGAGCTGTTGAGAAACCAAAGAAATCACCATTAGCTTCTCCATTTAACTGAGAACCAATAAGTTCCAGTGACAATGCTTATTAAACAATTCTTTGCTCACTTTACTAGATAGATAGATAGATAGATCGACTAGACAATTCTTTGAGTGCTTAGAGTGCGTCAATACTTTTTATCAGTTCATTTAATTTCTTTTCGCAGCTTTTATTTTGTTTTTCAGCAGAGTTGTTTAAATAAATATTTTTTGAAATTAATTTATATTGAATAGGATCTTTTAATAATAAAGATATTCTGTTACCCATTTCAGTTGGATCCCATTCGCTAATTCTTAATCTCTTGTTTTGATCTGAATTTATAAGTGGCATTGGAAATATATCATTTTTGTGCTCACACATTAGTTCTGAATTTCCTCCTGAATTGAATGCTATCACTGGGATACCTCTTGAATAAGATTCTAAAATTAACCTGGATCCACTTTCATGCCAAATAGACAATAGAAGTAATAGCTTTATATTTTTGAACAACTCATTAGTTTGTTCGTATCCAGAAGTTACTATGATATTTTTTGGTAATTCAGAAGTATCAAATCCAAGATATTTTAAATTGCTTTTGAGATTTCCTCTCGCATCAACAAAAATCAACCTGGCTTGTGGGTCATATCTTTCTAAGTATTTTGATAGCGTTAAAGCAGCTTCAAGTCCTTTATTTAGTGATGGATTGACAAATAAGCAATTCTTTTCAAACTTTGAATCATTATCTTCTGAATTACTCTGGTCAAAATTAACATTATTTTCTAAAGCTTTAGGTATAACAAATGTTTTGCATTTGATCTCATTAGAATAAAGTGATTTTGTCGCTAAGCTATCTGTTATAACTAAATCAGCATGATCAAATAGATAGATTTTTCTCCCTTTATAAGTTGGATTGACAAGGTAAAAACATAATTTAATTTTGCACTCTTTTGCTTCTTTGAAGATAGCTTCTTCTAACAATAAATTACCCCAGCTAATTAAAAGTTTAATTTTACATTCATTAATTACACCTAATGATTCTCTATAAATATTTTCGGACTCGTCTGCATTTAATAGGTTTCTCTGCCAAGTTCTTGTCTTTATAAGAGAGTATTTTATGCCATTGTAATTAAATCTTGTTATGAAGTCATTATTATTATTATTTTCTTTTTCTTTTGATTGATTCCATATTCTTGTAGAGGCTTTATATCCCTCATAGCTATCTGAAGTGCACCCAGTAACGGCATAAACATTATTACCAATAGCAGCAAGTTTCTGAAGAATTAATCTTATGCTTTTAGATGATCCAGATGTATGGTCAAATAATGAATTGGCATTTGCAAATAATATATCAGCCATTAAATGAAAGGGAATAAAATTCCCAGTTGATCTTTATTAGCCTTGACTATACTTCGACGTTTAAATTTCTTTGAGAAGCAATAACTATCAAATCTGTCTTATCTTTCTCTATTGGAGTTGGTTTGAGCTGTTCTAACTTGTTCTAACAAATTGGCGATTTGGTCTAACACGGAATTTTGTTTGAAATTAATTGGTATGACTAGTCTGAATGGAGTTTTTATTCAACGTCTAAAAAGTTAGTCATACCAAGGGTTCTTAGGAGTTAGGCTAAGGCTTAGTCTAACAGTTTAGTCTAACTTTTAAGACAATAAATCTAGATTTTTAAGACATGTGAGACTGGAAAATGTTGGGTTCGGTTTTCTAGTGAATCTAGTTTCCTAGTCAACAGTGTAGAGTCCTTAAGTTTTTATGCTTTTAAGTTCTTCTACGTTTTGAGATGCCTACTCATTACAATGATTTCGAATTAGGAAAGATTTATTATAAGGATTATTCAACTCCGGAAAAAATAGGGGCTCCGGAAAGGTATGAGACATATGAATACTATAAAAACAATATAATTCACTCGGTTTATGAACCTGCCATAACTTATAAAACTCAGGCCTCTCTTTATAACCCTGGAGGGGGGATATCTTGGAGGGGGCGTAATGTAATGAGATATGTTCTGAAGGGAAACTTTGCAGTTACAGATGGGACAGTAAAAGCTATCCCAGATACTTCTTATATTGTAGATATTTATTATGTTAGTTGGAATCAAGAAAATATTATTCAACTTGATTTCAGTATAAATCCACCGTATAAATTAAATTCAGATTATGCAGATTATGGTTGGTGGGATGATGACAAGTTCTCTATAGCATCTACTATTAAATCAAAGGTAGAAACTAGGAGAATATTTGAAAATAGCTATGACTATACATTTAAAAAATTAGGGGATAGTCAATATCAATTCAAGGAAAAATCTGCAGACTCATATGACCCACTGACAGGAATTACAGACTTAGAATTTACAGATAAAACGATAGATATTGATGTTGATATTGAAGGTGTATTTGATCAAGTAACTGGTTTAAATACAGATTCAGGAAAGATGTTTCGCCTTTATAACGCTGCTTTTGCAAGATTCCCAGATGCAGATGGACTCAAATATTGGATAGGAAATTTTAGTTCTGGTATTGATGATGAAAGGGCAGTCTCATCTTCTTTTCTTGCATCAGCAGAATTCAAGCAACGATATGGAGATAACATCACACATGAAACTTATGTTCAAAACTTATACCTGAATGTTTTAAATAGAGAATTAGATCAAGGTGGATATGACTACTGGGTAGGTAATTTAAATAATGGGATCGAACAACGCCATGAGGTTCTTCTAGGATTTTCAGAGTCAGCAGAGAACCAATTACTGTTTACTGAAATGACGGGGTTTGCTTGAGGAGTTAGTTCATAAAATTAAAACCAATTCATCCCATGGAGTAGGAACAAATCAATCATTAGATCGCTTTAAGTCTTTATCTAGTCTCAACATGTCTCAAGAATGGTCTAACATTTTGTTGTACTGGTCTAGCCGCAAAATATCGCTCTAAATAGTTGATATGACTTGATGTATAGGAGTTTTTATTCAACGTGTAAACTTCCAGTAAAATCCTTGCCTTTTGATTTAAGTGCCAAATGTCTCGATCTTTACCCCAACCCAGTCATTTCCGTAAAGAGAGTTTTGTTTTCTGCTGATTCAGAGAATCCTAGAAGAACTTCGTATCGAGTTTCAGCCCCACTATTTAATTGCCCCAACCAGTAGTTCAAGCCTCCAGCATCAGCATCACGTCCAAGAACATTTTTATAGAGAGTATTCACATAGGTTGAATCAGAAACGTTGTCTCCGTAACGTTCAGCAAATTCAGCTGAACCTAAAAATGATGATGCAACGACTCTGATGCTATTGCGTCCTGAACTGAAATTATCAATCCAATAAGCAAGTCCATCTGAATCAGGTAATCGTTTAAATGATGCGTTGTATAAACGGAACATACGCCCTGAATCTGTATTTAAACCAGTGACTTGATCAAAAGTTCCTTTGATATCGGCAATGGCGCTAATTTCTTTAAACGAACTTGTCGTGGATTCTCCCGTAAAGGTTAATAAGGGAAAGCCAGTAATATCGTCATAGCCATAATCTGTTTTGATCTGATAGACACCATTGCCTTTATTGTAAAATTTGTAATCATTAAATTTACCGCTATATGTTTTAATAACGTCTACTTTTGATTCTTCTACTTTTTGATCTGAGAACTGAATGTATTCAATATTTGTAAGAGTATCTGTCCCATCATTAGTACCTATTCTTTGATCGGCAATGGCTAATGAATTGACTTCTCTTGTAAAGGAATAATCAGAAAACTTTCCAGAATAAACAGAAGTGTCGTTACCTCCTTCACCATTAATTGTATCGGAGCCTTCTGACGCGAAGAAAGTTTCATTGCTACTACTACCAGTAAGCTCATCATTTAAACTGCTGCCAGTATTTGCGATATATCCAGAAAGCCCTTGGTTGTTCTCTTTGAAAATTTTTTCAAGTTCGTTGCTGGAAGGCTTACTAATTACTTTTTTTATATAGTTTTCATACAAGCTATGTCCTAAAGGATTTCCTTCCTTAATCTTGTCGGGAGTTAAGTAATTATCTGACCATTCTGGATCAAGACTGCCTGAATATTTTTCAATATATCCCCATTCTGCAAAGGTTAAAGCGTATTGATATTCAACCATTACTGTTTTCCAATATCTGAAACTACCCTCTCCCATATAGTTGTAGCTTGAAGCATCAAAAACCCCATTGTTGATAGCTTCTTTTGCTGCTTCATAAAGCGAACCAGACAATATTGGCTCCTCTTTTGAGACATCTCCACCGTACTCAGGGCTCCTATCTTCAATAAATAGAAATTGCGCTGGGAACGCACCAGGCAAGGCAAATCTAACTAGTGTATGGAGTAAATGTTCAAGTACTTCTGTTATTTGACTATTAGCTGTTTTGTCCGAATTACCAGAAAGGTTGAATTGCCATATGAAATCGGTAAGACTATGCTTATCATTTGTTAGATCCCATCCTGAATAATTATCTCCGTTTAGCGTAGGAGTGTACGAATCCATTTCCTCCACTCCTATTCTTTGTAGGGTATTTATAGTTTTTAAATGCTTAATAGCTTTGATTTGAGAGTCTGAATCAATCGATGTGTCTTCTGGGTTGAGTAATAATTTTGTTGTTTGAGCTATCTTTTTTATAAATTCATCTTCTACAGCTACGTTTCCTCCTATTGCTTTCAAGCCAGCTATTTTGACTCCATAAACTTCTATGTATCTATTAAAAGGCTCTATTTCTAAATTAGTTTCAATTTGATAGCTTGTATAGACAGCCTCTAAAGTTCCCATTTCCAAGGCCAAAGTTATATCTTATCTAAAAAATATATTTGAGTGAGTAGTCTCAGATTATCTCAAAAAAGGTCTAACATTTTGTTGTACTGGTCTAACTCTAAATTATTGCTTTAATTGTTTGCTATTACTTGATGTGTAGGAGTTTTAATCAACGTATAAGCATCAATTCATAGAAAGGGGTATTCAACATCAAATTAAAATAAATTCTAACCTTGCTTCCTTTATCCAAGATCAAATCTAAGTCTTTGGCCTGTAATAAGTTGGTATGAAAAGATTTTACTGAGTTTCAGTTCAATCAATAAAAAAGCTGCAAATTAGTTGCAGCTGAGATAAGAGTTTTGATTTATTTGAATTATGCCGAATTCAAAGGTTTTAATGTTAGCCAAATAAAGCTGAAGCTATACCAGCAACGGCTATTACTATTCCTCCCCATTTTATTACAGGCTGATCCTTGTCGTAGGTGTTTGAGACAAGAATTGCGGCGAGTAGGATTTCTACAAGGTTCTCATTAATCATGGGTCGAAGCCATAAAAGTAATTGTTGATACATTTTCTAGCCAATTTTTGTTTAATGGGCAACAAATATTAAGTTCTTGTATGGCTAATTTATCCTAAGGCTGAAACCTGTTTTTTTGCTTGTA
>QCIZ01000028.1 GCA_003216375.1 Prochlorococcus sp. AG-402-O21 | reverse complement strand
AATCACTGAGTACGGCAAGCAAAACATCTTTGGCCGTGAAACACAGCCTCAGCTTGTAGAGGACTACACCAGCTATCCAGAGGAAGCAGAAAAGACTAATGGTCGTTGGGCAATGATCGGCATGATCAGTCTTTTAGTTTCATACTTCTCAACAGGTCAAATCATTCCTGGAATTTTCTAAGCCAATAACTACTAATAAGTAACTACTAAAAACAATGCAACCATCTAACAAAACAATTCTAGAAAGAAGCATCGGCAGACCAGCCATGATGGCATTCGTTCTGCTAACAGGTATCTACCTAACAACCGGTCAACTTATCCCAGGTGTCGTTTAATGAAAAACCAAACCACAGAAACTCCAAGAGTAGAAGAAGGCAAAGTCATTGCTGAACGACTCAATGGTCTCGCTGCATCTGTTGGCTGCTTAGCTCTTATTGGCGCATACCTAACAACCGGCCAAATCATTCCAGGTTTCGTGTAATGAACAAAGAAACTAACTATTGGAAAACTGCCGAGCAAATGAACGGCCGCCTAGCGATGATGGGCTTCTTTGCAGCTGTAATTAACTACGGAATAACAGGCTGGATCATTCCAGGAATTGTTTAATTCTGATTCTTAAAAACAAACATAAAAGGCCTCTTCTTTGTCATTATGGAAGTGGTTTTTTTGTTTTTTTCAAGTCTTTAATTCTTTATTTGAATTTTGATCTAAAGAATGAATGAATGGTGTTTGTAGTGATTATTTGCACTAGTAGTTAATCTTGTTTCAGCTAAAAATATTGAACTATAGGAGAAGATTAAATATTAAACGCGTCATTTTATTCCCACTAATAGTCTATGCAGTATTTGTCTTGATTGATAGTTTCATATCATTGTTTATGCTGGGTTCGTCGTTTGGTTTTTGTATGGCTGGAAAAGAATCAGGAGAGAGGATAGATACAAAGATTAGTTTAATATGTCATAATCGATAACAAATTTGTGGAACCTTTTAGATGGGGAGAGGTCCTGCTCAAAAACAAGCCTTCGAATTTGTTCTTAGTGAACAAGGGGTTAGTGAAAAAGATATTGGATGGGTCCTGTCTAAATTAGATAGTCAAGAATATTTATTAAATGACTGCCATTACATGGCAAGAATACTTAGTAAGGAGTCTGAGACTAAAGCTAAGGAGATTTTTATTCATCGTTATTTTACTCTAAATATGAAAGGACTTAATAGTGAAAACAAACTCAATGATTTCTTTCAAGAATGTATAGATAAAAAGAAAATGTGGACATTACTTGAAAAGAATTTTGGCGCAATATGTATAAAGCTTCCAGATGCAAGTGTTAATGGTGAAACATATTTATTTGTGTGTGGTCCTAACAAAAAATGTCCCGAGCTCACTAACACCGATTCATTTGTGTTCTTAATTCCAAATGAGAGAAAAGAACCAAAAAAGCAAAATCCTTTAGAAATGAGCTCACTTCGATTAGCTGGATAAAGATACAAATGAATCTACAGATTAAGACTAACCTTGAAATACCAGCTAACGAAATACAGTGGAGATTTTCTAGATCATCAGGAGCAGGCGGACAGAACGTCAATAAGACAGAAAGTAGAGTTGAAATTTCCTTTGATATAGCTCATTCAAAAGCTTTAAGTCCATATCAGAAGTATATGATTTTAGTTAGAAATAACGTCAAGCTCATCAATGGCTGTATTTGTATAGCTGTTCAAGATAAGAGAACACAGTATCAGAATAGACAATTAGCTTTAAGTAGACTTGCTTCAACTTTACGGGAGCTTTTAAAGCCACCTCCGAAGAATAGAAGGGAGACAATGCCAACACGTTCATCTCACCGGAAGAGAGTCGATTCCAAGAAGAAAAGAGGAGAATTAAAGAGAAATAGACAGACAATAATAGATTTTTGACACCTACTTGGAGGTGTCTTTTTGACAGTTCCTTTATTGATCTTATGAATTAGATTTACTGAACCATTGAGTAGGTTAATGTTTTTTATTACCTATCCAGTCTTTAGGTTTTTTCATCATCCAAGTCATAATTCCATCACTATCCATATTCCTTGAGCTAAGGCCAAAGGCCACGATAAATAATATACTAAATGAAATTATTATGGTAAGTAACAGAGGGCTTATGCCCATTTCAGAAAGAGTAAGAGCAAAAAGATATTGCATGATTTGGAGGTGAAAATTCTTTTTTTTTAATTCTAAAACTTAAGTGTTTGTGATTGATTATCCATGCCATAAAAGCTCAGATAATTCGTTTTTTTCCATTGAGATGAACTGTTGAAACATTGTTTCTTCGTACAGCCTTCTAAGTTCCGTCTCATTAGTTTTTGCCGCCATTGTCTTTGCTAACTTTCTAGCAATTTCTTGATGATTAAATTCGGTTTCCATTCGTTCATAATTTATTTAATGATCCCTTTCTAGAATTAACTATGTGCTTTACTTCGACAGTATTCACATAATGTATTTTGCCTGTATCAAATTTGCTATTTAAAAATTGGTGGATCTAAAGATCCATACATACCTACGCTAGGTACAAATGTGAATAATGTAGAAATAAGCTTGGCTCCTGTGCGGCTATTAGAGAGATTCTCAATTCATATCAGTAACCGTATCAAGAATTCAAAAAAAACCTCCTTTTTAGGGGAGGCTCTTTGCTTCTTAGACCTGAGCTAGCAGTTGCTAGCAGAGCTAAGTCGTTAACTTGATTGAATAACTATAGTCTATTTTTATACTTCTTCGCTTTCTACTTTCTCAGCAAGTTCTCTAATTATCTCGGCAATTACATCTTTGACTAACTCAACTCTTCATTGATCCCATCCACACTATCTAAAACGGATTCCTAAGCAGCCTCATATTCTTTTGAGTCTATTTTTAAGTCATCCTCATTAAATGAGTTTTTTATTAAAGCGTCTAAATCTTTTTAAGCCAAAGCCCAACTTCGATTTATCTTTAGGGGATTACATCCTCTTTTTTTATGGGAGAAGCTAAAAGAAGAAAAGAATTGGGACTGCCTCCAAGAGAAAAACCTGTTGAGTTAAAGTTACCCGTGCTTGATAAAGAAAATATTCAAAAAAAGGTTAGGTCTTTTTTGTATAAAAATCCAATTATTCCATTTGTTTTTTATGGCCTTGTACTTGGAGCTTTTGGTTGGGGGCTATATAACCTCGTGAAAGGCTATCAATTACTTAAGTCATAGGCCATTATCTATTAATCACATGTATCTGGGTGTTCATCTGTCTTGCAATAGAATTCAGCATATTTATCAGAAGTACAATTATGATTAAAATTTCATGGGTGATAATGAAAAGATGGATTCTAACTAGATGAAAATTATCTCCAACTACAGTATTCGATCAAGTTGTAAGTAATACTGTCAGATAAAGAGAAATAAATTACGCAAGTGTGTCGAATCTCGCCAGATTTTTTACACCCGTCATACAAATTGACCATTGCCTAATGGTGCTTGAGGATCCTTACGCCTTCTTTTAGTTGTATCTAAATAAAACTTCTTTTCCGTATTAACCACTTGAAAGTGTCTGGCCTGTCGTTATAACGAGCACAACTTGAATAGTTTTATGCCTTTCATTTCTCGTTTGCTTAACAAAAAGATCTCTAGCTTAATTAGTAAATTTAATGTTTCAACTAAAGTTGTTGAACAGTTTGAAAACGACTACCCACTTGAGGGCAAGGGTGATCATCATAGGTTCTTGCTTTGAGAAATTGCTGTAGGGAGCAGAATAGAGCAGGAGTCAGACAGTAATTTAAGATTCATCTCAGTGGGCACAACTAGTCTTTAAGTCAATAAAAATTCAACAGTAAACAATATAATGGGTTTATGAATTACAACTGGAAAGATCTTTTCGTAGACGCTGCGATTGTCGCTGTTGTTCTTGGAGTATTGGCCCTGATCGTTGGATCATTTCCTCTAACATTCAGTAAATTGATTCCGTTTCTTAAGTAGGCATGGATATCAATTATTACATTAAACCTGGAGATACTTTTGTTGTTGGAAAAGATGAGATTGCGAATGTTCTCTCATTTGTTGGAGGTGCAACAGACCCAGATTCCCCAACACTTTTTCACGTCGCAAACGTTGATTCAGGAGAAATTAAATTTGTTCATGGTGAGGAAGTGAAACAAATTCTGTCTAAGATTGAATAATGTCTAAAAATAATGTTTGAAGAACCCTTTATCCAATGCCCCTAAATAAACCTATTCCTGATTCCGTAATTAATTACTGGAAAAATTTAATCAATGACTTTCGGTCGAAATTCAGTGATCCTAAAAAAGCTAATTAGTTATGGATCCAATACAAGTCTTAGGCCAAAAGGATCTTAGGAGAGAGGTTCAAGTCAAAGATGAAAATACTGCAGGTCAGTTGTTAGTTAAAAATACACATTCAGGTGAACGGTATGTAAGAGGAATGTCTAAGAATGCTAAAAAGCACTTCATTAATAGGAAGGATTGTCCCGTTAAAAATCATTTTATGGATCTTCCTAAATGGAGTAGAGAGGATGCTGTAAAAGCTTTTGACACTTACCTTTGGTCTCAACATCAAAAAGATGCAATAGAGAAACCGCTCAAGGACTGGTTTAATGCAAGAGTAAAGGAGCTTATGGCGGGACATAATTTAGACCTTATTGATGATATTGATTGTGTAAAAGATAATGATGATTCTCATGGCTTCACTTTAAAAAATTATATTGAATATTTAGCAAAAGAAATCTAGTGAGGATAATGCCTGTGAATTGTTGAGGGATTCTTATCTTTTGGCAATGATTTTTCGAGCACCTTTTTTACTAGTTTTTTACAACTACGCTGAAGTTAATGAGATTCTTAATTCATAAGTTTAGCTAATTCTCGAAAACCCCACCTTTGAACTGTCACGTACCTGGGTATTTGTTCCTAATTTTATAGTATCTTTCCAGATTCACCTGCGAGTACAAGGTCAAATGGCTCAACGAATTAACGTTGCATTAAATTCAATCCCATCCGGATGTAGAGATTTAGCAGAATTTGCTTTCTTCTGTGGTGTTGGTTTTACGTTTGGGAGCTTAGGGCTCATATGACTTCAAACAATAAGGTAATTTCTCAATTAAAAGTCAAATAAAAATATACTCCTTATTTTGTAGTCGGAAAACTGACTATTACTTGATTTCTTATTTGCATGACGCGGGTTTGTAAGTGCTGCATATCTATAAGAATAATTTATTCCACGGTTAGCCCTACCCCGAACGAACCTCACTCAAAATGCACCTTTTTTTAAATTTGGTTCCATAAGAGTCGAAGTTTGAGTTTCTCTTAAAAACAATTTCCCTACAACGAAATGACTGCTGCAACCTATAAAAAAACTGCATTGAAAGTTTTACTCCTTTGTAACCTTCCTGCCTTACTTCTTTTGGCTGGTGCATTCCAGTTCGGAACTTCAGTAATTGTATAGGTCAAAAAAATGCACATGAACCCTTTCAAGCCTTTTATTCAAAATTTAAATGAATTTTGTGGAAAAATTCTTTCAATAAAGGAATCAATAAACAAATTTTATTCAAAACTTAGCTTAACCAAAGCCAATGCATAATTTTAGTAGGTAGGATTTTTCAAAAAACCAATGTTATTCAAAGATTTTAATAATCATGGATTGGATGGCTTAGGTATTCATTGGAAGCAATACCTTTCAATGACTTTAATTTCTTTACTGATATTTTTCATTGGACTATATAAAGCTGTTCCTGGCTTCCACGATTTTGTTTTATTTCTCTTATTCAATCTTCAGTGCAGTGGTTTTAATTGCAACGGTGTAAAAATTTATTAGTTATTGCTTTTTAGACTTAATAGCAGTTGCAGAAAATGTTAGATATTTTTAAAGTCAATCAGATAAACCTCTGGGCGCATATTGACTCAATTTTGAAAACCCCGCGATAAATGTATGTGTTAATTCTTTTTCCCATTTTTGATTTGCAGTATACGAACTAATTTGGTTTGAGGTATGAACTCGCAAATCATTATTGCTTTATGAAACGATCATTATTTGTCGCGATATGTTTGATTCTTTTCCCTTCCTTGATTGCTGATACTTTTGATGAAATCGAGGCCAAAACACAATGTGATAAATGGGTTGATGAAGGAGGAACTTATCTCATGTGGGAAAAAGGCTGGAAACACATTGATGGCGGCCTGCACAGGAAATGGAAAATAAAAAGAGTTGCCAAAAGAGTCTGTCAAATGGATCAATTAAGTAATCAATTTATTGGATTAGAGTACCAAGTCAGGAATGGAGAAGTTCTTGCAAAAAACGAGATGATTGGGAGGAGACATCAATTAATAATTAAGAGGACTTTTCTCTTTAAGCCATAGATCATTTTTTATTTATTAGATTAAAATCATTGAATCTAATGGAAGAAGAGTTGCACCTAGATGACTGAACAAATCGAAGTGTTTGGACAATTTGATGTCAGGAGAAACGATGATGCTACTGAAAGCAAGTCGGGACTTGCTGATCAGATGTCAATTGATAAGGCGCGAATAACAAACACATTTGGAGGGGATCAATTAAATGCTGCTTTGGACGCAGTAAATAATAAAAAAACGTATGTCAGAGGTTATGAGAATCAAGCTAAAAAGTTTTATATCAGTAGAAAAGACTGTCCAGTTAGAAATTTTTGTGAGGATCTGGCAGGACCAAATAAAAGAGCAGAAGCAATACAAATGTTTGATGCATTGTTTTGGGGGTCATGGATTGCTTGTGATGAGATGCCAGAGCAAGCAAAAGAATGGCTAGATGCGAGAGTTGAAGATTATAAAGATGGAACCAAGATGGACTTTATATGTGATTGCCGAAAATTCAGAGGTAATGATGCTGATAAGACTCAGGCGAGCGAGATGACTAGGGCAGAATATCCATTTGATTGTCATGGTTATACGCTAAAAAAATATATTGAGGAAGAGGCCAAGTAATTAGATAATTGATATTCAATTACTTTTTAAAGATCTCAATGTTTTGAATTTAATTACTTTTCGTGATGTAAAAAACACCTTAATGGTATTTTAAATCTTTTTATATTCTAATCAAATATATTTCCTCACAACTCTTTTCTTGTTTTTACATCACAGGATCGCAGTTTGTAATGCTTTCTCCTAGATCATTCGGAGAAAGGTCTCCATTATTCCTTAATGTAAGTGCCTTAAGAAAACCACATTCCACCATTCTTGCTTGCTTCCAAGAAACACTTGTTTTGCTTCTCAATATCATCAATCAACTTATTGGACTCGCGCAACTCAACTGAATGATTATTGAGGGGCTTTTCTGTTACAGGCCATAACTTTGATAGTAATGATCTTGTTCTTGCTCTAGCAAATGAAACCATCGATCAATAGTCCTAATGATTAGTGGCAGCTGTTTAGCTCCCATATTTTTTATAGCTTTAAAAAAGAGATTACCTATTACATATGTCTTGAGATAAAGATCAGCTTTAGCACTTTTACTTTGTTTCAGTTCTTGATTTATGAAGAGAACTACTATTGCTTTCAATAAATATTTCACTGGCATTGAAATAATTTATGGTTTCAGCTCTTTAGTGCTTAAGTTTTTCTATTTTTTACGTAACTTTGCTTAGAGCATGAAGATGAGTTGAGCAAGATCAGCTAGAAAGGGTCTATGAAATTCTTTTTACCTATTTATCAAGACCTGAATGATTACCTCGCCGTAAGAACTAAGACTATATCCCGTATGGCTATAGCTGACATTATGGATAACAATATGCTGATTAGATGGTACAGCAAAATTTATGATAGCTATTTACTCGTAAAAGACTTGAAGGGGTTTGGGTATTTTGAATCTGATTATTCACATGGTTATGTACAAGCAACCTTTCGATTTAATAAGATTGCATTGGAGGTAATTCGCTTTCAATTAGACCTTCGTGGGCTTAATAAAAGAAACACCAGAGAGATTTCGATTATTGAGGAGGCTATAAAAATTTAAATTTTTCCTCACCTCGATACTTTTGATGGACTGAGAAACAGATATTAGGTTGTCTTTTTTTGCACACTTGTATTTTTCTTCTTGCTAGTAATTCATAGGTGAAGAAAAAATGAATCAAATTTACTCAACTATTAAAAAAATTTTAGCTATTCCTGTTGAGGAATTCAACGCGAATGAATGAATTTAAAAATTGCCATCTACAATTGAAAAGCGATAAGCTCCTTCCTTTGTGATTGACACTAACGATTTAGAAGTAAAGTTAAAACTTTGTACAAGTTTTATAGTTAAAGAGGTTATAGCATTAGATCCACTAGCAAGAAGACAATGGCTTTTTACTTACAAAGGAATTATTCAATACGCAAATTCTCACGGAAGCGAGCTTACTAAAGAACAGATATATGGAGCAGAAATTTATAGAGACCTTATTAAGCAAGTTGAAGAATTAATTCAAGAAGAGGATTTTGAAGGGCAAAATTACAACGCATATAAAAGCCGCGATCCAAGTTATGAAACTATTTACAAAAAACGTCTAAAACAAATACGAGAAGATTTTCCAATACCTGATCAATTTAAAGATAGGACTTCTTAAAACCTCGAAAGCTCGAAAAATAAAAATGGGTCTTTTAGTCCCTTCCAAGGTGATTCTTTTATTGATTCTCTTTTTAAAGCCTTTAGTTGATAGTTAAATCTTAATTGTTTGATGTGTTGCAACTATATCGGCTAAATCGACCGGCATTATCCTTGCTGCTTTAAAAAGCTTAAAAGCTTTTGCCGAAATACTTCATACTCCATTTACAAGGGAGAGGGACAAAGAAAACAACTCCAAAGATATTGTTTATGAGCTTGAGCTTATTTAAAAATGTTGTGAACAGTTTTTTCAGAACGCCTCTTAATCTTTAAAAAGGAATTCGTGACTTGTTAGAAAAGCAAGCATTTCTGATTGACTAGATACCTTGAGAACCAACAGAGGGATAACCGTGTTTAATTGTCGTGCAAACCCCTGCCAAATAATATTTAGATCTTTTAGAACATACATGTCATTAAAAATTATTATGACTTCAATTCCAACTTTTGCTTTCCCATCTTTCTCTCCAATTCTAGTAGTTGGATTTTTAGGTATAGCTGTTTCTCTATACACTCTTTATACCGTTAACAAGGCATTCTATAACTCTCCTTTTAGAGGTGAGCGTTGATATTAAACTATCTGAAAACTAGATATACTTAAAAAAACTCAATGAATTTCATAAATTGCATTCATCAAGTGAATAGAGTTAGACCTGTTTAACCTCCTTTACTACAGATTTGTAGATAAAATCAATCATAGTTAAAAATTAATTGATTTTTTAATGATTAACTTATCACGACAAATGGATTTTTCAGACCAATTCTTAATGTCTAAAATTGTACAGCCCATTAAAATAGTTAAGAGGTTTTTTATAGAGATACCTATTAGCTAGTCCAGCATAAATAATTCATCTTTTTCTAGTTAATTAATTTGTAAGGAATAAATCTTGGCTTTATGCGTTGATTTCAACCTTTCAACCAGAGAACAAGAGCACCTCCTTGTCCTCTAGCTGAAAGCCAATCCCCATTTTTTTCTAATGCAATAAGGCTGAAAAACAACTCTTCCTTTGCTTTAGGACCTATGAGAGATCTCCTTAGCAAAATCTTTGAATTAAGTTTTAGTTCAATTAGATTAATGAAGAAAGCTAATAAAGGTTGCTTTCCTTTTAAATAACCAGACCCTGAAAATTCTATGGTTAAAAGTCCAAATTGTATGGATGTGATAACAGAAAATTTAGGTGAAGTATTAGTAGAGATTTCTTTTTTGAACTCTATATTTGCAGAGAAGACTCTAAGCAATGAACTGAAAAAATTATCTTCGTCGTCTCTATCTTTTTTCCATACTGATACAAACTTCCAATTTCCCATAAGCGATTCAAATTTAATTCCACTGCCTTGATCCTTTGCAAGTTTTTCCAGATTTATAAGCTTTTCTTTGTTTGGTAATATAATAGATGTCTTTCTCAATAATTCTTCTTTATTTGATCTTCGAAAAAGGTTAGAGTTTTTTTTACCTTGAAGCAAAAACAGAACTGGTATTATTGCAATTACCAATGCCGAATCTATTAAAAGGAGTTTACTTATATTCATTACACAGAACTGCAAATAAGATCATTTTTAAAATTATTTCTTTATGTACCTATTATAACTTTTGTTTAATTTATGGAAATACGATTTAACAGTAAATAAACAATAATAGAGCTCTAGTTTTTACTTTTAATAAACTCAAAAAAGCAAAAAGATTCTCTCAAGTTGATTTTGAAAGTTATTTCTTCTGAATTCCACCTCTTTCAAATTTCTTATAAAGCACATAACCAATAAGTAATAGAACAATTAAAGAGAAGTTCTGATTAAAGATTCCTACTATTAAATAGGCATATATAGGAATTAAAAAGAATCTTTTGACAGAGAGCTTCTCATCAGTTGTTAAACCTTTCCAATCAAGGTACCTTTTCCATTGGAAAACCCTTTTCATCTCTCTTCTCTTAGGAGCTTGTGCTTTGAACAATCTATTTAATATGACTTTAAGATCATCTGAGATATTCATAAGCTCACCATATCACTTTCCTAAACTCATATTACTTGTATAATACTTTAATTGTATGTAAATGATTAATTAGATAAATACTAAAATCCTAATTTATTTTTGAGTACTAAGTTTTTTCCAAATTGCCACAGATTCATTTATTAAATCAGTTGCCTTTTCCTCTCCTAGAGACGTATGAAAATCTCTCATTAGTTGAACGTATCGAAGCCTGAGTTCTCCCATTTTTATCTCTCGATCTAGATCACTTAAAGTTTTTCTCTTGTAGGGCGCATGAGAGAAATTGAGAGTGGTGTTGTGGTTAGTGCTCATGGGAAATGATTTCATCAAATTCT
>QCIZ01000027.1 GCA_003216375.1 Prochlorococcus sp. AG-402-O21 | reverse complement strand
AACAACCGGTCAAATCATTCCAGGTGTTGTGTAATGACTACTCAAAACGACATCAACAGAACCATTGATCCTGAAAAGGTAACTGCTGAAAGGCTTAACGGCTATGCAGCATTGTTTGGATGCATCGCTCTTGTTGGTGCTTATGCAACAACAGGACAAATCATTCCAGGTTTCGTGTAATGAACAAGGAAACTAACTACTGGAAAACAGCCGAGCAAATGAATGGCCGTCTAGCGATGATGGGCATTCTTGCAGCTGTAGTCAATTACGGAATAACAGGCTGGATTATTCCAGGTATCGTTTAACACTACTTTTCTATTACAATGGCTTTAAGTTATTGGCTTCGTGCAGAAGTCGACGATTTACTCAACGAAGATACTTTCTTCGACAGCTCAGATTATTCCTGTCTTTTGGAAGATACTGATTGGGCATAAAAACAACGTCAATTTTTTGACAATGCAAACCGCAACACTTCATTGTCAACTTTGCAAGCATCTTTTATCTGAATCTTTTTATAGAAGAAAAGGTTTAATCCTCTGCAAGCAATGTTTTAACAAGCTCCAACACAAAGGAGAAAGTTAAATTTTAGCTATCTCAATTAATTTGAATTTTTTGCCTCTGATGTAATAATTTTGTATGTTTGTGATACTTATTATGCAGAATTAGACATATCACATTTTGAATATGAAACTATATTCTTCTTTCTAGTTCATGACTCATAAGATCAAATTTCATTGGTTCAAATATCTTTCTCCTGTTTTTGGAATTCTTTTTTGTCCATTGACGATTATATTCTTTTGGTCAATATGGTCAATTCCAGAAATTGAATCTGAAATCGATTTTGTTGAGGAAATAAAGCCCTAGTACTTTTTTCGACTCTTTTATAATTGATATATTTTTATTCAATGAATTTTAAAGGTCAATTAAAGTAACTTTGTTGCTTTTGAGTTCTATAGTGAGAAGATTAATGGCATTTTCTAGTTCTTCTTCTGTCTGAAATCCTAATACATCTGCAGGCTCCAGCCCCAGTGAGCTGAAATCAGGTTCAATTCCGAAAGGTTCGATATTATCTAAGCTTCCAACTATATCTTCAAGTTCTTCTAATTCAGTCATAAATTTATTAAAGTAGTGCGTAGTTTTAAAAAATAAATCTATTAGACTTCAAGTCTGAAGCCTTTATCTAAAAGTTGTTGATATGTGAGTCTTGCTTGGAATGCAAGGATTTCAATGGGCTCTTTATCGTCTCTTTGCATGATGAAGTAGTGATTGTCATCCCCTTTCCTTGCAAAAATTACAATTTCAGATCCTCTTACTAACCTCCAATTTTCTAGAGCTTTATGCTCAGATAATGGTCCTAAATCCCATGGAGCCTTTTCTGGATACTTCTCTCTTTTTACCCTTGGCATTAATTAAAAGTGTCTATATTATTTAGCCTACACTTATGATCTTCAACGTCAAGAATTATTTATTAATCAGGAAAAGGCAGCCAATGAATATCCCTCGTCAAACAATCTTTGATAAGTAAATCTGGCATCATATTCTTTGACTGCCTTTCTTCTTCCATCATTTTTTTGTACATAAACATATTTGTTGTTTATACGACTCCTTGTAAACGTATAAACTATGTCCGCTTTTGATAGAATCCATTTGATTGAAATGTTGTTACTTTGGTCGATATTTAAATCCCAAGGAACATTTTCCGGATATTTCTCCAGTATTGACATATAAATAGAAGAGACTTATTAAAAATATGTCATAAGAGGAGTGCATACATGAGAATAAGTACTGTATTTATGCAAATCAGCTCTTCCTGTTTGGTTTCGAGATTTTTGTAAGGAGATTTTTATTGCGATAAAAATCTCCCAAGACTTTATAAATGCAAATTATTTATACAAAAATACTATGTATTCAACAAAATCGATCGTTTATAATATCTAATTCCAAATTAGTTTCTGCTTGGGAAGGTATATCTAACTTGTAAATTAAACTTGATTTCATTTGCTTATTCCCTTTTTCACTCCT
This sequence comes from Prochlorococcus sp. AG-402-O21, assembly GCA_003216375.1. Lineage (GTDB taxonomy): Bacteria > Cyanobacteriota > Cyanobacteriia > PCC-6307 > Cyanobiaceae > Prochlorococcus_B. The sequence goes on along the minus strand of QCIZ01000027.1, from coordinate 12,624 downwards.
CATTTTTAATTAACTTATCGCTTTTTATTTAATTGATTCCTTAAGAAAAGAAGTTGAAGAAGCGACTTTGCTCGACATTTTCCTATTGATATAGTTATGAGGTTACTTGGACTTGATAAGGATTGTTTCGCAAGCTGGTGGGCAAGATTACCAGAGGGGTCAACTATGATCGTGCAACCTAAAATTGAGGGTTTCGCAATAGGTCTTAGATATAAATATGGACAATTAGTAGATGCTTATTCTCGTAAGGGTAGTGAAATTATTGAAAATATAAGAACAATCAAAGCTATTCCATTGAATATTGATGACTCATTAAAAGTTGAAGTTGAGTTGGAGGGGATTTTATATTCTCCTTCTTCTAATTCTAAATTTCTACAAGCGCATTTGCTATCCAGCGCAACTACTGAAAATGCTTGCAATATTCCTTTATCATTTTTAGCATTTCAAATTTTTAAGTCTAACAGTGATGAATTGTCTGATTTAACTCAACTTCAAAATTGGGGTTTTGAGATTCCTATTACCTTAAGAACTGATGATCCTAGTCAAGTCAAAAGGTGGCATTCTCAATGGATTAAGAAAGAATTGTTTTCTAATTTTCCTACTAATGGAATTGTCGCTAAATGCAATGCTTATTCGACTAAGAGTCGTTTAGGCTTTAGCCAATTCTCACCTAATTGGGCTTTAGCTTTAACCCAATAATTATTTAATTGTTTTTCGACGCATTTACTTGAGAATGCAATTATTTATAACTGGGGTTTCTATTCATTGCTCTTATTAAGATTGCCAAATAAGCTTTATCAAAATATTCTTGATTGAAATAATTCTCTCTTCTTAATATGTCCTTTACTGACAAGCAAATGTTTGAAGCAATAGAAGCTAATACTGATGTAAAAGATTGCTTTGATAAGATTTCAGAGGCATGTTGTGAATTACAAAGTAAGACTGGTTGTCCAGACGACGATGTTGATCGATTTCTTGAGTTTACGATTGGTAAGTGGGATAATTTACGTTGAACTTCCTATTTATATGTTTTGCCATTATTTAAAGAGCTCTAGGGGCTAAATCTTCATCTTTTTATATTCACTGCTTAATCAGATTTTGTGATTTGTTATTTAATCGCATTTAGTAATTTTACCTTGATCTGCTTGAATAGTTTTTAATTGATTAGTGGACTTGAGTTTACAAAGGAAAGATTTAATACAAAAAATATATCTTGTTGTAGCTGCTGTTTGTTTTAGTACACTTACTATTCAGTTAATTCCTTTATCCAAGCAGGCTTCTCGCTGGAATCGGTGTGTAACAAAAACTACCGAGACATTGAGCCAAGTAAAAGCTGTTGAGAAAATGAACGAAGAAAGTAAGGAAGTGTTGTCTGTGATGATATGTAATGGCGCCGTTTTCGAACCTATATTTTAGTTGATTATCAAATTAATCATCAACAATATTTCTAGAAGATATGATTTCCTTGTGGTTTTAAAAATATTAGCTTCTAAATTTCTTAGTTAGATATAAGGGAAAGTATAAATCACAAGGAAAGGGTGAATTTAAACATTTCTTGTTGTTACTAGGAATTTAATAGAGTTCCAAATAATCCCGCAAATGCTGAAAGGATGAATACAGATACGATACAAATCGCAAGAATTTTAGAGAGATTCATTTTTTGTTGTAATTAGTAATTATATTCTGATTCATCCCTTAACAAATATCCAAAAGTAAAGCTTTATATACTGAATGAATTGACTTTAGATCTTCGCAATTTGGTCATAGAAGTCCATAAGCATGTTCAGATTTCTGCTTATCTTATAAAATTATCTTGCTATTGCTGGCGATTGAGCGATTTCTAATTGGTAAATGATCATCTGAATCATTAATTTTAAAACGTACCAAAAAAGATCTTTCCTATAAATCAAGACCTATAACGATGCATAATTTTCGATATAACCTTGAATTTCTGAGTTTAATCTAGATCTTCTGTTCCCATAACTTTTAGCTTTAATGTCTAGGACTAATGTAAATATTGTAAGTTTGTTAATTATAAGTTAGTATTGTAAGTACAACCATTTATTTATCATGCTCACTGGTAAGGATTTATTAGCCAAGGTCAAAGACTTGGGAGATGTCTCAAAATCTGATCTTGTTAAAGCTTGTGGATATGTTTCCACCAAGAAAGGAGGCGGAGAGCGTCTTAACTACACTGCTTTTTACGAAGCACTTCTAGAGGCTAAAGGTGTAAACCTAGCAGCTGAAAGTGCGGGTGGTATTGGTAAAGGTGGAAGAAAGCTTAGTTATGTGGCTACCGTTCAAGGAAATGGAAACCTATTGATAGGAAAGGCCTATACAGCTCTTTTAGATCTCAAACCAGGTGATAATTTTGAGATAAAGATGGGACGCAAAGGATTCCGTTTGGTTCCAGAAGGAGAAGGTTAATTCCTGAAATTCAGTATCATTACATTTAGATTTAGCCGAGAAGCATATCTGCCTCTCGGCTTTTTTATTTGCCTAATTTTCCTATAAAAATTTGATTGATTATTCATCTATATTCTATTTACCTTATTAGTTTATTCTGCTGTTTCTCCCTTCGTTTTTCTTTTTTCTCTTTAATGATTTTTGCTTTTTATATAATGCTTCTTTAGGGTTTTCTAGAACCTTTTTTTTTTTTTCTGAAATTAAAATACATATACGTTTTTGAATTATCGTTTTTTATCTCTCCAGATTCTCATTCAAGAGTATTTTATCTAAAGCTGTTATTGCTTTAGACAAAATTCGTCTAGGAACTTTCTTAAGCGAATTTTTCTAACAATCATTAACAGGCAAGATAAAACCATGTCCAGCATCCTCTTTTATAGTCAATTTATTTTTTATTTACTCAGCTATATTCATTTGTTTATCTTGTCGATAATTCTTTATAACCACATTCTGATATCTAATTTGGTTAACATTGGTACCTTCTATGTAGCAAAGATCCTTGTTTGATCCTCTTTATGAAGAGATTGTTACCAATACTTCGGATTTAATGGTTTATATGGTTCGACATGTTTATCTTGAGCTTGTTTTGCCATTGTCTATTTTTGTTGCTGTAATGCTTACTCTGTTCGTGGATTGGAGTTGTATACCCATTTCAAGTATTGAGTGTGAGAGGGGCCTTAGTCTTGAGAAAATTAAAAAGCAACTACTTGAATAAGATTACTTCTAATTATTTTTTTTTATAGCTTTACTTCTCGAGTAGGATCCTTCGTAATTAATCAGATAATTTAAGCTCATTTTATATTTTTCGTCTTAGCTTGGATTCCGAAATATATTGATAAACCAATTAAAAATATAACTAGTAATGAACTGCTATTGCCAAGGATTTCTATAAGCATATTTAGCTATGGTATACAAAATCTTATTTTTACACATTTAAACTCGTCCTAGGTATTGGATCTATCCTCTCATCAACTGATGTTACAAATGTAATTTAAAACAGACTTTAAAAAAAACTACTAATTCTTTTTACACATTGTAATTACAGACGGAATATTGAATTATTGAAATTTAAATCAGCTTTTGAATGATTTAAATTTATCAGCACTAATTTTAAATATGAATAGGTCTTATTAAATTTTGATATTAAATTATTTAATTGCTAGATTTGGAATTAATATCAAATCGTCTAAATTTTACATATTTGACTAACTTTATAATTTTGTTCAGCATCTAGATCAAATTCAATAGTATTGAATATTTTCGCTAACCGGTTGCCATACCTTCCCTTTTAATGTAAGTGATAATCTTCTACCCCATAAAAGGAACGGGAATAAAAAATCAGTTCTCTTGTTAGAGGTGAAAAGAATCCGTAGTAGTTCTAAGAGCGAGTCACTTGGCTCTTTGATCTCAGAGCAAACCCAACTAATTGCATCCGCACCATGCATGATAGTTTCATTATTGATTAGAATCGCTCCATTGTTCAAATCATAGCCTTGGTTATAGAGTTTAGTTAATAGGGCTAGATTTTTTCTTCCATCTAATATTTCGAAATTAGATAGACTGCATTTCAATTCAAGTAATTGTGCAAAGTGATTGCAAAATGGACATTCTCCATCATATATGAATAAACTTTTATCTGACATTTTTATTTATTGATATAAGTATTGTACATACACTAAGTCTGAAAACGTGCCAAAAAAGCAAAAAACATTTAAAAGTAGCTTAAAAATATAAGCAGTAGCATATTTTTAAATAAGATATTTTAGGGTTTATCTCAATTTAAATTTAATGGGCTACTTATCTTCATAGATAATTGAGAAAATATAAAAAAAACAAAAAGTAATTATATTAATATCTAATTTATATATTGATATATATAAACCTATGCTTTTAATTGATAACTTATTCATATTCTTTAACCGTAAGATTCTTACTTCAGTTTTTAAAAACGTTGCTCTTTACATTCTCTTCTCGTATCTGAGGTCTTAATAAAGACATAGGAAGTGCTGTTACTACTGCGAATGAAAGAACAAGAATTAAATCTGTTGTAAAATGGCTTATGCCTAGCTCTGAATGAGACAGAGCAAAGTTCAGTAATGACATTTTGTTGAATTCAATACTCTTCAATCTTATTTTATTTTGTATTTAAATATATGTTGTGTAGTAAAAATTATTGCTCAAACATAATGAGATTTTGCTAATAGTTGATAACTATATAATTACTCATTCATCTTTAACCTGTTAATGATGTGTTGGTGAGAAACCTCACTTGTACTGAAAATAATTTAGTATTTATCAAGTAATTTTTTGGGACGGACTCGTTCATAAGGGACATTATGTTGAAAATCGTTGCCTATGTTCGTTATTCAAATGCATCAATAATGTTTGATTGGCATATCTTTTTGGGGGTACTCATTTTTTTTATACTTTGTGGAATCTTGATATTTCAAAATCAAATTTGGGAGGAGGAAGACTATTCAAGAAATAAAAAATGGTACGAATGGAAATCTTCGGCTATTAAGGCAAACAAAGGAGATTTATCTGGAATCTACCCAAGATCCAAAGAATAATCTAATACGATTTCTTCATTCTCTAACTATCTAGTCTTAACCTCATCATTTTTGATAACTGGTTTTTGGGTTTAACAACATTCTTGCTTGTCGAATCGAAACAAGTTAAAAAGAGACAATAGATTCTTGGTCTCTCTTGCTCAGATATGAATGAAATCAAATGTCCTGAATGTGGCAGTACGATAAGTATTGATGAAGATAGTTACTCAAATATTATTAAGCAGGTAAGAGATCAGGAGTTTGACGATGAAATGAAGAAAAGACTTGAAATTCTTGAAAGGGATAAACAGAAATCCGTTGATCTTGCTACTCAAAATCTTCGATTACAAATGCAAGAGGCCGCATTTGTAAATGAAAAAAAAATGCAAGGCCTTCAGTCTCAATTGATTTCTGCCCAGGCTGAAAAAACTATGACTGTGAACAAGATTAAGCATACCTTCGAAAAAGAGCGAGACTCACTTGAGTATTTATTGGAGAAAACAAGAGAAAAGAGTGAATTTGATAAAAAACTTGCAGTATCTGAAGCAATTACTGAATTAAAAGAAGGGTATGAAAAACTAAAAAATAACTTAGATAAAGTTGAGCTGCAAAAGGAATTATCTGAAAAATCTATAAAAATGAGATATGAGATTCAGTTAAAAGATCGAGATGATTTAATTGAGAGACTTCGTGATATGAAAACAAAATTGTCCACAAAAATGGTTGGTGAGTCACTTGAGCAACATTGCGAAAATGAATTTAATCGACTAAGGGCTACAGCCTTTCCTAATGCCTATTTTGACAAAGATAATGATGCTAGTTTTGGAAGTAAAGGTGATTATATTTTCCGTGACTTTGATAGTGAAGGGAATGAAATAGTATCTATTATGTTTGAGATGAAAAACGAATGTGATAGCACTTCCAGTAAGAAGAAGAATGAGGATTTTCTTAAAGAGTTGAACAAAGATCGTATAGAAAAAAATTGCGAATATGCTGTATTAGTTTCTTTATTAGAATCTGATAATGACTTATTTAATGCTGGTATTGTTGATTTTTCATATCGGTATCCTAAAATGTATGTTGTTCGTCCGCAATGCTTTTTACCAATAATTTCTTTATTAAGGAATGCTTCACTTAAGGCGCTTGAGTATAAATCAGAACTAGCAGCTATTAAAGAGCAGAATATTGATATCACAAATTTTGAAAATAGCCTTGAATTATTTAAGGATTCTTTTGGTAAAAATTATGCTCTTGCTTCAAAACGTTTTGAAACAGCAATTATGGAGATTGATAAATCTATTAATCACTTGCAAAAAACCAAAGATGCATTACTTGGCGCTGATAGAAACCTTAGATTAGCTAATGATAAAGCTCAAGAGGTTTCGGTTAAAAGATTGACCAGAAATAATCCTACGATGAGAGAAAAATTTAACTCAATGAGAAAAACAAATGCAGCATAATTCCCTTATTAATCAAGAATAAGAAAGAGTTTAAATTTATATGAGTGGTTGGCTTTACTTAATAAGGAATAGAGATTTATATAAGATTGGTATAACAAAAAACATTGAGAATAGAATGAGACAACTAAAGCCAGATAACGTAGTAGCTAAATTTTATACTGCTGATTTTATGAAATTAGAAAGAGAGTTACATAATCGCTATAAAAAGTTGAGAATCCCTCAAACGGAGTATTTCAGATTGAAAAATTCTCATATTAAAGAGATAAAACAAAGAATTTCCATACTTAATTATCCTTTAACTTTAACTTTTGGAATTTGTATAAAATCAATATTATTGTTATTATTTATCTTTTTTCTTACTTTATTAGTTATATCTTTATATATTAATGACTTAAGTATGGCTATATATAAGTCACTTTTTTGGATTGAGCGTATATCATTTGGACTCGCCTTTATTTCTTTATTCGTTTGTTCAGGTAAATATTTAAGTTTTTGGAATGAATTAAAATATAGATCCACAAGATTAATTATTTTTATTTTGTTTTCTTTCTTATTTCGTCTTGCTTCTTTCTTTTTCTATTAATATATATTCAATATCAGTGATATATATAAAGCTTAAATAATATTCTATAATCATTAAACTTACCACATGTCTTTGTTTGAATCCTCTTCTTGTTGTTGCTTTAGAAGTCCAAGTCTTCTATCAAATTCAATCTCCTCTTGACTTTTTTGTTCTACTTTAGTGTTTTTATTGCATTTTTCTTTCACTTCAAGAATCTTTTTACTTAATTCTTCTGAGAAATGATCTTTTATTTCTTCCCAGGCTTCCTTCTCTTCAGCATTACCAACAGTTCCTTTAATTTGATCGATAATTATTTCCTTAACAAATTTCCTTAGATCAGTTTCGGTCATAGAGTTAACTCGACTTGATATGTACATATCTTTAAGAGTGTCTAATTCGTTGTTGCTCAGATCCTTATAAGTAAGTTCTTCCATTGTTTTTTTGGTTTAAAATTATTTATAGACCCATTTAGCATCTAATACTGTCGAATGGGGAATAAAACCCAGAACATTCCTTTTTGCTTCCTCTTTATTATTGGCAATAACAGTTTCTTCATGGTGATTACCTTGATCATTAATCATAGAAACTTTAAATCTCATTATTTACTTTAAATCTTTTTCATCTTATGCCAATTATTTTATAAAACAATTGATTGGTCATAAATGTTGAAAGCTTAACCTTGCATGGGTTTATTTGTTTTTGCGATCAACTAGAGAATTTATTACAGCTTCAACCAATATGGCCGTAAAGAATAAACTTAACGATGGAATAAACACTGGATACCAGAGCTTTTGAAATAAAATATAAAAATAAGTGTTACCATTAACACTTAACACAAAACTAAAGGCTAGATATAAGGAACCTATTATTAAAATATAAAGATTATAAATTAATATATTATCTAAGGCTTTTTTCCATTTGGTTTCGTTTTCTTTTTCCATTTTTATCTTAAATTCCTATTTAATTTTTTTTGTATTGTTAAATGCCGTTTGACTAAAAATCAGGAAGTACCCCTGAAGGCATAAAGGTCAATACCAATTGATTTAAGGTAGAGAGCTCCTCCAATTGCAACTACGTTGAGGCAAAAAACAAAAACCCAGACTTTCCATGATTGATTTTCAGAATCCATCTCTTCTCATATAATTTATTTATACATCAGATAATTAGATGTATAAATAAATTTTAGCTTTAATTGAATACGAAAAGTATTAACTCAATGCATCAAGATCTCTTCTGTAATGTTTCAAGGATCTAAAATCAATATCATTTGATTTCCAATCGGTATCTTCTAGAAGGTCCGAATAATTATTACTATTTGATGGTAGTTTTTTTTCTAATCTCCAGCCAGCTTCGCTCAAGAAATCTACGTAGTCCTTAGAAAATATGTTCCTATTGATTTTTGATGACTCAATTTTTGTTCCTATTTTGGCAGCCAACTCTTTTTTTGTGTGTAATGGCATCTACGTAAAACAATTAATTTTGTTCTAATCAATTTTTTTTTAAGGTGTTAAGTGTTTTTTGTAGTGTTAACCCTAGCTAAATTGTTTTCTAAAATTAACTAAGTTGTTTTTACCAAAACTTCTAAAAGGCGAACTCTAATCCTGTTTAATTGCTCTTGACTTCCGAGGAATATCAAAATCATACCTGGAGAGATTGATACCTTATTTTTGGGATTGCCCATCAATTGACCTGAGACTTTAGTCGCTAAAAGAAGTGCTTCACCTCGTTTTGAGAAGTCAAAAAAAGTTTCATGTTGACATCTGAAAAACTCAATTTTATCAATATCATCAGTGAGCTTGAATTCTTCTATTTCGCAATCTGATCCTGCAAGTAAATCAATAAAGTCTACAGCTATAGGTCTTAAGGCTGAGGCAGCCATGGTTCTCCCTGCAGCAACATAAGGACTAACTACCGCATCAGCTCCTGCTAGTTTTAATTTACTAGCAGCTTCCTCGTTAGCTGCCCTAGCGATCAATCGGCAAGAATCATTTAGTGCTTTTGCACTGAGAACTACATATAAATTTGCTGCATCATTTGGAAGAGTAACCACTAAGCTCCGACAATTTTTTACTCCTGCTAGTAATAATGTTTCGTCCATAGTGGCATCTGCTAATAGGACGTTGAATCCTTTTTCCTCAGCTTCGGTTTTCCTTTTTGAGTCGTTTTCTATTATTAAAGTAGATATTTTTTCGGACTTTAATTTGTCAGCAATTTCTTTACCTGTGCGTCCATACCCACATATGATTACATGATTTTTCATTCTTCTAATTAATCTCCTTAATCGGAGCTCCTCTAATTTTATGAAATATCCTAGTTCAGACAATTGTATAAATCTTTGAAGAGTTAATTGAACTACAAATAATCCTCCTCCGATGATTAAAAAAGTTATGACCCGCCCCGCTGAACTCAATACTTCAACTTCACCAAAACCTATTGTTGTAATGGTTATTAGTACCATCCATAAACAATCTCCCCAATCCCAACCTTCTGTAAATCGATAGCCTAAAGCACCGAATAAAAATAAGAATATGAGTAAAGATATTGGTGCTGCCCAAACTTTTAAATAGCCTCTAAATTTATTTGTTTTTATCAGATTCAATTTAATTCTTTAGTCTTAATTTTTATAGTATAGTGAAAATTGAATTAAATATTTTTTCGTTGTTATTTCTATAGGTATAAATCTATCCTATTATATAATTAGCCATTTTCAATCATTACTTATAGTATGATTGAAATCATGTATTAGTTATCATCTGATATGCAATCTCTTACAGCTGAAGATAAAAAAGAATTATGTAAGGATGCTTTTCAAGACATATCAGCAATTCTTGCAGGTTTACGCGATCAGGGGTTATCTGATTTAGAAATCTTTGAGTTTGGCAAGTCACTCATAGATCACTTTGATCCAATTAAAATGGAAAATTTAAAAAAAGATTCTGATTATCAAGATGCCTTGTTTAGAGAAGCTAATGATTTGTAGTTATATTCTTAATTCATTCTTTTAGCATTCCACATACCTACCGATTATATTTTTACGTTGTAATATACGGAGATTATAATTATAACTCTAGGTTATATTCGCTTTAAAAAATTATTTTTTATCTATATTACTATTAGGATTTGTTTTATGAAAATAGTCAATTATTTCCTTGCTCTGCTCTATTGATAATGATGAGAGCGGCGATGCAGCAGGTATTTTTAGAATTATGCATATTGCAATTATCTCTGGAGAGTCTACGTTTAAGGCCTCTGCGAGTTCCTTTACCCTCAATCTGGCCACATTAAAAGTCATTGAAGTTCATGATCTTTTAAAGATCTACGCGTTTATTTTTTTATTTTATTGCTATGTGTTCAGTAAGTTGAATTGAAATGGATTAAATGAGTGATGATAATGATTTGAAGGAGACGCTTCACAAGATTGTCTCATACGCTGTTATTCGAATAGAATCTGAATCAGATATCAATGTTAAAAGGTGTATATTTCAAGAATATAAAGAATGGCTAGGAACTTCTATTGATGATTGGGTTTTGGCATTGCCTAATGATTGGGGAAAATCTGATGCCCATTTTTACTAGATCTATTAAAGTTTTAGAAAATAGCTATGATTATTTTGTATTTAAAGTGGATTAATTAAAGTTTTTTTGAGCACACTCGTAACCTGATTCTTTAATATCTTTATTTTCGTCAATAATTGCTTTGAGAGCACAATCGCAATAATTGGTTATTGCGATTTTGGATATGGACTTAGTTGCTGGGTTACTTAAAGCACTTGAAACACAATCGTTCATTTGGCTTTCAGGGTATGAATATACTGTAGAGGAATAAGAAAAAATTATTATAGATATAACAAGGATTACTTTCATTTTATTTACGGTATTTTATATAGTATACATTTTATTTTGATTATTGATTGATTATCTATTTTATAGTAATTTTCTGTAGTCATTTTATTAATATTTATTTTAACAGGTATTTGATAATCTAAAGTACTAAATCTAATCAATACATTTGTTTTTCTTAAATGTCAATAGATCAATTAAGAAAATTTTTAAAGGAAATGCAGAGTGATGCCTCTTTAAAAGACGAAGTCATTTCTTCCTCAACGGCAGATGACGTTGCCCTGATTGGCTTAAGGAGGGGCTATGAATTTTCGGGAGATGAACTTCTACGGTTTTCAGGAAAAAAAGTTGGAAGAGTTACAGTAAGGAAAAATGATGTACCAGGAGAATATAATTAAAATATCTATTTTCTATTACTTAGCTCTTTAACTATTCTATCCCACTTTTTACCGGCTTTAAGATATGAATCTTTCCTTCGTTTATAGATCAAATAATTAAATATACTAATAGTTAATATAAGCATAATGACTATTAATAAAATAAACTTCATTTTTCTTATTTTTTATACTTTTATATTATATACATATCAATAGAAATCGTAAATTTATAAAACTCCTCAGATAATATATCTTTTGTATTAAGTGATGATACTCATTTTGACAATAATATCTTCCCATTTCTATTCATTTTCAACTAAGATGCTAAATAGTTCTTACTAAATTTATGGATATTACATTAATAGCTATAGCTATTTTTATCTTGGTTGCAATAGTATTTCTTTTACTATTTTTGTTTAAAAGTATTAATAAAAAATCTTTTAGAGCAGAAGATGGTTCTGTCTTTGATAGCCAATCCGATTTAGATGTCTATCAGAACCTATACGAGAAGACAAAACCTTTGTTTAGTAATTATGATGAGAAAGGCTCTGCTCAACAAATACTAGGATTTGAGAAATCATTCATATCTAAACTAAAAACAGAAGGTTTTTCTGATTTGCAAACGCTTGTTAAATATCGTGTTCAACTTAAGTCATTATCAGATTTAATTAATTCTTAGATTAATTTTGATTTTTTAACGTATCCGTGTACTAATATCAAATTAATATTTTAATTCCCAATGAGTAAAGCAGAATATACTGAAGAACAACTATCTGATATGAGAGAAGATGCCTTTGTAAATATCAAAGAAGCATGTATGAGACTTCAAGAAAGAACAAAATGTGGCAATGATGTTGTTATTAAGATGCTAAACGAAGTATCTGAATTTTATATTACGCAAGATGAGAAAAATAAAATATAGATTTCTATCACTTTTTAGATGTTGTTATATTTCATAGACTGTTAATGGTAATGGATTTATTAACTTAGTACTAGTATCTTTAAATAAACTAATATCATCGACTGATCCGTCTACTTTAATTAAATTATTTATGATTCCAGTAAAAGTTATATCCCCACCAGTCGTACTTGCTAAAATAGTTGTTGGATTAAATAACTTTAGTAATTGAGGTAGTACAGTTTTACCCTTAATAAATTTACCTACAAGTGGTAGTGAGAAATCTATTACTGGTGTTATTACCAAATCTATATTTCTAGGCTTTATTTTTTTGTCAAGAAATCCATGTGGCTCAATATATATTGAATCTAAGCCTAAATCAATAATGTAGCCATTCTCAATATTTGGGACTGATGCACCTGATGTTGCCTGAATTTTTAGATTATTATTTTTAAAAAATTCTCCAGGTTTA
>QCIZ01000026.1 GCA_003216375.1 Prochlorococcus sp. AG-402-O21 | reverse complement strand
AATCACTGAGTACGGCAAGCAAAACATCTTTGGCCGTGAAACACAGCCTCAGCTTGTAGAGGACTACACCAGCTATCCAGAGGAAGCAGAAAAGACTAATGGTCGTTGGGCAATGATCGGCATGATCAGTCTTTTAGTTTCATACTTCTCAACAGGTCAAATCATTCCTGGAATTTTCTAAGCCAATAACTACTAATAAGTAACTACTAAAAACAATGCAACCATCTAACAAAACAATTCTAGAAAGAAGCATCGGCAGACCAGCCATGATGGCATTCGTTCTGCTAACAGGTATCTACCTAACAACCGGTCAACTTATCCCAGGTGTCGTTTAATGAAAAACCAAACCACAGAAACTCCAAGAGTAGAAGAAGGCAAAGTCATTGCTGAACGACTCAATGGTCTCGCTGCATCTGTTGGCTGCTTAGCTCTTATTGGCGCATACCTAACAACCGGCCAAATCATTCCAGGTTTCGTGTAATGAACAAAGAAACTAACTATTGGAAAACTGCCGAGCAAATGAACGGCCGCCTAGCGATGATGGGCTTCTTTGCAGCTGTAATTAACTACGGAATAACAGGCTGGATCATTCCAGGAATTGTTTAATTCTGATTCTTAAAAACAAACATAAAAGGCCTCTTCTTTGTCATTACGGAAGGGGCCTTTTTTAGTGCTTTGGGAGCACTAGGTCGCAGGTTCGAATCCTGTCGCCCCGATCTGTAATAGCAGCGGTTCCCAGCCGTTGCTTTTTTATTTTCAAAGCTTAACCATAAAGTTTGATGGAATGGGAGAAGTTAAAGGGTTCTCTGATATTCATATACAAAGAAAATGGAGTATGTGAAAATCTTTTGAATTATTTTTTTGTTTCATGGCTAAGGGGCTTTGGCTTGTTACTACCACAGTTACGAATCCAGCTTTTGCTGAATATGTTGAAGCCTTTCAGCCTTGGGTGGAATCGGTAGGTGGTTCAGTTTTTGCCAAAGATATGGATGCCGAAACTGTTGAAGGAAAGGGTGGAAAATTAGGAGTTATCATTGAGTTTCCATCAAAGCAAGCTGCAATTGATGCTTTTAATAGTTCGGAATATCAAGAACTAAGTAAATTACGTTGGGCAAATTCAACAGATACCAATATCACCATTATTGATGGCGGAGTAACTCATTAATTACTTTTCAGTTTGATTTAACTGGATTTAACGGCTAGAGAAAAATGCTCTTATGCTATTGAATAGACTTTTAAGTTCAAAGTGAAAAAGGTTATTTCATTAGTTTTTGCTGTTTCAGTTATTGGAAGTCCATCCCTTGCATGGGGTTGGGGTGAAGGTGGCTGTTCTTATTCAAAAGACAAAACAAACCAAGAAACAAAAACTGAGCAAGTAAAAGAAACTGACTCTTAAGTTGGAAGACCAAGCCAACCAGCCAGAGTTTTTAATTGAATATTTTGCTGGTATCAAAAAAGGTGATTTTTACGAGGAACCAGTCCAAGGGGATTATCCCGATTGGTAGAGTTATATCTCGGTTGACAGTCGATTTATCTTGGGAGCATTGACCCCCATCTTTATGGATCAAATTACTGATTCAACTTTTACAGTCATAGATCCAAAGAAAACTATAAAAAAGTATCCAAACGCAAGGATCATAGTTCTTGATGACAATTTTAATTCGTTTGAACATGTGGCAAATTGTCTTGTGACAATCATCCCAGGAATGAGTGAAAAAAGATCATGGGAGCTTGCCGTCGAAGTGGATAAGGAAGGTTCGGCGGAAGTATGGAGAGGCCCCCTTGAACAGGCAGAGCTATATCATCAGCAACTTGTCAGTAAAGGATTAACAATGGCACCAATTGAAAGCACATAAAATTTCTCATTCATATCTACGGTCTCAAAAAGCAATGAAAAAAAACTCTATTATTTTGTTCTTGGTCTTATCTTTTCTGTCCTATTGCATCAAGCAAACGAAATAGCTGAACCACTTTCATCTGATCCAATGCTGGAAGAGGCAATTAAATAATTACGAGGTGAGGGAATGTATTAAGGCAGTCTTAGTTGGTAAGGTAAAAAAGCTTTGACAAAATTTAACTACGACAAGCTAAAGAAAAAATAGACAGGAAAGCACTACCTCAACCGAACATCAGTTTTATAGAATTACTTTTAAATTAACTTCACACAGGAGCGAGTAACTAAGTCAAAGGCTATGTTGCGGATCAAGCTCTGGTTAGAGAAGGGGACAGTCGGTGAAATCCTGTCCCTTTGCTCGCAAATTTATTAATGGTAGTCTTCCGCCTTCCTTGATAAACAAATCTAAGCCTTGCATTTCCTACATACCCGGCTTAACCAATTCACTTCGAGACTCCTATGTGGAGCTTTGAGTAACTATTAAAGTTAGTTAGCCCTCTCTTAAAAAAGAGGGTTTTCTATTGCAAAGCTCAAAATATACAAATTAGAGAACCTTACGAGTCAGCTTTCCTCGGTTAGGGCCTAAAGCTGTTAGTTTGTTTTCTTCGTTTTTATCCAATGTTGGATGAACTTAGAGAAACAACACGCCAAACTTTTAAAACTTCAAGCTAAAGCAGATGCTTGTACTTCAAGAAAAGAGGCTCTAAAAATTTTAAAAAAGTCTGATAAGGCTATCCATAAACTTTCTAGGCCATAGAAGATCGACTAACAGTATTAAAGATTACCCAATAGGTTTTGAAATCTTGCACCAGGCCCAGTCATAACTTCTGTACCTGTTAATTCTTGTTTTTCCAGCCGAACATCTCAGCCATTTTTCCAGTTAGAGCAAAATATCCAATTGCTCCAAGGAACAAAACAAAAGCAATCAGATTCGGAACGATTCCACCAATGATTTGAGCTTTAGCAAAGAGAATCATTTTATTGATGAGGGGGGACTTCTTCTCCACGTATTACTTTTGCTTTTCTAGTTTTATCAAAATAAATAATCACCCCACAAAAAACTGCTAAGCCAATCAAGTTAGGAATGATCCCACCAATAATTTCGAACTCATCAAAGAATTCCATATATATCTGTATCGAGTCCAATTTGTCTTGCTCAGATTAGAGAATTAAAAATGGAATTGCTTAGTCTTGCTCTTTTTCTTCTTTGTTGAATTTGAACCAACCGTCTTCTTTCATTCCTCTTCTAATAGCAGTAACAAGTGCTCCAAGAAAAAAAGAGCCTACTCCAGCAAAAATTGCCAGAGTTAATAAAGGCTTAACTCCTGATACGGCTGTACTTTGAAGGGCAGGATCTAACGGATCCATTAAATTTTTGTTTTATTAGTCGTCATAAACTTTGCATGTTGACGAAGTTGGGTGGATTTCACATTCTTCTTTCCAAAACTCCTCTCTGGTTTCAACAGGAATTTCATAATTGAAATCATGCATGACTCGAATATCACTCAACGCATTTTTGATGACAGAAAATGGAGTTCTTAGCTTCATAAACCTCCTGTTCGTATTTCTTTGTTCTACTTGATTCCTTTTGATTTAAACACCTCGGCTTTTACTCAAGTACTATCTCCTAGTTATTCGATAGGAAATAAAAAAATGGCTGACTTAAGTCAGCCCAATGTTTTCAATAGGAGTCAGCACTCAATTCAATTCTTAATCAAGAATCCATTGCTGCAACTTCTTCGCAAGCTTGGTTTTGTCTTTCTTCAAAAACTGAAGGGTTTGTAAAAAGTAAATACTCTTTTCTTAAATGTGGCAAGTTGAGCTCTGTGTAGTCTTTCAGCTTTTAAGACTTTTTTTTAGTTAGTACTAGGTTGTTCATGAACTTGATTAATTACTGGAAATCCCTTTCCCTACTTCCATATAATGCACTCCACAAAGATGAAGCGAACGTCTACTTAAATCAACAAGCCAACCAGAACAATTGAAATAAAATTAAGTACGGTTTCTTAGAAAGTCATCCGTAAAACTATCCTTAATCAAATAACAACTTTAATCTTAAACCGAGAAAAGTCTGACTCGTAAGGTCCTCCAATTTGTATATTTTGAGCCTTGCCTAGAACTATCTTTTTATCTTTTTGTTGCTGTAATCCCTTTTAGTTGAAAGCTTGTTGCCACGCCAATCAGTTTCTCCTATATACATTTCCTCTCCAAATAAATCGTTTAGTTGCTTTTCCGTTATTGGCTCAAGGGCAGGGGCTTCAGATATTTCTTCTTGGGGCATTATCTCAAACTCTTCTGCTTGTACTGCTAAAGGACTGAAAAATAATAGAAGACCAAGAACAAACAATAAGAGTTTCTTCATCCCCATAATAGGCGATTTTGTCTATTAAAAACCCAAACTCTCTTTCGAAGCTATCGGCATTAATGCCTTTTTTTAGGAGGATTTTTTATTGCTGTTGCTGCTGTTGTATTTGCTCGTAAAAAGAAGAAGGCTTTTTTATGATTGTCCGATATTCGCTAACTATCTCGGTAACTTCCTCTCCATGAATCCAGCGAATTTCTCCAGAATCTACATTTGCGATTTGGAAGAGAGTCGGTGCGTCGGGATCTCTTGAGCCACCAATAAAAGTAAGAATTTTTCCTATCTGATCATTTTCATAGAGAACAGTGTCTCCAGGTCTAACTTTTAAAAATAGAGGTTCATTCATAAATACTTTCTAACTAAATCCATAGCACAAGGGAAGTATTTTTAATTACTAAACTGGATACTCAGCTTGGACTGGTTATTTGTAGAAATAACTATTTTCATTACCAGAAAATCCAATTAAAAATGGAGGATCTTCTCTCATTCGTCATTTTTTGATTGATTGGAAGCCTTCTCAAGAAACTCGACAAACTCCTTTTGTTTCGGAGTAAGTCCTTCTTGTTCTTGATCTTCTTGTTCCCAAGCTTGAAATTGGAAATAAAATATTGCGGCAATCGCTACGAAGATTAAAAGGAGTCCAGCCCAACCCCAAAACTTATGTTCTGTAAAAAGATTAGTCAGAGATGACTGTTCTACATATCTAGCATCCATCTCGTTTTGAATATTCCCAGTCCATGCGTCAGCAGCAATTATAAAACTCCCAATTAAATCAATCATTGCAGCTATATGATTAAGAATAATATTAGGCAAAAGAAAACCCTCTTGTTATGGAGGGTTTTCTAAACTGTGTGAGGAAGTTTTTTTGAAGGGTAAAGATTGAACATCCCAGCACTTAGCCCCTTTTATTCTTTTGAGATAATTTTGTATTTAACGCTTCCTTAGATAAATAAAATAATAGACAATCCAAAAGACAGATAAGTAAATAAAGAAAACTGCTATTGGCTTTAACCCTGCCACAGATGCGAATTTTAGACCTAATGGTATTGAGGCAAAAATTAATCCATATCCAAGCATGTGATTAAAAACTTCCCAGTTTCGGAAGTAGCAAGACAGGGCAAATCCAATGAGAACTAAAACTGCCAATATTGCCATTTATTTATTTCCCTTTTTCATGTCGTAATTAAATTTGGTGGAAGTTTTGTTTCCTTGCCAACTAAGAGTGCCTTGATACATGTCCTCACTCAGTAAGTAATTGAGTGCGTCTTCCGATATTGGTTCAGGTGTATGTGCATCAGCTATTTGTTCTGCTTGAACTGCAAAAGGACAGATAAACAAAAGCAGACTAAGAACAAAAGCAAAGAGTTTTTTCATCTAATCCAACCTATCTGCATAATCTCTGAGAATTTCTGCAATCACATTTGGTGGAATTTCTTCTTGAGCGTCCTTGCAAAGATCAAAGAATTTATCCATGAACTCTTTTCTGGTCATGTTCCTTAATGGGCCAAATTTTCTCTATTAATGGCTCAAACTCTCTTTTGTAGCTCTCAGCACTAATACTCAAATTTTATTTTCCTATGGACAAATGGTTATCGTTTTCGCTTGAGTGAGGTCATGAGTCTTTGCTTCGACTATGGATTCTTTCCCTAAAGATACACATAGGTACGCTTTCGCGTTAGTTAAAGCCGCTCGAACAATGCCTGTAGATATGGCTGAAAAGCTTGATCATATAAAACAATTAAGATTCAACGTTCAATTAAAGGAATTGAGAAAAAGAATCAACAGAAGAATCACTTAGAACTAAACTTTTGTACGAACACTATGTCTCTTTTGACAAAAGATATAAGTAGACGTTTTCCTATTAATTAACTCAGTATTTGTGGACGAGCTTCGATGCTTTTGAATTAAGCCATGACGCCTGAATAAGCAATGGCTATAAATATTGTTATCTTTGAAATCAAAAAAAACTGTATACGCTTATTCACTTTTACGACATTGGATGGAATAAAAGATCAGGAAAAAAGTAATTAAAAACAATGATATTGGTAGCTGTGATGGACATAAAAATTGTTGCAACAACTGGCGCTGATCTAAACCATTTTGTTCGGAATATTTTAAAAAATGATTTCATAATCTTTTATACGATTACAGATGAACCAACTTGAAAAGCACCGGCAAGTAAAAGCAATGCGGGCAGATTCCAAAGAACTAAAACTTTTAAAGCTGTAGATTTATAACTTGCAGCAGTCATTTCTAATTAGTGAGGAGAATGTTTTTTAGTGAAACTCAGACAAGAATCACTTATGCACCTAAATTAAAAGCTGCCTTCTTTTTCTGTGATTAGATCGGGGTAGGGCTAACCGTGGAATAAATTTTTCTTATGAATCAAAATGTTCCTTTTACTAGGAGTGAGGTTTCGTCAAAAGCAGTGGCTAGATCTTTCGTTTGGAATCTGGAATAGATCAAAAGATGAGTATCTAATGTGTGACCCATTGCATCAGCAATTTGTTTTGGAGCTCTATAACTTCCATCTGCTTTAGGTCGATTGTGACCGTAATAGGCATAACGATGCCTGAATGAATAAGCAGTTAATTCTTGTTCTTTTATTGAAACTTCTTTCCTGATTGCCTTCCAAACTTTTCTGCGACTTAAATAAGTTCTGCAGGCATCGCCAGCATTACCCTCTTTACCAAGTGGGGGAAGTAGGTTCAAACCTTCTTTTTCGCAAATAGCTAATTGTTCTTTTAGATGCCAGTTAATGGGGCCATCAATGTCATGGACCAGCAACGGATATAAACGTCTAGCCTCGGTCTTTTCTCCTTTCTTACCACCTTTGGATTTTTCGAAATTAGTCCAAATCTCTTGACCACCGTTTCGGGTGTGGATAGTTCGGAGGTCCTCAGGTCTTAGGCCATAAACAGCTATACATTGAAAAGCAAATCTCCATTTGTTGCCAATTTTATCTATTGGGAATGAATCTAATAATTGAAGAATTTGTGAATCAGTTAATGGATAACCAATCTTTTTTTTAGTAGTAACTAAATCTTTATCTGTTACGTCTGGGGGTAACCACGTGGACTCGAACTGCTGTTCCTGAACACAAAACCGAAGAAACCCAAAAAGGGCTAGACGCATGTGTCTTCTTATCTGTGTTCCTTGTTGCCATTGTTTTAAAGCAACCTTGCATAGTTGTGCACCATTTAAAGGTGCTTTGGAACTTTTTCTAGTGGCATTGATTAAGTTCTTAAAGACTGGGTGATATTTGCTACGCCAAGTCGAATCTTTTACACGATCTTTTTTAAATTCCCTATAAGCCTCGATTGATTTTTCCCAGTCAATTTCAGTTTCGCTTGTATGTTTTTGAGCAATATAAAAGCAAGCCCTTACATCTAATTTTTGCCCCGACTCTTCATAAGCTTTTGCTGCTGCCCTAATCCTTTTTAATGCATTAGGCCAGAATTTTTCCTCCCATTTATATGGAATTGTTATGTCACCAATTTTTTCCCCACTCTTACGAATTTGAACTCTTGTCGTTTCTTTCTTCCCTTGCATGACTAGCCACCCTTTAGGAGTAGAAGCTTTAACTGCTTTCCTAAATTCTTTTATCCAACTTGGTTGATCGGCTGTTTTAGCCAATTAGGGAGCACCATGTCTCTATCTTCCTATTTTACCCCCCACTGGGGGTAAAATTAATCTTTAGTGGTCATTCTTAGTTCGTCTAAAGGACTGAGATTGATTGCAAATAAACCTTTTTAATGGAATATTACGATTATTACTTTTGAAGCCCGTGGGCTTTGGGAGCACTAGGTCGCAAGCTCGACGCCTGTTATCCCAATCAGTCAGAGACAGTTTTCCCATCTTGTCTTTTTTGATGGGAAGACATAAGGGTTCCTCTTAGGTCCCTTCTGAGTATTAAATTGCTAGTGATAGAGCTATTTCTTGTTTTTCAGCTGAACATTAAAAAGACAAGATCAGTTTCGTATAAAAAGTTTTCTTTTCATGTAACAAATAGGCGATAATAAAACTAGTTTGGTCTTGCTCAAATGTCTGATCTCTTATTCAAGATAGATATCGAGATTGATCAAGTTCAAAAAAGTTTTAGCTGCAAGTCAGACCAGACCGTACTAGAGGCAGCTGCAGATGCAAATGTTGAGTTGCCAAGTTCTTGCCTTGTAGGCATGTGTTGCACCTGTGCTGCCTTTCTCAAAGAAGGTTCTGTTGATATGGAAGCAATGGGGTTGAAGAGTGAATTGCAAGATGAAGGTTATGTTCTTTTATGTCAGGCCTATCCCAAATCAGATTTAAAAATAATTGCGAATCAATTTGATGCTGTTTGGGATCAACGATAAAATTGAATAAAATCCTGAAATTGGACTACTAGTAGTAAAAAAGTTCTTCCATACCATGACTGTCCATCCAGATTACGAAATTAAAATCAACATAAATGAGTTGATAGAAAAAAGAATTCCTTGCTGTGATTTGCTTCATCCTGATCATTGCTTAACAGAACAACAAGTTTCGGAGATAGCACATGGTGTTAGTAAGGACTTAAATCTACATGACATTTATAAACAAGTTGATCAGCACATTATGAATTATGCAACTGCGGCTGGTGTTGATAATAAATCTCATTGGATAGAGCCAAATCTTCCCGACCTAGATAGGGATATGAAAGAAGAAGTGGAAATTGATTTTGAATAGTTAATTTGATTGTGTAGTAATAAATGCAATCAAATTATTAATACGCTTATATAAGAGAGAGATGTTTTGGTGATTTTTTAATGAGTGGAGACAATCAGTATGTTTCTCAGCCTTTGAAGTTCTATACAGAAGAAATGACAGAAACAAAAAGGATTGCAATAGCTCACTTAGGAAAGAAATTATTTCCTGTCGCTAATTCTATAATTTATTTAGACCAAAAGCGCAACGAATCAAGAGTTGCTGAAGCTGCATAGCATTACAAAGTAGAAACATCATTAGAAATAGAGCTATTTCACTATTGCTATTTCTTTTTTACGATTTCTCCTTTTTCATCTCTTCCCTAATTTTTTCTTCATTCTTAATAACGATTGCTTCAGCTCCTTTTTCTTCGTTTTGAGTGGAGAGATGTCGAGAGGAATATAAAGAACTTTGTGTATCGTTGTTTTCAATAACCTCAATCTTTTTATTGAAATCTTTCATCAACTCAGAGGAGGCTTTCCTAACTTCTCTCTCGTTCTTGATTACTATTTCTTGTGCACCTCTCTCATGCTCTGGTGTTGAAGCATGACGAGAAGAATAGGCAGATTCAGTTTGATCGACTGTCGTTCCATCTTTAAAGTTGTCTGCAATAGATTTCAATAATCCTTCTGCAAAACTTCGAGGACAACCAAGATCCTCAACCATTTCTTCTATTTGATCATTTATGTCCTTATAAACGGCTGTTATAATGTCTTTCTTTAGCTCATCAGTCGTATTCCAGTCTTCTGTCATTTGTATAAGCTATTCGAAATAGATGAACAAGATTTTGAAATCGACCCTACCAAGTAATCTTGAAATTAATATCTCAAAAGATACCTTTACGTTGAATTAGTAATATTAATCTTTACTTGTAATTTCAATCTTAGGTTTTCGTAGCTTATATCCAAACTCAATTAGTTGACGATATGTCAATTTAGCTTGCGAAGCGCTAAGAGATAGACGTTTCTCTTCATCCTTTTGAAGCTGGAAAAAACCTTTATTATCGTTGTCTTTTTCAATAGTTACATATTCCTTTCCTTTCTTTAGAATCCAAGGCTCTTTTTGATAGTTTTCATCATCAATTTGATAATCCCATGGAACTATTCCCTTGCTTTTATTTTTTAATGGCAAATTAAAGCCTAATCTTGTTATGACTTGACCCTACAGTATTGTTGACTCCTTTTGAGTTGACTTTATTTATCTAGTTAGTTTTGTATTATCTCTGTAGGAATTGCTAAAACTTCATCATTAATACTTTCTCCTAGCCATTCCTTGTATTCATGGAATAAACAGCGACGATCAGCAGGACTTCTTACGATTTTCATTCTTGAGACTGCATTCTTTACTGCCATGTTCAATATGTCTTTTAGCTCCTTATCAGCATTCATTTATGTAAGAACTTATCTATTACTTATTCAATAGCTGGTAATCTTGATCTTGAAATTGGAGTTAATACTCTTTGTGTCTATACCAGGACCTTGGATAATTTATAAAGTGATTTAGTTTCGTCTTATTCCGCTTGAATTGGTTTGTTTAACAGTAAGGGTCTCATTGTTTAAAACTTCTGCCATTAAGGGGATTAAGGCTGTTTCTATTTGTTCTTCTGTTTTGAAACCAAGTACCTCTGCAGGTTCATTCCCTAAAGAGATAACAATTGATTCGACTGAATTAGTCATTAGTTAATTAGTTTTCTTCAAATCTGTACGAAAGCTACCTCTAAAACATTTTCAATTAACAGCTTTGTGTTGATGAGAAGTTAATTAATAAAAAACAATTACAACTATTTTCTTTTTTTTGTTGTTCATCAAATGCATCTGCAATATCTCTAAGCATTACATCAAATAATTCCTTCAGAAGAAAATTGAATTTAAGAGCAATTCGAATTAATCGTTCTTTATGCAACTAACTAATTTAGAAATCAAAAACATGTCCGCATTCAAAACCACTCAGAGATTCTTTAATATCTTTTAATTGCTTGCATTCCCCATGTAAAGCTAAATAGCATTTTTGGTTGGCGCCGCTATATTTGGTGTACTGTCGATGAAATCGATGTCCCAAGCACTACATTCGCATTCGGTTTATATGGAAATCGTCGCTCATTCAAACTTAAGCATGATGACCAAACTTACTGATTGCGTAGTAGCTACTGATTATTTTGGAGCGAAAGAAAGAAGTGAAGCTTTTCGCAAAGCTTGGATTGGTGCTACTGAAGCAACTCTCATAGAACGTAAAGAGAGGAAACTTCTTCCATCAGGTTTGGACTAATTGTTTTTAGATCTTTGATTTATTCTTGTAGAAGCTCTTCGATTCTCTACAAAGCTAATTCATACTTAGAAATTTCAGAGGCAAGCCTTGGGTTGACTTCTCTTGACTTGTTAGAAGAATTTCTTATTCTTTTAAATAACTCTTGAAGGTTTTTAAAGGATGACTTTTGCAACGACATATAGCTATAGTGACAGACGTATTTTTGATCTCAAGACTTTAGTAGAAGCAATTAGATTTATTATTATCAACTCTGTTTTGGCCTTTATTTTTTTATTTCTCATCGTTGAAGAATTTGAATGGGCAACATTTTCAAATAGAAAAGAAATCAAAGATAAGGTTATTGATCAAACCTCATGGAATATTAAAACATTAATTTGATATAAGTTATGGGTGGGTTAAAAGAATAATCGAAAAAACCTATAGAATAACTTCTGCAATTGCTATTAGATGATTTCAAAAACTTAATTGATTACCTTCTCAACATCTTCCTTTTTAAAAAAGATCTTTAATTAAAAAATGTGATGTAATAAATTTTTCTGTTTGCGTAACAATGGCTAAAAAATCCAAGCTTGGTCTCCTAAAGGCTCCAATGAACTTCTACTTGATTTGCGCATGGCAATAGATCAACTAAATGCTTTTCTTTCAGAGCTTCAGAAAAATCAAGAATTACTCAACACCATAAGAGTTGCTGCTAATGCAAATGAAATTGCAGAAATAGCCAGGGAATTTGGTTATCAATTTTCTGGTGATGAATTAAAAGCAGCGTCAAAAGAGAATATTGCTGGTGTAAAAATCAAAAAACAAGATACTTCACCCTCATATAGCTTTGGTGAAAGTGGAATAGACCCAAATGAAGAAAACTATAAAAGTGCTAACTAATGGTAATTGCAATTACCTATGCTATTGCAAACCTTACGGTATTGGGATTGTTCTTTTACGTCACCTATAAAATGACTAGAAAACAGTAATGCAAGTTCTTCCCCTCAGAAAATGCAGATAAATTACTTATGCTAAGGGCAATACGAAGGTCGAATAAATAACGATGAAACGCTAAGGAGAAATGTCTAGGATATTTTTAGTTATTAATTTCTAATGCCTTCCCCTTTATTTGCAATCCCTCTAAATATGGGTACAGGTACATGGATTGTGACGATTATTGCTGGTTTAAGTTTCGTTGTGATGTTTGGTCTTGCCTCGGCGGGCGGAGACTACCAAGGTTTGATAAATACAACGCTTGAAAATGATGCTCTTGC
Source organism: Prochlorococcus sp. AG-402-O21 (assembly GCA_003216375.1). Classification (GTDB taxonomy): domain Bacteria; phylum Cyanobacteriota; class Cyanobacteriia; order PCC-6307; family Cyanobiaceae; genus Prochlorococcus_B. The sequence goes on along the minus strand of QCIZ01000026.1, from coordinate 2,727 downwards.
TCGAGAAAAGAGGAAGGACAAAAAGTAAGAAGAGCATCATTATCGATTAGACAAATTTAATGAATAAATTAAAGCTGCATTCCCATTTATTGCTTCACATATATTTAATTCTTGGCTCTAAAATCTCCATCTCATAAACAAATGAATCAATCCCACTCAGGAGAAAACTCTATGAAATCTATTCCTCTAGAGGAATTTAAATAGTTGATCTAACAATAGGTTTTCATCTTTTCTTCTTTATATTGGTTTTAATCTTTCAAAGATCCAAATTTTCTTTCGGTGAATTGAGAAAGGAGTAAAGAGTTTCATATGAACTCCATGCTTCACCCCCATTAATTACGAGTTTCACTTATTTACTGGGTAACAAGTAAAGAAATAGTTTTTAAATAGGAACTTCTTAGTGAATTGTTTTTGTCAAATAAATCTTTTAAAGATCGAAATAATTACTGATTGCCATAAAACAATTTTTTGTAAAAATAGATACAATCTCTTCCGTAATACATTGGCTCTCAAGAAAAAAATCATTCCAAGCTCAACGGATGTAACGCTAGTATCACAAGAGGCAAGAATCCGTAATGATCGCCAAGCAGTTTTTCAGCTTGTACGAGAATTAGTACAGGCTCAATTTGAACTAGGTGATGAAGAATTAACCAAGAGACTTTGGCAGGACGTCGCAGATAGGGAAATTGATCTTGATCGGGTAATAAATCTTATGTACACGTGTTCTTTTCATGAAGATGACAATGAAATGACAACAGTGGATGAGACTTATCAAAAGACAGGATTGGTTGGTTGAACTATTTTACTAAGCACTCCGATAACAAATATTGATGTGATTGCTTAGGCAACAAAAATAAAATCAAATTCTTAATCTTTATCTTTTGAAGTGATAGAGATTATTAATTGTTTTCCTTAATTTGCTATTGGCTACTATCTTTGTCTCGCCAATCTCTTTTTAGTGCGAAGTCTTTGCTGTTATCAAGGTAAACCACTAAAAAACCAAATAAAAGTCCAATAAAGGCAACCAAAACTAAAAGTTGATTAATTGGAGATAGATTTTGTAAATAATTCATTATGTATGGCTTGTTTTTTATTTATAGCCAATCTTCTATTTTTTTTACATCTCACTTTATATATATCTGCAATCTTTTTCAGCTCCTCTTTTTATTTACTATAACTTATATGTTTTGTTCTCTTTGCCTTTACCCCTCAGACTAAAAGCATCAGAGAAACCATAAGAAATCACTAACTCATTTCATTACATATGTGAAAGATGTCATTTTGGGTTAGAAAAATTTGGTTATGTCAGAAACGCCTGAAGAGTTGGCTTTTAGATATGCAACTTTAAGAGAACTATGCAAAGCTGTTGAAGATTGTCACCACCTTTTAATGAATACACTTATTATTTCCACTTTTAGCTGCTCATTTGAAGACTTTGAGAGAGACGTTACAGGATTTATAGCAGATATGGGAAAAGAAGTTGTTTCAAATTATGAGTTCGTCAAAGTGAATGACCATAAATCTCATTTACTAATGAATGTCTTAAATATGGATGCACTATGTACTGAAATGACTTCAGATAAAGCTAAAGAATGGGATAAAGCTAATAACTGCGAAGATACTGTTTATGGGATTGAGCTTGTTGAATAAAAAGGACTGACTTAAGTCAGTCCCTCTGATTCCGATGGCAATTGGTTGTCAACCTTCTTTATTCAATCGGAAGGCGTTTATTTATTCAGTCGGGACGGTTGTTTTCTTGCCTTTAGATCCTGCTGAGGCACTGAAAACCACCATCTCTTCATCACCAGTGTTTTCACAATAATGAGCAGTGTCCTGGGATGAAGCGAAGCTTTCACCAGCCCTTACCGTCAGGGATTGTCCGTCACTAGTTTCGCAATAAAGAGTTCCTCTTTGTACATAAATAATTCCAGGCTGTGGATGTAAGTGAAGAGGCGTCTTAAAACCTGGTTGAGCAGTTATTTTTTCGAGTTTCATTTCTGCCTGCCCCTTGGGATAGCTAAAAGAATCTCCATTCCACGATTGAGATGTACTAATAAGGGTCTCTACTACAACAGGCTTAAGAGATGTTTGCTTCTTTGGACTACATGCAACTATTGGTATAGAAATTACAGGTGTTAGTGCAAGAAGTAAAAAACGGCGCATAAAGCTATATAAATACTAGTTCGTTATAGCGGAATCGGCTGAACCAGGCATCGCAACAAATTACTGACCTAAGTCAGTCCAGTAGTTCAAATAAAAAATTGGTTTTCAATATTGAAAACTATATAGTAGTCATGTAAGCAAGGAAACCAACAGGAACGAAGAGTAAGGCTGCAATCGTAAAGCGAACAAATTTGCCTGTTCCTGAATCTCTCGAATAATCAGTGAAATGCTTTGTGCTGTTCCACTCGGACCAATTCTTTGGGCTGTTATCAGATGATGTCATTGTTAGTTAAGCAAATACGGTTGTACCAATTTCATAAGCACCAGCTAATAAAAGAAGTGCAGGAAGATTCCAGAGAACGATTAGTTTTGCAGCAGTAGTTTTGTTAATTGCAAGCATGACTAAAAGTTTGGTCTAGGTGGTTTAAAAAAGATGAGTGAAATATAAATAGAAGCTCTCAATAGGGGTAGGACGGTTGAAGTAGGGCTAACCAGTTCGGGCTATTTATACTTATGAGGGTTATCAATAGATCTAATCATTGGATCAATATCTCTCTAATGAGT
>QCIZ01000025.1 GCA_003216375.1 Prochlorococcus sp. AG-402-O21 | reverse complement strand
GCGAATGCTTGTCTACACAAGCTCTTTCGGACGAAAGGTTGTCGAAGGAAAAAGGCCCCCAAGTGATTAAAAGGCCATGGGATTTTTGGGTTTTTACCTGCTAACCCTGCTGGAGATAAAAGTAATAACTTATTGACCTTTTTTGGGTTTCGTCTTGCGAGTTCTAAAGCTAAAGCACCGCCCATTGAGGCGCCTATTACTCCAATAGGTTGATTTTTTGAGTAATAGTTCAAAACAGAATTTAAATGTTTCATTAAATATTTGAATCCATATTTGTTACCACTAGATCTCGGACAAAAGCCAAATCCATATAAATCTGGAATGATTAATTTGTTATTCTTATTTAGAAAAGGTGTGAGACGTCTAAATTCAAGAAAGCAACTATCAAAACCATGTATTAAAAGAATTTTTTCTCCTTTGCCTGTTATTACTGTTGGAAATAAATCAGATTTGTATCGTGAGATATCCTTTAATTCTATCCATTTAAGATCTTCAAAAAGTTTACGTGCTTGTTTGTCAATAATTTGATCTCTTATCTCATTAATGTATGCCTTAGTAGCATTTGTATCGTCGATATTTTTAATTTCTTCTTGATTCAATGTTCTTTAATATTATTTAGAAATTATTTTGTAACTTGTAGATAAGGATTGAAAATTTTGAATTGCGTCATAAAGTTCTTTTTCATTTATTAGGAAAGGTAATTGATGTATATCAGAGTTATCACTGCAGGCGAATTTACAGGCTTTTTGTAGTTCATCAGAAGTCGTGCTTTTAAGGCCAATAGACTTAAGTGAAATTGGAAGATTGAGTTGAGAGAAGAAATCTATAAGTTGTGACTTAGCTTGCTTAGGTAATTGACTATTCGAATTTTTCTCTTCTAGGTGTAATTGTATTAGCAATCCGAATCCAACAAGCTCTCCATGGAGTGGTTTGTTTGTGTATGCAAGTTGAGTTAATCCATTGTGTATTGGATGCGCTGCTGCAGTTCTGCATCTAGCACCTCCAAGACCTCCTATTATTCCAGCAGTAAGTGCACATCCTTCGGCGACAGTTTCCCAAGAATTGCTAAGTGGATTTAAGAAAGCCTTTTGACCGTTTAAAAATAATTGATCTCTTAAAACCCTTGCCATTTGAACTGCTTGCTGCACAAAACCATCTTGGCTTGTGCTGCTCGTTAAGGATGATTCGTACCATTTTGCAACAGCATCTGCCATGCCGCTTGCCAAAGTCCTTGGTGGAGCGGACCTAACAATTGTGTGATCAAATATTAATAAGTTTGGGCAGTTTTTTAAAGTTACATCTTTGATGAATTTGCCATCAGGTGTATAAATATTCGATAAAGCAGTCCATCCTGCACATGTGGAAGCGCTTAATGGAATAGTAATGCAATTGATGCCAAGTAAATCAGCAATTAATTTTCCTGAATCAAGTACTTTTCCTCCTCCTGCTGCAATAATCCCATCGCAATTGTTGTTTTTTGAGATTAGGCATGCATTTTTGATATCTAATTCACAACAATCATGTTCTAACTCAAAAGAGAATGATTGAATGCCTCTTAAAAGAAGATCTTTTTTGAATGAACTTCTTATACCTTTGGTTGAGCTACTTCTACCAATTAATAAAGGCCTTTTGCACAATTGAGTAACTAGATCTATTGATTTAATCCAAGCGTGCTCACCCCTAACTACTTTTGAAGGTGAAATGCTGTGATTATTTATAGACATACAAATGAATTTCTACTTTCAAAGTTAAATAGCAGCGCTTGCTAACTCAGTTTTGGGACTATCTTTTCCAAGATGTTTAACAATTACTTTTTTGCTTTCATCAATATCAACCTCTGCTTTGTCTCCATCTTTAATCCTCCCAGATAAAAATTCTTCAGCAAGGCTATCTTCTAACAATCTCATAACAGCTCTTCTTAAAGGTCTTGCCCCATAGGAAGGATTGTATCCCTCTTCAACTAATCTTTCTTTGAAATCATCAGACACTGTTAATGATATTCCTTTCTCTTTTATTCTCAAAAATACTTCTTTCAACATTATTTCGGCGATGTCTTTAACTTCGTTTCTAGAGAGTTGTCTGAAAACAATTATTTCATCTAATCTATTAAGAAATTCAGGACGGAAATATTGCTTAAGTTCTTCATTTACTAAAGATTTAATTCGGTTGTATTGAGTATCTTCTAGGTTCTCCCCTGATAATTCAAAACCCAATCCCCCTCCACCTTTTTCAATAACTTTAGATCCAATATTAGAAGTCATTATTATCAAAGTATTTTTGAAGTCAACAGTTCTTCCCTTTGAATCGGTTAGTCTTCCCTCTTCAAGTAATTGAAGCAGGAGGTTGAATACATCTGGATGTGCTTTTTCTATTTCATCGAACAAAACAACTGTGTACGGTCTTCTCCTCACCGCTTCAGTTAGTTGTCCCCCTTCATTAAAACCTACGTACCCAGGTGGAGAACCTATCAATTTGCTAACAGTATGTCTTTCCATGAATTCAGACATGTCTAGTCTTATCATTGCTTCTTCACTACCAAAGAAATAGGCCGCTAAAGCTTTAGTGAGTTCAGTTTTCCCTACACCCGTTGGGCCAGAAAAAATAAAACTAGCAATAGGTCTATTTGGATTCTTAAGACCTACTCTTGCTCTCCGAATTGCTTTTGAAACAGCTTTGACAGCTTCGTCTTGGCCAATGAGTCTTTGATGCAATGTGTCTTCCATATTTAAAAGTTTGACTGACTCACTTTCAGTTAATTTTTGAACCGGAACTCCTGTCCAGGATGCGACAATATGAGCAATATCCTCTTCATTGACTATTGGCTGAGTAGCTTTTGATTCATCAGACTGATTAATTACTTGATCAGAAAGTTCATTGTTTGAATTATCATTAGTATCGGTATCGACAGTTGATGAGGGTTTTTGTCTTATGTTCTGTAGAAGGTTCCTAATCTTATCTCTAAGTTCAACTTCTTTCTCTCTAAGTTCTCCTGCTTGGGTGAAATTTTGATCTCTTACGGCTTCTTCTTTACTCTTTTGTATTTTCCTTAATTCTTTATCAACTTCTTTTGCCTCAGGGGGTAATTTAGAATTCAGTAATCTGACTCTGCTCCCTGCCTCGTCAATTAGATCTATAGCTTTATCAGGTAAAAAACGGTCTGAAATATACCTGTCACCAAGATTAGCAGCAGCGTCTAAAGCTTCGTCAGTAATTTTTAATCTGTGATGTTGCTCATATCTCTCTCTTAATCCTTTTAGGATTTCAATTGTGTCTTTAATTGAAGGCTCTCCAATCATTACAGGTTGAAATCTACGCTCTAATGCAGCATCTCTTTCAATATGCTTGCGATACTCATCTAGAGTCGTAGCTCCAATACATTGAAGTTCGCCTCTTGCTAACGCTGGTTTTAATATGTTTGCAGCGTCAATTGCACCCTCAGCAGCTCCTGCTCCTATTAAAGTATGAACTTCATCTATAACTAGAATTACATTTCCAGCAGATTTTATCTCTTCCATTATTTTTTTTAATCTTTCTTCAAATTCACCCCGATATTTGGTACCAGCGACGAGTAAACCAATATCAAGAGTTAATACTCGCTTCTCTTCGAGAATGTCAGGAATATTTCCTTGTTGGATTCTCTGAGCTAGTCCTTCAGCAATAGCTGTTTTTCCTACTCCAGGCTCTCCAATTAGAACAGGATTGTTCTTTGTCCTTCTTCCCAATATTTGAATTACACGATCAATCTCTGAATGTCTTCCCACAACTGGGTCCAGCTTTGATTCGCTAGCTAATTTGGTAAGATTTGTTCCAAATTCATCAAGTGTTGAGGTTTTAGCTGATCCTTTGGATGACCCTGAACCAGTTGTTACTTCAGCGGTTTCGCCAAGCATTCGAACAACTTGTGTCCTGACTTTTGTTAGATCAACTCCTAAGTTTTCAAGAACTCTTGCTGCAACTCCCTCGCCTTCTCTGATAAGCCCGAGTAGTAAATGTTCAGTTCCAATGTAATTGTGACCTAATTGTCTGGCTTCTTCTAGAGAAAGTTCAAGTACTCTTTTTGCCCTTGGAGTGAAAGGGATTTCTACAGCAACGAAACCAGAACCTCTTCCAATTATTTTTTCAACTTCTACTCTTGAATCTTTTAGATTTACTCCCATTGATTTAAGAACTTTAGCTGCAACGCCAGTTCCTTCTCCTATGAGACCTAAAAGGATTTGCTCGGTTCCAACAAAATTATGACCAAGTCGTCTTGCCTCTTCCTGGGCAAGCATAATCACTTTTATAGCTTTTTCTGTAAACCTCTCGAACATTAACTTTAGTCATTAACTGTTTCATCTAATTTATCAGGGTTAAGTGTGAAATGTGTACGGTTAGGTTTTTTTTTATAAAGGGTAAATATTAAGTGTTCTTTGAAAGATAATTAAAAGTATTAATTGATGCAAAGAATGGATAATTTATTTGTTTTTTGGTTTCGGTAAACCGAACTGAATTATTGCTTTTTTTTATTTGTTATTAGTCTCTTTAGCAAGAAGAAGAGCATTACTTCCATCTTTGTAAAAATTAGATCTATTACCTATAGTTTTGAAGCCCATTGATTTGTAAAAGGCTTTAGCTGGCTCGTTGGTGTCTTTAACTTCTAAATGAATTTGATTCGTTCGCAGTGAACTTGAACGTTTGATTAGATTTGACAAGAGATATTTTCCTAGTCCTTTCCTTCGGTGTGTTGGATGAATAGCTATTGAAGTTATGTACAACTCGTCTATTAATAACCAAGCCGAGCAAATGCCTAAAAGTTTTTTTGTTTCTAGCTCTATTATCCCTAGACACATCCTTTTAGGGTCAGTGAGTTCTCTCACCCATTGAGATTTGGTCCAAAGACCTTTTAAGGATTTTTGGTCAATCTCAATACAATCATTTAGATGCATTATCCCCAATTGAATTATTTTGAGATTCATATCCAATTTTTAATTAATTGATCCTCCTTTCTATAAAAAGAATACTAATTGGTTGATTGATCTCTAGATTGGCTAAATATTAAAGTAAAAACTTTCTATGCTTGGCTCAAAAGCTTTTGAACCCGATAGGGATATATACAGTCCAAACAGAAATATAGCTCCGATCTCTTCCGAAATTAATGAAAGTGAAAAATTAGTAGTTGGTGGATTTCAACTTAGTGAATTAGCAAAGAAATATGGCACTCCTCTTTATGTTTTTGATGAGCTTTCACTTAGGACCGCTTGCAAAACATATATCTCTTCATTAAAAAAGCATTATCCAGGAGACTCTCTTCCTCTATTTGCTTCAAAAGCAAATAGTTCCTTAGCAATTTGTGCTGTTATTGCTTCTGAAGGTTTTGGACTTGATGCCGTATCAGAAGGTGAATTACTTACTGCCCTAAAGGGAGGAGTCCAAGGGGAAAAAATAGTTTTTCATGGAAACAACAAATCTCATAATGAATTGAATTTCGCTTATGAAAATAATGTGACGATTGTTTTAGATAATTATCATGATATTGAGCTGCTAAAAAATATTGCGTCTGATAAAAAACCAGCAAAATTAATGTTGAGGTTTACACCTGGCATTGAATGCCATACTCATGAATATATTAGGACTGGACATTTAGATAGCAAATTTGGTTTTGATCCAGATGATCTTAAGTCGGTTTTAGAAGAATTAAAAACATATAAATGGGCAAAATTAACTGGTTTACATGCACATATAGGTTCCCAAATCTTTGAGCTTCAACCTCATGTTGATCTTGCTGGTGTGATGGCGGATACTTTTAAGATGGCTCAGGAAATTGGTCATCCAATAGCTGATCTAAATTTAGGAGGAGGTCTGGGGATTAAATATGTTAAAGATGATAATCCTCCCTCTATTGAAAAATGGGTTGAAGTTATTTCTAATGCAGTTGTCAAGGCCTGTAGGGAAAGGAATCTAGATTTGCCAAGATTAATGTGTGAACCTGGTAGATCTCTTGTGGCTAATTCGGGGCTTACTATTTATACGATTGGAGCTAAAAAGGTTGTTCCTGGGATTAGAACTTATTTGTCTGTTGATGGAGGTATGAGTGATAATCCTCGTCCAATAACTTACCAATCTCTATATAGTGCCTGTTTGGTAGATAAACCATTGAATACAAATTTTGAAAAAGTTACTATCGCAGGTAAGCATTGTGAGTCTGGAGATGTTCTGTTGAAAGATTTTTTTTCTTCCGAGCTGTGAAAGTGGAGATTTTTTAGCTGTCTTTGGAACAGGTGCTTACAATTATTCAATGAGCTCTAACTACAACAGAATTCCTAGACCTGCCACGATCATGGTTGGTGAAGGTTTGGTTGAGTTAACTCAAAGGAGAGAACTTCCTGAAGATCTATTGCAATTAGATGTATTGCCTGATCGCTTTATTCCCCGGAATTAGGTAAGTTGAAATAACGTTGGAGAGTAGGAGTGAATTTTTGGTGGCTTATAAACTTGCGTGTTCTTCTTGATGTATTGTTTGCGTCTTCTCTTGGAATACTTCTTTTTACAAGAGTTAAAGAGCAAAGAACATTATGGCTTTTAAGAGGTTATCTCTTTTTGGTTTCATTAGCTTGGTTCGTTCAGAGGTTTGCAAATTTACCAATCACTTCAAAACTTGTTGATGCATTAGTTTTAGCCTGCTCGTTATCTTTAGCGATTTTATGGCAAGGAGAATTAAGGAGATTAATGGAATTATTAGGTACTGGAAGATTAGCTGTCATTATCGGAAATACTCAAAAAGAATTTAGGGCAAGTTCTAATACTTTCGCTCAATTAACTGAAGCAGCAGGTCGCTTATCACAAAATAGAAAAGGAGCGCTAATTGTTGTTGATATGGGAAGTGACTTACGCCCTGAAGATTTTCTTTTTCCAGGAGTTCCAATAGATGCTCAACTATCATCTGAGTTGTTATTAAATCTTTTTGCAGCAGATACACCTCTTCATGATGGAGCTGTTTTGGTAAAGGGAAATAGAATTATTTCAGCAGGGGTAATATTGCCTCTTTCAAGGCAAGGAATTAGTAGGTATGGGACAAGACATTTAGCGGCTCTTGGCATAACTGAACGATTTGATCGATGTATTTGCGTTGTGGTTTCAGAAGAATCAGGTACCTTATCTCTAGCTAGTCAAGGACGGCTCGAAAGGCCTATTACAAGCAGTAGATTACTTGACCTTTTAAAAGAGTTGTTGGATCCTTCAAATTCATCTTCAACTAAACCCACCAGCACTAATTCTTCATTGAAAACAACTTCCTCTAATATTGATAGTAAAGTGGTTCAGTCCAGGGTTAATCTTGGGAGAATCAATGAAAACAAGGAGTCTTTGAATTGACCTACCCATACTTGATAAGTACTGATAATTCAGGAGAGGTAACCCCATTGCCTAAAGATTTGGATAGGCATCGAATGCCCAACCATATTGCGGTGATTATGGATGGGAATGGAAGGTGGGCAAAATTAAAAGGTTTACCTAGAACGATTGGACATACGGCTGGTGTTGAGGCTTTAAAAAACACTTTGCATCTATGTAGCAACTGGGGGATAGGCGCTTTGACTGTTTATGCTTTCTCAACTGAGAATTGGTCTAGGCCTAGAGAAGAAGTAAATTTTTTGATGACACTTTTTGAAAGTGTGCTCAAGCGTGAATTGACTCGTTTAAAACTTGAAGAAGTAAAAATTAATTTTTTGGGTGATCTTGACCCATTACCTATTGCGTTAAAGGACTTAATAAAAGAGTCGGTCGCATCAACTTCTCATAATAAAGGTATTCATTTTAATGTTTGTACTAACTATGGTGGACGACGCGAATTAGTACGAGCTGCTCAGAAGTTGGCAGAACGCTCAGTTAAAGGTGAATTAGATCCTTCTTTGATCGATGAAAATTTATTCGCTTCTGAATTGTTTACTGCAAGTGAGGTCGATCCAGACTTGCTTATTAGAACTAGTGGTGAAAAAAGAATAAGTAATTTTCTATTGTGGCAATTAGCTTATGCTGAAATTCATGTCACAGATGTATTATGGCCAGACTTCACTGCTGATACTCTTACTATGGCACTCCTTGACTATCAGTCTAGAAGAAGAAGATTTGGTGGTGTATGACTAAAATAATTGAATATCTTTAGTTCTATGATTTTTTTTTGATTATCAGCTAAAACTAAATAGCAATTAAATTTTTATATTTAAATTCTTTTATGACTTTAATTAATCCTAATATTCAGGAATCTACTAAATGCAATTTCATAGATGAATCATATATGGATTTTAACTCCATAAAAGGTGGAGATATTAGACATGATTGGTCTTTAGAGGAAGTTAAAGAGATACTTGATTTGCCATTAATGGATTTGTTATGGAGAGCTCAAATAGTTCACAGGTCTTACAATCCAGGTTACAAAGTTCAACTTGCTTCCCTTCTAAGTGTGAAGACAGGAGGGTGCTCAGAAGACTGCGCATACTGCCCCCAATCTGTTCACAACGAAACAACGGTCCAACCTAATCCTGTTCTCCAAGTCGAGTCAGTTCTTAATAGAGCAAGAGCGGCTAAAGATGCCGGAGCAGATAGATTTTGCATGGGTTGGGCTTGGCGTGAGATCAAAGATGGAAACGCATTCGATTCAATGCTCGAAATGGTTAGAGGTGTAAGAGAACTTGGTCTTGAGGCATGTGTCACGGCGGGAATGATTACTGATTCTCAAGCCTCTAGATTGGCAGAGGCTGGTTTAACAGCCTATAACCACAATTTAGATACCAGTCCTGAACATTATTCCAAAATCATTTCAACAAGAACCTATCAAGATCGACTTGAAACATTGAAAAGAGTACGTATGGCTGGAATTACAGTGTGCTGCGGTGGGATTATTGGTATGGGCGAATCTGTTTTCGATCGTGCTTCTTTACTTAAGGTTTTAGCAACTTTAGATCCACATCCTGAGAGCGTACCTATTAATGCGTTAGTTGCAGTAGAGGGGACGCCTATGGAGGATTTGTCTTCTATTGATCCATTAGAGATGGTTCGCATGGTAGCGACAGCAAGAATCATTATGCCTAAAAGTCGAATAAGACTTAGCGCAGGAAGACAACAATTGGGTAGGGAAGCTCAGATATTATGTCTACAATCAGGAGCAGACTCTATATTTTATGGAGATACACTTTTGACTACAAGTAATCCGGAGGTGGAGGCAGACCGTAAACTTTTGGCGGATGCTGGAATTACTGCAAATTTCTCGCAAGAATAAGTAGGTATGAAAACAGAGGATAGCCTTGATAAAATCAAATATAAAGTTGCTGCGTTTTATGATTTTATATCGATTATTGATCAAGAAATTCTTTTAATCAAAGAAGAACTAACGAACTTAGCAACGAATCAGGAAATAAAAGGAACTATTTTATTAGCTTCTGAAGGTGTTAATGGTACGGTTTGTGGAACTGAAAATGCAATAGGACAATTCATTGAAACCCTAGAGAAACTTTTAAAGGTATCGGATATTAATGTTAAATATAGTTGGACCGAAAAACAGGCATTTAGACGCTTTAAGGCTCGTCATAAAAAAGAAATTGTCACGATTGGGCTAAAACAAGTTAATCCTGCTAAATCTGTAGGTAAGTATATAAAAGCTTGTGAATGGAATGAGTTCTTAGAGGATCCTGATAGTGTTGTTATTGATACTCGTAATGAGTATGAAATAAAAATTGGAAATTTTGCAGGAGCTCTAAACCCACATACAAGCTCATTTCGTGAATTTCCTGCTTGGGTTCAAAAGCATTTAAAGCCTTTAGTTGAGGAGAATCCCTCTTTGAAAATAGGGATGTATTGTACGGGAGGAATAAGATGCGAAAAAGCTACTTCTTATTTGATAGATGAAGGTTTTTCCGACGTACATCATCTTGAAGGTGGAATTCTGAAATATCTAGAAGATATTTCTCCTGAGAAGAGTTTATGGGAAGGTGAGTGCTTTGTTTTTGATCAACGTGTCTCTTTAGATCATGCGCTATTACCAGGTTCACACAGGATGTGTCATGCTTGTGGATTACCTATCTCCCCTGAGGATTTAAAAAAGCCAACGTACATAAAAGGCTTGCAATGTGAGGGTTGTGTGGATAAATATACAGATAGTGATAGAGCTAGATTTGCTGAAAGACAACGTCAAATTGATGAAATAATGAAACGTCTACCAGAAAATTCTATATGGCCATCTTCATGACGAAACATAATTTAACTCAATTAGAAAAAGAAGCGTCTGATAGGGGTTTATTGCTACGAATACAAGTTAGGAGACCTCTTAATATTTGGTCGTTTAAGCTAGTTGTTGGTGAAATAACCAGTAATACTAAAATTCAGTTGTTGGGTGAAATGAAAGGATGGGCCTATCAAAATATTAAAGGTCTTCAGCTTGATACAATGAAAGTTGGTAAGAACGCCAACTCTAAAGTAGGTGATTTGATTTGGGCTGCAACTATGGCCTGGGCTTTAGAAGAGACTCCATGTCGCAGTGCGAGGTTATTGGCTATTTATGATGAAAATAATCAGCATGAAATCTTGCAACGTTATTTTCGTAGGCGTGGATTTAATACTGTACGTAAAGTTGGATCTTCTCCTTTGGATTTACCTTTGAGACTTGTTTGGGGAGGTGCAGGTGCGTTTATGGTAGGCAGTTGTGAGAAGGTATTTGAAAGAAGTTTTAGGAGTTGGTCGGAGTAGTAAAAATATTTTAAGGAGACTAATCTAAGTTGTCATTCGCATGGTAACTGCTTCTTACTAAAGGCCCGCTGTTTACTTTTTTAAAACCTAATCCCTTTGCTATTTCAGCAAAATCATTGAATTTTGTTGGTGACCAATAATGAGAAACTGGAATGTGTGCAAGTGAAGGTCGTAAATATTGACCGATAGTCAAATATTGACAGTCGACTTTTCTAAGGTCTTTAAGGGTTTGAATTATTTCATGGAATTTTTCTCCCAGTCCAAGCATTATTCCTGATTTTGTGGGGATCTTTGGGTCGATTTCTCTGGCAAATTTGAGAAGGTTTAGTGAGTGTTCGTAAGTGGCGCCTCTTCTGACTTCTCTTTGAAGTCTCTTTACAGTTTCAAGATTATGGTTGAAGCAAATAGGATTAGCTGAGAGAACTAGCTTAAGTCGCTCTTTTTGCTTTTCGACATTATCCTTATTGTTTCCACCCCAGAAATCTGGTGTTAGTACCTCTATGGCGACATCAGGATTCAATGTTCTAATTGCATCCATCGTTGACGTGAATAAACTTGCACCGTGATCTGGTAAATCATCCCTTGCGACTGCGGTTAGTACTACATATTTGAGATTCAATACCTCAACAGCATTTGCTACTTTTTCTGCTTCAAAAATATTTACTTTTTCGGGCGACTTTCCTTTCTCTACCTGGCAAAAGGCACAGCTTCTTGTACATATTGAGCCGCCTAATAAAAAAGTAGCCGTACCAGCGGCATAACATTCGCCTCTATTTGGGCATCTACCTTCTTCGCAGATCGTATGCAATCTATTTTCTTTTACGAGCTTTTGAACTTTTTCCAGTTGAGTTGCGTTACCTAATGATGGCTTGATCCAATTAGGTAAACGCTCTTTCGGCAGGAAGCTACTGTATTTTGTTGTTTTTCTTGTTGTCGTCATCTGTTTGATGGTTAATCTAAGTCTCTACGACCTTCTAGAGCACGCGAGAGTGTTACCTCGTCGGCATATTCCAGCTCACTTCCAACAGGAAGTCCATATGCAATACGAGTGACTTTAGTGAATGGTTTTAATAATCTACCCACATATAGACTAGTTGTATCCCCCTCAATACTTGGTGTTAGGGCAAGGATGACTTCTTTGATATTTTCTTTATCGACTCTTTTGATTAAACTTGATATTTCAAGCATTTCTGGTCCAATCCCATCCATCGGAGAAATTAACCCACCAATTACATGATAAAGACCTTTGTACTCTCGAGTACGCTCAAGAGCAAGCAAATCTCTTGACTCAGAAACAACGCAAATGAGTTCTTGATTTCTTTGCTTGTTTAAACAAATTTCGCATTGTTCTCCTGCAGTTAAATGAAAGCACGTCTTACATTGACCTACTTGACTTTTCGCATTAACTAGAGCTTCTGAAAACAATCTAATTTTTTCTTCTGGCTGACGCAAAAGATGAAGAGCTAATCTTTGAGCAGTTCTGGGGCCGATACCAGGCAATTGCTCAAACTGATCAATTAATTTTGATAATGGTTTAGTGAAGCCGCTCAGAGGTCAGAAGCAATTAACTTGAATGTAGTCAGAGTTTTATCAGGGTTGCACTAATTTAAAGAAGATTATCGTCAGTTAAATTAGAAATGTATCAAAATAGTGATGCTTGAATCTCTCAAATGATCAAATTTTTTCGAACATCTGTTAAATCCCTTTTGGCTATAGCGTTGGTCTTGACGCTTGGAGCTTGCTCTACAGGGGGAGCCGCAGGCTTGGAACCTTTTAAAAGTCAAGATGGACGATATGGTTTTCTTTTTCCAACAGGGTGGACGAGAGTGGCTGTCGATAATGGACCAGAGGTTGTTTACCATGACCTGATTAACTCTGATGAAACTCTCAGTCTTGTTATATCTAAATTGGAAAATGAAGTGGATTTAGATGATTTGGGTGGAGCGGATGCTGTAGGGGAAAGACTTTTCGGTGAAAAAAATAGTAATAATCCTATTCAATTAATTAATTCTTCAGAGAGAGAAGTTGATGAACGCAAATTCTATGATCTAGAATACTCTGTTGATTTAGAAGACAAAAGTAGGCACGAAATTGCTACTGTCGTCGTGGATAGAGGTTATTTATATACACTTGCTGCTAGCACTAGTGAACAACGCTGGTCAAAAATGCAAGATACTTTTAAAAGAGTAGTTAGTTCTTTTACTTTTTTCATATGATTTAAGTATTATTTTCCCCAGCTTGAATTTTCCAAAGATAGTAATAGAAATTTCTATTTTTCAGAAGAGAAACATGTGTTCCTTTCTCGACGATTTTACCTTTATCTAAAACTATTATCTCGTCAGCATCTATTACTGTACTTAAACGATGTGCAATAACAATTGTTGTACAACTATTTGTTATCTTCTTTAGAGATCTTTGAATCGCGGCTTCAGTTTCATTGTCTACAGATGCTGTCGCTTCATCTAATATTAATATTGGTGCGTTTTTTAATATTGCCCTTGCGATAGCTATTCTTTGTCTTTGTCCACCAGATAATTTTTGTCCTCTTTCTCCAACTATTGTTTTTAGCCCTTCTGGCAGTTGATTAATAAATTCAGTTGCTTCGGCAATGTCTGCAGCATTTTTAATTTTTGATTTATCAATATGTTGTGATCCATAAGAAATATTTTCTTCAATTGTGCCTTGAAATAAATATGTTTCCTGGCTTACTAATGCAATACATCGTCGTAAACTTTTTAAATCCAATGATTCAATTGAGTTTCCATCAATTTCTATTGAACCTTTACTGATTTTATATAGCCTTAATAATAGTTTTACAAGTGTACTTTTGCCAGAACCTGTAGCACCTACAATACCTATTTTCTTGCCAGGACTAATATCT
This sequence comes from Prochlorococcus sp. AG-402-O21, assembly GCA_003216375.1. Classification (GTDB taxonomy): domain Bacteria; phylum Cyanobacteriota; class Cyanobacteriia; order PCC-6307; family Cyanobiaceae; genus Prochlorococcus_B. The sequence continues at coordinate 4,947 of QCIZ01000025.1, read as the reverse complement.
AAATTAAAGTCTTTGATAACTTGAGCCCGACCTTCATATGTAAAATCAATATTTTTGAATTTGATTTCACCTTGAACATTATTAGGATCTAATTTTATTTTTCCAGTTTTAATTTTTATTGGAGTATCTATTAAATCTAAAACTCTATTTGTTGAGGCCATTGATCTTTGATAATCATCTAAAATGTGGCCTAATGTTGTTAATGGCCATAATAATCTTTGAGTAATAAATACTAAAAAACTATATGTCCCCACAGGCATTAATCCTTTCCAAGTTTGAAAGCCTCCAGCAATTAATATTGCAAGGAATGCAAATAGTATTGCGAATCTAATTAATGGTATAAATGCTGCTGAAAGCTTAATTGCCTTTCTATTACTTTCTTGATATGAATTGCTATCCAATCTTAATCTTTCAAGTTCCCAATCCTCAGTAGCAAAACTTTTAATAGTAAGCATTCCACTGAGATTATTATTAAGTCTTGAGGCAAGATCTCCAGCCCTATCTCTGACATCACGGTAGCGTGGAGCTAGATTCTTCTGAAAATTAATCGAACCCCAAAGAATAAATGGAATAGGGATGAATGCTAGCAATGCAATGCCGGGAGCTAAGAAAATCATTGCCCCACCAACAATAAAAACAGTAATTATTAATTGAATAATTTTATTAGCTCCTTCATCCAAGAATCTTTCTAGTTGATTGATATCGTCATTTAGTACAGTCATAAGCCTTCCTGTATTATCTGATTCGAAGAATGTCATCTCTAACTTTTGTAAATGCGCATATGCTTTAATTCTTAAATAGTGCTGTGTCTTTTGAGCTAAATTTCTCCATAGTAATCCATATAAATATTCAAAGAATGACTCGGCTGACCAAATTAAAAATGATATTATTGCAAGTGCAATTAATTGATCTGGGACACTATTAAAGCCAATCGAACCTAGCCATGAACTTTCTTTTCTTACTACTACATCAACAGATATACCAATTAATACAGGTGGTGCAAGATCAAAAAATTTATTCAATATAGAGCAAGTAATAGCTGAATATATCAGACGCTTTTGCCTTTTAAGATTACTTAAAAGTCTTTCTAATGGACTTCTATTCGTTTTTGAATTTAATGTATACATTTGATTTAAATTGCTATTTTTTTAGAGATTATATTTCTCAGAAGCTTTATCTCTACAGTAAGCACGTGAGCTTTTTAAGGAATTTCCAGAATTATATTTTCTAAAAAAACATTCACATGTAAAATCGCTAATCTCATCTAAATTTTGCTTATTCTTTATATCAAGCTTTGTTTTTAATGTCGCAATACAGAATTTATTGATAAGACTATTTTTAGTGCTAATTGTTTTTTCCTTAGCCTCTAATTTGATACCCAGATCTAAGAGAAGGAATGTGATTATGCTTCTGAATAATAATTTACTAAGCATATTTTTGGTTGTTTTTTCTGTCAATCAGCTCTGTTTATCTGTAATTCTCTATTCATTACTTTAACTTTCTTTAGAGCTTGAAAAACATTATCAGGCATTTGTTTTGGCAAATCTACTAGGCTATAGTTTTCAAATATCCTTATTCTGCCTATAGATCTTCCATTTAGTCCAGCTTCGTTCGCAATTGCTCCAACTAGATTTCCAGGCTTGACTCTATCTCTGTGCCCAACTTCAACTCTGAATCTGTCCATTTCATCTTCAAGTCTGTTGTTATCAAAATCACCTCTTCGACGTTGTTTAAATTTATTGTCTCGACGATCATTTCTTGAATTCCTTTGAGCTGATTGCCTGATCCAATCCTCATTCCCATTCTCAAGGAGTGAATTAAAACCAACTGCTAAATTTAATGCGGCAAGAGTTAAGTCATTTGGATCTATATCTAATTCTTTTTCAACATTTTTTATTAATTCTTCTAAAATATTTGCCTCTTCTGGGTTCTCTCTTTCCGTTGAGGCCGCTTTTATTAATTTTGCTTTAAGCTTTTTAATTCGGTTGCTGTTGATAAGTTCATTGTCTGGAATATTCATTTTCTCAATAGGTTGGCCTACAGCTCTTTCAAGGTTACTTAAAAATGATCTTTCTCTTGGATTAACAAAAAGAATAGCTTCACCATTCCTTCCTGCACGTCCAGTTCTGCCAATTCTATGAACATACGCTTCCCGATCAAATGGCATATCGTAATTTATTACTAAACCAATTCGATCAACATCAAGTCCTCTTGCTGCTACATCTGTGGCTACTAAAATATTGATAGAACCCTGTCTTAATCTTTCAACAGTTCGTTCCCTTTGATTTTGAGGAATATCTCCATTTAAAACCGCTACATTATATCCATATGATTCTAATTTTTCAGCTACTACAATTGTAATAGCTTTAGTTCTAGCAAATATTATTACGCCTTCTTCTGATACAGCCTCAAGTACTCTCTGAAGTGCATTAACTTTATAAACATTTTGAACACTTATATACCTTTGCCTGATAAGTCGTTCCTTCAATTCAGTTGCTTTTATAGTTATTTCTGCAGGACTATTTAAATATTTTTTTGATAATCTTCTTATCTCAGATGGCATTGTCGCTGAGAATAATACTAGTTGTCTCTCCTCTGGCAATTGTTCTAAAATCCATTCAACATCATCAATGAATCCCATTCTTAACATTTCATCAGCTTCATCAAGAACTAAACAACTTAAATGACTAGTATTTAGAGTCTTTTGACGCATGTGATCCATAACTCGACCAGGAGTCCCAACGACGACATCAACTCCCCTCCTAAGAGTGTTGATTTGATTTCGGAAATCAGAGCCTCCGTATATTGCGAGTACTTTAAAATGCGGATGACCTTCGGAATATGTGCGAAATGATTCAGCCACTTGCATAGCTAACTCCCGAGTTGGAGCCAAAACTAAAACTTGTGGATGTCCAACATTCTTTTTCAGTCTTTCAAGGATTGGCAATGCAAATGCAGCTGTTTTACCTGTACCCGTTTGAGCTTGTCCAACTAGATCTCTACCAAGAAGTAATTCAGGAATTGCAGCTTTTTGAATCGGAGTGGGTGATGAGTAGCCTTGATTAGAGATTGTTTGAATTAGTTCTTCACTAAAATTAAATTCTGAAAATCCATTTTCTGAATTTTGATCACCTTCATCCAATATTTCCTCAGTAGATTCCTCGAGAACATCTTGATCTACTGGACATGAGGAATCCTCATGTAGATTTTTATTTGTCATCAAATAATGGTTGCCTTTTTGTCCTTCAAATTAGGCAGACAACTTCCGATCGGTTTATAACCGTGCTTTGCTGACTCGCCTTGTTAAAGGGATATGAATTTTATTTTATCATCTTAAAAATCCTTTTAGGAATAAGTTGAACACATCTTTAAAAGTCTTCTTCTTTATTGGTAATTACCAGTAATTGTTTTTTTGCACGAGTTATTGCTGTATATAGCATTCTTTTTTCATAATCATCAGAATAAAATTTTATAAGAGTATTTTCTTCTGAAACTTTTGAGGTGCTTGGCCAAAGTAAAAGAACTTGATCAGCTTCACTCCCCTGTGCTTTATGAATTGTCATTGCATATGCCGCATCATACATATTTAACCTTGATGGGTTTATTAATCGAGTTACTACTCTTTGTTCCTCAGAAAAAACATTAAATAAAAAACGTCTTTTCTCGCCGTTGCCAATAATTATCCCAACGTCTCCATTTGCTAAACCTATTTCAGGTTGATTACTTTTTGCCATGATTGGTGTCCCCTCCTCCCACTTTTGTACTTCCTTCTCAAATCTCTTTCCTAAAAGAAATTCGTTGATTTTTTTTACACCCCAGGGCCCATATCTTTGTGGACAAAGTATAAGAACATTATCTATGAAATTAAAGAGTTTTAGCACCTCACCTGATTGTGGCACCTCAAACATGCTTGATTGCCATGCTTTGTTAGGGATATAATTAATACAATTTTCTGTTAACTTTTTAAGCTTCTTTCTATAGTTGAAAAGAGTTTTTACTACAGGATCTGGAATACTTTTTAGGGATGAAAGGTGCTGACTTGTATTTGATGAATCTTCTTTCATTGAAAGTAGGTGCCAAAAGGCATTTACTCCTTCATCTTTTAGTGTGTTTCTTAATAAAGCGATATCTCCTTTGTTTCGGTATGACTGTGTAAGTTTGACTGAGTTTGATTGAAAGTTTGTTTTCATTTCTTTTTCTTGCAAAATTTGCCATATACCACCACTTCCAATTGGTAATAATTGGTCAGGATCACCTACTAAGATTATTTGACATGATTTTGTTAATGCGTCGAGCAAGCCATTAATGGTTGACAAGTCAACCATTGACATCTCATCTATGACTATTAGATCTAAATTTAATAGACGTTGAGAGTTTCTTTTGAAGCCATTTGGTCCTGCTTCTAGCCATTTATGTAATGTTTTAGAAGGAATATTAGAAAGCTTATCTTTTATAGAATCTTCAAATTCCGCAATACCAGCCTGAATAGTATCTTTTAGTTTTTTTGCGGCTTTCCCTGTTGGAGCAGCCATTGCAATATCAAGAGTCGGATTTCTTGTTAGTGCTTGTAAAAGCATTTGAAGAATGGTACTAGTTTTGCCTGTGCCCGGGCCACCACTTAATAATATGATTTGTTCACTTTTAACAAGGTTAACAGCTTCTTTTTGTTGAATATTTAGATGCGCTAGATTTTTAGCCTCAATTCGACCAGGTAATTCTTTAGAAAGGTTATTAATAGGTTGATTCCTTAATAGTATTTTTTGAATGGTCTTAACTATCTCATTATGTGTACGTCGCCAACTAATCAAATCACCATTTAAAATTATTGGGGAGTTATCTCCTTTAGTCCAGCCACTCTCTAATAATGCTTTCATATGATAGCTGGGCCAATCTTTATATTTAAGTTCAAGATTTTCAGGGATTTTCTTCATATCTACGTAAACATCG
>QCIZ01000024.1 GCA_003216375.1 Prochlorococcus sp. AG-402-O21 | reverse complement strand
ACTGTCGTTTTTCTGCTTGCTTTAGGTCTGGCTGGTTGGACTTTCTCAACATTGATGAGTAAAGGAAAACATCAAGAGGAGATTACCAAAGAATTAAGCAATATTTTTGAAAGCTTAAAGCTGCTAACCTCTTCTATTACTGCGCTTGTAAAACTTTTGATGAAGGATTCTATTTCTTCGGCTAAGGAAGAGGACTTTAAACCTATCAGTTCTAATGTTATAGATTTATTAAAGCTAGAGAAAAAGGAGGAAGAAGAAGCTGCTTGATTTCTTTATCTAAAGATTGAAATTTCTCTCTAAAGTTTCTCTTTTATTGAAGTGACAATTTTAGCTTCTTCTAATCCATGAAGGTGCTCCAGAAAACCATTCTCCTAGATCATCTTGATCTGGATTGTATGTTGAATGGGGTTCTTCTGAACATAGATCTAGTCCATTTAGCAATTCATCTATTGGATTAGATTTATGTCTGTTTCGTTGGATAAGTGAGGCTTTTCGAAGCCAAGTAGATACGTTTTGATTCTTTGTCGCATATTTATTGATATAAATCCTTTCTTCAAGAGTTACTTGATCTCCCATAGCAAGCCTACTTAATATTTCTTGTATTCGAAGACGCGAGGATGTAGTTAACATGATTCATTATCTATTTTGTTCTTTCTAGCTTGAAATACATGAAGTGCAAGTTGATTTGGACTGATTTTAGAATTATTTTAAATACGTTATCGTGTATCAATTATGTGAAAACTTTTTTAAAGTTTCTATTTGAATTATTTGTAAAGTACTTTCTTCTGTTGCTTCTAGGTCAACCAAAGGAGCCATTCCATCGTCAAATGCTTCTTTCCATCGAGGAGCACAAATACACCAATGATCGCCTTTTTTTAAGCCTGGAAATCCTACTTGAGGCGAAGAGAGATCATTCCCTTGGGCTTTGCTGTATGTCAGGAACTGCTCAGTCATAACAGCACAGACAGTATGCATACCCAGATCAGATAAGTCTGTTCTACAAGTCCCATCTCGATACCATCCAGTCATTGGACTGCAACTACAGGATTTAAGTTCAGTACCTAAAACGTTTTTTTCCGGCATGATTTTTTAATCCTTGAGGATGCTTATGATATCTGTAATATAGGTTTTATCATTAAATATTGAAATGCATTATTTATTGTCAATTGTTCGGAGGTATTCAAATAATCATTTCTTAATTTCAATTATTTCATAGTATGGTCGGTTATTCAGAGCAGGAGAGATCGTCATAGATATTTGCCAACATATCACAAGCCTCATTATGGTTTTGGAACGATTGAGTCGTTATCTCATCAATCTCTCCATCAATTCTTTTTATTTGGGAGCTCACTTATCTCTTATTGGTTTAATGATTATAAGTTTATATGATTCACCTATTCAACATCTAAAGGATATGTCAAGCAGATTTTGGAAGACTTTTTTCCAGTATTCCAATACAAGTGCTATTCATCTTGCAAACATTTTTTAAGAAGAGCATGTGAGTCCCAGTACAAATTGAGAAGCCATTCATTGATTAAGTTGTGCATTCCTTTTAAGTAAATTGAAAGTCGTATTAGAAAATTTAAATTTAAAAATGTACAATCTTTTGGATTTTTAATCCACGGGTGTTGCCAAAACTATATTGCATAGTACAATTGTATTATTATAGAACAATTCTAAGTGGAAATTCTCTCTATTCTTTTGGTTCTGCAAAGTATTCTTTTGATTAGTTCGGGGATTGTTTCTCCTCCTTTGTCAGATTAAATTTCTATTTTCCTTTTTTAGAATTTTTTTCATAAGTCAAATCGTTCGGTATTCCTCTCTCAACCACCTTCTTACTATGGTTATATTTCATTTTTAAATTACAAGTCATGAATTCAGGTGCTGAACGTTTTAATGGTTTGATGGCGATGTTAGGCATAGTTGCAGGCATTGGAGCTTATGCGACTACTGGTCAAGTAATACCGGATATTTTTTAAAATAAAAAAAATGCAAAAAATAAGTTAATAGATGCTTTGAATCTGTTAACTTATTTTTTTTGATTATTGTTAATTCAACAACCAAGCAACCAATCAATCTTGAGTTGCCTTTTTTGTATCGCCTAACGCAGGTGCATTCATTCCGTCATAGTCGGGCCCAACCATCAAGCCTACTATTGCGAATAAAGCAATAAATGCAATACCTACAATAGGTGCTGTTGGTGCTGGTGTTGTGAGCAAGCCGCCAAAGATTAGTTGACTCATTTGTGTAAAGTTTTGATTAATGTTTTAGCGATTTATTCTTCCTAACGCGTCATATAGAATAATTTCTACCTTTTTTATTTATCTTTCTTTTCTTATGTCCAAAATACATTTGGAATTTTTATCTTGTGACAGCCAATTCATAATGGGTACATTTTTTTGAAAACCATTGAAGTTTTTTAAAATTACCTAAACAATAATCAAATCTTTTTTTTTTAGAAAATTGTTACCTAATTTACCGACTTAGATCATTTTTTGGCTATTGTTTATCTATGTTTATTTACGGAGGTGATCCATTGTCGCATCTACCAATCGGACAAGAGTCAATGGAAATGAGAATATCTTTTTGTTCTTTGGCTCCTGCCTTGAAGGGTTTTATTATTAATAGATTTATATAGTTGCCTTGATCTATTAATTCTTTTGCCAGCTACCTTGTGGCTGGCATTTTTTTTGTTCAATTTTTTTACCTTAGATCTATCCTTATGTTTTATTATCTCTTGATATATATTTTTAAAAGGGTAGAATGAAAATAAAGCTCAACTTTTATTTCGATGTCTAATACAGAAAAAATTGAAGTTGCAGAGCAAAGAATACTTGAGTTGAAAACTTTAATTAATCACTGGAAAACAAGTAATATTTCATCAAGAAGAGCTACGGCAGATTTTGTTGATTCAATTATTTCTGAAAAGCAGGAGCCTCAAGCAGCCTAATTTCAGGAAACTTAGTTTTTAAAAACTTACTTTATTTATATATAAATCAGCCATAACTATATGTAGTTAATATAATCAACAAAAATTTTATAATAAAATTTATTGTAAAAAGTTAAAATCTAATTATACTATCAAATATTGTTAGTTGGATGAATAAAATGAAAATTTCTCTCAATTTAAATCTAAAAGGGTATTTCTGGCATGCTTTAAATAAAGTAACTAATACTTTTAGCAATTTAACTGTCGATAATATTGGAAATGGTTATGTCAAATGTTTTTGGGAAATTAGTCCAATTGATAATTTTAGAATTGAATTTAGTAAAAGTTGTTTTTTTGCTATTAGGTTATTTGATATAAGTAATAATACAAATAAAGATAATTCAACTTGTATTATGAAAGAGATTCAGGTGAGTAAATTTCAATCTTCTATTGCTTTTCCTATCCCTATAAATAAAGGTAGGTATTATTTTGAGTTTGGCTATCGTAAAAAAAATGGTGAGTGGAGAAAGCTTGCATATGATAATATAAATTTGGGCTATAGAATAAAAAAAATAATCAAATCTTTTGATAATGACAATTGGTTTAATTCTAAAACTATAGTTGAGAATACCGATCAAAATGTTCATGAAAAGGCCTATAAAATCTCATCAAATAAATTCATTGGTGGTTCTGAGAATATTTCTATATAGAGAAATTCTTAATTTTCACTTTTGATCTTATAGAAAATATTTTTGTATCAAATTTTTATAATAATATACTTTTTCAATTTATAGATTTAAAATATATAGTTAGTAAAGTAGAGATAGGATGAAGAAGGATTTGCCAATTATAAATACTTTGAAATATCAAGGTTTTAGTAATATTGACATTGATCAGATTTTTAATTATTTAGAAACTTTAGATTATGACCTAAAGAATACAAAATATATTGGTAAGATCATGGCTAAAAATGAAAGACTAGCAAAATATTTTTTTTTAAGAGATAATTTTAAAATTGAAATCAATTCTTCAGATGAGACTTTTCATATTAATGAAATTCTTGATCAATGTATAGATTGGAGTGAGTTTTGGCGATTACTTGTAATTAAAAAAGGTTTTTGCTGTATTCATCTTGCTGGAGAGTTGCGAGGCAAAGTAAGATTTATTTTTTTATCTGGTCCAAATATGCTATCAGGATCTTCTACAGACTATGCAGAATCTATTTATGAAGATATAGATTATTGATAATACTTTTTTAGATGATTAGGAATTTTTTCTTTACCTTCTTTTTTTCGTATCAATCCGAATGATTTTCGTTTGTTTTCGTTTTTTTGTTTTAGTCTTGGTTGAGAGTAAAAATTATCTTGTCTATTTATCTAATTATGGGTGCCAATAGAGGCATTGGTTTAGAACTCGTTCGTCAATTGAAAGAGAGAGGAGAAGATGTAATTGCTACTTGTAGATCTTCGTCTCCAGAATTAGATGCATTGTCAGTAAGAGTTGAATCAAATATAGATATCACTTCAGGAGATTCGGTTATTAAGCTTAGAGAGAGTTTAAAAGAGGCTAAAGTTGACGTCTTGATACATAACGCTGGAATTGCTGAATTTAACTCTCTTTCCAATTTAGATCCACAGAGTATTCTGCATCAATTTGAGGTCAATGCTTTAAGTCCTCTTTGTTGTGTACAAGCTATGCTTAGTTATCTCAGCAAATCTGCAAAAATAGCTTTAATAAGTAGTCGTATGGGTTCAATAGAAGATAATACTTCTGGTGGTTCCTATGGATATAGGATGTCTAAAGTTGCCTTATGTATGGCTGGTAAATCGTTAGCGGTTGATTTAAAGCCTAATGGTATTTCGGTAGGAATTTTACATCCAGGTTTAGTCAGTACTCGAATGACAGGATTTACTTCCAATGGTATTCAGCCTAAAGAATCAGTCAAAGGACTTATTCAAAGAATTGATGAACTTACACTTGAAAATACTGGAACTTTCTGGCATTCAAATGGTGAGATATTACCTTGGTAATAGATTTATTGTATCTTTTGATTGACGCGATTCTTTTAAATACTCTCTATAAAATATTATTTCCATCCTTTAATTTATATTATAGCCTACCTAATGTTTTTCTTAATTTTTTTATAAAGCTAATCCCAACTCCTGGAATTGTTAAGAGTTCTTCATCAGATGCTGAAATAATTGATTCTGGTGTCATATAACCAGCTTCATAGAAATTATTGCAATTTTTTGTTCCTATTCCTGGAATAGATGTTAGGTTTTCGCACCTATCTGATAATTTCTCTCTTGGTTGATTTAAAATACTAAAAATGTTAGAAAATTTTCTTTTTGTATTTAATAAAATCTTTTCGATGAACATTTCTTTTTCTAATGCATATCATTAAATATGCATTAGAAAAAACTTCTTGCAAGCATAAAAATTTTCTTTTGATTATTAATTTATTAATTATACCGTGAAAATGTATTCAAAAATACTAAAAGAACTAATATCTATTTCTTTTTCTTATGATTTTGAATACTTCTTATTAGTATTGCTTGATTGATCTTTGTGTAGCTACTTGACTTTGTAATTAGATCCTGCAAATTATTTTTAGATGTAAATCCCTTCCTTTGTTCATAACTGTATGTGGCCAAAAAGGTGGAGTAGCTAAAACTTGTACCTCAATCCATTTGGCAAGTGTTTGGACTTCTGAAGGGAAGACAGTTTGTCTAGTTGATGCTGATAGAAATCGATCGGCTCTAGCTTATGGATCAAGAGGAAATCTTAAATTTAATATTGTCCCTGTAGAGGCAGCTGCAAAAGCTACTAGATTCTCAGAAATTGTTATAACTGATGGTCAAGCAAGTACTGATGAAGAAGAGTTGAAACATTTAGCAGCTGGGTCTGATCTTGTACTTTTACCTACTGCACCAAAAGCCAGATCGGTTGAATTAACAGTTGAATTAGCATCTTTATTAAAACAATTAAATATTCCTCATGCAGTCTTATTAGTTAAGGTTGATTTTCGTCAAAAGCGAATTGCGAATGAAGCCAGAGAAGCGTTAGAAAAATTTGATTTAACGGTATTAGAGGGAGACATTCCTTTGTTATCAGCGTTTGATAAAGCAGAAAACCAGGGAGCCGCTGTAATTGATGCAGTAGATGATAAAGGTCGATCCGACCCCAGGCGAATGTCGGGTTGGTCGGCCTATTGTTCCATTGCTCAACAAATTCAATGCCAGATTTCGAAGCACTTGTTAGACATCAACAAACCAGTAGAAGGCCTGCCACTGAGCGCTTAAAAGTAGTTGAAAAACTGCCTAGTTCTAATCAGTTACCTACAACCGATGGGAAAAACTTCAGTACATTATTTTTTGGTTTTGTAGGAGGATTATCTGGATCGATAATTGGAACAGGCTTGATTATCTATCTTGCAAATAAAGAATTAATAGATTTTAAACTACTTTTTTAAAGTTTAATTTTGCTCCTAACTTTTTTAATATCTTGGAGTTGATTTGATTTATATATTGGATCTATGTGTTTTTTTGGCTATTTCTACCATATCAGAAAAAGTTTTTGATTTTTTCAGTAATTGTTGATAATTACCAAAGGCAATTATCTTTCCATCTTTAAATTCATATATACAATCTGATCTTTCAATTGTAGATAATCTGTGAGCAATAGTTACTATTGTGCATCGTCTACCTATAATTTCAATCGCATCCATAACGTCTGCTTCTGTTCTGTTGTCTAAAGCGCTAGTTGCTTCATCTAAAACTAATAATTTTGATTGTCTATAAAAAGCTCTTGCTATAGCTAATCTTTGTCTTTGTCCACCAGACAATCTAATGCCATTATCGCCAACTGGTGTGTTTAAACCCTTTGGCATTTCTGATACTAATTCGGCTAATTGAGCTGCCTTAAGTGCATCCCAGACTCTTGTCTTATCTATTAAATCCTTATCTAATCCATATGCAATATTTTCAATAATATTGCTGTTTAATAAAGTAATTTCTTGTGGAACGTAAGAGCAACAATCCTGCCAAGCAGGAACTTCTGTATCATTAAGTTCGATCCCATCTAATAAAAGTTTTCCATCTGTGGGTCTGAGAAGACATAGTAATTGATTGGCTGTGGTTGTTTTCCCACTTCCAGTTTCCCCAATGAAAGCTATTCTTGAGCCAATAGGGATAGTGAGATTTATATCTTTTAAAGTGTATTCCTCACTATTTGGATATTTATAACTCAGTTCTTCAAGTTTTATATTGTTCCTTGGCTCAATACCTTTTTTTGTAGGAACACCTTTTGAGCTTTTAGTTAGTCGTCTGGAAGGAAGTTCTATTAATTTTAGTATCTCTTCTAAATCAGGGATTGATGCACGCATACAAGTTAATGCCCTAAAGGAATCTTGTAATGGAGGCGTTAGTTTTAATGCAGCTACTGCAATTGTTGCTAAAAATGGAACTATTTCTATAAGAATTGAATTATTTTGACCAGTTATATAAGGGAAAAGTCCAATAGCAAAAATTAATGTAATACCAAAGGGCTCTATTAATGACCTAGGGAATTCAGGTAAAACTTCCGCTTTCCAAATAAAAGGGAAAGATGTTTTACCTGCTAATTTATATCTCTTTTCAAAGTATGATTCTGAGCCAGTAAGGTGTACATCTATAATTGTCCTCATTGATTCAGTTAAAATATTGTTTGTTTCTTTCTCTAATTTGATTCTTTGACGAGAAGAATATCTTATAAAGGGTGTTACAAATAATGAAATAAAGATATAAAATATTAAGAGACTGATAATTAAATAAAGAGCTATTGATTTTGCTATAAAAAGAACAGCAATACATATAAAAGTAATCACACATAATCCACTAGAAATTTGAAGGATTGGCCTTACTAGAAATTCTGAGACTCTAGATATATTTATCAGAACTTTTGATGACAAATCAGATTTTTTCTTGTCCAAGAAGAATTCATATGGTTGAGATAGTAATTTTTTCTGTGCTAGTTCTGATAAGTCTCGCCAGATTGCTACTCGAAGTCTTTCTTGGGCTGCTTTAAGAAATAATTTAGAAAATGATGCCAGCCAATTCATTGCTATGTATACAACTACTAAACTGATGACTTTTGTCTTTGGGTCTTCTGGTATAAAAGTTTGAAATGGTAAGGGTGGTTGATTGGGTTGCCCTATGAAAACAGTAAATAATCTAGAGACAATTCCAACTACAATTACATCTACTAAACCAGTCAAGGCTGCGACAGGAATTAATTTCAATAGGGATCTTCTTCTTCTAACTGGTAGTGCCTTGAGTAGGCGGATTAATAGAGGATATGTTTTGCTAGTGCCAATCATTTTATAAAATTACTTACTTTTGAGAAATAATTTATCCTGATTCAGCCAGTTCCTTGGGTGTTTGGTTATGAGTCCTTTAGGTTAAAGCTTTGAAAATCAAAAAAAAATTTTGAAAAAGTATTCTTTATAGATTATTAATTATATTTTAATTTGAATATGGTTTAAGTTTAACTAATATTCAAATATGTATTAATATCTTTTATTTGAAATCCAATATGCTAAGAAGATTAATACAATAAGTGGTAAGCAATAAATCATAATCATAAAACCAGATAAAAGGATTAATAGACTTAAAAAGATAAAAAATCCTATTAATATAATTTTCAGAAATCTCTTGATTCGATTTAACCAAAATATACCTTGAAGTTTTTCTAGATTGATTTCTAATTCTCTACGCGTAAGATACAATTCTTTGAGTTCTTCTTGATGCCAATTAATTGAATCGTCTAATTTGGTTTTGTATATATTCCTTCCTATTTGCTCTATGAAATTATTAGGTCTTGAGAATGTGGATCTAAATTTGATTATTTGTGCTTCAACTAAGGCTTTGTTATTCTCCGATATTTTTTGATCTATTTCTGTGATTCTAATATTAATTTTCTCTTGTAAGGCAAATCTTTTATTTGAATTATATTGTATAATTTTATTACTCTTTTTATTTTTAAATAATTTAAAAAAAAAGTTTGATCTCCACATTTTCTTGACTATTATCCAAGATAGATTTTCATGCAGATATTATAACCATGACTTCTATAATTTTTAATGGGAGCTACATAACAAAAAAAAATACAGGTATTGGAGTCGTTTCTAAGGATTTACTAAATTCTTTTTCACCTCATAAAATAACTACACTTATTCCAAAAGATATAGGAATAAAAGGGGATATTTTTATACCTAATAACTTATCTCCAGCTTCAGGTTTTAAAAGCCATTTTAGAAGATTGTTTTGGCTTCAAAATACTGTTCCAAAAATAATGAAGAATTTCAATACTGATTATTTTCTATCACCATTATTGGAAGCGCCATTATTTACTAATATTAAATCTATAGTTTTAGCTCACGATTTAATACCAATTAGGTACCCTTCGATATCATTTTTAACTTTATATCATTTAATTTATATCCCTTTAGTTTTAAAACAATCAAAGATAATTTTATGCAATTCTATTTCTACTGCTAATGATTTGAATAGATTTTATAAGGTGCCTAAGCATAAATTATTTCCAATTAAGCTAGGATTTGATAATGAGAAGTTTTATCCAATAAAGAAAATTCGAAAAAATTTTTTTCTAATTATTGGTAGACATAATCCACATAAAAATTTGGGTAGGCTTATCAAAGCATTTGCATATGCCAAAATCGATGATTATAAGCTTGTTTTTGTAGGCCCTTTTGATAAAAGATATACCCCAAGTCTTTTAAAACTAATTGATGAATATAATCTTAGACATTTGTGTGTCTGGAAAGGTTGGATTGATGATGAAGAAAAATTATCATTATTAAACGAATGTCATGCACTTATAATTCCTAGCCTTTGGGAAGGATTTGGCCTTCCAGCTCTGGAGGCAATGGCTTGCGGAACTCCCGTTATCGCTTCTGATAGAGGTGCGCTCCCAGAGGTCATTGGTGATTATGGTTATTTGGTTAACCCATTCAATATTCAATCAATATCTTTTGCGATGAATGCAGTTATAAATGATAAAAAATGTTTTGAAAAAGCTCTTAAAACAGGCCCTTCACGAGCTGAGTCTTTTAATTGGTTTGATACTGCAAAAACAATAGAAAAAATTATTAAAGAAATCGATTAATCTTTCTTTTTTAAGATATTATTCAATAATATAAATAAGGTTAAAAAAAACTTGAATAATGAAAAATTAAATATAATTCTATTTTTATTATTTTTTATATTTATTGCCTTATTTAGAATTAATTTTACTGATATGCCATCAACCTTGTTTTATAATTGCTACTATAGCTTCTAAGTCTATTTTAGATATGCCTAGCAAAAAATTTAAAAAAAAATCAACTTCTAAAATAATTGAAGTAAATGAGGAGAAAAAAACAACACCTAGAAGCGCAAAAGTTGTTCTCTTTGTATTTGGTGTAGGGCCTTTAATTCTTATGTCTTTATTTTTATTCTCAAATGGTTTCTTCAACTCTCCTTGACGATTTGATCATCTTTAAGAAGAGTACTGATCATGATCACTGGATCGAAAAATCAGTTCCTATTCGTTCTTTCTCTTTTATCTTCTTTTTATAACATCATTTGTTTATTGATCGATATATCAATCATTAATTTCTTTTTTTTAGCTAAAATTTGTTTTTATAGTTTTACCAATGCAACTCTATTTGGTTGATTGCCAATTCCCTGATATTGATAATCAAATTGCGGCGTATAAGCAGTTTGTAGAATTTTGGGAAAATGGAGAGATGTCCAAGCAAGATAAATTTGATGGATTTGAAATGCTTTTTCGTGTTCATGCTCCTGGAGAAGGTCGTGTTGTAATTCTCTGCAATGCAAACAGTGACAAGGAACTTTTTCTACACTTTGCTCCATGGAGAGCTCAGTTCGGTATAGATATGGAAATTACCCCAGTAATAAGCTGTCAAAACGTAGTTGACTATCACAAGGATTTATTTGAAAAGATGTCTTAATTTTATTGAATAAATCCTTTTACTATTTAATATTTTAATTTATATTATTAAGATAAAGTTTGAAAATATTTTTATCTTTTTGAGAGAGCATTTCCGCTTGTCCATATATTTTTGAAGTCGACTTTATCCTTTAGTAATTGAATAGGAAGACTAATTAAAACACCTAATGCTATCAAGGCATATGAGTCTGTTGTCAATCTGGCAATGCCCCATTCTGACGAGGCTAAAGCAAAAATAGTTAAATGCATGAAATTAATAATTTAAAAAAATATTATCAGAATTTTCATTATAAATTTAATTACTTATTAAAAATTATTGTATTTAAGACATTGATAGGAATTTGTGAATTTATACTTTTATAAAAGAATACTTTCTGCTATTTCTAGTCTTTAAATACTAATCTTAACTTTTTGCTTATTTAATAGATAGATAGCTCTTCTTCTTTTCTCTTTCATTGCTTCTAATTATTTCTTTAATATGGCGGAGAATCGGAGTTTTGACAAATTAACTTTCAGCCCCATTGTGGCGGAATTAAAAAGGAGCCCTTCCAGGCTCCATGGATCAATTGGGTAATAAGGCTGACCTGACCCCATCTCCTAAAAGATCAAGCAGCAACAGGGGCTGTTTGACGGGAGAAACTAACTATGTTGTTAGCAGTTATGGTTTTGCTCTTGCCGAGCAGGCTTCAGTCACTCTCCTGATACCCCGTCGAAGCCATTGCAGCCCCATTTATGGAGCTGAGCGGAATCGAACCGCTGTCCGAGATACTGGTTTGAATCACCTAGTCCATTAAAAATAGACACACCTATATTGACAGATCTTTTGGAATTAATCGATTAGTGTTTAAAGAACTTTTTTATCCATTTTTAATAACTTAAAAGCAATGAAACTTATTGCATCTATTTCACAAGGTCTGGAAAAAGAGGGTGCAAAAGAGTTGATAGAACTTGGAGCTAAATCAGTTCAAGCTTCAAGGAGACATATATTATTTGAAGCTGATATGGCTTGTTTATACCGAATACATTTAAGAGCTCGCTTGTCTTTTAGATTTTTAAGAGAGATTTCAAGATTTTCTTGCCATGGTCCACATGAACTTTATAGCGGTATTCAAAGATCAATTGATTGGGAAAATTGGCTTCAGCCTAAACAAAGTTTTCGAGTAGATGTCACTGGATTTGGAGGAGGATTATCACATACGCATTTCACTGCTTTGCAGGTGAAAAATGCAATTATTGATTTACAAAGAGAACGATGGGGTTTGCGCTCAAGCATTGATTTGAGCAATCCAGATATTTGTTTTCATTTGCACTTGGCAAACTCTACAGCCGTTTTCAGTGTTGATGGTTCTAATTCGAGTCTCCATAAAAGAGGATATAGACCAGCTGTTGGAATAGCTCCAATAAAGGAGACATTGGCTGCAGGTTTAATGCGAATGACTGAGTGGGATGGGACTAATAACTTAGTAGATCCATTGTGCGGCTCTGGAACATTTTTGATTGAAGCAGTGAGCATGTTGCGCGGAATTGCATCTGGTATGGATAGACAATTTCTATTTAGAAATTGGCCTGATTTTGACAGTTCTTTATGGGATCAAGAATTAAAAATGGCACAGAAGATGAAACCTTTAAATAATAAGTTACCTAAAATAATTGGCTGTGAAGTTGATAAAATGATTGCTAAGTACGCTAGCGATAACGTTGCAAAAGCGGGCTTAGGAAATTACATAGAAATAATCAACTGTCCTTTTCAAGAATTTCAATTACCGCCTGGATTAGGACTTTTAATTTGTAATCCTCCTTATGGGAAAAGAATAGGTGATGAAGATGAATTACCTATTCTTTATAAACAATTAGGAAAATATTGCAAAGAACAAGCATCTGGCTGGGATCTTTGGCTACTTAATGGGAATCCAAATCTAAGTAAATATTTAGGGATGAAAGCAAGTCGACGTTTTCAAGTAAATAATGGTTCACTCGATTGCCGATGGTTGAATTATAAAATTAATTAATTTTTTCCTAAAACAGCTTTTGTAGTTTTTGCAATTCCCTCCAATGTCTCTGGAAGGTAGGGACCTTTGGCTAGATATCCTCCAATTCTGAGACTCATCCCTGCTAATACAAGATTTATCAAAACTAAAATTAAAATTGTTGATTTGTTATCTATTTCAAGCAAGTCTCTAAGCCAATAGCCAAGAAATAATTCAGACCCAAGTAAGGCAAGTAACATCAATACCCCTCCAGTTGCTAGGAAAATCACACCACTTATTAGACGGCGTTTTTCTCTGTCCATTTCTTGCAGCGCAATGCGGACATGAAGATCCATCACTGAACTTGCCAATGCAGTAACTCTTGCTGCAGCTCCTATGCCTTTTTTGCGTTCTGAATTGGTCATTAATTTCTTCTGCCTCCACCAAGCAGTATGCCAAATAAAACTCCAATTCCAGCAGCAATGCCTATAGCTAAGATGGGCCTTTTCTTTACTGGTTTCTCAATTCGTGGTCTCAGCGTACTGTTTAACTCATCTAAAAGGTCTTCAAGCTGTTTTTCGAGAGGTTCCAAAGACTCTGCTAGCCCTCTAGTTGTGTCTGTTGCAGAATGAAAAATTTCTTCTAATTGTTCTTGCACTCCAAAATTGTTTTTTCCTGAATGTACAGATATGACATTGATTAAATCGTCGAGACTTCCTTTGGTTGCTTCTAATGTTTGTTTAGCTAAATCTGGCCAACGCTCTTGAATTTTTGGCAATAAATTATCAAATTGCTCATTGAACCATTGTTCTGGAGACTTTTCAGCAATAGTTTGTTCAGCCTCGACTGAATTTGATGATGAAGAGGGAGAGGAATTCACTGATTCCATAAACCTAAAGGTTTATCAAAGAATAGAGAGATATTGCCTTAATCGAAACCCCTTAGTGGAATTCAATTTTGAAAGCAGCCTCACAAGAATCCTTTTTTTGGAGTTTTAAATGTTTGAAGTCCAAAATTTCATAAGGATTTTTCGTCGTCTTTGCTTACAAATATTGCTATTCGAATGCTTATAGTGCTAAAGGTCATTGGTATCTCCTTAACATCCTATGGGCGTCGGAATTTCATCAATCGTTTTTGCTTCTAATACAATCCCTACTGATTTTGGCCTAGTTTTAGCCTCAATAGCAGGTGCTGGAAGCCTTCTTTTAATTGCGTTAAGGTTTGTACCTGAGGCTAAAAGCTAAAAGGCTTAGCCTTAAGAAATTCTTATTATGGAGACTTGTCTCCTGAATTTTTCTATTGAAAATTTTTCTTTGGTTTTGAATTATTATTAAATTGAAGACTCTTATTAAAAAAAAAATAATAGGTGGGTTTTATTAAGACATACTGGTGCACCTGATGATGAGAAAGGTATTCATTTCGATTTGCTTTTGGAAGATAAACAATTTTGTAGAACTTGGCGCTTAAGTGATATTCCATTATTGGACGGACCTTATGTGGATTCCGTTTCTATCCCGCCTCATGATCTTTACTGGCTTGATGTAGAAGAAAAGTTCGTTTCAGGTAATAGAGGAGTTGCAAAAAGAATCAAGCAAGGTGTTTTTTTGCAATATTTTCCATCAGTCGAAACTACTTCTGTAAAATTATCGGTGATATGGGACAAGCTTGAAGTGGATTTGGTATTAGATGAAACTGGCTGCAGAATTTTAAGTAAAAATAGTAATTATTTCTTCTGAGCTAGAAGGACTTGAGTTTCTCTGATATTTCGCTAACGTCATTCTTATTGTGGATACATTCTGTTGGTCCATATCAACCACGTAGATTTGTCTCATTTCAAGTCCTTCGGTGGATCGATGTCGATTCCACTTGAAGAAGGATTCACTGTTGTAACAGGTCCAAATGGTTCAGGTAAAAGCAATATTCTTGATGGGGTTTTATTTTGTTTAGGCCTTGCAAATAGTCGAGGCATGAGAGCAGACAGATTGCCTGACTTAGTCAATAGTGGTGTATTAAAAGCTGGAAAATCTTCGGAAACTAAAGTAACTGTCAAATTTGATTTAACTGATTGGCAGCCCGATGATGCTGAAGAAGGGATAGAGCCTACTGAGGAAGGACCTTGGATTAAGCCTGATCAAAAAGAATGGACAGTCTCAAGAAGATTAAAAGTTATGCCAGGAGGGTCATATGCTTCCACTTACAGCGCAGATGGTGAGACTTGCAATTTACAGCAATTGCAAACCCAATTAAGGCGTCTAAGGATCGATCCTGAAGGAAGCAATGTCGTTATGCAAGGAGATGTTACGCGAATTGTTTCTATGAGTAATAAAGATCGAAGAGGTCTAATAGATGAACTCGCTGGTGTCGCGCTATTTGATACTCGTATTGATCAAACTCGTACAAAGTTGGATGATGTTTATGAAAGGCAGGAACGTTGTCGGATTGTTGAACAAGAATTGATTCTTTCTAAACAGCGTTTGCAAAAAGATTGTGAGAAAGCAAGTTTATATAAAGATCTAAAGAATCAATTACTCATTGGCAGACAGCAAGAATTAGTTTTATCTTATGAGAATGCAAAAAAGGGATTGGAAAAATTAGATATAGATCATCAAGAATTGATTAAAAAAGAAAAAATAGATGCTGAGAATTTACTTAACAATGAAAATGATTTAAGTACATGCATAGAAAAATTAGATATTTTACAAAAAAATGTTAAAGAACTTGGTGAAGATCAATTGCTTGAAGTTCAAGGTAAACTGGCAGGGATTGAATCTCAACACAGACTTAATCATAAAAATGAAGGAGAACAATTACAGGAATCTAGAAATAATCTTCTCCAGAAAAAGAAAGATTATCAAACTGATTTACAAAGTAAATTGAATGAGATCAACCCTAAAGATTTAGAAGAAGCTGACTTAAGATGTAAACAGGCTGAAGCTTGGGTTGAATCTTCTAGAAGGAAGCTTTCAGATGTGGCAGGTCGTTCTGGCGCATGGATAGAAAAACATCAAAAAGCTAGAGATGATCTTAATAAAATCCGATTGGAATTAGATCCTAAAAGACAAGAGAAACAAAATATTGAAGAAAGTTTATTGCAATTAAATGTTATTTTAAAAGAATTAGAAACTGATCAAAAAGCTGATGAATCTTCCAATGATAAAGTACATATAGAAATTAATAATTTGAATAAAGAATGGGATAATATTTTAGATTTACTGTCTATTAAAAAAGAAGAATTTCAATTATTAGCATCTGAGAGAGATATACAAGAGCGTACTAAATATAGATTAGAGAAAGAACAGTCAAAGCTTCAAAATGATATTGCTCGTTTAGAAAGTAGGAAAGAAATGATTTCTGAAAGCCGAGGGACAAATGCAATAACTTTGTTATTGGAATCTGGGATAGAAGGTATACATGGACCTGTTGCAAGTTTAGGCGAGGTTGAAGATCGTTATAGGATTGCACTTGAGGTAGCTGCTGGTGCAAGGCTTGCGCAAGTTGTTGTGGATAACGATCGAATTGCTGCAAAATCTATTGATCTTTTAAAACGAAAAAGAGCTGGAAGATTGACTTTTTTACCTCTAAATAAGATTTTAAAAAACTCTCAAAATAGGTCTGATGTATTTCAGCGATCTGTTCAGACTAATCTCAATAAAAATACTGGATTAATCGGAAAGGCTATTGACTTGGTTCGATTTGATTCAATATATAAACAAGTTTTCTTGTATGTATTTGGTGAGACAATTGTGTTTGGTGACTTGTCTTCAGCTCGTGATCAAATTGGTATCAAAAGAGCTGTGACTTTAGAAGGTGAATTGTTGGAAAAAAGTGGAGCAATGACTGGTGGAAGTTTAAATAATAGAGCATTGGGTTTGAGTTTTGGAAGAGTAAAAGATAATGATGATTGTGATCTTTTAAAGCATAGATTATTAGAAGTCGGTGAGACTCTAGCTAATTGTCAAAAGAACGAAAATCAACTCATTCGTAAGCTAGACAATCTCAGAACTCAGCTAAATACATTAGAACAAAAGAAAGCAGCACTTGATGCTGAAAGAGTAACTTCTAAAAGATCAAATTCGCCTTTATTAGAACGCCAAAGTCATCGCTCAAAAAGGATTGATGATCTTCAAAAATCTAAAAAAGAAAAGCTATTTCAATTAGAATCTATTAATTCGAGTATTAAACCTTTAGAGGTCGTTTTATTAGAAATTGAGAAGGAAGAAAAAACAATAGATAAATCAAGTGACGCATCTGTTTGGTCTGAATTACAAAATGATCTAGAAGATGCTGATAAAAATCTACTTGCTTTTAGAAATAAAAGAGATGAGATTTCAAATAAGCAATCACAGAACAAGCTTGCGATTGATCGATTAAATGATCAAGAGGCTTCTTTAATGAATGAAGAAAAACGCTTAAAGGATTCCATAGATAATCTTGCTTCTGCTCATATGGCTTGGCGTGAGCAAAGCAAACTACTTAATACCAATCGCCAAAATTTGATCAATCAACAAAAAGATTTAGAAACCCGCTTTGGTGAGCAACGAAGAGAAAGAGATTGCGTAGAAGCTGATGTAGCTAAAAAACGATTGAACTTACAAGAAATGCAATGGAGTCTCCAACGTTTAAGGGAAGATCAAAAAAATATGAAGGAAGAAATGCGAATGGAAACTATTCGATGTACCGAATTAGAGAAGAATCTTCCTAACCCCATTCCCGTCATCTCAGATGAAATAAGAGATAATGGTTTAGATGCTTTACTGTCTCACTTGGACTCTTTGCAAAAAAGAATGGAAGCGCTGGAACCTGTAAACATGCTTGCATTGGAAGAATTGGCCAAATTAGAAGAGAGACTTAATGAACTAGAAAATAGACTGCAAGTTCTTACTGATGAAAGATCGGAGCTGCTGATGAGGATAGAGACTGTTTCAACCTTGCGTCAGGAGGCCTTTATGGAGGCTTTTCAGGCAGTAGATGTACATTTTCGTGAAATTTTTGCAAGCCTCTCTGAAGGAGATGGGCATTTACAACTTGAGAATCTTGACCAACCTTTGGAAGGTGGTTTGACTTTGGTTGCCCATCCAAAAGGTAAGCCGGTAAGACGGCTTGCGGCTATGTCAGGTGGAGAAAAATCATTAACTGCTTTGAGTTTTCTTTTCGCGTTACAACGTTTTAGACCTTCTCCTTTTTATGCCCTTGACGAAGTAGATAGTTTCTTGGATGGAGTCAATGTTGAAAGGCTAGCTGCTTTGATTTCTCAACAAGCTGAGCATGCACAATTTCTTGTCGTAAGTCATAGAAGACCTATGATTGGGGCCTCAATGAGGACTATTGGTGTAACTCAAGCAAGGGGAAACCATACTCAAGTTGTTGGGTTGCCAATCGCAGCTTGATTGAATTTACCAACATGGTCCAATATGGTTCTACCAATCTCATTTCTGCATATTTGAGTTGACCAATACTCAAGCCCCACAAGAATCAACATCTGCTGTTCCAACTGACAGATTATGGCTTCGCTCTGAGTTGATGGGGACTCAGGTTATTACTCGTGATACTGGGCGAAGGTTGGGTCTTGTCGGAGAGGTTGTTGTTGACATTGATCGTAGAGAAGTTGTTGCGTTGGGATTAAGAGATAATCCTCTCACACGTTTTTTACCAGGTTTACCTAGATGGCTTCCTCTTGATCAGATTCGTCAAGTAGGTGATGTCATTTTGGTAGATACATTAGATTCTTTGAGCGAAAACTTTGCTCCTGAAAGATTCAATAAAGTTATCAATTGCCAGGTTATTACTGAATCAGGAGATCAGTTGGGGAGAGTACTTGGATTTTCTTTTGATATTGAGACCGGAGAATTACTTACTTTAGTTATGGGAGCGCTAGGAGTTCCATTATTGGGTGAAGGAGTTTTAAGTACTTGGGAGATGCCTGTTGATGAAATTGTCAGTAGTGGACCAGATAGAATTATTGTTTATGAGGGAGCAGAAGAGAAATTAAAACAATTAAACAGCGGTTTCCTTGAAAAACTTGGCGTGGGCAATTCGGGATGGGAAGAAAGCGAAAGAGAAAGGTACAGAGTTAATCTTGTCCCCGTTGAGAATCAATTGACTTCTGGTGAAAGTGCAAATGATGATCAAAGACTTATAGAACAATCTCAAGAGGAAATATTTGAAGAAGAAGAGATGGACTATGTAGA
>QCIZ01000023.1 GCA_003216375.1 Prochlorococcus sp. AG-402-O21 | reverse complement strand
CAATGAAGACTACTTAGTGAATTAAATACAGAATTGCTAAATCCTGATTAGATTCTGCGACTTTCCTTCTTAAAAAAGTTAATGCCTCATCATTCATATTTGACTCAGCAATCATTTTTTCGGCTTCATTAATACCATGCTCAAGATTTTTAATTTTTAATTGAAGAACCTCCCTATCTTTTCTGCACTGAGCAAGTGTGAAGTCATCAATCATTTTAGTAAATATTTTAAGCGGCTAAAAATCTTACTTAGATTAATAGGTCAAATAAAGTGTTTAAAAACTCTAATCTAGAATCTAATGTTTTATGACCAAATTCTTTTTGTTGTTGTTTTAAAATCGATTGACCGTCTGCCCCTAATGCTGAAGAAATAAATTTATGATCTTCTGAAATCCACGTATTAACCATCTCATCGTCAATCTCAACGTGAAATTGCATCCCATAAGCTAATGGACCAATACTAAATAATTGCTCCTTACATCTACAACTACTAGCGATAAGCTCTGCAGAATTAGGCAATAAAATTCTATCTCCATGCCAATGCAAAACAGGGAAAGGATGTCTTAAAAGTCTTGTCAATTTAAAGTTATCCACTAGTGATTGAGGAAATATATTGTCCCACCCTATTTCAGCTAATGGTTGATGGGATACCTCCTCCTGAATCATTTCAACATCACCACCAGCTGCATAGGCTAAAAGTTGAGCACCCAAGCATACTCCTATCAACCCAACGCCTTGATTTAAGGCTTCTTTTATTAGACCAATTTCATCAACAAGCCATGGATAAGTTGAAGTGCCAATGTCTCTTATACCCATAGGTCCACCCAACACCAAAAGTAAATCTCCATTCCTAAGTTCTGGTAGAGAGTCTCCTAGATCCAAACGAAAAGTACAAACACTAAATCCTCTTTCCTCAGCAAGGCTGACAAACAATCCGGGGCGCTCGCGTTCTAAATGCTGAAGAACAAGTAAACGACTCATTAATAAATTAAAAGTCTACATTTTCATTTGGCGTAAAAACCGAGCAATACAACTTGATAAACAGCTCTGCCTCACTTTCATCTTTACCCTCATATTTGAGTTTAAGGTCTTTTATTGCGACTAAAGCAGTTTTCTCTTTCAACCTATATCTTGCACAAGTATCTAGAACTTTAAACATTCGGGTTGTAACTGCTCCCGAAGGAGTGCTTAGGCCCAAAAAGACAGTAAATAATAATAGATATTTCATATAGATAATTCAATCATCTTTTTTAGATAAAGCTCTAGAACATTGGAACCATTTATTGCTTCTATACAAAAGGAGAAACATTGTAGACAAAAGAATAAAAGTAAGCGCTTCTAAATAAATAAAAAAATGATCATTCAAATTCATATTTTTCTTAATTTACATTTGATTAAAGTTGCTTGAGTTCTTCATCTGTTAATGAGCAAAAACCACCTGAGCATCTTTCAGATTTATTTAAATCTGCAACGGACTCCGATCCACCGATAATTAAATTATGATTTGACATTTTATAAAATTTCTCGTGAACAGAATCACTAAACTTTTTTTCCTTCTCATACTCTAATTCGCACGGATCAATGTTGTCATCAAACCACTCATCGTATTGAATATAATTTGGCTTTGCATAATACGTCATATACCTAGACTAATACGACATAAGAATAAATACCACCCATTCAAGTCAAAGCTAGTTTGGTTGTTTTTCAACAAGTTCCTTAAGATATTTCTTTTTGAGTAGCTTTTTTCTTTCTTTCAAGAACCTTTTTAATTGTTGTAATTTCAAATCGATCGGTGAAGATATTCAGCAGATTCAATGTACATCAAAGTTATTTTGATGGAGTGCATTTTGGAGAACTATCATTTCCATCAAGCTTTTGAATTTTGGATATATCCAAATCAGATATCTCCAGCCCATAAAGTTCAGCGATCTTAGTCATCGCCAAACCTTCTGCACCTTTCCATGCTTCTGCTAATACCGACCAAGTTTTTTGACTAAATTCAACTCCCAGATTTTCGTTGTTAGCTCTTTTTTTATCTATCTCCACCACTTTCTTTAGCCCCTCCGTAGACAGGTGACTTTTAATCCTTAAGAAAACAACCTCCAACATTGAGTAATAAAACTTTTCCATTGCTTTGTTATATGCCCATTCAGCTTCCTTTTGCGCCTTTTTTGCAGATTCAGTTGTAATCTCCATACTCATTTTTTCTTTAAGGAAGTGAATTCTTTCTTATATTGTAGTTATCTGAGTTATGTCTTTAAGAATAAAATTTAAAAATCAGCTCTTAAAAAAATAATTTAAATAAGTGCTATCCTCAAAATCAAATAAATTTTTACTAACTGCTCTTTCCATTAAACCTATGGTTTTGTCGATTACGTTAAATTGAAAAATGTCTTTAGAGCTTACAGATTTAATCAAGGATTTTATAGCAACAAACCTCCTCTCAAAAGTTGAACTAGATTTCTTGGAGAGTGAACTGTGGGAGACCCTCGAGCATATCGATGAAATAACTTCCTTAACCTCTGCTCCAGTCAATATTTCTAAAGAATTGAAATTAAAAGATGGTTCATCATGGCAATTATGTTGTGCAGCAGTACTTGATGATGCCAGACCACAAAAAAACTCTCGAACAGAACAACTTAGAAAATTAATAGAAAAATTTTCTCTCCAATAGTTATCCTTCTATAAGATTTAAATTTAATAGATTTGAAATGTTTCACAAGAGTATAAATCTCACTTATTTGATAAAATTATCTTTCTAAATTTATAAAAAAACATTCCTGTTTTCTCATAAAGATGTTTTGGTTCTTTTTTAAGTTCTAAATCATATGGATTGATAAAAATAGTCAACAATATTCTAAAGGCAGTATAAAGATTTTTACTAGATTTTATATCCTGATATTTTTCATTTCTCAATTTATTAATTATACGCTTATCTAACAAAGCCTCTAGAGAGTTAAGGGCTATATCTTTCTCCCTTTTACTGATTGTAGATAACAAAACCATCAATCCTTTTATTGATGAATCATCTCCACTAATAACGTTATTAAGAACACTTTGATAGAGATTCTCCCATTTGTAGGGTTCGTTCCTAAAAAGGTTAGAGGCAGGCTCCTTTGAATTAAGCTTTAACAATCTCTTTTTTTCATCGTTATCGTCTTGAGCAGAATTCCAATATTCATATAAAGGCGATGATTGAGCGATATTCATATCTGTTTAGTGAGAATGAAAATTAAGTAAAATTAGAAATTACATTTACTTGGGTATGCATTTTCACATCAGTGGATTGCATACAGAGCTATTATTTCACAAGTGTATATATCTTTTTCATTATTCGCTATCCATTTAAAATCAGATGAGAATACTGTTCTTAAATCAATATTTGATCTACTTCGTATAAGTAGTATTACTAAAGGAAGAATAAATAATATACTCAGAAGTATTGAAGTCTATGTTATTTGTATAAACATCAACTTTTTTTACAACCACAATTTCTTAGTCAAAGATCAATAACTATCTAAATGTAGTAGCTATAAATAATAAAAAGAACTCAAAAACTACGCACAAATTATTTTTGCAGTATTATTCACGCCTATTGAAAAATCATCAATATTTAGATCTAAAGCCTCTAAGGTTTTTGCGGCATCAATTTTACCAGCCGCAAAACTTTCACAAACGGAACTAACTTGATCAGTTCTTGATGCTTGCGTTTTTGTGGGAAATAAAAAGCAAAAGGATATTGGTAAAACAAGAAGTAATTTCATTTGGTTTTAGCTATTTTGAAAAGTTTTCTCCAATAAACTCACTTGAGTTCGATATAAGTCACCTTTAGAGCCGCATAATTTCTCATGATCCGTTAACGGAATCCAAGACCAATCAAGTCTTACAGTTAAAGACCAGAACATAATGATGTGACCAAAGAAAAGAATGGGCCAATCAAGACCTATAAATTCAGAATGAAAAACAGGATGCATTACTAAATCAAACAGAAATTGAAGAACTAACTTGGTATGAACCCGCCAGGAGGAAAAGCGATAAAAGGGGAAAATACCTAACAGAACTTTAACCACTTCTACTCTTGCTAAATGGATGGTAAAGGTAGGGACAACTAGCAAGAGTGATGTAAAGCAAAAAGAAAAAAAACCTTAAAAACCAATGCTTATAGTTGATTTCGTCCTAAAAAACCAATGATTTAAAATTTTTATTTAATGAGCGGCGACAATTTGCTTGGAGAACAACCTCTAAAGTTTTACTCAGAAGAGGTAACTGAAACCAAAATCGAGCTAGTTCATCGCTTACTAATACTTAATGCCCAAAAAAATTCAATAGTAGATTTAGATAGAAAACACAAAGAATGGGGAAATGAATTAGCAAGTTAAAAAAATGCTCAGATGGGTTTAGAAAAGTCTTTTTATCAATAATTATCCATAATTCTTTTTTACATCTTTGATAGATCTAATTCTCAAGCCATAAAACCCTAAAAATCGTAGAATTAAACGCATTTAATTTTTACCTAGGATATATTCATTTGTATTGTTTTTAAATTCATTTACTAGATCTTTTGGATCAATGATTAATCAATTTTTAACTTTCTTCTTTTCAATTCTTATTCTTCTCACGATTACCCCCCATAAAGCAAATGCAATAACAACTGATCTGCCAGAGTGTGTTGTCGTAACACACTGCGTGAGAGAAGACTTTAAAGTAAATGATTTAGAAAATGCTTTTAAGAAAGCAACCAAAATAGTTTCTGAAACAGCCAGAACAAAAATAGTTGAAAAGACTGATTCATTTATTCATGCTGAAGCGAAGACAAAATGGAGAAGATATACCGATGATCTACTGCTCAAAGCAATTCCAGAAAAAGGTATTATTCAAGTCAGATCAGAATCAAGAGTAGGAATTGGAGATAATGGTGTGAATCAGAAGAGAGTTAATGATTTTGCTTATCGTCTAATGACAGAAAGAGACATCACTGACTGACATACAAAAAATCAATTTAAATACCCCTGAAAAGTCATTGATTTTGAACATAATAAATTTTTCGATTAAGTTTGTTTGCGAAGGTATGGCTTAAGCGTAAAAAGTAAGTGATTTTTTATACAAATTGCTTTTCTTTTTATGCTTCTAGCAGCATTTGAACCTGGTAGAGAAATGGCCATCGCCAACTTTTTCCTAGCCATTTTTTGTCTGTTTACCGTTGCCCTTCCTTTCTTACTCATCACCCGTGGAAACAAAACAGAAGCAAATCGGGACTTCATTGCAGCAACAGTTAACCCATGGTCTCAAGTTGTTAAAGAAGCTGAGTTAGCACAAGTGGTTCTATCTGAAATCACTTCGTCAGTAAAAATGGAGCCCAATCTGGAAATAGCTTCTGAGCAAAATGTCGAGCCGAGTCTAGAATCAGGAGACGTTATTTCTCTAGAAATAAAGGGAAGTGATGATTTGGATGAGTCAACAACTCAAACATTACCAGTGGAGGAAGAACTGTTAGCTGCATAAAAATCTAAACACTACTAGTAAATTCTGATTGTCAGTCGATTAAATAGGGGCAACTTAAGCCCCTTTTTAATGACCTATTTAACTTTTGGGTTCCATCTGATTCATATATAGAACATGAGGGTGTTTACTCCCGCCTTCACTAGCGTCTATCCATTCTTTGTATTCCTCTCTTAATGCTTGACTGTCTTTCCCACCTAATTCTTTTATCCTTCGGAAAGCGTCCTTCATTGTCACGTCAAGTGTTCTTTTTAAACTGATCGAAGGTATCTTCATACTAAATTACCCACCAAAGAATCAGTAATGAAAGTACAAACCACAAATGCAAATGTCATTGCCAAGGGTTTTTGAAATAGTTCATTTGGTGAGTTCATTTAAATATCTATCAACTAGCAAAGCATGCTAATGAAGCACAATAAATAAAAAGCAAACACATTTCTAATGGTTTACGTGAAAAAACGGAGAGGTAAAATTGATTTGATTTCATATATATATCATCCAAGCATTTGATACGTGCTGCGTGTTCGGGTTCCCCATATAACATTGCATATAAATAGGTTGTGAAGATTAGCAAGATCGCCATTATGAAAATATGAAACGCTTATTTCCTTTATTATTAGTATCCTTGGTTCTCTTATTTTCTTCAGTCATGTCAGCTAATGCTGAGTCTGAATTTGAGATGTATTTAAGTGATTTTTATCAAAAACAAGAGAAAGCAAGCCAAATACTGAAAGAAATTGAGACAGATTTAAAAGATGGATCCAGAGAGAGAGTTTGTGCAAGGCAAAGAGAAGCTGCAAATTATGGAATCGAAGCTACAGAGTCGTTGATTAAAGCATTTAAAACAAATGGTTCTAAAACTGAAATGGAGAATCTTCAAGCGGGGCTAGATAAATGGAGAGAGTTGAGAGACTATTGCTAACAACTTTTCTCTTGCAAAATAAATGGATTTATTAGTTATTGTTTTTGTTATTGCCGCAATTTGGCTCATAAGAAAATTGGCATGGAATGTAGAAGAGGGAACCAAGGAACAAAGAGAACGAAATCCAGAGTTAAATACAAAAAACTTCGATATGCATGAAAGAAGACTTGAACAATTTTCAAAGTCAAAATACAAAAACCGTATGTTTTATATCGGTGCTGATGGTACTTGCTACTATTACTCAGCTACTGGAAGGAAAGTTTTTTGCTAATGGACGAAATATCTCAATGGGTTATTGCTGCTTTAATTGGAACATCTATTGCCGCCTTCTTGGCTTGGTTTAACAAATCCGGTTCGGACTTTAAAGACGGATTTGAGCCAAAAAGCAAAAGGACGAAAAAGAAAAAATAAATTGCATCTTGTAGAAAATTAATCTACTTAAAACGAAAAGTGGTAAATTAATCAAATGAATAAGCGCCTAAATATTTTTGAATCCCAGATTAATCAATATTATTTACTTCCCACTCCAGTAAAAACAAATCCATTAAGAATACAGAAATCATATGCAAAAAGCTTTAAATTATCTGGCATCTCAATCCATTTCATTTCCTCAATTTTATTTAATTGTTCTGAACTTAGATTCTCTGATTTAGCATATTCCAGCATCATCTTTGACCAACTATCAGAATAAATATCTACGTAAAATGCCTTTTGATTTTGATCAAAGAAAATAATTTTATCTTGCTTTGTACTAACCTTTTTAGACAGTTGTTTATAGTATTCAATGTCCGATGTCATGATTATTTGTTTATTTGAAAATCTAACCTAATGAATTTACTTTTAAATAGTGATGAGATGTTCAAAATCTATACATTAAGTAGTCTTCGCAATCAAACGTTTTACAGTTTTCCGATTGAAATGGAAAAGATAAAGTATAAAAACTAATTTAACTTGGAAATAAGAACTTCATCATTTTAATTATTAATCCCACTGTGGGGGAATACGTCTCCATCCAGTTGACAATAATTCCCTCCATAGTTTTATTGCCAACCCTCTTCTCATCCTCTTGCGATTTTTTAAAAGTGGGGGTCCATTTGATTCAAGCCTTCCCCTCTCAATCCAAACCTTAGGGTTTTGATCCCAGCTCTCCCAATCATAGCGAAACCTAAGTATCCATATTCCATTTACTTCCCTAATCCAACCATCTCGCTTCATGCTAGCAAACAAGTTAGCAGTACGAATGTACCACAAAACGTTGTTGGTGGTTTTAATGGGGCTTTTTGGATGTAGCTTTATTTTTCCGTTTCGGCAGAGCTGTCATATCAGACTTAGGAATGCTGAATGGAGTAAACAATTTCATAATGTTGATGTCTATATCAGATATTTGAATTTTAAGATCACCAAAAAATTTAATGCTTGGGTGAAACTACCCTAAAAATATTCGCATTGCACTACAACATCAGATGTGTGGTAGTAGCTAATTTCATCTAAAAGAAAATTAAAGTGTTTCTCCCTACCATGTAATCATTTCTGGAATTTTATTAATAACAGGTTTTGCATCAATTCTTCAGATGTCAGAAGGAGAAAAAGGTTTAAGAAAAAATCAAATAAAGATTCCAAAATCAAAATTCGATTTGAACAGTTATTAAATTATTTTTGACAAGAAACCTATTTAAGCAAAGCAAGTCCAATCTAGGTTTCGATGATTTGTTAAAAACGGAGCTGGTGTGCAAACCTTCTCACCATCTGGTGTTACGTAGCACCTTTCAATGCCCCAACTTCGTTCAATGATTTTCACCTCAGTAGAGCCTTTTAGTAAAGGATGTACCGCAATTTGAGCTCTGTTCATATTAATCTGTAACTATACATTTTTAGCTCGCAAAAAAGTTTTATCAATCAGTAAATAAATCCATTGACATTGAATCAAGTGCAAAACATACAAACTTAATAAAAATAAATTTTAAAGCCAACTCAAAGACAGCGGATAATATAAATGCTTCTCATGAACCTTCACGAAGCAAGCAACTCAGCTCAAATGTAAATACTCCCACTACTAATAAAATTCCTGAAATAGCCATGAACTAGCTTTGACTTAAGGGGAAAGAATCTAAGCCGTTTCAAAAGAAAAATTCTTGTTATTAAGTAAAAGGGAAATGACACCTCTATTCCTATAGCTATAGTCAGATAGTGAATCGGAGTTTTTATTACAAAGAGCGAAATGAAAAGAATAAAGCTCAATCAAGAATCTGAGGAAGTTGGAAACACTTATAAAGTGATCGCAATATCTTTAACAGTTGGTCTAAATATAATTATCTTTACTTGGTTCTTTCTCTTTTCAGGGTTGACCAAATAAATTATCTAAAATAAAAGACGTGCAAATATGAATTTAATCAGAGTCCCCAAAGTCAAAGGAAGCGGAATAAGAAAACTTAAATCACCTAAAGGCTTAGCTTTATTTACTTATACAGGTATATTTTTTACATACAAATCACAAACAAACGAATCAAAAGAAAATACGCAGTTTTTTTTATAAGGTTAAGAAATAATGTCCAAAAAAAATGCAAGTAGATCTAAATGAACTAGTAAATTCATACGAGGTCGTTCCCGTATCTCTTAGTGATCCTTTTAAATCTTTAGTTGCGGAACCTTCCACGATGGAAGTACTTAGATTCATACCCATTATTGCTTTCATTGCTTTAATAATTACAGCTGTGTGGAGACAGGGTATGAAGTTCCCAGTAAAAGCTATTGGCGAATTAAAAAAAGACAGCAAGCAAGATTAAATCCATGAGTGAATTTAAACGATTTTCTTGTAATTTCTAATGGGTGTAGGATTAATTAAATATCATTGAGATCAAGTAACAGCTAATGAAATTAGGTGTTAAAGGAGGAATAAGCTAACTCATTCGTCAACTCAATTAATTTTTTAGAGATTCCAATCTCTTTCATTGAGTGTCCTGCACTATCGATTACATAAAGTTTTGAAGAGGGCAATGATTTATTAAGATCCCATGCACTTCTCATGGGACAAACAACGTCATATCTTCCCTGAACAATCGAAACAGGAACGTCTTTTAGCTTAGTAATGTTTTTTAAAATATAATTTTCCTCTAAAAAAATGTTATTAACAAAATAATGACATTCTATACGCGCAAAAGAATCTGAGAAATTATCATTTGCAGCTTTTTTAATGGATAATTCTTTTGGCATGAGAAAGCTTGTTGACATTTCCCATCTCGTCCAAGCATGAGCCGCTTTGGATCTTTCAGACCTATCTTGACTGGTTAATCTCTTATGGAAAGCATTAATCAAATCGCCTCTCTCATTTTGCGGAATAACAGACTGATAAAGATCAAATTCTTCAGGAAAAATCTCACTAGCACCTTTTTGATAGAACCAACTTAATTCGGTTTTTCTGCACAAAAATATACCCCTAAGAGTAAGACTTAAAACTTTTGTCGTGTGTTGAATGGCATAAATCAAGCTTAATGTTGAGCCCCATGACCCCCCAAAGACATGCCATGATTCAATATTTAAGAGTTGTCTTAATTTTTCAATGTCTTCAATTAAATGATGTGTCGTATTTTCTTTTAACTCAGAATGAGGAGAAGATCTACCGCATCCTCTTTGATCAAATTGAACAATATTGAATTTCTTTGGGTCAAAATATCTTCTATAAGAAGGACTACTCCCACCCCCTGGGCCTCCATGAACAATCAAGACAGAGGCTCCATTTGGATTGCCGCTTCTTTCCCAGTAGATTGAGTGAAGTGGGCTGACTTTCAATATCCCTTGTTCCTTAGGTTCTATTTCTGGAAATAACATTTTTAATTAAATTTTCGTCTTTTGCTTTTGAGACATTTCATTCAACTCAAGCATACATAACAAAATTAGCTATAAAGGATTATTAAAAAGGAATTGATCAATGCGTAAGCAAAATTGGCTCAAAAGCTTTCGATTAAATATTCATTCCCCTGGAACAGGTTTTGCCCTAATGATCTTGGCTTTAACTCAAATACCAGTAGGAATAAAAAATGCAGCTGAAGTTGCTTGTATTGGTCAAACTTCAAATAAGATTTGGAAATCAGAAAAGAATCATGCGGATGCAAACATGCTTGCAGTTCAAAGATGCAATGGAAGAAATTAACTGGAATCATGTGTTCGTCTTCAAGCAAAATTAGATAAAAAACTAAAAAATGTAACGTTGGCCTAGAACTTGATTTTTAACACGATAAAAAGATAAATATTTGAAAATTCTTCTTTTTTATGACTTCAGCGCTAAAAATAATCGATCAAGAACTAGCACAGTTTGGCTGGGTTGAGTCAATAGCTACTAATTCAATAAGTGATTTTAAGTCACCCAAGATAGATGTTGAAGAACAAACAACTAATGAAAAAGAAACTGATCTCGTAGACACATTCATATGTCATCTTATTTTCTATGTGGTTTTTTGCTATTCCCTATTTCTATATATTTTTATTGATTTGGGTTTTGGTTCCTTTTTAAATAATAAAGTAAAAACATTATTTAAACTCCAAAAAAAGTTTGAACCGCCTTCCTTTATCAATGCTCATTCCAATTAATACAGACTAGGCTTGTCCTTAAACAAATTATTTGGGTATTCCTTACTATCGCACTTACTAAAATAATGTATTTAGATAGGAAAGAAGTAATTCACTAACGGTCTGAGTCTGCACAGACCGTTTTTTTTTTAATGCAAAATTTTTTCGCCAAACTATCAAAATATTTTTATGGAATTGAAGTTGGTCAATTCTATGAAGAGCCCATAGGAGACGATTACTTATATCCAGATTGGTAAATAGACGTCAAATGCGTTGATCATCGTTTAATCCAAGATTATTCATTACCACACAACCATTTAGAAAATGAGACAATCAATTGATTTTTAACTGACAATAACCACAGACTATATTTTTATAACTTGGTAAAGCTTTAAGCATAGCCTCTACTCCTATAATTCTTATCTTTGATTCGTTAATCGACTAATAGTTAATTCTACTTGAGTAAAAGCCGAGGTGTATAAATTCAACAAGATCGATTAGAACATTTATATACGGATACGGAGGGTTATGAAACTAAAAACTCCTTTGAACATAATCAAAAATGCATTAAGTGATATTCGAACAATGCATGACTTCTCTTACACGGTTCCCCATGAAACTAGAGATGAGTTTTGGGAAAAAGAATGTAGTAATCATCCAACAGCATCTACTTGCAAAGTTTATGAGGGCTAATAAAAATAAACTTTGTACGAGTTAATAGCTGTTCAACCAAACAAGAATTATCTAAGAAAAAAAAAGGCCCTGCCTAGCAGGGCCTTATAAAAAGAGTTAACAAACTAATGTTGATAGCGATGACCGCGATAAGCCAATTGGGAATTTAGCTCAGACTTAGCATCGCTTCTGCATGTGTTGTAGTGATTACGCCTGTAAGTCAGCTCAACACAATCCTTTTGAGCTTTTTGCTCTTTGTGCTGGACATAGTTTTGTCCACGATATAGAAGAGTTGTCATCATCCATACTCCGAATGTTGATTTAAGTCCCCGTTCCTTGGCTTAAATCGAGATGCGGCTCGCTATGTAACGAGTTGAACGTTTTGGTAGCGGTTGCTACAAAAACTATTATGTTATGCATGGATGGCGCGTGTAGTTCATCTGGATACAAAACTATCTAGTGGTATATACTCAAATTTCATAATCTTTTTTTTTTTTTTTTTTTTTTTATAAAAATAAAAAATAAATCTTTTTTATAAATAATCTTTTTTTTTATTAATAAATTTTTATAATTTTTTTTTTTTTTTTTTTTTTTTCTTAAATATCAACTTAAAAGAGAATTCAGCTAATTTTTTTTTTAAGCTTTAAGAGGTCTCCCATAAGGGTTTCTTAGAGACTTCCCATTCTGTTTCCACTGATGAACTCCATAGGTCTCTTGCTTTTTCATAAGTTAGCTTCTCACTTTCATGTAATTGAACATGAGGTGTAATGCCGTGTAGGAATCTGAATCTGCAGCTAGCGTAGTGAACCCTTATGTATGTAGTTCCGTCTTCATCAGGGTGTTTATCTTTTAAAAACCTCATTGCCCAGACTCGATCTTTTTTCACAAGCCAACTTTCATTTTGCATTTTCAGTAGGAGCTTGGATTATCTCTTTTATGCTGCCTAGCCTTTGAATGACAACTATCTGGTGACCAACGATTTTTAACAACCTCAAGGAAATCACATATGAATTCATCTGGGCAATCAAGTTCATCCTGCAATTCAGCTAACTCATCAACAAAAAATTCGAATGTTCTACTTATTAAACCTGACTTTTGCTTTTGGGACGGAATCCATTTGGCCATAACTAGAAACAATAATCAGCTAAAACAATAATTAAACTATTACTGCAGAACCTATTTGGTAAACACCTGCTATTAAAAGCAAAACAGGAAGGTTTATTAAAACTAAAAGCTTAGCGGCAGTAATTTTATTAATTGCTGTCATTGCTAAATTTTTTTAAATTTGAATCAATTAGAAAGAATATAACCAGGATTAATCTATCCCTAAAGGTCGGTTCAGGTAGGGCTAACCAGTTCGGGTACAAAAGAGGAAATCCCTCCAAAAACATGAATTAATTCTGGATAGAGTAGGCCATTAGTAGAAGATCTATGAAACGCAATTTATTATTTTTGTCATCGGCTATGTTTTTGACAGCTATGAATGCACAAGCCGAAAGTTTTTGGTTAATCCTTCAAAACAGTACTTACGGAATAGAAAAAATAGAAATGAAAAACATGTCTCAATGCGAGGAACAAGGCAAGCAGTACACAAAAAGTTCGGGTATTCCTCGTTACTTGTGCTTAATAGGCAAATAAAAAAGTATCAAACAAAATACCTTATTGGTACAACTGGATAGTTAACTTGCTGACTTTTTATTAGTAGACGAACTGAAGGTGGTTTAACAACAATCACAACCTTTGTCTCCTTTTATTGCATTTTCTTCAAAAGTATCAGCAATATCTCGAAGCATTAGTGCGATAAATGCAGGAGGACATTGGAGTTTAGTAGCATACTTAGCGTATTGCTGAGCAGTTCCCTGCATTGCTGGAATAATGATGTTATCGATTTGATCTTCAGTGGGTGACCACCTCGTTTCACATTTTTCAGTCATAGTTTACAGTCACCTACCAACAAAAATATAAATGTGTTTTGCATGGAGTCAATATTGTAAATCCATTTATTTACCACTTGCTTAAGCATTTGATCAAACGACACCCAATTTCATTCCACTTTTCACCTTCGCAAGAATCTTATCGTCTAAATCATTGTCTGTTTGAAGAACTAGCCACTCAATTGCACTGATAATAAAAGCTTTCATTTGCTTCTTGAAAAATTTTTTCAACATCAAAAAGAGTACTGGCTTTAATATTAAGAAAAGGAAACTAACCATTACATTCCAATTTATTCAATATGGTTTTACCTCATATTCTCAAATATTGGTGTAACCACCACAAAAATCTTCGCATTGCACTACAACATCGACTTAATTCGTTGGTTAGATTCATCAAGATTTTTATTTTTTTAACATGCTTACTCCATATCACATAATTTTATTCGGAATACTTTTAGTAGTTAGTTCTGCTTCAATTTTTCAAATGTCCACTGCAGAGCAAAGCTGATGACATCATTTTTTATAATTGCAATGGCTGGTTATTTCTATTTGATGGCATGCCTATGGAGAGATTTAAGAAGAACCAAAACAAGTTGAAATTCACTTAATATTTTAATTTTTAAAATTGCTTGTTAACTTCAAAGAAGACTCAAACAAATCTTCTTTATTATCTAGCAAAAAGAATGCAAAGCCTTACAAGATTTTCAGTAATTGGTATACCCGCAACCATTGGAATAGGAATTGCCTGGGTCGGTAATCGAATTATTAAAAATGAAAAAGGTCTCAAAGATCGTGAATTAGAACTTAAGCTTCAACTAAACAATAAATTTCATTGAACATATTTAATCATAAGAAAAACTCAATGATTAATAATATTGGCCTAATTTTATTTGATATAGACGGGGTTATTCGTGACGTAACAAACAGCTATCGATTGGCTATCCAAGAAACTGTAAATTTTTTCAGTGGGTGGAGGCCCTCGATAGAAGATATTGATTCTATAAAAAGTGAAGGCTGTTGGAACAATGATTGGGATTTGAGCCTAGAAATGATTAATAGACATGTACAAACAAACAATCTTTCTTTTTCAGCTCCGTCTAGAAAAATATTAATTGAATGCTTTGAAAACTTTTATTTTGGTGGAGATCCAAACCATGACTCTAGTGAATGGTCAGGTTTTATTAAAGATGAAACTTTATTAGTCAAACAAACACTTTTTAAGGAATTAACTCAGCGAAGAATTGGTTGGGGTTTCGTAAGTGGAGCTGAATTACCATCGGCGAAATTCGTCTTAGAGCAGAGGCTTGGCTTAACCTCTGCTCCCTTGATTGCAATGGGTGAAGCGCCTGAAAAACCCGATCCAACAGGTTTTATTTCACTTTCTTCTAAACTTTCAAAAAATCCTTTAGGCCTTTCCAACCCTCCAATTGCATATATTGGAGATACTGTTGCAGATGTTAAAACAGTAATAAATGCTCGAATTAAGATCCCTGATCAGAAATTTATCAGTATCGCTATTGCCCCCCCACATTTACATGTAGATTCCAGTCGAGAGAAGCGTCTAAGTTATGAGGCAGAGTTGAGAAAAGCAGGAGCAGACCTGATTATTAAATCGATGGACAATTTAAAAAATGAAATTCTAAATTTGTTTATAAACCAATAGATAATTCGATAATCTAATTTTTATTACTCATAATTATTCAGTTGAACAATAAAAATTCCACATAAGATAATTTGTTAGAGAGGTGCTTAAAACAATTAGTAAATTATGAGCAATTAACCATCTTTAGCACGTAACTGCAAAACGAAATCAAGCTGAAACTGCTTCAGCATTAATTACATCATCGTTAGACATGTTCACTTCATCATCATTTGATTTCTTATTTTGAAAAATGTAGTAAACAGCTCCGCCAGCAACTGTTGATGAGACAATTAATCCAGAAATAAGTGTAAGTGCAACGAGTCCGCCTATCAGTCCACCTTTCAAACGAAGAAGGTTAGATTTAATTAAAAGAAGTAAAAGTAATGTTGAAGTTGCTTTTAATGAAGCGATTCTTAAAGCTGTTAAAGGCCAAAATGGATTAAAGAAAAACATTTAAAAATTTCTTTCTTCAAATGTAGAGGCTTTTTTGACTTATTGAGGAAAAAAACTAGAAAATGGTGAAATTGCTTGTAGTTCCTTTAGGTGTAACAAAGTCTTGTACAACTTCTTCGCTCATACATTCAGTTGGATAGGAGATCACATTCTTTGCTGTGAATCCTGCACAAATGGCAACCACACCAATCACAAAAATCCATTTGGATCTTTCACTTGAAATAAGTCTGTTAATCATTTACGAAAAATCATTGATTTTTATTCTGTCAAATAGTCTGAGAATTGGGTCAAAAAGATATTGATCGAGAGTTTTATCAGCATTTTGAGAAGTCATTACCCAATAAATAAAAGCCCCAATACAGAGAAGAGTTAATATTTTCGGCCAAAAGTTTTCTGGATAATTCGAATCGGAGTTGAATTGATTTTCTTTTCTCATTACTTCCAACGTATACGTTCTGGATGATCTTTTTCAATTTTCCTAAGTAGCAAAACCAAACCCACAAGACTCAATGGTCCAATGACAAGTGCAACTTGCATAAAGGTTTTTATTAAAGGATCTAAAACCGCAAAAAAACTCATTATCTCAACAACTGTCGCCACCATTACAACCGATAATCTTGAAAGTGAGTCTGGAGGAATTAAGAACATATCTTCTTACTGATTTACTTGTTGCTTTTATCTTAGTATTAGCTTGAATTTAGAAATACATTTTAATTATTTTTGGAATGTGCGGTCAACGTCCAAATAATCGCCTAGTCCGGCCTAGGGTTTCCTCTGTTAAACAACTAACCCGGTTTCAATCATTGGTAAGTTTCTTTAAAAAATTTTAGTTCTTGTATTAGGAGGATTTCAATAAAGTTGCTAATTTCGTATTAGCTCCAAATTAACTTAATTGACCTTCAGATCATTATTGTTATTAGCACATCTACAAGCATTTCTCATCCCTATCCTTATTGGAATTAAGTCCATAAACAGATTCAAGCAAATTAGATTTCCTCTGCTACCACCTTTTGCCTTTATCTCACTAGGCCTTGCTTCAATGTTTGAGATGTTCGATCATACGACTACGGATTGGATATATGTAGATCACTCATCAATATATAATTGGCTGTTTTATTCATTTCTTTCTATTGGATTATCGTTCTTTACTATTTCAGTAGCGAAAAACAAGTCGATCATAACTAGCAATATTTTGTTAATAATTGCCGCGGTTTTTTCTTATTGGTTACTAGACAAGTCAACAACTCTTTTAATTCAAGTATTAATAAGTATTCTACTTATATCGCAATGGTGGAAACGATTTAAAGATTGGGTCT
The DNA here is from genome assembly GCA_003216375.1 of Prochlorococcus sp. AG-402-O21. Taxonomy (GTDB): domain Bacteria; phylum Cyanobacteriota; class Cyanobacteriia; order PCC-6307; family Cyanobiaceae; genus Prochlorococcus_B. Next base: position 4,224 of record QCIZ01000023.1, on the reverse strand, counting down.
TCTTTATTTATCCGATCACGGGAGTAATCTTTACTACATTCTTTGGGATTCTACTTTCAAGTTCAGGCGAACAAATATGGCATGTATTTATAGGTCCATCAGGAACGATAAGTGTCTTAGCTTTTTACTCAGTTTTAATGAGATCAAGAAAAAAAGAAATCATTTCTGCTTAATAAGATATTGATCAACTTCAAGATGGCTATGACTTATTAAAATTATATTTGCAGTTATCATCTTAGGTAAGATGATTCATCCCATTACGTTGCTTAATGTTTAAAAGCTAATGAGTCTGAGTTCTCATAGACAACACAAAATTTATATTGCTGCAACGATGGGGTATGGACTTGGATCTGAAGATCCAGAAGAGTTAGCGCTTTATGAGATGATCAAAAAAGAAATAGAAAAAGACTCCAAAAACAGAAATATGGGCATTAAAAGAACTGATTAGACTCTCATTTCAGAAAGTGTCTAAAGATAGGGTAGGCATTTAACTTCGCTAACTTAAAGATCTGCGGGTGTAGTTCAGTGGTAGAACGTCAGCTTCCCAAGCTGAATGTCGCCAGTTCGAGTCTGGTCATCCGCTTGAAAAAAATTGAAACTAAATTCTAATTGTGTGGTGTAACTCACAACAGCAAGTTCAGTCCACAGAAAACAATTGATATCGACATAATTTGATTTTAGAGATTTACATGGATACCCCCTCTAAGGAACAAATTCTTGCTGCATCCAGTGGATGGGTAGCGACAACATTAAATTTCTTTCCTGGCTTAGGTGCTGGATACCTTTACCAACGTCGCTGGATTCCTTACTTTGCAACTGGAGGAGCAGCTACAGCTTGGTTCGTTCTAGGAGCCATCTTAAATGGTGATACAGAGCCAACAAAAGCCGAACAATTAATTGGAATAGGAGGCTTATTTTTGATATCAATCACAACAATGGTTGAATCTAAAATTGCTCATAAGAAAGCAAGATTAGTCGTAGAAGAACAGATTCAGGCAAAGACTCCAAAGAAAAAAGGAGGTCTTTTTAGATAATCAGCCATTGAGAAAATTAATAGTGATGACAGTAAAAAACATAATTCTGTTAGGAGAGGTTGAAGATATGATTAATGAGACAGAATTTTTTATAAAAATATGCAATGCTCTTTTTGGTTCATAATAATCGAATCAAATAAGTGGCTCTAGAAACAACTGTATTCAGCTTTAAGATTTCTGTTCCGTTTGAACAATGGGCAGCGGTATATGACAGTGAAGAAAACAAACAACTTATGAAAGAAGAAAAAATTGTTTGTCTTTATAGAGGGATAAATAAAGAGAATCCAAGTAGTGCCGTTGTTATAGAGCTGGCTGAAGAAGGTAAATCAATCGCAATGTTTTCTAATCCTGAAGTAAGACCTTTAATTGAGGAAGCTGGACACATTTATGATTCAACCGTCATCACTAGTTACTTATGAAGTTAATTAAAAGATGAAACACTTTCTTTCTCTTGTTGTATTTGCTGTATTTATAAGTGGCTGTACAAAGAACACTTCTCGAGTCAGTTCCTTAAAACCAAATGTAATCTCTGAGACACAAAGACAAAGAAATCTTTGCCTTGATTGGTATGCTTACAGAATTGAAACTGCTAAAGCAATTTCAGACCTCAATCTCAAAACAGAAAAAGAGTCGGATTTAATGGTTTATTGTGAGTTCTTTAAAAATGTAGCTGACACGAATTAACTTTTTACATGGAATTGAATTAGCCCTGTAGTTTTATGTCTTGAAACTTTCCCAACGATCCAACTGAATCTAAAATATTTTACTCTCCATTTTTAAGACTTATCGGCTAGTACAAAACAGATTTTAAGAACATTAATGCTTTGAATCTATGCTAGAAATAGAAAAGAAAGAATCATCAAATTAAAGACTTAACCAACTACAAAAAGATCTAAATGAGCAGTACTAAAGCTATGCAGACAACTAGAACATTCTCTGAGTTTGCAAAACAAGCTGACTACTCATTCTTGGATTCTCTCGAACCTGATCCTCAGGCAACAGATGATGGTGATGACCACCTAACAAGAGAGGTCTTTTCTGGTCACTATGTACCTGTCACTCCAACAGCAATTCAAAAGCCAGAATATATCGCTCACAGTAAAATATTATTTAACGAGTTAGGCTTGAGTCAGGAACTTGCTCTAGATGAGCTTTTTCGTCGTCTATTCTCCGGCGACATAAGTGTTGCGACAACACCGATGCGAGCATTTGGTTGGGCTACCGGTTACGCACTTTCTATCTATGGAACTGAATATACTCAGCAGTGTCCGTTTGGGACAGGTAACGGCTATGGAGATGGGAGAGCTATTTCTGTATTTGAAGGTCTTTTTAATGGAAAAAGATGGGAAATGCAACTTAAAGGAGGAGGGCCAACACCATACTGCAGAGGAGCTGATGGACGAGCAGTGCTTCGTTCAAGTGTTCGTGAGTTTTTAGCGCAGGAATTTATGCAATCACTCGGAGTACCAACATCACGATCTCTCACACTATATGTCTCTAAATCTGAGACAGTCCGCAGGCCTTGGTATACAAAAGACTCCAATTCAATCGATCCAGACATATTGGTAGAAACACCAGCTGCAATCTCAACACGAGTCGCGCCATCATTTTTACGGGTAGGTCAGATAGAACTCTTTGCACGTCGAGTACGCAACAATGAGCATCAAGATGCAATGAAAGAGCTCGAGATGATTGTGAAGCACTTAATCGTAAGAAATTACAAGGAGGAAATTGATCCGACCCTTAGCTTTGGCGACCAAGTCGTTGAGCTCGCGAATTCATTCCGAGAACGACTAACATCATTAGTAGCTAATTGGATGCGGATTGGCTACTGCCAAGGTAATTTCAACAGTGACAACTGCGCCGCAGGAGGTTTCACACTCGATTACGGTCCATTTGGTTTTTGCGAACTATTCGATCCCAGATTCCAACCTTGGACAGGAGGTGGTGAACACTTTGCGTTCTTTAACCAACAAGTTGCTGCCGAAGCAAATTATCAAATGTTTTGGGGGGCGATTCGACCTCTGCTTACCGGCAACGCAAAGGCACTGGACAGGCTAGATAGCATCCGCGATGGATTTTCTACGGTAATGAATCAGAAAATGGAGAACATGTGGACAAAGAAACTAGGCTTAGTCACCTATGACGCACCTCTAGTAAATGAAATGCTACAGCTCATGGTTCACACAAAGGTCGACTACACAATCTTTTTCCGAAAACTTTCAAGTATACCAAAAGAAGTTAAGAACTTAAAAGATAGTTTCTATCTACCAATTTCAGAAGAGATTGAGACCAAATGGATCAGTTGGCTACAAAGATGGCGTGAGCACGTAATTAACAAAGGTGATCAAAATAAAATATCAGCAAAAATGAAACGTATTAATCCAAAATACACATGGCGGGAATGGCTCATCACACCAGCATACGAAATGGCAGAGGAAGGCGACTATAGTCTCATAGTGGAACTACAAGCAGTTTTAGAGAAACCTTACGAGGAACAATCATTAGAGGTACAGAAAAAATACGACAGACTCAAGCCCAAGAAATTCTTTGGAGCCGGTGGGATTTCCCATTACAGCTGTTCCTCGTGAATTAACACCAGAATTTAAAACCTACGAAGTTAGGGCTATAGAATTTAAAAATAAAGTTTAATTATCTTTAATAGGAACTACAAACATAAAAAGATTCTTTGGATGACTTTTTTATATAGGTAACCGAACCAATCATTCTCTCGAAAAAGGAATATTTAACGCATTATTAAATTATTGAGTTTTAACCATGTCCGAAGATACAAAATCTAAAATCAGAATTTTTCTTCCATTTAGTTGGTTCATTCCCGCTCTCATTTCTTTTGGAGTGATTAATTTCCACCAACTTTCTGCAGGCCTCTCACCCATATCCATCTAGAACCATGTCATCACATATTCCTGAATTCTACGAATCAATAGTTGAAGCTTCCGATAGAGGAGAGTTGTGGGGACTAAATCAAATTTCTAGTAACATTAATCAACTTGAAATCAACTTTGATCCTTCAGTTTATAAATAATGCAAAACTTCGATAAAATAAATCCTCTAAACCATGAAGATAGAGAATTACTTTCTGATTTAAAGTCCACCTTTGACCTTGGGACACAAACTATCATTGGACAAGATGAAGATGAGATAGTTGATGACCTAATTGATTTGATGA
>QCIZ01000022.1 GCA_003216375.1 Prochlorococcus sp. AG-402-O21 | reverse complement strand
TCTCCTAATCAACACAAAAGTAAAAATCGTGGATCTTAAAGATCCACGCAAACCAGAATTAAAAACAGAAAAAATACTAGGTAATGAAAATTAAAAGCCTTGCTATGACTAAACTTTTTAAGAATGTTTAATATATCAAGATCAATTAAGGAGAAATCATGGAAATTAATTTGTTAATCAATTTAAACCCATAAGCCAACAGAATTCATGGATGATGTTCATAATGCCCAAAACGAGTTCTAATCCTAAATATGGTGATGGGAATGGGAAACAAATCTAGTTTCAATATGGATGAAGGAATCCTACCCAGTCAATCTGCACGTATTGAGGTTATTGGCGTTGGGGGTGGCGGAAGTAATGCCGTCAACCGAATGATCAATAGTGATCTTGATGGAGTCACATATCGAGTACTCAATACAGACGCTCAAGCTCTTATCCAATCATCAGCCACTCATAGGGTTCAACTTGGTCAAAGCTTAACAAGAGGTCTTGGGGCAGGGGGCAATCCAAGCATTGGTCAAAAGGCAGCAGAAGAATCGAGAGCTGATCTCCAACAAGCCTTAGAAGGAGTTGACCTAGTATTTATTGCTGCTGGTATGGGCGGAGGAACTGGAACGGGAGCAGCCCCTGTTGTTGCTCAAGTTGCCAAAGAAAGTGGTGCTTTGACAGTAGGGATAGTCACTAAACCATTCAGTTTTGAAGGTAAACGTCGTTTAAGGCAAGCTGATGAAGGTATCGCAAGACTTGCTGAGAATGTTGATACTTTAATTGTCATCCCAAATGACAGACTAAAAGACGTAATCTCAGGTGCACCTTTGCAAGAAGCCTTTAGAAGTGCTGATGATGTTCTTATGAAAGGAGTTCAAGGAATAAGCGATATAATCACTTGTCCTGGATTGGTAAATGTAGATTTTGCTGATGTGCGTTCTGTAATGACAGAAGCTGGTACAGCGCTTTTAGGCATTGGTTTAGGCTCTGGGAGATCAAGAGCGCTAGAAGCAGCTCAAGCAGCCATCAATAGTCCTCTTCTAGAAGCAGCTCGAATTGATGGAGCGAAAGGATGTGTAATAAACATAACTGGAGGGAAAGATATGACTCTCGAAGACATGACATCTGCTTCCGAGGTTATATCTGACGTAGTAGATCCAGAAGCTAATATCATTGTAGGTACAGTGGTTGATGAAAAACTTGAGGGTGAAATCCAGGTCACCGTTATTGCTACTGGATTTGACAGTAATCAAATTTATTCAAATGAAAGAAATAGAGCACGACTTTCGCCTCAAACACTTTACGAACAATCAGAAGTTAGAGAATCTGGTGCTTCGATACCTGAGTTTTTACGTCTAAGGCAAAATCGTTGAAACTTATCAACTTCCTGTAATTGGAGGTGACCCGGAGTCCACGCCTGCTTTGAGCATCCCTTATGGCTGCTACCTTCCGGTCCTGACCAGGTATAGGCGTCACAGCCGCATGGGGCCGAGTCGATAATATTCTAGCAATACCTAAACACGTTATTAGGAATTAAATGCAAACCACAGAATTGGTTCGTTTTAAAAAGTTAGGGAAACAGATAACTGTATTAACTGCTTGGGATGCTATCTCATCCTCAATAGTCGAGGAGGCAGGCGCTGATGTTGTACTAGTTGGAGATTCTCTTGCAATGGTTGTCTTAGGTCACGCAACGACACTTCCGGTAACACTTGATCAAATGCTTCACCATACACAAGCAGTTTTTAGAGGTTTTTCTAAACCTCTTTCAGAACAACCACTAGTAGTTTGTGATCTCCCTTTCTTAAGTTATCAATGTGGTGAAGATAAGGCTGTTGAAGCTGCTGGAACTCTCTTGAAAAACTCCTCTGCTTCAGCAGTGAAACTTGAGGGAGCAGAACCTGAGACTTTATTAGTAATTCAAAGACTTATTAGAATGGGAATACCAGTAATGGGTCATCTTGGCCTTACTCCGCAATCAGTGCATCAAATTGGATATAAATCACAAGCTAGGGATAAGGATAGTCAAGAAAAAATTTTCAAAGATTCAAAGATGCTTCAAGAATCAGGATGTTTTGCAATAGTTTTAGAACATATCCCAGGAGAAATTGCCAGCAAGTTAAAAAATCATTTAGATATTCCTGTAATTGGCATTGGAGCAGGAAGTGATTGCGATGGGCAAGTAAGAGTTACAGCTGATATTCTCGGCCTTTCAACTACACAACCTCCTTTTGCGAAACCTTTTCTTGCAGGCCGCGAACTTTGCATCGATGCCTTAAAAAAATGGATCAAATCTACTAATCTAGATCAAGAGAATCCCACCACAAAAACATCTGAATCAAAACCTGATTGCTAATCTGCATACCCTTTGGATTACTTAAAAAATACCTTCCATTGTTTCTTAATAGAGTTCCTTCGTTTAAAGAATTCAACCAAAATTTCTCCAGTAATTCTAAATTCTTATCACATTCTTTTTGCGTCCATCCAACATTTTTAGCAAGTTCCTCAAAATGGATACCCTCACGTCTTCTGAGACCAATCATCAGTAGTTCATCCAATGGCATTGGTTTTGACTTGTCATTAGACAAAGTTTTTTCTAATAGTTGACTCTTTTGCTCATCAATCCATTTTTTATAACCTGCAATTGTTCTAGGCCTAGAGAATCTCTCCCCCCAAGGAGCACTTGTTGCTCCCATACCAAAAGCCCACCAACCAGAACCACTCCAATAAACACGATTATGTCTAGATGCATGGCCAGGCAATGAATAGCTTGAAATCTCATACCTAGAGAAGCCCTTACTTATGAGAAATCTATTTGTTTCCAAATCTATTTTTTGAGCTTCAGATTCAATTGGAATATTTAACTTACCTTTTTCATGTCTTCTTCCAAAAACAGTATCTGGTTCGATAGTTAAATCATAAATTGACAAGTGAGGGGCTTCTGTTTGAACTGCTTGTTCTAATTCATTCAGCCACTTAGATAAATTTAATCCTGGAAGATTTTGAATCAAATCAAGGCTCCAGCTTCTTAACATCCCTTTTTTAAATAAGTTATTTACCCAATTACAAGCCTCAATTAATTGTGAGCGATTATGTTTTCTACCAATTGAAGCCAATGTACTGTCATCAAATGACTGACCTCCCAAGCTAAATCTATTGATTCCAATTTCTATATATCCTTTCAGATCATTTTCAAAAAATGTTGCTGGATCAACTTCCATAGATATCTCCGCACCATCTTGAAATCCAAATTTTCTTTGAAGATTTTTCAACAAATCACCCACCTCATTTTTTTTCAATAAAGAAGGGGTTCCGCCGCCCAAATAGATTGTTGACAATGCAGGACCTTTTGGGGCAATTGAAATCTCTCTATGAAGTAAATCCAAATATGAGGCAATAGAAGTGATCCCTGGACTACCTGGGGCTTGAGCGCTATCACCTAAAGGGATAATGGAAAAATCACAGTAAAAACATCTTTTATGGCAAAAGGGAATATGCAAATATGCACTTCTTGGTGGGGCTATCATTTGAGCTCTAGATATACAAACCCAAATAAATGGTCACTTTTACAATACAAATCTTTGAAAATAAATAAAGCTTTAGTAAAAAACGAGAAGCAAGCATAACCTGAATATATGGCAGACATAGTTATTCTGGTTTTATTTCTTATATCAGGTGCAATCACCGGATGGATTGGGGTGAATTGGTTGCCGCAGGAGACTTTAGATAATATTACTAATCTAAGAAATTTAAAAATTGCTCTATCAGGATTAATTGCTCTAATAGGTCTTTTAATAGCCTTCCTTTTTCAGCAATTTAGAAATAAATTAACGAAAAGAATAAGAACTATGCCAACAGACCTACTAGTCAGTAGGTCTGTTGGCATAGTTCTTGGACTTGTAATAGCAACCCTTTTATTAGTACCTGTATTACTTTTACCGTTACCCGCTGAATTATTTTTTGTAAAGCCTATTTTTGCTGTACTTAGCAACATCTTCTTTGGAGTACTTGGATATAACCTTGCTGATGTTCATGGTCGAACAGTTTTACGTCTTTTCAATCCAAATAGCACGGAATCTTTGTTAATGGCAGATGGGATTCTAACTCCAGCCAGTGCAAAAGTTTTAGATACCAGCGTAATAATAGATGGCCGTATTCAGGCTCTCCTTAGATTTGGACTAATAGAAGGACAATTAATCGTAGCCCAAACAGTTATGGATGAGTTACAAAAACTAGCTGACTCAAGTAACAATGAAAAAAGAGCAAAAGGAAGGAGAGGTCTTAAGTTGCTGAACCAATTAAGAGAAAGTTATGGGAGAAGATTAGTTATAAACAGTACAAAATATGAAGGGGAAGGAACTGATGAAATTCTTTTAAAATTAACTTCAGACATCTCAGGAATATTAATAACTGTTGATTACAACTTATCTCAAGTGGCTCAAGTCCAAGAGATAAAAGTTCTAAATCTTAGTGATCTAGTACTTGCAGTTAGACCTGAAGTTCAACCTGGTGAAAAGTTAAATTTAAAAGTAGTCAGAGAAGGTAAGGAAAATTCACAAGGTATTGCCTATCTTGAAGATGGCACAATGGTAGTTATTGAAGAGGGTCTCCAATGGATCGGTAAAAGAATAGAAGTTGTTGTTACTGGAGCATTACAAACACCCACGGGCCGAATGGTTTTTAGTAAAGCTTCCAATGATCAGCCACCGAACAAATTTGAAACAACAAAAGCATCTCAAGGCTAGATCTAGCTAGGCTCGAATCCAAGAAGACTTATCTTCATATGACTGCATCTGCACCGTATTATGGCGATTCTGCCGTAATGAGAACCCCACCCCCTGATTTACCATCCCTTCTGCTGAAAGAAAGGATCGTTTATTTAGGCTTACCCCTATTTTCCGATGATGACGCCAAAAGGCAACTCGGAATGGATGTAACTGAACTAATTATTGCTCAACTTCTTTTTCTAGAATTTGATAATTCAGAAAAACCTATTTATTTTTACATCAACTCAACTGGAACAAGTTGGTACACAGGAGATGCAATTGGATTTGAAACCGAAGCCTTTGCAATTTGCGACACACTCAGATATGTGAAACCTCCCGTCCACACAATTTGTATAGGTCAAGCAATGGGAACCGCAGCAGTAATCCTCTCGGCCGGGACCAAAGGTCAACGAGCAGCATTACCACATGCATCAATTGTTCTTCACCAGCCTAGAAGTGGTGCCCAAGGTCAAGCAACTGATATTCAAATCAGAGCGAAGGAAGTAATTCACAATAAGAAAGCAATGCTAGAAATCCTTAGTCATAACACTGGAAGATCAGTAGATCAATTATCCAAAGACTCAGATCGAATGAGTTACCTTAACCCTCATGAAGCTGTTGATTATGGGATAATAGATCGCGTTCTTACTAGTAGAAAAGATTTACCAGGAGAGAAAGTTTTGCCCACATAGCCAAATAATTTTTCAAAAATATTTTGAACTTATTAACCTCAACTACCAAACTTTAATTAGCCATGCCAATAGGTACTCCAAGCGTTCCATACCGTCTTCCAGGAAGTCAGTACGAAAGATGGGTTGATATATATACAAGACTTGGTGCCGAGAGAATTCTATTTCTTGGCCAAGAAGTTAATGACGGCATAGCAAATAGCCTCGTAGCACAAATGCTTTATCTTGATTCTGAAGACAGCAGTAAGCCAATCTATTTGTACATAAATAGTCCTGGGGGCTCAGTAACAGCAGGTTTAGCGATCTATGACACTATGAAATATGTAAAAAGTGACCTTGTAACCATTTGCGTTGGATTGGCGGCTTCGATGGGTGCTTTTTTACTATCTGCAGGGACAAAAGGGAAAAGACTTGCCTTACCCCACAGCAGAATCATGATTCATCAGCCTCTTGGAGGTACTGCTCAAAGACAAGCTAGTGACATAGAAATAGAAGCACGTGAAATTCTTAGAATAAAAGAAATGCTCAATAAATCTATGGCAGAAATGACGGGACAAACATTTGAAAAGATAGAAAAAGATACTGATCGAGATTACTTTTTGAGCGCTGAAGAAGCAAAAAATTATGGCTTAATAGACCGAGTGATAACCCATCCAAGTGAAAGTTAATTTGAATATTTTGTTTTTCTTATAAATTAAATTATCTTGATAGTCAAAAAAATATATCAACAAAAGTGGTCTCGATAGCACTCTATTTCGTAAGCTCAGCCTTAATACAGTTCTGAAATACCCACTCAGATGGCAAAACTTTTTTACGATTCCGATGCAGACCTAGGTCTTCTTCAAGATAAAACCGTTGCAATAATTGGCTATGGATCTCAAGGCCACGCTCATGCATTGAATTTAAAAGATAGTGGTATAAAAGTTGTTGTTGGGCTCTATGAAGGAAGTCGGTCCGCCAGCAAAGCAACTTCTGATGGATTGGAAGTTTTAAGCGTCTCTGAGGCTTCTGAGAGAGCAGATTGGATCATGATACTTCTGCCTGATGAGTTTCAAAAAGATGTTTATACCAAAGAGATAGAACCTCATTTGAAACCAGGAAAAATACTAAGTTTTGCTCATGGTTTCAATATTCGTTTTGAGTTAATAAAACCCCCTGAGTTTGTAGATGTTGTAATGATTGCCCCAAAAGGGCCAGGACACACAGTCCGGTGGGAATATCAAAATGGTCAGGGGGTGCCAGCTTTATTTGCTATTGAGCAAGATGCCTCAAGCAATGCAAGAGCACTTGCAATGGCTTATGCAAAAGGTATTGGTGGAACACGTGCTGGGATTTTAGAAACTAATTTCAAAGAAGAAACAGAAACTGATCTTTTTGGAGAGCAAGCAGTTTTATGTGGAGGCCTATCCGAGTTAGTTAAAGCTGGGTTTGAAACTCTTGTAGAAGCAGGATATCAACCTGAATTGGCCTACTTCGAATGCTTGCATGAGGTCAAATTAATAGTTGATCTAATGGTTAAAGGAGGTCTAACTGCAATGAGGGATTCGATTTCAAATACAGCGGAATATGGAGATTACGTAAGCGGTCCAAGGTTAATAACCAAAGAAACAAAAGAAGAAATGAAAAATATTCTTGCCGATATTCAAGATGGTACTTTTGCTAGAAACTTTGTAAAAGAATGCGATGCAGGAAAACCTGAAATGAAGAGAATTCGTCAAAAAGACTCAGAATTACCAATAGAAAAAGTAGGCAAAACACTTCGCTCTATGTTTAGTTGGCTAAAATCAGACTAAAAATATCATTAACTTAATCTTAGCTGCAATTCTTCTTGACCTTATAATAGGCGATCCAAAAAGCTTGCCACACCCTGTCCAATTCATGGGTGTGGTTATTATTTTTTTAAAAAGATTAGCTGAAAGAATTGCGAAAGGAAACAAATCGAAGTTATATATTGGAGGTGCAATAATTTCATTTATAGTCTTATCATTAAGTGGGATATCTGGTTGGTTTATAGAAAGATTATTTTTATTTTTTGAAATAAAAAATTCTTTTCTTAGTACATTAATTTTTGCTTTCATTTTAAGTAGTTCCCTTGCTTCAAGAAGTCTAAATAAAAGTATTTTAGAAATTATTAATTTAATAAGCAAAGGAAATACTAGAGATAATCTTAGTAATTTAAGACAAAAATTAAGTCTTATAGTTGGTAGAGATGTTGAAAATCTAGATACTAATGAAATTCTTAGAGCTTCAGCTGAGACGGCAAGTGAAAATTCTGTGGATGGTATTTTTGCTCCATTGTTTTGGATATTTTTAGGAACTATTTTCTGGGAATTCAATCAATCCATGCCAGGTCCATTATCAATGGCATGGATCTTTAAAGCTTCTAGCACTATTGATTCAATGCTTGGATATAAAGAGGGAAACTTAAAGTGGCTTGGCTTTACTGGTGCCAAGACAGATGATCTAATGGTATGGATTCCTTCAAGAATTGTATTAATTACGCTTCCTTTTTGCTGTAAAACAAAGCAATCAATTTTCAAAACGATAAGGGATTCATGGGAGGATGGCATTGTAGATTCTTCCCCAAACTCAGGGATTTCCGAAGCAATATTTGCTTATTGTGCAGAAGTACGAATGGGGGGGGTAAACTATTACAAAGGGCAGAAAAAAATAAAGTCAATAATTGCAAAAAATTATCCAATAGCAAGTATAAATTCAGTAAAAAAGATACTTAGTCTTAGTCTTAGGCTTCAGCTTGCTTGGATCCTAGTTTTTTGCTTGATAGTCAAACTTATAAACTTATAATTTCAAAAAGCGCCTCTATCCATTGGAAAGAGTAAAACACCTAATGTAAGAATAATGATTTCTAAATCAAGTATAAAATTTCTATTTCTTGCATAGACCAAATCTAATTCAACCCTTTTTTTATAACTAAGATTATTTCTACCACTAACCTGCCATAAGCCAGTTAGTCCTGGTCTAACAGATATAACTTCTTCCATAAAAAGACTGTATTTATTAATCTCATTACTAACTATTGGTCTTGGTCCAACAACACTCATTTCCCCTTTTAAAACATTTAAGAATTGGGGTAATTCATCTAAACTGGATCTTCGAAGAAATCTACCTAATTTTGTTATTCGAGGATCTTGTCGTAATTTAAAATCTTTTTCAAATTCCTTTCTCATAAGAGGATATTTATCTAATAAACTTGGTAATAAGTTATCAGCATCTTTATGCATAGTGCGAAACTTTATACATCCAAATTCTTTATAGTTTCTTCCTACTCTTTTTTGAATGTAAAAAACAGCTCCTGGAGAACTTAACTTTACTAATATTCCAATTAAGATAAATATTGGTGAGCCTAGAGTTAAAACTAGCAAAGAAAATATAATATCTCCTATTCTTTTTAATGTTCGACCATATCTACTCTGATTTCTTATTATTTCTACAGCAGGCAAAGATGAAGGTTCTTGTGAGATAACTTCAAAAGGAATTTTTGGAGAACCTTTACGGAACTCAGACCATCGCAATAGAGATTTTCTAGGATTAGTTTGCACAAATTATTGAGTTAGAAAGCTCAAGCCCCCGATAAATTCACACCATACTTAATTAGGATTTTCTTGATAAAGAACTAAGGTCACTAGTGGTAATGTCACAAGAATTTTTATGCTCTCTCCAAGCTCTATTTATGGTTTGCTCAAATCTTTTTTTAAATGAATCTTGAGAAAAAGAATTGCTCCAATCTCTAATTAACTCTGGGTTTAAATCTCTCCAAAGTTGTTTTTCCTTAAAAAATTCGATTACTTCAACCAAAGACTTAACTGTCTGATCAGGGAACAAAAGTCCAGTTGCCCTTCCATCTGAATTCGAATTAAAGCATTTAACTGTATCTAAAACCCCACCCTTAGCAAAAGCAATTACAGGAGCTCCAGAAGCCATTGCCTCCACAGGTGCGATTCCGAAATCCTCAATACCAGCATAAACAAAGGCTCTACATCTGCTCATAAGTTTTTCAATCTTCTCTTTACTCTGAAAACCAAGAATTTGAACCGTTGGGCCTGCAAGATCTTTTAAATAAGCTTTTTCCACTCCATCGCCGACAACAACTAAAGGTAATTTGAGCTTATTAAAAGCCATTACCACTAGATCGACCCTTTTGTTAGGAACCAATCTACAAACACTTAAATAGAAATCTTCTCTGGGCTTTTCCCATTCAAAACGATTGATATTGACAGGCGGATAAAGAACCTCTGAATGCCTTCTCCAATACTTCCAAATTCTCTTTGCCGTAAAAGTAGAATTTGCTAGCAGATAATCTACTCTTGAGCTACTTAATTGATCCCATTGCCTCAAAGTATGCAATTGCCATCTAATTAATGGCCCTAAACCAATTCTTCTTAAAAAAGATCGTTTCAAATATATATTCATCTGATCCCAAGCGTATCTAACGGGTGTATGCACATAACTAATGTGAAGTTGTTCAGGCGAAGTCAAAACACCCTTAGCCACAAGGTGACTACTACTTATAACCAATGGATATCCTTCTAAATCGATCTGCTCAACTGCAAAAGGTAAAAGAGGTAAATATTGTTGAACATGTGAGATTCCGAATGGTAATTTTTGAATAAAGCTAGTTTTTACTTTTCTTTTAAACAACCAACTATTTCCCTGTAAATTCTCCTCATTAACTAAAGAGAAAAGTTGTGGCTGTGATGAAACTTCAGTTAACAAATCATCAATTACCTCAACAACATTCTCAGCACCACCAGTTGACCTTGGAGTGAACCATTCATGTACTAATGCAATATTGCTTGGAAGATCTAAAGATGAATTTACACTCAAAGTAACAATCTTAAACCCTAAAATTATTTTTAGTTTATTACAACTTAGATATTATGACAACAGAGAGTTAAATCATACAATATACAAACTTAAATTATTTTTGATCAAGCTCCTTAGCTTATTAAATAATCGAACTAAAAAGAAATACCCGTTTTATCTAAGGATGATATTAATGGATCATAAAAGTTGTGAAATAAGCTACCACTAAAAGAGAATAAATAGACGAAACCGCATAAAAATCCTAGAGAAATAAAGTATCTAACATAGCCACTTCTTCTTTTTAATTTAGCAACTGAAAAAAGCATAATCAATAAGAAAACTAAACCTAGTGATTCTGAAAATATCAATGCTGGTCTATCAATAACTAACTCGAATTTGTCTCCAAAAAGAGGATCATTGCCTGATATGTTTTTTCTGAATAAAATAAAGTTGATTATCTCAGAAAAGATAAGACTGATAATAATAAAATATGATACTGGCTTTGTAAGCCTATTCATTGTTTTATTAAAACTAATTAAGAGCAAAGCTATAAAAACAGATGCAATTATTGGTAGCCCAGGGATGAGCCAAGTAAGATTTAACAACATAGTTATCAAACAAGCTTAATTTCATACGCATGTATAAGTTCTATTATTTGTTCTCGGAGAGTCCAAATAAAAAAGCGAGATGAATTTAAAACGCTACTAATCAGATTAGCACTATTCATTTCGTAAAAACATTTATTATTTTTTAGCAAGGAAATGAGCCGAAAACAAGCTATCAATTAATAGTCAAACAAAACTTAATAAGAAATAAAATCAAACCTTTCTAAATTTTAAGTAGATCTTTTCTTTATTAATATATAAATCATATAAACTTCTAATACATATAGCTAGTATATAATTTAAGTTTAATTTTTAGAATATTATTATTCTCACTGGTTCTTTTTTAATAAAGCTTGGTTCTAAATGATGCTAATAGTTAGTCACTTCAAATAGTATAAACGAAAGCTACATATCAAAAAAATAACAAAGCTTTATAAAAATGGATTATAATTTTCATGTAAATTGGTATCAAATTCAAATGTCTGAGATTGATTCGGAAGTAAATAACCAAAGTGTCAATTCAGAGCCAGATGATACGAAAACAATTGAATCCCAAAATAGTCCAGAGCTAATTGATCAAAGCCAAAATCTCAAATCATATCCTAAGTGGATAAACAATAAAGGCGAAGAGGTAAAACAAGTTTTTGGATTCAATGAAAATGCTGAACTCGTTAATGCAAGAGTAGCCATGATAGGTTTTCTAATGCTCTTACTCACTGAATTAGCTTTTGGTGGAGAACCAGCAACACTAAAAATTTTTGGAATTAGCTAGTGATCAAAGGTTTATATTATATTTATCCAATGAACTTGCTTAATTTTCTCAAAAGCTATGAATAAGAAAACATTAGTAGGAGTTTCATACGTATCTGCCTGGGTAATTATTTGGGGTACAGTTGGATCAATTATAGATTTTTATTTCCTTCAAAACACATATCTTCCAGGCTCATTAGGACAATTTCTAACATTCATAATCACAGCTGCTATCTCTTCAATTGCAGCTATATATATGTTTCCAACAATAAATAATAAGTTTATAAGTTAATAACGATAACGTTCCACAACTTGAGAAGGCTTATCATTAATTCCTTTTTGATAAAGGATCCATTGATTAGTTTCAATATCATGATCACAGCCCAAGCCTTCTAGTTCAACAGACTTTAATCTCAATTCATAATGACATTGCTGATCCGCTTCAAAAGCGGATTTATAACCAGTAAAAAAATATAAATATCCAAGAATTATTGCTATTAAAGATATAAAAGCAATACTTATTTTCATAATAGCTAAGAAATATTAATAATATATTAGCTATTATAGTAGATAAAAAAGTATTTATATTATTTTTCTGTTTCCATTTTCAAAGGTATTTCACATTCAGTTAAATCTTGATCATTCAAACGATCTAATATACGAACCATATCAACTGCAGAGAGCTCTCCATTTGTTCCCCATTTAAGAGTTGTCTTTCGCTGTTGAGGAATCTTTTTCGACATGTTTTCCTGACTTCTTTTTTCTACCATTACTACTAAACTGCCACTTTTAAAACATTAAAAGATAAAACTTCTATATCAGAACTCAAAAAAAAATTCTTAGTCAAACTTTACTTTTATTGATCCTTAGTAGTAATATTCTCCTATTTACAGGGATCCAATTAAATCTTTCCTAATAATTAAGCTATTAAGGCTATACAATCACTAGCCTCTTCCAAAATTGTAAACAAACTCTTGAAACGAAGGATTATAAAAGTAAACAAGCACACTAATAACTAATAAGACGTTTAAACCAATTACTATTGAACCTATAATTACTCTCTGACGCTTACCTGGGACTTTATATTTCATGCCAGCTGGCAGATTAACTAATACATCTGGATCATTAGAACTTGATTTCTTAAATTTATTGTCTTTGACCTTATTGGTCTTTGCTGTCTTATCGTTATTTTTTTTGGAATTCGAAGTTTTGGAGCCCATTTTCTTGATTAGAAGAATTTCTTTATCTTTATAGTTCTAAGCTTACTTAGGTTAATCAGATAAAAACCTATTTTGTTCTAGTTTTTCACATTAGTTTGTTGACTAAGTCATAAATCAGAAATCAAGTGATCAATTTATTGATTATATTTAGCAATATTTCTTGATAGCATCAACAATATTTTTAGCTTCCTTTCTTTTGAAATTAGAATTCGTAGCCATTATTAAATTTGCCTCTAAACCAAGTAATCTGGTTTGACAAGAAAACTTTTTATTTACTGCTGCATTTTTCTGATAATTATTTATTTGACGTAATACTTTATTGCAAGATTTTGTATCTCTATAACAACTCTTTACCAGACTATCAATTACGAGGAAATCTCTTGATTGATTTGCCATCAATGGAGTTAAAGGAAGAAACAAAAATATAAAAAGAACAAATAGGAATTTATTTTTTTTATATTGATAACTAATCAAAATGCAATCTCCATTAAAATCAATTAAAAATCATTTGAATATAGCTAAAAACTTTTGAGCGCCTAAAAAGAAAAATTCTTTTCTTAATAATTCAAATTATAGGTTTAAAAAAAAAGGACTCTTATTTAAAGAGTCCCAAAAATAAATCAAAAGGTAAGAAAGCAAAACAGCTTTTTAAAGACTCATCCCTGAACACGGTCCTTAAACAACTTCCCAGCAGTAAAGGCAGGGACTCGCTTAGCAGGTATTGCTATCTTTTCCCCAGTCTTAGGGTTTAATCCCTGACGAGCAGAACGATCGCGGGGCTCAAAAGAGCCAAACCCCAGAATGGAGACTTTCTTACCCTCCACTACAGAATCAATAATTGTATCTATGGCGGCATCAACTACCAGAGAAACGTCTGTTTTAGTTAGCTCAGTACGAGCTGCAACCAGGTTGACTAAATCTGCTTTGTTCATTGGAAAGATTGTATGTAGCAGGGAGTAAGAGGAGGGAAACCAATAGATTATTAGTTTCCATAAAACTCAATCTTGCTAATCGTATGGACCAAATCACTTGCCTGCAACCCAAAGGGCTTGTGGCAGTAAGGTTTCTAAAAAAATATATATGCTTTTTTATCGATTCAATAATCTCTCAAAGACTTGAACTAATTAGCTTAAAAAAAGACACCCGTTTGATGTTTTAGCCAAGAAGCTTGTCAGCACAAGCCTTCTGAAAAAATGAGTTTTCAAATTTATCATCAATAATGGTTCTAATGTTTGAAATTAATTCTTTTTTCTAAAGAAAATCAGAAATTTAATTAAGTTCTCATGAATTAACAAAGGTCTGCAGAACAGCACATTTATTGGTATTACAAAATAAAATCCACAGTAAAAAAGAGTAAATAAATGCAAAATCTTAATTTTTTCTAGATCTTCGAAATGCAATTTGAAGCCTTAATACCAAAAAAGCTATAAATTTTTTTCTTAACTGTTTTTCCAAACCTTAAAAAGAATTGTTTTCAATTGGAATAGTATGCATTTCGACTTAACTCAAAGCCCAAATCGCAAAAGTTAACGAACTGCTCTCAAAAAAGTGATTCGGGATTCATTAAAAAAAACAGCTCGAGCATAATAAAAGTTTCTTTTAAAATTGAATTTCGTTTTTTAAAAGTTGTTAAACCAAGCCAAACGCCTAACTTGTAGAGAAAGTTACTTGATTACTTTTTTGAAGGAAAAACACAATTGGGCAAAATAAAAGTTGGTTCAGCATGGCCTTTGGGTAGCTCAGTAACTCCTAATGGGGTTAATTTCTCCATCGCAGCACCTCATGCAACAAATGTAGAATTATTAATTTTCCAAAATGAAAATGACGACTATCCAATTGAAACAATACCCCTAGATCATCAAAACAGGTCTGGAGATTATTGGCATGTTGAAGTAGAGGGAATAACAGAGGGCACCTTATATGGATATAAAATTTCAATTAACGAGTACAAAGCCGCAGAAGAAAATCTTGTTTTAGATCCATGTGCCAGAGCTATTACAGGGTGGCAACATTACATAAGAAATCAAGAAGAAAAAGCAAATAAAAAATATAGTCATTTCCTCAAGGGAGTAGTAACCGAGAGGGATCATTTTAATTTAAAATCTCATCCAAGACCTAAGCATTCATGGAGCAAAACAATTATTTATGAATTACATGTTGGAGGTTTCACTAAAAAAACTGACTCAAGTATTAGCGAAAATAAGAAAGGTACTTTTTTAGGATTAATTGAAAAGATACCTTATCTTAAAAGCATTGGCATTACATCTATTGAGCTCCTTCCAGTTTTCGCTTTTGATACTAGTGATGCTCCTAGTGGACTAATTAACTATTGGGGTTATAGCCCTATCAGTTGGTTCACGCCGCATCAAGGTTTTGTAGATGGTTGTGATCCATTAGAAGCAAGGAAACAATTCAAGAAGTTAGTAGAAGTTTGCCATGATCATATGCTCGAAGTATTAATCGATGTTGTTTATAATCACACAACTGAAGGCAATCAAAATGGTCCAATAATAAGTTGGAAAAATTTGGGTCCTAAAACTTACTACCATCAAGATGAGAATGGAACTTATCAAGATGTGAGTGGATGCGGAAATAGTATTGCTGCCAATCGTCCATTAGTTAGAAAGTTGATCTTAGAATCGTTACGTTGTTGGGCAATTGAATTAGGTGTTGACGGATTTCGATTTGACTTAGGTATTGCTTTAAGCAGAGGCGAAAATTTAATTCCTTTAGATGAACCTCCCCTATTTGAAGAAATCGAATCAGATCCTCAGCTAAGTGATGTGAAATTAATCAGTGAGCCCTGGGATTGTGGAGGTCTTTATAAACTAGGAGATTTCCCAGCTAAAAAATTCAGAACATGGAATGGTCATTTTAGAGATGATGTTAGAAGATTCTGGAAGGGTGAAAAAAGCACAATATGGCCACTTAAAGACAGATTAATAGGTAGTAAATCCCTGTATAATGATAATAATCTAGCTAATATATTTAGTATTAATTTCATAACTTCTCATGATGGATTTACATTAAAAGACCTAGTAAGTTTTAACAAAAAACATAATCTAGCCAATGGTGAAAACAACCGAGATGGAGAGAATAATAACAATAGTTATAATCATGGAGTTGAAGGACCAACTACTAATAAAATAATAAATAATTTAAGGCAGAAACAACAAAGAAATCTACTTTCAACACTCTTATTATCACCTGGAATCCCTATGCTTTTAATGGGCGATGAAATAGGAAGAAGTCAAGGAGGGAATAATAACACTTGGTGTCAAGACAACACACTTGGCTGGATGGATTGGGATCATGAGAATTGGGATCATGACTTAAAAGAATTTGTGATAAAACTCATATCTTTAAGGAAACAACTACCAGAATTTTTTAGTCCTGATAATATTTTTGATTGTGAGATAGATAATACCAACGCAAAAAAGTCCGGTTTTTGGATTCAATGGCATGGAATTAAAGTTAATAAACCTGACTGGAGTGACTGGTCACATACTCTTGGATTTAGCATTAACAAAAATAATGAAGGCTCAGCAATCTGGCTTGGCTTTAATGCTTACAAAGACTCAATGCTTTTTGACTTACCAACTCCAATTTCTCCCTGGAAAAAATATATTGATACTTCATTTTTAAAAAATAAAAATGTCTCTAAAAAACCTTTAGCAAATCAATCAAATATACGTATTGAAAGTAATAGCCTTGTTCTAATGGTTGCCAACGATTATTCAAAAAAAATCAAGCTATGAGAGCCATGCTCAAGCGGGCGGCGGGAATCGAACCCGCATCATCAGCTTGGAAGGCTGAGGTTTTACCACTAAACTACGCCCGCGCTAGAACTAAAGATCTACTTCCAATTGGAGCAAATAATAATTCCGCTTTCTCCATTATTACCTTGCGAGTCCCTTTATCCAAAAAAGATTGATGAAGTCCACATCGCTTTACAAAGGGAATAATCGCACAAGACTAATGATCTCTTATGCAATGGGAGATGCTGGAACGGGATTAGCTGCAATACAGTTAGGTACTTATCTATTTCTATTTTTCACTTGTGCTGCAGGAATACCTGCATTTTTTGCAGGTTCACTGCTCATGGTTTCAAAGCTTTGGGATGCAATAAATGATCCATTAATTGGTTGGATGAGTGATCACACCAGGTCAAAATGGGGGCCAAGGCTTCCGTGGATGGTTGGAGGCGCAGTTCCCCTTGGTTTGTTTCTTGCAGCAATGTGGTGGGTCCCTCCTGGAGGAATAGAGACAAAAACGACTTATTACGTATTCGCCGCAATTTTCTTGATGACAGCTTATACAGCAGTGAATCTCCCTTTTGCCGCATTATCTACAGAGCTAACTGAAAATATTGCCATTAGAACAAGACTAAATGCTGCAAGATTTACTGGGTCTATTTTGGCAGGGACCACTGGACTAATAGTAGCGGCAGGCTTCTTATCGCAAGGAGTAGAAGGATATACTTCAATGGGAAGAGTTACAGGAATAATTGCTACTTTTACAACTTTAATTGCTTGCTGGGGACTTGCCCCATTTGCTAAAAAAGCAAGAAAACCTGTTTCTCATACTGAACCTTTTAAGCAGCAACTTAAAAGAGTTTTAAATAATAAGCTTTTCACACGAATTATTGCTCTTTATTTGCTGCTGTGGTGCGGACTGCAATTAATGCAAACCGTTTCGTTAATCTATCTTGAACAAGTAATGCTTGTTCCAATAGAAATTTCAAAATGGATCCCAATTCCATTTCAAATTAGCACTCTATTAGGTCTACAATTTTGGAGCTTTTACTCTAACAAATACGGGAGAATATCAGCACTATTCATAGGGGGGAAAATTTGGATATCAGCTTGCCTTTTAGTTATGATTATGCCCCCTATAGCTAGGGGAGTAAGTATCAATACTTTATTGTTTTTTGATAATATTGAAGGGCTGAAAATGGTAATCCTTTTACTAATAATTATTTTAGTAGGATTTGGAGCTTCAACAGCTTACCTTATTCCATGGTCTTTACTTCCTGATGCTATTGATCAAGACCCCGAAAAACCTTCAGGGATATACACTGCCTGGATGGTTTTTATTCAGAAAATTGGTATAGGTTTAAGCGTTCAATTTTTAGGAGTTCTTTTATCTTTATCAGGATACAAATCATCAACTAATTGCTTATCAAGTTTTCAAGATTTAGATCAACCTCTAACAGCAATTATTACCATTAGATTATGTATGGGATTAATACCTTCTTTCCTTGTATTAGCTGGATTAATAACTATGAAGCCCTGGAGAAGTTTAGATTTCAAATCTCAAAGAGTAGTAGGTCAATGAACTTCGCACCTCGTTGGCTAAGAAGATTCTTCAGCAGCATGTTAATTGGAGGGCAAGCAATTGCATCAATAGCCAAGGGGAAGATCAATAAATCAGATTTAATAGATCAATTAATGGAAGCAGGGCCAGGCAGCTTCCTTATCGTTCTAATAACAGGTATTGCTGCTGGAACCGTTTTCAATATTCAGGTCGCCGCAGAATTAAGTAAGCAAGGTTTAGGTTCTGCCGTTGGGGGGCTTTTGGCAATTGGCATGGCTAGAGAGATAGCGCCTTTACTTACAGCAACTCTTCTCACCGGGAAAGTTGCAACTGCTTATGCTGCGCAAATAGGAACAATGAAAGTTACTGAGCAAATTGACGCTATTACGATGTTACAAACAGATCCAGTTGAATATCTAGTTGTTCCTAGGCTTTGCGCAATGGTTGTAATGGCGCCTATTCAATGCTTATTATTTTTTTCTATAGCTTTATTTAGCGGTCAATTTAGCAGTACAGTTCTCTATCAAATTCCACCAAGCATTTTTTGGAATTCGGTAAGAGAATGGCTAATAACATCTGATCTTCCCTTTATGCTTGTAAAAGCAATTGTGTTTGGTCTCTTAATCGCAATAATTGCTTGCGGATGGGGATTAACCACTAGAGGCGGTCCCAAAGAAGTAGGTTCAAGCACTACTGGAGCAGTAGTGCTGACTCTAATAACCGTTTCTTTAGTAGATGTTTTACTCACTCAAGTTCTTTTTGGCTAAAAACCATGACTTCTGAAAACCCTCTTGATAAAGATAGTGTAATTTTACCCCCTTCTTATCGTTTACCCATCTTCATAATCTTTGCGGGCTTATTATTCTTAATTACACCATTTCATCCTTGGCCAACAATTGTAATTAGCAGTTTTGGTTTTTTCCTATTACTTCAATCTTTTACCTTAAAACTAAAATTCACGAAAGACGATTTAGTTGTAATACAACTTGGGAATGAATTAAGAAGATTTCCCTTTAAAAATTGGATAGCATGGAAAATCATATTGCCAAAATTGCCAGGATTTCTTTACTTTAGAGAAGAAGCAAGCCCTCATCTATTGCCAATACTTTTTGATGTAAACTCATTAAAAGAGCAATTAAGGTTAAGAGTAAAGGATTTAGAAATAGAAAAAGAAGTAGACTCATTAAAATCTAAAACTTAATTAAAGTTTTTGAAATATGGAATCCGAAGAAAATCTAACTAGAGAAACACAAAATTTAGAACAGAATCTTTCTGTAGAAAATTCTTTACCATTGGCAAATACCTCCCAAAAGCCTATAGAGAAACAAACGGAATCACCAAGTATCATTAGTCCGAAAAACAATCAAAAAATCTCAACCGAACAGACACAATCTCTTATCAATATTGCTCTTAAGGATCTTCAGTTTTCACGTCAGAAGTTAGAGAACGAATTAGAAGAACTTTCAAAAAAGAAAGTCCAAATCGAGACTGAACTTAAAAGCTCATTTTCAGGTCAATCTGATGCAATTGCTAGAAAAGTTAAAGGTTTTCAGGAATATTTAACTGGCGCCTTACAAGACTTAGCTCAATCAGCCGAGCAATTAGAGCTTGTTGTACCACCAGTAATAGTTAAACCATCTCCACTCGATGAAAATAAAAAAATTGAACCTTCTAAAGAACAAGAAGTTATCCCTGCTGTTTCTGATACTTTCAAACCTGACGAGAGCTTAATCAGGAAATGTTTTGGTCAATTTGTAGAACAACCCGATTTCTATGCAGAGCCCTGGAAACTCAGAAGGAGTCTAGAAGATAATGATATTGAAATGCTGGAAGATTGGTTCTTCAGCATGGGAGGTAGAGGTGCTCAACCAAGTCGAGGGAGCAGATCAAAGAATGCTTTGGTTGCCGCAGGGATTATTGAAATTTTAGGCGACTTATACGGCGACCAATTCCAAACATTAGTTTTAGCAAGTCAACCAGAGCGACTTGGAGAATGGAGAAGATGCCTCCAAGATGCATTAGGACTGAACCGTGAGGATTTCGGGCCAAATAGCGGAATAGTTCTTTTTGAGAGATCCGATGGATTAATTGAAAGAGCAGATCGACTTGAAGAAAGAGGTGAGTTACCTTTGATCATTATTGATGCCGCTGAGATAAATGTAGAAATTCCAATTCTTCAGTTTCCTATTTGGCTAGCTTTTGCAGGAAGTCCCAATGAAATTTATGAAGAGGATGAATTAATATAAAAGTTGTTATGGAAATCATTTTGAATCTACTAATTCTATTTTTAGGATATTTACTTGGTTCTTTTCCTAGTGGTTATTTAGCTGGAATAATTGCGAAAGGAATCGATATTCGTTCATTAGGTTCAGGGTCTACAGGAGCTACAAATGTATTAAGACATATTGGTAAACGTGCAGCAATTACAGTATTTCTACTAGATGTTTTCAAAGGAGTTATATCTATTTTATTAGCAAAATATTTACTTCTAAATGATTCATGGCAAGTAGCTATGGGTCTATCAACTTTAATTGGACATATTTGGCCTGTCTGGCTGAATTGGAGGGGTGGTAAAGCTGTAGCGACAGGTTTAGGAATATTTCTTGGCCTTTCATGGCAAGTTGGACTTGCTACTTTAGGGGTCTTCATACTAATGATTACATTATTCAGAATAGTATCACTTGCAAGTGTTAGTGCAGCATTTGCTCTACCTTTTATAATGTTTATAAGCTTCAAAACTTCAAGTATTTCGCCACCATTTCTAGTCATTTCACTATTAGCTATGACTCTAGTGATTTGGAGACATAGAGAGAACATCCTTAGACTAATGAAAGGTAAAGAACCAAAAATTGGAAAGCCTTAGGAAATTAATTAATAATTTTATTGCAAAAACTTTTAAACATATAGGCAGGATCGTCTGATTGGGTAATTGCTCTTCCAATAACTAACTTTGATGCACCCATCTTAAGAGCTTCGGATGCATCAGACACCCTAGATTGATCATTATTATCTGAACCTATTGACCGTATTCCAGGCGTTATCAAATCGAAACTCTCAGGATAAATCTCTCTGAGAAATCGAACCTCTCTAGGACTGCAGACACATCCCCCTAAACCAGAATTTAATGCAATCTCTGCTAGGTGCTTAACACGTTGATCTATTGATTGATCAATCAATAGATCGTTAGCAAGACTTTCTTTAGTCCAACTAGTCAAGATTGTTATTCCTAAAAGTTTTGGCGGACTTAAATTAACTTTAGAGGCTCCTTCCTGTGCAGCTTCATTAGCCATCTTTAGAGCTTTCATACCTGCACAAGTATGTAAAGAAATAAATTCAGCGCCAGTTTGTGATGCTGCGAAACATGCTTTAGCAACAGTTGTAGGAATATCGTGAAATTTAAGATCTAAGAATATTTTCTTCCCCTTATCTCTCAAAATTGACAATACATCTGGTCCTTCACTAACAAATAATTCTAGGCCGACTTTAACCCAGATTATTTCAGGTATATTTTCAAGTAAATTGAAAACATTATTCTTATCCATACCATCTAAAGCAATAATTATTTTTTCGCTTGGATTATCTATATTTTTCATAAGAACCTATTAATTTGAAACACGAAGAAATTTTTTCTTTCCTACTTGCAATATTTTTCCTATGAGCTCATCAGGAGTATCAAACTCTAAATTAGGGTCTTCAATCTTTTCCCCATCAATTCTTACACCACCTCCAAGAATTTGTCTTCTAGCTTCACTGCTACTTGAACACAATTTCATCCTGCTAAATAAATAAAATGCTTTAGCTGGAAAATTGACATTAGAAATTGAAGATTCTGGTATTTCTTCAAGCGAATTTTGATTTCCTAAAATTAATTTTTCAGAATTAGATTGGGCTTTTTTTGCGGCTTCAACTCCTTTAAAATTAGAAGTTATTTTTAAAGCCATGAATTTTTGAACCTCTCTTGGACTAGAACTCAACTCATTTAAATTTTCATCAGTTAGTAAATTCAGATAACTTAAAACTAGGTCATCTGGAACTTTCTCTAATTTTGAATACATCGATAGTGAATCTTCATTTATACCTACAAAATTATTTAAACTTTTACTCATTTTTTGGGTCCCATCCAAGCCCACTAAAATAGGCAATAACATTCCAAATTGAGGCTTCTGGCCAAAAGCTTTTTGTAAATCTCTTCCCATTGCAATATTAAATTTTTGATCTGTACCTCCAAGTTCTAAGTCAGCATTAATAGCCACCGAATCATATCCTTGAAGAAGTGGATAAAGAAATTCATGAAGAGATATGGGAGTGCTAGATTTATATCGATTATTAAAATCTTCCTTTGCCAGCATTTGGCCAACTGTTGAATTTGACAAAAGCTCTATAACTTTAGATAAATTAAGACTCTCAAGCCACTCACTATTTCTTCTAATTTCTAAACGACCAGGCGTTGAAAAATCAAGCAAAGAATTTTGAGGTTCTTTTCCTAGTCCTAATTGCTCCAGATAATTTAATGCATTTGATTCAACCTCATCTTTTGTAAGCTGAATTCTTGTTTTACTCTTACCAGTTGGGTCTCCAATCCTCGCAGTAAAATCTCCGATTATAAGTATTGCCTTGTGCCCAGCATCTTGAAAAGCCCTTAATTTTCTAAAAAGAATACTATGACCTATATGAATATCTGTTCCTGTTGGATCAATTCCAAGTTTTACACGCAAAGGTTTTTGTTCTATAGATGAAAGTTCTAATCTTTTTATAAAACTTTGATCAGAATCTTCAGCTTTTTTATAAGGGAAAAGATCGTC
>QCIZ01000021.1 GCA_003216375.1 Prochlorococcus sp. AG-402-O21 | reverse complement strand
GAACTTGCAAATCCTTTTGCTGTTTCTCATATGCAACTCTTGTGGATTCTAATTCTAGATCTCTTTGTTGAAGATATGAAGAATAATTCCCAAGATAACTTTTAGATTGACCTCGCTCTGTATTAACAATTCTGGTACAAACTTTGTCTAAAAAAGATCTATCATGGCTAACAATTACCATTGCAACTTTCTGATTAAGTAAATAGTTCTCGAGCCATTCAATAGTTTCTAAATCTAAATGATTAGTTGGTTCATCCAATAACAATAAATCAGGACTTTGCAGAAGTATTTTACCTAAAGCTATTCTCATCTGCCAACCACCCGAAAAGTCTCCAACTAGTCTGTCTCCATCATTTGAATTAAAACCAATAGTGGGTAATAGTTTTTCAACTTTAGACTCTAAATCGTAACCATTTATTGATTCAAATTTGCTTTGAATAATACTTAATTCTTTGATTAATGAATCCAGATAATCTAAATCTTGAGATGCTAATTCAGATTCCATCTTTTCTTGAATTAATTTTTGACTATGAAGCAAATCGGATGCTTCCTTAAATGCCTCAAACAACTCTTCTCTTACAGTTCTTGAAAGATCAACATCGAATTCCTGTTTTAAATATGCAATAGAGGGATCACCTTCACTAATCAAAGACCCTCCTGTTGCCTCCTCTAAGCCAGCAATAATTTTTAATTGTGTTGATTTCCCTGCCCCATTGACTCCAACCAAACCAATTCTCTCTCCATTTCTTATTTCCCAACTGACATCTTTCAAGACTTCACCAGTGGGATAAATCTTACTAATCTTCTCAAGTCGCAACACTACAACAAAACCTCAAGTGAATTACCTTCAATCATTTAGCTTGAAAAGATATCAACTGATTTAAATTACATTACTTAAGTAAGCCATGTTAAGACTAGAACAAATTACTGCTTTAGTTCTCGCTGCAGCTCTTGCAATTCCAAGTTATTGGTTTTTTTGGACAATGGCAGGCGGCGGTGGTTATGAAAGAAGAGGAATTAAAGAAAATAATCAAAATGTATTGGAAATCCCGTCTTCAGTCAAAAACTAATCACAACCCACCCCTAGCTTTTATTAGCCATTGCTTCGTGTCTAAATCATCAATGGTAGTCAAATATTCTTTTACCTCTTCTGACGTAACTGGCAAGTTCATTTCAACCCCAAGTGCACATATTGATTGCATCGCACCTTTTGGGTTTTGAAGAGCTTGACGAAAAAGATCTTGTTTTTTCTTCGGGTCAGAATTTATCAGCTTATAAAGCTCTGCAGCATTGCCGCTCATAAGAAAACATTCACTGATTAAACAATATTCAATTATGCAGCTTTTGTCTCGCAATCATTAGATTGATTGCACATATCTAAATCACTTTCCTTCAGACCTAATGCAGACGCGTCTTTCATGCTTCTAGCATCCATACAAAGAACTTTACGAAGTTGAGCAAAATTTGCAGCATGGGAAGATCTTCCTTCTTTACTAGCTCCATATTCCGCTCTTTGCAAAACATGGTGTAAATGTGTCAATAAATAAGAGCTCACAACAGCAGAAATTAGAACATCTCCATTCTTACCATTGCTACGCCTCTTCCTTCTTTGCGTTTTTATAGCCCTTTTATCAACAACGACACTCGAAGCAAGAGGTTTAGATGTTTGCGGAAGAGATGGCTGAGACATGAAATACTCCTTTTAAATCAGAAAATTTAAGGAAAGATTGACAAGACAAAGCTGGCCAGACTGGTAAGTATCATACACAAGGATACTATCCTTGCATACCAGTGTACACTATTTACTACTTGGTAGTTCTTTGTACGCATGGCTACTCGTCAAAACTCATCGAACGGGAAGCAAAAATCTCCTCGCATCCAAGTTGTCCTCCCAGAAGATTTATGTGAAAGATTGTCAGAATTAGCCGAAAAGGAATCTAGAACTGTCAGCAATATGGCCAAAGTTTTAATTCAGGAAGGTGTTAAGCAACACGAATTGAAAGAAAGTTCGGTATCTAAAGAATTAGAAATAAAGAAAAGTAAAACAGAAAATTTTATAAATGCATTAGAGAGACAAAAGACTCAAAGACTAAAAGGCATTCCAAAAAGATTAAAATTTAAACGAAATTAACTATTAAAGCAATAACATCAGGGATCAACTCTAACTCCATATATAAGAGGTTTATTTGCTCCTGTGATGTACTTCGGATTAACTTTTTTACCTAAGAAATTCCACCAAGATAAAGTGGCAAAAACTAGAGCCTCTCTAAATTGAGATGGAATACCAACTTCATTTATGGGACGGACATGAACACCACAGCATTGTTTCTGTAGTTGTCTCATTAAAAATAAATTTCTAGTTCCACCTCCAGCAACCAAAAGCTCAATTAAACGAATTTTTCTAAACCTTAAAAGATTATCTAAATCTTGAGAAATTATTGATGCGGTAAAAGTAGTTAGTGTTGAAACTAAATCCTCTTTTGATAAATCACCCAATTCCTTTTTCCTTTTTTGTAAATCTTGAATGCCAAATTGCTCTCTACCGGTAGATCGTGGAGGTCCGAGGTGAAAGAAAGGTTCCCTCAACCACTTTTCGATGATGTTTAATTTAGGTATACCACGAGATGCTAACGCTCCATTAAGATCAAAGTTTGTGGATGAATTAGTACTTTCTTTAATTGCTAAATCAATTAAGGAGTTAGCCGGTCCGCAATCCCAACCTAAGCATTCAGAGTTTCTTTCAATTCCAGTTTTAGGTGGAATAATTGTTAGATTTGCTATGCCACCAAGGTTGAGAACTCCTCTCCAGCCATAAAGCCTACCAACTAAAGCCTCATCAGCTAACGCTACCAAAGGGGCACCATGACCACCTGAAGCAATATCCTTTGATCTGAAATCATAAACAACAATTTGATCTAAAATATTTGCGAGTAAAGGTCCTAAAAGAATTTGAAGACTGCCTCCTCTTTTATTTTTTTTTACACTTCTATGAAATAAAGTTTGGCCGTGACATCCAACAACTTCAGCGGTTGAATCAGGATCACAAGTCCTTGCAGCTAAAGCATTTAGTTCAGTAATTTCCTCAGCCAACTCAAGCCATTCTTTGTTATTAATCTTTAATCCTTGTCCCACTTGTATTATTTTTTCTCTAATTGAGGAAGGATATTCATAAGAACCAGTATTTAAAATTTTCCATTTTGGCTTGGAAGGATCACCTTTAAATTCAACTAAAACTGCATCTATTCCATCCGCACTTGTCCCACTCATCAATCCCAATATGCGCATAGATTAAATTTGAGGCAGCTTTTGAAGATCTTCCATTGAGCCCATAACTACAAGTACATGATCTTTTTCTAAAATATATTTAGCTGGAGGATTAACCGTCAGTAGTTGAGCAGGACCAGCAGCTAAAACGTTAACAAAATAATTTTTTCTAAGATTCAAATCTCTTAAAGAACGGCCTACAAAGACCTCAGGAACTTTAATCTCATCAATACCGGTTTTATCATCGAGTTCTAATCTTTCAATCAAATTAGGTCTAACTAATTCCAAACCCAATCTTTCTCCTTGCATTCTCGAAGGGAATACCACCCGATCAGCACCAACCCTTTTCAGCATTTTTTCATGCAGATCACTCGTTGCTCTAGCAATAACTTGCTTCACTAAACTTCCCTCTGTGTCTTTAGCAATAAGAGTTGTCGTAATACTTGCTTCAATTGGCTCACTAATGCCTACTACTACAGTCCCCATTTCAAGAACACCTGCCTCTTTCATAGACTCTTCATCCGTTGAGTCAACTACCCTAGCTTCAATTGTTGGCTCGAGTTGACGTAATTCCTCTATTGCCTTCTCTGAGGAATCAACAGCCAAAACATCAGCACCATTTCTCAATAGTTCTCTACAGACCGCACTTCCAAAACGACCAATCCCAACTACAGCAAAACCAAGTTTCTGGTTTGCTTTTATAGGGGACCATTGCCACCAATCACTCATGATTTTTCCTCCTTAAACATAGAGATCTTCCCTGGGGTAGCCAATTCGATTACGATGTTGAAGCTTGCTTTTATTAAGAGCTTGCCATACAGCGCTCAAGAATAAAAGGATTCCCAATCTGCCAACAAACATTCCAATAATCAGAATTAATTGACCTACATGTCCTAGCTTAGAGGTAACGCCAAGATCGAAACCTACAGTTGCAAAAGCAGAAATACAAGTGAAAAGCATTTCTAAAAATGAAAAATTCTCTCCACTATTGAAACCATTACTCAAACTTAATAATAAAGCCATAATTAATACAAATAAAAATGAACCAACAGTAATACCTACAGCTTTCAGAATTACTTTGTCAGATATCTGCCGATTCCGAATAATAATTTCATTTTGACCACGTAAAGTTGCTCTTGTAGTTGCCATTAATGCCGCAATAGTTGTTGTCTTAATTCCGCCTCCAGTGCCGCCTGGACTTGCTCCAATAAACATAAGAAACATTAACAACAGAAGACCAGAGTCAGAGACACTCTCTATTGATATAGGTGAATTCGTAAAGCCTGCAGTTCGTGCACTAACAGAAGTAAATAGAGAGGTTAAAATACGATCATCGAAATTAATTAACGAAAAGAAACTACCCCTTGCTAACGATTCAGTAAAAAGCAATCCGAAGAATCCCAGAGAAATTAATATAAAAGATGATCTAATTACTAAACGTGTATGAAGACTTAAATTTCTTAATTTTAAAGATCTGCGATTTATCCAAATATCATTGGTTACCCTCCATCCAAAACCACCTAATATAATTAAAGTAATTAAAACAAAATTCACTACCAAATTACTTCTATAATCTTGTAAACTGTTTGACCATAAACTAAATCCAGCATTATTATAAGCGGATATACTATGAAAAATTGATGCCCAGATCCTCTCACTTGAGCTAGTTATATTATTGAAACCAAAAAAATACAAAGTAATAGCACCAAGAAAAATAAGAATAGATGCTGTAATCGCAATCCCTTTAAAAGTTCTTCCCACACCACCGACTCCAAATTCATCAAGAGTTTTTCCTCTATCAAGACGTGTTTTTAATTCTGTTCCACTAACAATAAAGCCCTGTAGAAATGTAGTTATAGCCATTAAACCTAGGCCCCCAGTTAATAACATAATCGCTAAAATTATTTGCCCAAAAAATGTTAAATCTAGTCCTATATCAATAATAGATAATCCAGTAACTGTGACTGCAGAAGTTGCCGTAAAGAATGCCTCCCACAAGCCTACATTTGCATGAGAACATAAAGGCGTAGCTAATAATAATGTTCCAAAAGTAATCACAAGCAAACCAGTTACCACTGTAAACTGTGGAACCGTAAGCCTTCTATAAGTTTCTTGCCTAATACTCACTTTTTTCGACAATAAATGGAGACTAATTCTGAAAAGATTAAATAATCAAAATCAAATGAAAAGTTTGGATTTTTTTCTAAATTAACAACCATATCCATCATATTTAAGAAGTGCCATAGTTTAGCAAAATCAACCCAGGAACAAGAAACGTCATCAAGATGGTCAACCCAGCTCCGTATCTAGTGACATCTAAGAACTGATAACGCCCAGGTCCAAATACCATAAGGTTTGTTTGGTAACCCATAGGAGTAAGAAAAGATTGACTAGCGCCAAAAAGAACTGTTATCAACAAAGCCAAAGGAGGTAGACCCATACTTGGCGCCAGTTGAACAGCAATTGGTGCCAAAAGAGCTACTGAAGCGGCGTTACTGACAAATTGAGTAAATATTGTAGTCGAGAGAAAAATTACTAGTAAAGCGGAATAAGTAGATAGGTCTTTCAATATAAAAATTAAAATATTCGCAAAAGCATCTGCAAGGCCTGTGTTTTGCATTGCGACACTAAAACTAGAGAGAGATCCAAGCAAAAGAATTACATCAAGTCGAATTGATCTTTGAACCTCTGCGGGCCTTAAACATCCACCCCAAACCATTCCAATGACTGCCAATAAAACCGAAGCAACAAGAGGTAACTCAGTAAGTGAAGGAAGGATCAACATAGCAATGGCGATACCAATTGCTATAGGTTTTCTTGTGACAGTTGGTAGATCATTATCAAATTGATCTAAAACGAGTAGATCATTACTATCTTGCAATCCTCTAATTGAATCTCTGGGTGCTTGAAGAAGTAGTACATCCCCCTCTCTTAAAATTGCTTGGCCCAATCTTTCTTGAACAGTTTGCTGCCCTCGTCTTAAAGCTAAAACAGTTGCATTATGCCTTTGCCTAAATCGTAATTCTCGCAAACTCGCGCCAGCCAAGGTTGAGCCAGCTGGCAAAAGGACCTCTACAGTTTGTTGACCTTCATCAGTATTGGTTAGAAAAAAATTCTTTTCTGTATTGAAATCTTTAGTTAATTGAACTGTATGTTCTTGTTTTAAACGCAAAAGATCTGAGCGTGTAATTCTTATCAACAAGCGATCTCCAGATTGAATTATTCGATCAGCTAAAGGTGGTAAAAGTCTCTCATTCTCTCGTTGTATTTCTAAAACATCGACATCAAATCTTCTTTGCAAGCGACTATTCCTCAAGGAATTCCCAACCAATTCAGAACCAGAAGGAATTGTGACCTCCGTAAAATAACCAGTTTGATCCGAACTACCTCCATACTCTGAGCTAATTCTTCCTCTATCAGGTAGTAAAGATTGAGGGGCTAACAACATATAAGCTGTCCCAAGCAACCATATTGGTATGCCTATTGCAGTAAAAGTAAAAAGATCAAAAGGACCGTAGCCAAGTTGATCGCTAATATCGCTCACTAACAAATTTACTGAACTCCCCAAAAGAGTTAATGTGCCACCTAAAACCGTAGCGAAAGATAGTGGCAGCAAAACACGAGAAGGAGATAATTTTCGCTTTACACACCAAGCCTCAATAACCGGTAAAAGCGAAGCCACCACTGGAGTATTAGGAACAACGCCTGACACAGGAGCAACAACCAATCCAAGCAAAGCTATTAACCTACGCGGAGTTCGAATACTTTCAGAAGCTATTAACTCTCTTAAACGATCAAGAGCTCCACTTTTAAAAAGTGCAGCAGAAACTGCAAATAAGCCCATCAATGTAATCAAAGCAGGGCTTCCAAAACCAGCTAATGCTTTTTGAGGAGAAAGAACTCCTGTTGCCATTAATAATGCAACACTCAAAAGTCCAGTCAGTTCAGGAGCCAGAGCACTACTTACAAATAAACAAACTGCACTAATTAACACTGCCAAAGTTATGACAGCTTTTGGATTTTCAAAAACAGTTAATATCTCATTCATATTATTTAATTAATAACCTTTTCAACTGACTCTGTCCAAGTATTAATTTTAAGACTACTGCGTAAAGGAGCTAAGGAGATTGGGAAAATTAACGATTAATGATTTTTTTACTAAATAACCATGAACCAGAGGATTTAAACGATAGAAGAAACCCTGGCATTCTCATTGAATATGCAAAACGCCTAATTTCAAATGCAAGGGGTCCTGCCAAGGTAATTCCATAGCCAGTAATAGATGCATTACCAATGCCAAGACTCAACATTTCTCCAAGATCTTCAAATTGGAATGACTTAAGTTCATTTCCCTTCCTTAGAGAAATAATATTTTGAGCCACTAAAGAACCTTGCTGCATTGCAACTTGAGCGGAAGAAGGGAAGGGGGAATTTTCACAAAATGTGATATCTCCAACGAAAAAAATATTTTTATATTCATCCATTTGCATAAACTTGTTTACCTTAATCTTCTCATTTTCATTCAAAAAATGATATAAAAATTTTGATTTTGAAGGTTTTAATCCTGCAGTCCATAATAAAGTAGAATAATCAATTTTAATGTAATTATTTATTTCATTATCAGTACTGTAAAGTTCTAAAAAAGTTTTTTCAATAGATTTTATAAAATAGTCTGTATAAACTCTAATATTTCTCTTACCTATTGCTTCGATTGCTTTTTCTCTATTGAATGATTTACACGTAGGTAGAATTCTATCTCCTTTATCAACTAAATATATTTCAACCCGATCTTTTATTAAATCAGAAATTTTACATGCAAGCTCAACACCGGTTGGACCAGCTCCAGCAATAACTATAGGATTAGTATATTCAGAAGAATTGTTTATTTTAGTTATTAACTTTTTAATTATTCGAAAATCATTTAAATTCGAAAAGCCACAAGCATAGTCTTGTAAATTTTCTAGCGAGGAATAATTAGTTGTCACTCCTGTGCTAATGACAAGTTGAGAATAAGTTATTTCAATCTCAGATGAAGTAATTAACCTTTGTGCTATTGCATCAATCTCAACTACACATTCTTGTAAAAAAATAAATCCTAATTCTGACGCTAAATCAGAATACTGAGGTGCCACCTCCCATAATTGAAGCTCGCCGCTTAGTAACTCATAGAGCAATGGCTTAAAAAGAAATCTATTTCCTTCATCAATCAAAATCACTGAAGTTCCATCTGACTTGGCTAACAAAGCTTGAACAGTAGCCAGGCCTCCGAAGCCACCACCGACAACAACTATTGGGTCAGATTTCAAATTGTTCAAGTCCATAGGGACTAGATTTAAGATGATTTTAAAGACCCTAAACAAACTTTGACCGATTCGGCATTCAATTCTCAAATATGCAGAAAGAATCCCAAGACAAATACACCGATGATTTGAGAGAATCAACTAACTTTGCTCAACCTTTTCTGGTGGAATCAATTGATGAAACAAGTAAATATCTTGAAAAACTTACTGCTCAAGATCAACTTCAATGGGCCCATGAGAAATTTGATGAGAAATTTGTTTTAACAACCAGTTTTGGAATCCAATCTGCTGTTTTACTTCATATGACAGTGGCTTTAAAATCAAGAAAAAAACCCAAGGTAATTTGGATAGATACTGGTTATCTACCTAAAGAAACTTATAACTATGCAGAAGAACTAACAAAACTATTCGAATTAGATTTAATCGTAGCCCAAAGCTCTATCTCACCAGCCAGGATGGAAGCAAAACATGGAAAACTTTGGGAAACTGGCGAACTAAGAGATCTAAACAAATATCACCAAATACGAAAAATTGAACCTTTAGAAAATGTCTTATCAGAACTCGACGCCCTTTGTTGGGCTAGCGGAGTACGTAAAGGTCAAACCAAAAACAGAGAATCCATGTCACATATTGATTACATCAGAGATCGTTTAACTCTACGACCACTCTTAAACTGGAGTAAGAAAGATATTTTCTATTACATGGAAAATAATGATTTACCTCAACACCCTTTATTTGAAAAAGGCTATTCTACTGTGGGAGATTGGCACTCAAGCGTAGCTGAAAATAATAATTCCAAAGGAAGATCAACAAGGTTTGGAGGGGTCAGTGAAGAGTGTGGAATTCATGTTGATGAAAATAATTTTTTAGGAGAAGGAATATAGCTGGTGTTTTCAGAAAAAAATTACTTAATGATTGGGAATACAAGATGGCATTGGGCAAGCAAGAGAAAAAAAGATTGGAAATATTCTCATACCTCACCAAATCCCATCGAATTTAAAGATAAGGATTATTCTCAATTAACTTGGGCCTCAGTTGGTTCCGTCCCCGAGAACATTAAATTATGCCCTGCAAAAAAAATAAATTTAGATGATGTTCCGCTCATTAATCTTCCATCTAATTTAGGGATTGATAGAGCTCTGGCTTCATGGAGTGCTTATAAAAAGCAATCATCTTTGAAAAGCAAAGAGCAAGGCTTAATTGTTATTGATGCAGGCACAATCATGAGCATCACAAAAATAACAAAAAAAGGTGTATTCGCTGGAGGGGAATTAATTTCTGGATTAAGACTTCAATTATCATCGATGGCAAATGGTTCATTAAATTTAGAAAATCCAATCATCAAGACAATTCCAATAGAGACATTTCAACATGAAACTAAAAATGCAATGGTCAGAGGAGCAATAAATGGCTTATTAGGATTAATCTTAAAAGTATTCGAGGAGACAAAATTACCAATATGGATGTGCGGAGGTGATGCTCCACTGATATTAAATGAACTTAAGAATACAAATATTGATATAAATTATTGTCCGAATCTAGTTCTAGAAGGAATGATTGATATAGACCAAAAAATTAATTCAATTTAAGATCATTTAAAATTTGATTAGCCATATTTGATGATTTTACTTTTAAATAGATTAATTCTATTTTCCCATCTTTATCTATAACGAAAGTATGTCTCATCATTCCATAATACTCTCTACCCATAAATTTCTTCAAGCCATAACTTTCGTATGATGCCGCAACAGGACAAGGCTCATTATCAGTTAAAAGTATAAATGGCAGTTTATGTTTATCAATGAATTTTATATGCGATTTCGATGCATCCTTACTAATACCTAAAACTTGAATATTGTTTGATTCAAAAAGGTCCCAACTATCTCTAAAGCCGCAAGCTTCCTTAGTGCAGCCAGGAGTATCATCTTTTGGATAAAAATAAATTACAACTCTTGACCCTTTGAATGATGAGAGACTGGTATCAACACCATCTTGATTAGGGAGAGTGAAATCTGGTGCAGAATCGCCTATACAGAGAGTCATGATTACTACTCAAATAAACAATAAAAGCGTACTAGGTCTTTGGCTTTTTTTGATGCCATCAAAACTTTTGCCCATAAGCAGGGAAGAGAAAAAATGGGTTAACAATTTAAGCCCAAAGAGAGCATTAAATTACCACTTTTCTAGAGGCTGCCTTAGACAAGTCCTGTCTAACATGACAGGCTTATACCCTCTTGATATTCCTCTTAAAGCCGATCCTGGGAAGCCACCTTTATTAGCGGATGGCTTGGGTCATGTCAGCATGAGCCACTGTTCTGATGCTTTATTAATAGGATGGTCTTCAACAAAAATTGGTGTAGATATAGAAAGAAAGGATAGACAGTTTCAAGCTCATAAATTGTCCCAACGCTTTTTCACTCAAGATGAAAATAGCGAAATAGAATATTTAACGCCAAGTCAAGCTAAAGAAATAGTACTAAAAAGATGGGTAGTAAAAGAAGCAGCAATCAAATGGCAGAGTGGAAAAATAGCAACTAATATAAATCAATGGATTTGGGAAAATAAATCATTATTTGCATATCATAAAAGTCTTGGACACAAAGTAAAAATTTACGAACGAATTCATGATCAGTGGACTTATGCGATTGCATTAGATGAAGACTCCGTAACAAGAGAACCAATAATTTGCCTTAATTAATTATTCTTTTAGCAATATATTTAGTATGGAGAAGTTTCTGTTTTATAGTCTGGCCTTCCAATCTTTTAAATAATTTCTGCAATCGATCGAATGTCTCTTTCTTACAATTTTTTAGAATAATTTCACGATATTCACTTCCTTCATTCAGCCATCTTTTAATTATAGAACTATCAACTTTTTGATATATAAACTCAGTCCATTCTTCAAAAGAAATATTCCAGCCTAATTTTTCTAATTTTAGAATAAATTTCTTTTTATAATCTTGTTTTTGCAACCACTCCTCTTCTTTGTAAATTAAATTATCTAATAATAAAAAATCGTTATTTTTATTATTGCTATAAGCTTCTAAGCTTTCCTTTAGAGAAAGTGCAGGACCAGAGGATGGGTTGCTTATAATTAAACTTAACTCTGCATTCTCTGTACATTTTTCAGTAAGAATCGGCCACAATTCCGAAAAATTTATTTCAGAAAAAACTTTCCACGGAATCCTTCCTCCAATCACCTCAAATTTGAGATTGTGTTCTAATTTTTTAATTGATTCAAAAGTTGAATCAATTAAAACAGGTCGCTCCATAGGAGCTAAAACTTCTAATTCAGCTAATAACCTTGGATGATTATCTTCTGCAACTGCCAAAACAACTCCCCCTTCAGAGGCCTCTCTTAAAGGCTTTAAAGACCAAAGCAAAGAACTAGGTGTTAAGACTAAAACTCTATGATTTTTTCTCCAAGTAATACCCGACCATAATTTAGTCATCAAGTTTTTTAATCGTTCCCCTTCTTGCAAAGCTTGGCGAGATAACCATTTCTCCAAGTCACTATCAACTTTTCCAGATGTAATAATTAAAGGATTTTGTTGCTCAACTTCAACTACTGAAGCTATTTGTTCAGATCGTCTTTCATTCAAAAGAGATCGTCTTTGTCCTTCCCATCCATGTTCAGTTGGCTCCCAAAAATTCTCTTTTAGCAAACTATCTGGTAAATATTGCTGAGGTACCCAATTTTTTGAAAATGAGTGAGGATATCTGTAACCCAGGCCATCTCCAAATGCTTCTTGATCTCGGTTTGCATCTTTAAGGTGAGACGGAACATTCTGCTTTTGAGAATCTTTAACTTTCTGAACTGCCTTAAAAATAGCCTTCACACTATTGCTTTTCTCAGTGGCAGCTAAGTACAAGGTTGCCTGAGCTAGTGGGTAAATACCCTCTGGCAAACCTATCCGATCAAAAGCCGCCGCGCATGACTCAACTATTACAATTGCACTGGGATCAGCGAGACCAATATCCTCTCCTGCAGCGATGAGCATACGTCTAAAAATGAAGCGTGGATTTTCTCCAGCCTCCAACATTCGAGCCAGCCAAAACAATGCAGCATCTGGATCCGAGCCTCGTAATGACTTAATAAAAGCGCTGATCGTATCAAAATGAGCATCACCTTGTTTGTCGTATAAAACCGCTCGTTCTTGAATTGAATCCTCAGCAATCTTGAGATCAATACATATTGAACTATCTTTATTTGCAAGAGTGCTTTCTACAGCAAGTTCAAGAGCATTAAGCAGAACCCTTGCATCGCCATTAGACACATCAACCAAATGATCCGCAGCTTCACTAGATAAATTGATTAATTTCAACCCATACCCCCTTTCCTTATCGCTCAAAGCTCTTTGCAGCAATTGATGTAAAGCTTTTGAATTCAGACTATTTAAACGAAATAGTCTAGATCTGCTGACCAAAGCTTTATTAACTTCAAAATATGGATTTTCCGTAGTTGCCCCAATAAGAGTCAAAGTTCCATTTTCAACCCAAGGTAATAAGGCATCTTGTTGAGCCGTATTAAATCTATGAACCTCATCGATAAATAAAATCGTGCGTTTACCATATTTATTTAATCTATCTATTGCACACTCAATCTCAGATCTCAAATCCTTGATGCCAGCCAAGGCAGCATTTACGACACTAAAATGAGATAAGGTATTTGAGGCGATAATCCTAGCCAAAGTAGTCTTACCAACCCCTGGTGGTCCATAAAGCAATAAATTACCTACTTTATCAGCAACAATTGAGCGTCTCAATAAACGTCCTTGAGCAAGAATGTGATCTTGACCCACAAATTCATCAAGTGTTTGAGGCCGTAAGCGATCAGCTAAAGGAGCATTATTCTGAATTAGCTGCTCACCATTAAAAGCAAACAGATCTTTGGCCAAAACTGATAAAGAAACATTTTTTTACTCTAAAAGCAAAAAAATACTTATACAGTTGTTTTGATGATTTCAAATTAGAAGATTTTTGATTTAGGTAATAACTGTCGGAGAGGACATGCCTGTTCGTTTTGAAATCTCAGCTAAAGAATCAATACTTTTAATTAAAGGGTCCAAGGCTAACTGCGGATCTTGAGTGATATCTCCATCACTTGGAACAAAGCTTTCAAAGTAAACTCTCAAAGTAGCTCCTTGGGTGCCCGTACCAGAAAGTCGTACTAACACTCGACTACCATCATCTAATAAAATTCTTAAACCCTGATTAAAAGTAATTGAACCATCAACTGGATCTGTATAGCTAAAATCATCAGCATTTTTCACTATCCTTCCCGCAAAAGATTGATCTTTTAAAGTGGGAAGCATATTGCTCAATCTGGAATACAAAGAACTTGCAACTTCAGATGGAATAGATTCATAATCATGCCGAGAATAGTAATGGCGACCAAAAAATAGCCAATGATTTTTCATTATCTCAGAAACAGACTTTTTCTTTGAAGCAAGTATCTGCAACCAAAAGAGAACAGCCCACAATCCATCTTTCTCTCTTACATGATCACTTCCAGTCCCAAAGCTCTCCTCTCCACAAAGAGTAATTTGATTAGCGTCCAAAAGATTGCCAAAGAATTTCCACCCAGTAGGAGTTTCAAAGCAATTAATCCCTAAATGTTTTGCTACAACATCTACAGCTGAACTCGTAGGCATGGAACGAGCGACACCCGATAAACCTTTAGCATAGCCTGGCACACAGTCGTAATTAGCAGCTAAAATTGCAAGGCTATCACTAGGGTTTACAAAGCAACCACGTCCTAAAATCATATTTCTATCCCCATCCCCATCACATGCTGCTCCGAAGGAAAATAAATTACCTTTTAAAAGCAAGTCAGCAAGATCTTTTGCATAAGTCAAATTTGGATCAGGATGAAGACCTCCAAAATCTTCCAAAGGTATTCCATTTCTTACTGTTTCTGCATTAGCTCCTAAATGATCAACAAAAAGACGCTTTGCATATGGGCCTGTAACAGCATTTAATGCATCAAAAACAATCGGAAAATCTTTGTTGATATAGGAACTAATCAAATCAAAATCAAATATTTTTTTCATTAAATCTAAGTAATCGTCTATTCCATCAATGATCTCGACAACCATTGAAGCTAATTTGTATTTACCAAGTGAATACGAATTATTTGATTGACATTTTATGATCTTATATTCTTTAAGATTCTTAGAGTAATTATAAATTTCATCAGTTAAAGATTCTGAGGCAGGTCCACCATTTGAGCCATTTAGCTTGACTCCAAAATCACCTTCCTGTCCACCTGGATTGTGACTAGCAGATAAAATAATTCCACCTATTGCTTTATTAATTCGAATCAAATTCGAAGCCGCAGGGGTCGACAAAATCCCATCTACGGTTGTTATAACTTTTTGAATTCCATGTGCAGCTGCCATCCGAATAATAATATCAATCGCTCTTTTGTTGCCATATCTACCATCACCTCCCACAACCAAAATACCTCCTTGCACCCCAGACAGGGAACACAAGATTGATTCAATAAAACTCTCAAGGTAATGAGCCTCTTCGAACTGTAAAGTACTTTTTCTTAATCCAGAAGTGCCTGGTTTCTGATCAGTAAAAGGTGAGTTTAACTTAACTGTAAGTTGGCTAAATTCTGAAGAAAACACTTTGAAAATAAATTAGTGAATAATATAAAAAATGAATCGAACTTGAAATGACAACACTTTTAATTCAGTGAGGCATTTCAGCAGTACGAAGCATAGCGACAAACCAAAGAGTACTTAAAATCAAAGCACTTAACACACCAGGGCCTAATCCAAGATGCTCAATCGTAGTAGGAATTAATAAAGGAAAAGCTATAGCACCTACTAAAGGAGTAAATGCAACAATTAAGCGAACCATCAATTAATTGAGAGTAGATTTAAAACCATTCTGATTCAGCTTTTGAATTTGGATTAGTGTTGTCTACTGGAGTAACTCTTTCAAATTTCATTGTTATATTCCTGGAATCCACGCCATCTTTATCAATCGCTTTAATTGAATAGTTTTGAACACCATCTCTAAATGGAACTTGCAATCTAAAGGTTCCATCATTTGCTAAAGGCACCTCTTGATCTTCAATAAATAATTTAGCCGAGGGATCAGTAGCTCCATAGACAATTAATTCAGCATCAGCAACAAGCCAAAAAGATCGTGCTTGAGGAACTCCTCCAATACCAGATTCATTTAAGCCACTAGCCCAAAGTCCACTACCAGATTCATTATTCAAACTTTGATTATTTGGTGCACCCTCTTGAAATTCTTCTGACCCAACTCGTCTAGTCCTAAATTTTGTAGTAGCAGATTGATATAAACGCTCATGCAGACCACTATCTGGTTGGTCAGAAGAAACAGTTTCTTCCAGAGATCCAGAAGATGTAGTAACTGGCACTTCCAAGCTAAAAGGAACAAATTGATCAAGAATTTGATCACTTGGGTGTAATGAAGGTACTTTCGCTGAAGATGAAAAAGCAAGTGACATCCACTTATGACCAATTCGATAACCCAGTTCAACTTTGTAGTCTCTACCACCTAACGGAATAGGTAAGTACCACTCAGTACTGTGACTATCAACAACAACTTCCTGAAGAGTTCCAGGGTTAGCTTCTCCATTATCTCTATGAGTCACATCAGCTAAGCGCAAACAAAGCCTATTGGCTCCCTCATTTTGTGCATTAGATCGATCAGTATCTGATATCTCCCAAAATACATATGCCCACTCTGGATCACGAGGTAGAAAGACAACTTTAGTCTCTGAAGAACTTGAATATGTGGTTTCTTTAGAAGATTCTTTTTTATTATTTATTAACTGTTTTTCAGCTTCTTTCTGCTCTCTATACAGAAGAACACCTTTAACTAGATCAGCCTTTGATTTTCTACTGTAAAGAGGAATACCTAATTCACTCGCTTTAATACGGAGCTGACGAAGTGTTAAACGTGACAGGGATTCTTGATCAAAAGTCACGCCCATAAACCTCCATTTTTTGTTTGGGATCAGTGCGATAAGTATGTGATGAAATGTGCTCTTCTCGTTGATGTGGTCAGGATCTACTGACTCCAAGAAGAGGTCAAAAAGTGGTATATACATGTAAAACCGGTTGCAATAACTAGAAAAAAGGAGTTCGTTTCCGTTTAACAAATTTCCAACAAACAAAATTAATTCCAGCTCATTAAAAACTATCAATCGATATTTTTGAAATTTCTTCGACTGTTTTTCTTTGGGATCATAATCGTCAGACCAATATTTTTTCATGCATAAGCAAGAAAAATTTCAAGCCCTATATGCCTCAATCAAATTGCTCAA
This sequence comes from Prochlorococcus sp. AG-402-O21, assembly GCA_003216375.1. GTDB lineage: Bacteria > Cyanobacteriota > Cyanobacteriia > PCC-6307 > Cyanobiaceae > Prochlorococcus_B. Next base: position 7,178 of record QCIZ01000021.1, on the reverse strand, counting down.
TGTCAAATCCAATGGAGCAACTTTCAAATCATTTGACAATCTTTCTAACTGGATCGCTGCCCCAGCAAATTGCTCAAACATTACCTGCACAAACTCGTCATCTTGCAGCATTAAGGGATTCTCCAAGCACCATTCCAGCCATTCCTCCTTCAAAGGAATCAAGCCTCCTTGATTTTTCTTACTCATGGATTTAAAACACTGCAAGCAGTGTGCAAGCATCCTGAGATGATGCTTTTCACTGATTGAAAGGTTAGTCAATGAAATTAAATTTATATCCTCTTTACTTAACGGACTATTTTCAGAATTATCGACAAAAGTAGGTTCCTGCATCTGCTAAGGGGAGCATCACTTATCAATAAAGTTTAAAAGAATATTTATCTTTTCATAGATTTTATCTTGGATTCTTTCACTTCTAAAAAGAATAAAGGTATTCATTCATTAAATATTGCAAGTCCAAAAAAAATTGGCAAATCAGATCAGTAGTATTAATAAGCATTTATATAGCTATTTGAATATATTAAAAATCTTCAAGGGATTCAAAAAAGATTAAAATTTTTATCCCAGCTCAATTAGAACTTGAAACGATTGTAAGGATTTTGGCTTAAAGTGATAGGACATAAAAATTTCTTTCGTAACAATGGGTTTCCCCCCTTGATTTGACCTAGAATGACGTTTGAGATCCAACAATCAAAACACTCTGATCAAATGATGAGCTTCAAATGTCATAATTGAAGATTATTGTGGATCACAAAAGCCAAACTTTTCATAAATAAAAAAACTACTACTACTACTTGATTTAATCAAAATAAAATGACCAAAACTAATACTGTCGAAGAAATTGTTTCCCAACCTTATAAATACGGTTTCATAACTGAAATAGAAACTGAAAAGATCCCAAAAGGATTGAATGAAGATGTTATTAGATTAATTTCTGCAAAAAAGAATGAACCAGATTTTCTATTAAAATTCCGTTTAAGAGCTTATAAACAATGGTTGAAGATGGAAGAGCCTGACTGGTCTGGTTTAACTTATTCGAAAGTAAATTATCAAGATCTAGTTTATTACGCAGCTCCTAAAAAAGATATTAAGAAGCAAAGCTTAGATGAAGTTGACCCGAAATTACTAGAAACTTTTGAAAAGCTTGGAATACCACTTAGTGAACAAAAAAGATTATCTAATGTGGCTGTAGATGCTGTTTTTGACAGTGTTTCCATAGCAACAACATATAAGGAAAAACTCGCTGAGCATGGAGTAATTTTCTGCTCCATCAGTGAAGCCATTAGTGAATATCCAAATTTAGTTGAGAAATATATGGGAACAGTTGTACCTATAAATGATAACTTTTTTGCAGCATTAAATTCTGCAGTCTTCAGTGATGGTTCCTTCGTCTATATACCTAAAGGTGTCGAATGTCCAATGGAATTATCATCTTATTTTCGAATAAATTCTGGAGACACTGGGCAATTTGAACGAACTTTAATCATTGCAGAAGAATCCTCTTCCGTTAGTTATTTGGAAGGCTGTACAGCCCCCATGTTTGATACCAATACTCTACATGCGGCCGTTGTTGAACTTGTCGCCCTTGATGACGCTTCTATTAAATATTCAACAGTACAAAACTGGTATGCAGGAAATGAAGAGGGTATTGGAGGAATCTTTAACTTCGTCACTAAAAGAGGTGAATGTAGAGGGCTAAGAAGCAAAATAAGCTGGTCTCAAGTCGAAACAGGATCTGCCATCACATGGAAATACCCAAGTTGCGTACTTCAAGGAGACAATTCCATTGGTGAGTTTTATTCAATTGCACTAACAAATAATTTTCAAGAAGCGGATACTGGGACAAAGATGATTCACATAGGAAAAAATACAAAATCAAAAATCGTAAGTAAAGGTATTAGTGCTGGAAAATCTAAAAACAGCTATAGAGGTCTTGTCTCCATAAGCCCAAATGCTGAGGGCGCTAGAAATTACAGTCAATGTGACTCCATGTTGATCGGAGACAAAGCCAGAGCAAATACATATCCTTATATTCAATCCAAGCAACCTCAATCAAATATTGAACATGAAGCTAGTACATGTAGGATTTCAGAAGATCAACTTTTTTACTTACAAAGTAGAGGAATCGATTTCGAAGAATCTGTTTCAATGCTAATTAGTGGATTTTGTAGTGATGTTTTCAATGAATTACCTATGGAGTTTGCCTCTGAGGCAGATAAACTTTTAGCCTTAAAGTTGGAGGGTTCGGTTGGATAAAAATAAATTAAAACCATACTTTTTCTCTCTACAAATTTCTCTCTAATTTAGTGATTTCATCTACTTCAGAAACAATATTATCTATTAAAGATCTTCATGCCAGTGTTGAAGATCAAGAGATACTTCATGGAGTTAATCTGTTGGTCAAAGAAGGAGAAATACATGCAATAATGGGTCGCAATGGAAGCGGAAAAAGTACACTTTCAAAAGTTATAGCTGGTCATCCATCTTACAAAGTTCTATCTGGATCTATCCAATTTAAAGGTACGAATATTCTTGAGCTGGAACCTGAGGAAAGAGCAAGAATTGGAATTTTCCTTGGTTTTCAATATCCAGTAGAAATTCCTGGCGTTAGCAATCTAGAGTTCTTAAGAGTTGCCACCAATTCAAGAAGAAAAGAATTACTTGCAAGTGAACTAGACACTTTTGAATTTGAAGATCTAGTCAAAGAAAGATTGAAAATAGTTGAAATGGATCCAGCCTTTCTTGAAAGAAGCGTAAATGAGGGTTTCTCTGGCGGAGAGAAAAAGCGTAACGAAATTCTTCAAATGGCTCTTCTTGAGCCAGTCATATCAATACTTGATGAAACCGACTCAGGACTTGATATTGATGCTCTAAGAATTGTTGCATCTGGGATAAATACACTCTCAAAACCAAATACGGCAACAATTTTAATAACCCATTATCAAAGGCTACTCAATGAGATTACTCCTGACTTTGTTCATATCATGGCTAATGGGAAAATCATAAAAACTGGCAGTAAAGAACTAGCAATTGACCTTGAGAGATCAGGATATGACTTTATTAACAAAGATGCCAAAGACAAGGAGATGGCGACATGAAATCATCAACTATTTGTGAAGAGTGGCTTAACTCTCTTCCACCAACTCAAGGATATTTAAAAAACGAACAATCAATAGGACGTGAATTTCTATCAGAACAAGGTATGCCCTCTAAGAAAGATGAGGCTTGGCGATTGTCCAACTTCAATAGATTAAATAGTTTTCTAACATTACCAACAATTATTGGAAACGAAGATATTAAAACAAAATTTAAATCTATCTTTCCAGAAAAGGATCAAAATAGAGAAAGAATTATAATCAATCCTAATAAAAATCCAATTTTTAATATCAATTTACCTGAGGGAATTGAAGAGCTGAATAATAGAGAGATTGAAGAGAATATTGGGAAAATAGTTTGTTCAACTAATATAAAAAATGACATTTCAGTATGTCTTAATCAGGCATCAAGCTCACAGCTTTTAGCTTTAAAAGTTAAAGGTAATTCTAATCAATCATTAGAAATAGTTATTCCATCAATTGAGGAAAAATCAATCTCTACAAGAATATTACTTCTTGTAGAAGAGGGAGCGAAATTAGATTTACTACAAATTTTTCTAGGTAATCATAATTCTGCACAAAATCATTTAATCGAAATCAAACTAGAATCCAAAGTAGAGTTAACTCATGGGTTACTTTCTTTGGGCGAAGAGAAAGAATCCTCATCAATATGCACTGTGGCTGTAGAACAATCAGAGAAGAGTAAATATTCTCTTAATTCAATTCATCATGGTTGGGATTATGCCCGATTTGAACCAAGAATAATTCAAAGTGATGGAGAAGCTTCAACAATTATCAAAGGGCTTCAAGTCACTAAATCAAAAGAGCAAATAGCCACACATTCTTTAATAAGATTTGAAGGTCCAAATGGAAAACTCGATCAATTACAAAAGGCCGTAGCTTCTGAATATTCACATTGCATTTTTAATGGTTCTATTGAAGTTCCTCAAAAAGCACAAAAAACAGAAGCTGCTCAACTCAGTAGAAATTTATTACTTTCTAAACGCGCAAAAATAGATACAAAACCAGAGCTTGAGATAGTTGCTGATGATGTTAGGTGTACTCATGGGGCAACTGTAAGCCAACTTCAAGATGAGGAGTTATTTTATTTGCTTAGTAGAGGGATTGATAATGAACATGCTAATTCTTTGTTGTTACAAGGATATTATGATGAAGTAATTTCACACTTTCCTAAGAGTGCTGAAAAATGGAATTTTATTGAAAAGTTAATACAAGATATAAAAAAGTGAACGATTTAGTAAATAAGATTGCTGAAAAAAGTAGAAATGATTTTCCACTATTTAATGGAAATAATAATAATTTAATATATTTAGATCATGCAGCTACTAGTCAAAAGCCAAAAGAAGTTATAGATTCTTTAAAAAAATACTATAGTTTTCAAAATGCTAATGTTCATAGAGGCGCTCATCAACTGAGTGCAATAGCAACAGAGAAATTTGAAAATTCAAGAAAGCTAACAGCAAATTTCATTAATAGTAATAATGAAAAAGAGATTATTTTCACTAGAAACGCTACAGAAGCTATAAACCTTGTAGCTTATAGTTGGGGAAATAATAACCTTCAGGAAGACGACGAAATATTAATCAGTTTAATGGAGCATCATAGCAATATAGTCCCTTGGCAATTAATAGCCAATGCAAAAAAGTGCAAGCTAATTTATATCAATATTGATGAAAATGGAGAATTAGATCTTGTTGATTTTAAAAGAAAATTGAGTACTAAAACAAAAATAGTAAGTCTTGTTCATGTCAGTAATACACTAGGTTCATGTAACCCTATCGAGGAGATTTCTGACCTTGCCCATCAAAAAGGTAGCTTAGTTCTTTTAGATGCTTGCCAAAGTCTTGCTCATAAGCCCGTGGATATAAAAAAACTAGGTATTGATTTTCTGGCAGGATCTTCTCATAAACTTTGTGGTCCTACTGGAATAGGTTTTTTATGGGGTAGAGAAGAAATTTTAGACAAAATGCCTCCTTTTCTTGGTGGTGGAGAAATGATTAATGAAGTTTTTGAGGATAAAAGCACTTGGGCAGACTTACCACATAAATTCGAAGCCGGTACCCCAGCTATTGGAGAAGCAATAGGTATGGGAACTGCACTTAATTATTTACAATCAATTGGATTAAACGAAATCCATAATTACGAAAAAGAATTAACAAAATATCTTTTTGAAAAATTAGAAGAGATAGATGATTTAAAGATTCTTGGTCCTAGCCCTTTAATTCAGCCTAATAGAGGACCATTAGCAACTTTTTATATAAAAGGTATTCACTCTAATGATGTTGCTGAGTTACTTGATAACAGCAAAATTTGCATAAGGAGTGGGCATCATTGCTGCCAACCACTTCATCGCTTCTATGGGATAAAAAGCACAGCAAGAGCAAGCTTGAGTTTTACATCTACTCCATCAGAAATTGATTCTCTGGCTGAAGAACTAAAATCAGTAATTGCTTTTTTAAAGAAAAATTCTTAAATATTTAGATATTGTCTAAAAAAAGCCTCTGTTTTTTTTAATACGTCAACTTTAATCTTACCGTCCTTAAATCCATGACCTTCATTATCAAATAAATTAATTTTAACTGGAATTCCACGTTTTAATAATTCATCTTTGATTGCAATAGATTGATCAGAAGGTATAACTTTATCTTTTAGTCCATGAAATAAGATTAATGGCATGTTGATAGAATTAACATTTTCAATTGGCGATCTTTTAAGATATTTTTCATGATCATTTTGTATATTTCCTACTAAATAATCTAAATAAAATTCTTCAAATCTATGCGTTGAATTAGCCATGCCTATCAAATCAGTTACAGCATATTTACATGCTCCGATATTAAAAATGTCAGTAGATATCAAGCAACCTAAAGCTGTAAAACCCGATGCGCTACTCCCTACAATTGCTATACGGTCCTTATCAGCCTTACCAGATGTAATTAATGACTGAGCTGCCTTAGTGCAATCCAAAACATCGATTACTCCCCAATTACCTCTCAAGCGATCTCTATATTCCCTGCCAAAACCAGAAGAGCCTCCATAATTAATATCGACAACAGCCCAACCTCTTGATGTCCAAAATTGCACCTCTAGATCCAAGCCACAACGAGCCATACCAGTAGGTCCGCTATGACTTTTCACCAACAAAGGAGGTAACAATACTTGTCTATTCAGAGGCGGATAATACCAAGCATGAACATTCTCTTCATTCGCTCCAATAAACCAAAAAGATTCGCCAACACTTATTTCGGATGGATCCAAGCTAAATGAAGAGGCAGGCGTATGTTCCCAACTTTTATCCAATAAATCCATTTCAAAAATGCCTTCAGTAACTTCTGAACTACTTGCAATTGCAACAAGTCGATTTTGATGGGAATGAAGACCTGAAAACTCAATAAAAGGCTGATCCAAAGTCTTGATAGATCCATTTTCTTGAAATAAAGCTAAAGTCCATATTCCTTCCTGAGCAAAAGCCCCAACGACATCATCCCCCACACATGAAAAGCTCGACATCCCGAGGACCCATTGTGGTAAAGCAATTTCAGCCTTAATAGACCATTGATTCTGAGAAATAGTAATTGAATTATTATTAATGTCAGTTTTAATCTGCGTTATGTTCCACCAGCCACTACTGTCTTCAGCGACAAAAAGATCACCAGTATCGGACCAAATGGGATTAAAAAATGATATTTTGTCTGTGCATTTTAAATATTCATTATTAAAATTTACTATATTTTTAATATTTATATTCTCATCCAATTTAGCTAATTTTAATTCATTTAAATCCCAAGGCATTGAAGTATTTTCCCACTCAACCCATGCCAATTTTCTATCTTTTGAATTCAGCGCAAGATAACCTAATAAACCCTTAGATGAATAAATAAATTTTGGATATTGATTAGTTTTTTCAAGAGAATATGAAACTATATGATCTCCTTCCTCATCTTCCATCAATCCAATCCAAATATTTTTATCAAGATCAATTACGCCACCTGCAAGAGAATCATTATGATGTTTTGAAAGACAAATTGATTGTTTTTTAGGTATGAATTTAAAAGAAGAAGGTTT
>QCIZ01000020.1 GCA_003216375.1 Prochlorococcus sp. AG-402-O21 | reverse complement strand
CTTGGGAGCAACTCCAAAGATATTGCAGAAATTTTTTGGGATTTTAGTGTTTCGGCTAAAAATGTATTCCCATAAGGATTCAACAAGCCAATGAGAAAACAGCCTTGTTTTAAATTTGAAAGAAATTTTCCATCCGGAGGCTGAACGCAGAGAACTATATCGACAATTTTTTTTATCTCATTATTTTCCTTTTCGACTAATTCAGCGCCAGCATTTACATAAGAATTATTCAAAAAACCAGCAGCCTCTCCTGCACCTTTTTCAAAAAAAACTTTACAGCCCAAGTCCAAAAACTTTTTAACAGTCTCTGGGGTAGCTGAAACGCGTGTTTCACCTAAAGCTGATTCGAAAGGAATTAAAAAACTAACCAAAGTAAAAATATTTATCCTCTTTAAGATTAGAAGAGGAAACGTTTGAATACCAGCATTTTTAGTTAAGAAAGGTTTTCCTAATAGTTTTTCTTGGCTATGAAGGAAAAGAGAAAATGTTATCGATCAAGAAAAAATGAGCCTCACCGCGATCGAATGTCCAGATGGTGTTTGTCATAGCCATCACGGTGGGCATGCTGTTCCAAGAACAGCTATGCAAAAAAATCTGCAAAGTCACGGTAAAGAATGGTGTGAGCGATTAGCAGAACGAATTTACGAAATGTCTGTAGACACCTTTTCTCAGACAGTGATGCCAAGCCTTCATTCATCTGGATGGCAGAGGAAACATCTTGATTGGGAATTCAAGCTTGCGAATAAAGAGTCTGAACCAGACGAAGCTTTGGTTGAGGGGATCATCAACGCTACTGAAAGTTTTTTAAGAAGTAGCGAAGTTCATCGATTATTTATTCAAGAGCTTGTGCAAGGAACTTTTGCTGAAGCAAAAGATGACAAATTACCATCTAAGGCTGTTAGGAAAGTAATAGAAAACGAAATAATAGTAATGATCGAGGGGAGGAAAGAAGAATTAACTAATACGATTGCCAAAGCTCTAGAAGAAGAGGCAAATGGCGATTTTGAATTAGCAAAGAATGCCGCGATAGAAGGTATCAATGATGTCGAAAAACTATTAATAAATCATACTGAGGCCGTATAATTTTACATTGACCAAGTATTAACATATTAGCTTGAATTAATTAGCAATAGTATCATTAACCAATAGCCAGATTGCCATTGTTCAAAATATAAAGAGAATCTAAAATCTTAAGTGATAATTTCGTTTTGCAGACAAAACGCAAATTTGTACCAAAAAACACAAGTTAATCTCCCATTGGCATGTCAATGTGTGCTTGTTGGGGACTAATCATGAATGCTTCTTTCAACAAGAGAATAAGTATCGCAAGCTGTTGGGCGGTAAGCAGAATAGCTTTACTTGATAGCGTGGAAAGATATGAAGATAGTTACGCTATCACTCAGGAATTCTGCGAATGGATTACTTGTATCAACACTTACCCAGAAGGATTGAAAGCCTCAACCTTACAAGTTCCTGATTTTCAAAGAGAAAATTTTGATGCTGATGAACTTTTAGAACTTTGATTTTTAGTAAATCTGAGATTTAAAAATAATCCGCTTTTTTTGCTTTAAATACACTTTCAAGATTTTTTCTTATATCGTGTAAGTCAGTTTGACTTGTTATTGAATGCAAGCCGATAAAAAAGAATTAAAAACTGAGAATTTAGTAATTGTAGGTTCAGGACCTGCTGGATACACCGCTGCTATTTACGCGGCGAGAGCGAATCTTCAACCGTTGCTCATAACTGGTTTTGAAAAAGGTGGAATCCCTGGTGGTCAATTAATGACAACAACATTTGTAGAGAATTTCCCAGGTTTCCCTAACGGAGTTCAAGGACCAGAATTGATGGATTTAATAAAAGCCCAAGCCGTTAGATGGGGGACAAAGTTAATTGAAGAAGATGCTATATCAATCGATCTAAGTAAAAGACCTTTTTCTATTGTTACTTCCACTCAAAAAATCAAATCAAACTCGTTAATCATCTCCACTGGAGCCAGTGCAAATCGACTAGGACTTAATAACGAGAAGTCATTCTGGAGCAAAGGTATAAGTGCTTGTGCAATTTGCGATGGCGCGACTCCTCAATTCAGGAACGAAGAATTAGCAGTAGTAGGAGGAGGGGACTCAGCTTGTGAAGAGGCTGAATATCTAACTAAATACGGTAGCCATGTACATTTATTAGTTAGATCAAAAAAGTTAAAGGCCTCTGCAGCGATGGCCGATAGAGTGGAAGCAAATTCCAATATTACAATTCACTGGGAGACTGAGCTTTTAGATGTTTTAGGTAATGAATGGCTTGAGAAATTAAAAGTTAAACGAAAAGACACTAACCAAGAAGATGAAATTCTAGCTAAAGGCCTTTTTTATGCAATTGGACATACTCCCAACACGTCTTTATTCACAAACCAGTTAAGTACAGATTCAAAAGGTTACTTGCTAACAGAACCTGGAAGACCAGAAACTTCTTTAGAAGGTGTTTACGCAGCGGGAGATGTTGCTGATTCAGAATGGCGTCAAGGTGTTACAGCTGCAGGCAGTGGTTGCAAAGCAGCTCTAGCCGCCGAAAGATGGCTATCAAAAAATAAACTGGCAACTCTCATCAAAAGAGATGAATTAGAGCCATTACAAGCAGAGACAACAAAAACTTTAGAAGTTAGTAACGAGGAAAATTTCGACCCATCCAAGACTTGGCAAAAAGGAAGTTATGCACTTAGAAAGTTGTACCATGAGACTAAAAAACCTCTTTTTGTAATATATACATCTAGTAGTTGTGGGCCTTGCCACATACTCAAGCCTCAACTTCACAGAGTTCTTAACGAGTCAAATGGGAAAGCAATAGGAGTTGAAATTGACATTGAAAATGACCAAGATATTGCTAAGCAAGCAGACGTGAGTGGAACTCCCACAGTACACCTGTTCAAAAACAAGGAATTAAAAAAACAATGGAAAGGTGTTAAAGCTAGAAGTGAATATAAATCCGCGTTAGATGAATTAGTGGATTAGTAAATTATCTTTTTCTTGGACCTCCTGGTCTATTGCCGCCTTGTCTTCCTCCTCCAGGACCTACGTTTCTTTCTCTATAGGTAATACGTCCTCGTGTTAAATCATATGGACTTATTTCAACAAGAACTTTATCTCCTGCGAGCAATTTTATTCTAAATTTTGTCAATTTTCCTGCAGCTCTACACAAGCATTGATGTCCGGCGGGCTGCTCAAGAGTTACAAGATAGAATCCATTTCCTTGCTCTTTTTCAATCACGCCGGATGTTTCAATCATGTGTTTTTTTTTGCATCACTAATTAACTAAAATGATTGTATTCTAAAAAGTCTTTAATTAACTAATAAATGCATATTTAACCAAAAATGTCTTGCAATTCTCGAGCAGTTTGAAATTGCCCATAATAATAATTCGCAGAGGCTCTTAAACCCGCATCAGCCAAGCCATCAAAAGCTTCAAATCCAATACTTTTCCATAACTCGTTACCACATAACTTATCAAGTTCTGCAGAAGCTTCTTTAGATAGATTTTCTAGTCTTCTATTAAGGTTCTTAATTTGAGTAATTGACATCAGAAAACAAATTTTCCTTAATAGTACATATTAACTATATTTTTGCAATGGCTCAAATTGGGAATTTCTTTTTCTCTTCAATATCCAGATCAACTCCAATATCTTTAAGCCTTTTCAATATGACCCCATAATACTCTTTTATATAACCTTCCATTGTAGTTGAATCGGCTTGATTCAAGCCAAAGGCAGTGTAAGTATCATCCATTGGTGCATCCAATTTACCTCCACTTCCACTCAATTCAGAGAAAGAGAGTCTCTCGGCAACATTTAGAGTTGGCTCGAAAAACGATACAACTGATTGAGCAAAAGAAATTATTGTTGGAGAAACTTTTAGTACTCTCGCTCTTTTTTCACTGAACTTTTCACAAAGATCAACTAATTCCTTAGCGCTCCATGCTTTGGGCCCAACGATAGGAAATCTTCCTTTTATAGTTTGAGGCCTGTTTAAAGCCGCAACGGCAAATCTAGCTATATCCTGCGTATTCATATAAGCAATATCAGTGGGGTTACCACTTATCCAAACTGGTTCATTATTTAAAATAGGAATAGCAAATTGACCTATCACGCCTTGCATGAAAGCAACACCTTGCAAGATGGTGTAGTCCAAAGATGAACTTACCAGTAATTCTTCAGTACAATATTTAATATCCATTAATGGAATTTTTCTATATTTTTCTGCACCTAACAGAGATAGAAATACTACTCTTTTTACATTTTTTTCCTCACAAGCATTGTATAAATTTAATTTTCCATCCCAATCTATTTCGTAAACACTGCGGGGGTCATCAGGTCTGCTAGTAGCTGCATCAATAACCGCATCGACCCCATCAAGAGCGTATTCAATATCTTCTTTGTTTATTAAATTGCCACGAGTTAATTCACAACCCCACTCTTGAAGAAATGAAGCAGATTTTGGTTTTCTAACCATGCAGCGCACTTTATGCCCTGCATCTATGGCGTTTTTGGCTATTTGGCGACCAAGAGTTCCTGTGCCACCAATCACCAGAACTTGCATAGTTGAATTCATTACAAGATTGGAGCTTAAATGGGCAAACTATGGATTGTGGAAATTAATCACCTTGAAGTTTCAAAAGAAGGACTCCGCCTAAAAGCCCAACGGGAATCAAAACCCAAAAGACTGCAGCGATTCCAAAAATTTCTGATGCCATTCAGATAATTTAACTCATCTACTATTAAAGCCTAAAGCCCTTACATTCAGATAACAATCCAAAAGCATAAGCAAATTTTTAAAATAAAATTAAAGTAGATTTAAAAATTATAAAAACTCAAAGTCAAAGTGAGTCATCAACTAAATGCAGCCAAATATTTTCGATAAAGAGCCTTTCATTGGATCCCCTGACTGGGGGGAGTCTAAATATTGGAGCTACAAAGATCTTAGGGTTCACTTCAGGGCGACTGGAAAGGAATCTAATCCTCCTATTGTTCTAATTCATGGGTTTGGAGCTAGCAGCGATCACTGGAGAAACAATGCAGAAATATTTGCTTCAGAAGGTTTTAGGGTCTTCGGAATAGATTTAATAGGTTTTGGGAAATCAAAGCAAAATCTTCAAAGCAAAATAAAGTATTTAGATAATCAATTTTGGGCAAATCAATTAGCATGTTTTCTTGATCAAATTGTAGATATTAAAAAAAATGGTAAAGTTATTTTAATTGGAAATTCATTGGGAGCTCTAACAGCAATAACAACCCTCTCTGAAAGGCCTGATTTAATAAAAACAATAATTGCAGCACCATTACCAGAGCCAGTTTTTGTTAATCCACTTAAATTTTCTTTACCAAGTTGGCTAGTAAAAGTTAAAAGTTTTCTAATAGAAATTTTTTTTCATTTATTTCCACTTAAGACTTTAATAAATTTAATATCAAGAACGAAATTAATTACTTTTGCTCTTCAAAGCGCTTATTTTCGCTCAATTTTAAATGACACACCATTAAAAAGAATAGTTACAGTACCTGCCAGGAGGGCCAATGCCTCCAAAGCTCTTAGAGCTATGTGCATTGGAATGAGCAATAGGCCGGATTTAGCAAAAGGTCCATCTATTATTGAAAAGATTAAAAACCTTCCAAATCGTCCACCAATTTTATTGATTTGGGGAAAACAGGATAAATTGATACCTATATTTTTGGCAAAAAAACTAATAAAGCTCCATCCTTGGCTTAAATTAAATGTAATTAATGAAGCAGGCCATTGTCTCCACGATGAATCACCTCAGCAGTTCAATCAAATTGTTCTGAAATGGCTGGAGAACTTAAAACCTTCTAAGTAAAAAATATGAAGCACACACTTTCAGTTTTAGTTGAAGATGAATCTGGAGCATTAAGCAGGATTGCAGGCCTGTTTGCAAGAAGAGGTTTTAATATTGATAGCTTGGCAGTAGGTCCTGCAGAAGCCAAAGGGATTTCTAGATTAACAATGGTTGTTCAGGGAGACGAATCAACACTTCAACAAATGACCAAACAACTCAACAAGTTAATAAATGTATTAGAAGTTCTTGATTTAACAACTTTACCGGCTGTAGAAAGAGAGTTAATGCTATTGAAGGTCTCTGCATCATCAGAGAACAGAGGGAAAATTTTAGATCTTGTTCAAGTTTTTAGAGCAAAAGTTGTAGACGTTTCGGATAATGCCCTCACGCTTGAAGTTGTTGGAGATCCAGGAAAACTTGTTGCTCTAGAAAACTTATTGAAACCTTATGGAATTTTAGAGATTGCTAGAACCGGGAAAGTTGCTCTTAAGAGGGCATCAGGAGTCAACACTGAGATGTTAAAAGCTAAAAAATAATATTTCTCAATCAAGAATCCACTCTTTTTGCCTCAATTATAAAATCTTCTTCTTCTATTAAATCAACTATTTTCATTCCACTAATAACTTTTCCAAAAACAGCATATCTGCCATCAAGCTCTGGCAAAGATTTTAATATTATATAAAACTGCGAACTTGCTGAATTCACGGTTTTAGATCTTGCCATAGATAAATATGATCTTTTATGCTTAAGTTCAATATTATTTATTTGACTAGTCTCATTAATTACTCTCCCATATATTGGTAAAATTTTATTTTTTAGTTTAATTTCCAGAGGAATATATCTTTTTTTTCCTGTTGTACTATCTATAAACTTATCTTTATTTTCAATCAAACTATTTTCTCCGCCCCTAATTATAAAAGGATAAGGTTGTTTAATAACCCTATTGAAGATTGTTTTATTATAAGCTCCTTTTTCGACAAAATCTATAAAGCTTCCAACAGTAATTGGAGCTGATTTTCCATAAAGCTCTAGTTTCATCTTCCCTCTATTGGTGATCAAAATGACATATTCATTTGAATTCAAGCAGGGAAGTTTTGTATTAGAACATATATTTATATCTTCGTTTTTCTTTAAATTACTACATCCTGAAATCAAAAGTAAATTTACAAATAGAAAAATGTAAAGTGGTTGAAGAAACTTATAAATAAAAATTGAATTGTTTGATATCTTTTTAATTATAATTTTCTTTTTAAATTCCTTCAAGGTTAACCTCTAAAAATCTCGCAATTTCAGCACCTTCATTTTCTAAATCCAATAATGGCTTAGGAGATCCAACTCTAGATATTGGTAAGTCTTTTCTACCTTTAATTCTTAAAGAAACTCTTCTTCGTGGATTAAAACCTTCTCTGACTTCTAATTTAACGGCTTTAATCTCATCAATAGGTATTTCTATTTCTATGTTCTTAAAAAGCCCTCTCCTAGATAAAGATAAAACTCCTTTATTTTTGTCAAATCTATTTACTCCACAACCATAATCAATACTAATAAGTCTCCAAAAATAAAGAGCAAGCAAGAAAGCCGCAATACCATACAGTCCCATTACCAAACCTTGAGGAACAAAAATCAAAGTAGAAGGATTACCCAAGGGTAAGAAATCTCTACCAAAATAACTTGATAAAGAAGCCAGCAAAAATCCAACGCCCCCAATACTGAGCATTGAAGCAACTAAATAGTTCGAAACCTTACGCGAACCTTTAATTTCTTGTTCTAAAACTAAATCAGATAACTCTTTTTCTGATTGACTTAAATTGGATTCGGTTGACATAAGCTCGTAAAACTGGGGACAAAATCCCTTTTAAAACATTATAGAGACTAAGTTTTTGACAATTACTAACTAGCAATAAAAAAAATTTATTTTATCTCATTTCAATACAAGGGATTTCATCAAGTTAAAGATTTACCCACAAACACCGTCATCGTTGTTAAAGTCTCCGACGTATACAAAAGCTCAGCAACGCTCCTCCCATGACGATCGCTGTTGGAAGCGCAACAGAACGAGGTTGGTTTGACGCCCTCGATGACTGGTTAAAGCGCGACCGATTCGTATTTGTTGGTTGGTCTGGACTACTTCTCTTCCCTACAGCTTTCCTAGCTATTGGTGGATGGTTTACAGGTACAACCTTCGTTTCTTCCTGGTACACCCATGGTGTAGCCAGTTCTTACCTTGAGGGATGCAATTTCCTCACAGCCGCTGTTAGTACTCCTGGCGATGCCATGGGTCACAGTCTTCTATTCCTTTGGGGACCAGAAGCTCAGGGCGATTTAACACGCTGGTTCCAGCTTGGTGGCCTATGGAATTTCGTTGCTCTACACGGTGCGTTTAGTCTTATTGGCTTTATGCTTCGTCAATTCGAAATTGCAAGACTAGTTGGTATCCGTCCATATAACGCACTTGCTTTCTCAGCAGTTATTGCAGTATTCACTGCTTGCTTCCTTATTTATCCATTAGGACAGCACAGTTGGTTTTTCGCTCCTTCTTTTGGAGTTGCAGCAATATTCCGTTTCATCCTCTTCATTCAAGGATTCCACAACATTACTCTTAACCCATTCCACATGATGGGAGTAGCTGGAATTCTTGGTGGTGCTCTTCTTTGTGCTATTCACGGTGCAACAGTTCAGAACACCCTTTACGAAGATTCAAGTCAGTACTCAGAAGGTAAAGCTCAGAGTTCTACTTTTAGAGGTTTCGATCCAGTTCAAGAAGAAGAAACTTATTCATTTATTACAGCAAACCGTTTCTGGAGTCAGATTTTCGGTATTGCTTTCTCAAATAAGCGTTTCCTTCATTTCTTGATGCTCTTTGTACCAGTAACAGGTATGTGGGCGGCATCAATTGGAATCGTTGGACTAGCTCTAAACCTTCGTGCTTACGATTTCGTTAGCCAAGAGATCAGAGCTGCTGAAGATCCTGAATTTGAAACTTTCTACACCAAAAATATCCTTCTTAATGAAGGTATGCGTGCCTGGATGTCTTCTGTAGACCAGCCACACGAAAACTTTGTATTCCCTGAGGAGGTACTCCCACGTGGAAACGCCCTTTAATAGTTTACTCAACGCTCCTAATCAAAGTCTTGAAGAGACTGGTTACGCCTGGTATGTAGGAAATGCAAGGCTAATCAACCTCTCTGGAAGATTATTAGGTGCTCATATCGCTCACGCAGGACTAATTGTCTTCTGGGCAGGCGCGATGATGCTTTTCGAAGTAAGTCATTTCACCATGGATAAACCCATGTGGGAACAAGGCTTGATTTGTATGCCTCATGTAGCCATGTTTGGATATGGCATTGGCCCAGGCGGAGAGGTCACAGACGTATGGCCATTCTTCATTGCTGGTGTTATTCACCTAGTTGCATCTGGAATTCTTGGCTTTGGAGGAGTTTTCCACTCCCTAGCTGGCCCAGAGAAACTTGAAGAAGATTTCCCATTTTTCTCCACTGATTGGAGAGACAAAAATCAAATGACCAATATTCTTGGTTTCCATTTGGTTGTACTTGGAGTTGGTGCTCTTCTATGGTCCATTAACTGGATGTATATAGGTGGTGCATACGACACATGGGCTCCTGGTGGAGGAGAGGTTAGGTTGATCAACCCAACACTCGATCCAAGAATTATTTTTGGATATCTACTATCAACCCCATGGGGTGGTGGTGGCTGGATGGTTGGTGTTAACTCAATGGAAGATATTGTCGGAGGACATGTTTACCTGGGAGTGATTGAAATAATTGGTGGTCTTTTCCATATCTTCACTCAGCCTTACGGGTGGGCAAGAAGGGCCTTTATCTGGAACGGTGAAGGACTTCTAAGTTATGCATTAGGTGGAATCTGTGTCGCAAGTTTTGTTGCCTCATGTTTTATCTGGTTTAATAACACCGCTTATCCATCTGAGTTCTACGGTCCAACAAACGCTGAAGCTTCTCAGGCCCAAAGTTTTACATTCCTAGTTCGTGACCAACGAATTGGAGCAAATGTAGGATCAACTATGGGTCCAACTGGTTTAGGTAAATACCTAATGCGTTCTCCTACTGGTGAAATCATCTTTGGTGGAGAGACTATGCGTTTTTGGGATTTCCGAGGACCATGGCTTGAGCCTCTTAGAGGACCAAATGGTCTCAGCCTTGAGAAGATTCAAAATGATATTCAGCCTTGGCAGGTTCGCCGTGCAGCTGAATACATGACACATGCTCCAAACGCTTCTATCAACTCAGTTGGTGGAATCATTACTGAGCCTAATGCTGTTAACTTTGTTAACTTGCGTCAATGGCTAGCAGGTGCTCAATTCTTCCTTGGTTGGTTTACTTTTGTAGGACATCTTTGGCATGCTGGTCGTGCGAGAGCCGCTGCAGCTGGATTTGAAAAAGGTATCAGTCGTTCCCAAGAGCCTGCTCTTTCAATGCCTGATCTAGATTAGATCTATCATTAAATAAAAAAAGCTCTCTTTTATAGAGGGCTTTTTTTATGGTTAAAAATATTTGATCTTAATATTATTTATCTATCTAAAAGCAATCGAGATAAACCCAATCTTTCTAAATTATTTTTTAACCAAGGTAAGCTAAGACCAATAACATTACTAAAACATCCATCTATTTTTTTTATAAAAAGTCCTCCATTTCCTTCAATCGCAAAGCCTCCTGCACAATTGTATGGTTCTGAAGTTGAAGCATATTTAACAATCTCAAGATCAGATAAAGAGATGAACTCAATTTTTGTACTCACAACCTCTTCACAACATTTATTTACTGAAATACTTTTCATATCTGATTTTAAATTATCTATTGACATCAAATAATGCCCTGTATGCAAAAATCCAGACTTACCAGACATCCTTTGCCATCTAGATATCAATTGCTCTTTATTAATAGGCTTTTCGAAAATTTCCCCCTCAAACTCAAACAACGAATCACAACCTAATAAAGCTTGAAAAGTTTTTAAGGCTTTATTTTCCTTGATCAACTTTTTCAATGCACTTTCAGCCTTACCTTTAGCTAATAATTTGACCTTTAAGATTGGATCTGACTCTTGAAGCTGTGTCTCATCAAAATCACTTACAATAACTTTGTGTTTCAGGTCTATTTGATCAAGTAATTTTTGACGTGCTTTGGATGCAGAGGCAAGCACAAACATAGAAAACTAAATTTTTTAATACTAAGGATCATCATTGATCTTCTGTTAAAAAATAAATCCATTTAATTAAATGTTGCTGATTGACCAAAAAATCTTTAGAAGGGCAAAGAAAGGGATAAAAAACTGTCCCTTTAACTTTTTTCTTTTTCAAAGTCTTCAAGAAGTGAGCCTCAGTGCTGAAGATCTTTTTTTGAATAAATCAAAATATTTGAAGCAAGACTATATGTTTATCAATAGTTCATTATTAATTGAGAATGAATTTCTTAAATTAATTAGGATAGGTGTATTAAGAAGGGAAGTTGATGGCCAAGGACTGACTTCAAAAGTTCGTATTACACCTATCGGGAGACAAGTCCTAGAAAACAGTTCAGATCTGTTTACTAAAAAAAAATCGCGAATAGAAAAATTAATTACATGCCTAAGATACCAATTCTCACCAAGATGAACATAGCTCTCAAAAGGACACCACTAATGGTTTTAGGAACCTCAAGTGGCGCAGGTAAAACGCTCATAGCTACTGCTATTTGTCGATGTTTAAAAAGGAAAGGGGAACAGCCAATACCTTTTAAGGGCCAAAACATGAGCAATAACGCATGGGTTGATACGCAGGGAAGAGAAATGGCATATTCTCAAGCCCTTCAATCTTGGTCTGCAGGCTTAGAGCCAAGTGCTGAAATGAATCCTGTACTTCTAAAGCCAAAAGGGGATTGTACAAGTGAAGTAATTCATCTAGGCAAAAGTGTCGGCACTAGCAAAGCGATCAATTATTACGAAGACTGGTTCGATTCAGGGTGGGAAGCTATTAAAAAAGGCCTAGCAATATTATTAAAGAGTAAAGCAGACGGAAGACTGATTCTTGAAGGGGCTGGAAGTCCCGTAGAAGTGAATTTGCAACATAAAGATCTTACAAATTTGAAATTAGCAAAATTTCTAAATGCAAATTGCATTTTAGTAGCAGATATTGAAAGAGGAGGCGTTTTTGCTCAAATCATTGGAACAATTGCATTGATGAAACCTGATGAAAAAAAATTAATTAAGGGAATAATTATTAATAGATTCAGAGGCGATAAAGCCTTATTCGAATCAGGAGTCACATGGATAGAAAAAGAAACAGGAATACCAGTTTTAGGAATATTACCCTGGCTAAAAGAGATTTTTCCACCTGAAGATTCCCTTGACTTATTTGAAAGGAAACAAATAAATCAAAGTGCAGAAATAGAAATAGCAATAATAAAATTACCTAGAATTAGCAATTTTTCTGATTTTGATCCTTTCTTTAGCGATTCAAGTATTCAAATGCGATGGATAGAGCCTGGGCAAGACCTAGGTAAACCAGATGTATTAATAATTCCTGGAAGCAAACAAACAATTAAAGATTTAGAGAGTCTAAATAAAACTGGTATGAGTACTCAAATAAAAAGTTATGCCCAAAATGGTGGAACTATTTTTGGCATATGCGGAGGTTTACAAATGTTAGGCGAATCATTAAAAGATCCAGATAAAAAGGAAAGCATTGATGAAGTAAGTGATTATTCATATATTGGGTTGAACCTTCTTCCTATAAGAACCAACTTTGGAGAAATCAAGCACACCTCACAAAGAGAAGAAAAAGTTTCATGGCCAACTTCACAGAATTTAAAAGGATTTGAGATGCATTATGGTGAAAGTGATTTGATCAATAATAAAAATTCCGATATTATTTCCATATTTAAAAACAGTTCTTTAGGGTGGGTAATTGAAAAGAAAGATAAAAGCTTTATTGGAGGAACTTATTTACATGGAATTTTCGAAAATGATAAATGGCGTAGGCAATGGATCAATAAAATAAGACAGAAAAAGGGATTAAATAATTTAAGAATTGATGAAGAAAACAATAGTAATAAAAGAGAAAAATTATTAGATTTATTAACTGATGCCTTCGAAAAAAATATAAATATAGATATTTTAATCAAATGATTTAAATAATGAATACTGTAAAAATCAACTGGCCTAACAAGAAATCAAGCAATTGTCCTCCTGGAGTTGATTGGTTAAAAGCTGCCTATGATGCTGCTG
The DNA here is from genome assembly GCA_003216375.1 of Prochlorococcus sp. AG-402-O21. Lineage (GTDB taxonomy): Bacteria > Cyanobacteriota > Cyanobacteriia > PCC-6307 > Cyanobiaceae > Prochlorococcus_B. The sequence goes on along the minus strand of QCIZ01000020.1, from coordinate 11,042 downwards.
TCGAGATCCCTACTGGATGCCTAGGAGGAAGCTGCGGGGCTTGCGAAATAGAAGTTAATGGTGAAGTAGTCCGTGCATGTATTGCAACAGTCCCGGATAAAAAGGAACTAAATGTTGATTTTTTTAGTGATCCTTATTGGTAAAAACAAATAAATCCAACTTTTTGGTTATCAATAATATTTTTCTGCTCTTCTAATAGCTTTAATAGAACCTTTATAATCTCCTATTTTATACTTTGATTCACTAATAACCTCTAATTTATTTATTACCTCCTTTTTTCTTTTCTCACTAATAACTTTTTTATAATCTGCAATTAAATCATATTTACTTTTTCGTATTTCTGATCCTTTAATCAGAGCATTGTATTTAGGTTCTAGATCTACTTTTTTAAATGTACCTAACAAAATATCTTTATAATCTATTTTCGCAATATCTAATTCATTGTATTTATCAATTTCCAATAATCTAATATTTTTAGCTTTTCTTTTATCATCTATTGCCCCCTGATAATCTCCAGTTTTATATCTAGAGTTACTTCTACCACTAAATGAAATGTCTTTAGACCTTTTCTTAATAATATCTATTTTAGATTCAAAAAAAATTGACTTTGAGAAGTCATCTATAGCAGACATATTTTCTCCTAACTTATCATTCAGGAAACCACAATTTAAATATGCTAAAGCAATATCATCTGGGTTTTCAAGACTATCAATATTATTTTTAATAGAATTAATGGCCCCATCATAATCATCTAAATCAATCAAATTAATTGCTTCATAATAAAAAGATGAAGGCTCTTCTAATTTTTTCAAATGATTTCCACCTCTTCTTTATTTTAAGCACATTCAATACAGTCAGCATAAAAGTATTCAAGAAAATATGCAGGAGAAAAGCAGCTTCTGAGCAATTTGGAGAGGGTGGCAGTCGATTTAAGCAATTTTAGGAATTGTGGGGACTCCATAGGGCAAGTTTCTTGGAATCGATCAGAAAATCCGCCAACTCCTCCACCAACACATCACCCAATATCCACCAATATAATCTTCAGACATAAGAGGATTCCCTAGTATCTCCACGGAACAACTATTCCTGAAAACAACTACTAATACTAGACTATTGGAAGTCTACGCATCCGCATGGATCAACAAAAATACGGAGAGGGTGGGATTCGAACCCACGGATAGTTTTAGCTATCAAACGATTTCGAGTCGTTCGCTTTCGACCACTCAGCCACCTCTCCCTAGAAAATAGTTTAAGGCAATCTTCTATTTCCACTTAAGAATAAGCAGAATTAAAAATCTAATTCTTAATTGTTTAATCCCAACCTGCCTTTCTCATAAGCTGTATTGCTTTTTTATTATTTGCGCCTAATTGATCAATGGTCACACTATCAGGAGTAAATCCTCCAAATTGTGCAACCTCATCGGTTTTATTAAAACCAACTAAAGGATGTTCAAATGTTGGGCCAGCCAACCCACCACTACCAGCAGGAGAGGCAAGATACTCAAGGAGTTGAATAGCTTCTTCTTTGTTTTCAGCATATTTAGCAATTCCACCTGCACTGACATTCACATGAGCAGGATAAGGAGTAAGAACCTTTACTTTTTTAGCCAACCTTTGATCTTTTCTGCCATTGACACCTGCAAGCATTCTTGAAACATAGTAGTGATTAACAATACCTACACCACATTTACCTTGAGCAACAGCTCTTATAACACCAATATCACCAGGGAAAAAAGGCTGAGAAATATTTGAAATCATCCCTTTCAACCAATCTTTAGTTTGGGCTTCTCCTTTATTGACAATTTGATTAGCTACTAAAGATTGATTGTATGGACTGCTCCTTTTTCTCACACAGACGAGACCGTCCAAGGAAGGATTAGAAAGATCTGAATAATCTTTGATTGAATTTATATCAACTTTCTTAGGATTAGCAACCATCACTCTTACCCTTCTTGTTAATGCATACCATCTTGCTTGAGGATCTCGATATTCCACGGGAACATATTTATCTAATTTGGAAGACCTATATGACTGAAGAAGACCACTTTTGGCAGCATTGCTAATTCGAGCCGCATCAACAAGAAGAATCACATCTGCTTTAGAATTTGATCCTTCCCTTTTCAATCTTTCAACTAGCGAAATACCTGTAGCCTCAATTAATCGGATTTTTATCCCAGTCTCTTCAGCAAATTTCTTGTATATCTGCTTATCAGTGTTGTAATGCCTACCTGAATAAATTCTTACTTCTCTTTCAGAGGCCTTTACGTGATTAAAACCTGAAGAAACTAGTAAAGAAGCTGTTATTACAGACGTAAAAAGACGCTTAATTAGATTCATTAATCAATCTAGGGAAGGGATTAATATATTTGTATAGACTAGACAAGAAGCTAGAGCTAAATACAGCTCCGAAAATTTGATACGTATTTAAGTATAAATTTATATCTTATTGATACTTTAAGATAGTTTTTAAACCTAGGTGGTGAACATGGAATATTTGACTCATTCTCTAATCGATCAAGAAGAAGCTCTTCAAATAATTCAAAAACTAAAAGCAGATAAATCCTCATGGCAAGATGGAAAAAAAACGGCAGGAAGCCAAGCTGCTCAAATAAAATCTAATTTTCAATTAGATAAAAATTCAAAATTATCAATAGAGCTTAGAGATATTATTGTTAATAAAATCATCTCAAATCCTCTTTTAAAAAGTTTTACATTACCTAGTCTTATCCATGGAGTTATGTTTACTCAATCCCTGGCTGGAAATGGTTATGGCATGCACATTGATAATCCTTATATGCCCTCAGGAAGAAGTGATCTATCTTTTACATTGTTTTTAAGCGAGCCAAAGGATTATCAAGGAGGTGAATTAAATATTCAGACAACTAATAAAACTGAAAAAATAAAACTATCTGCTGGTGAAATGATAATTTATCCCAGCACCCAACTACATTCTGTTGCTGAAGTTAAAGATGGTGAGCGATATGTATGTGTAGGCTGGATTCAAAGTTATGTACAAAGCAATGAAGATAGAAATTTTTTATTTGGGCTTGATGCTGGAGCAAAAGGCTTATTAGCTAAACATGGAAGGTCTGATGAATTAGATTTAATTTTCCAGGCATACAGCAATATCTTGAGAAGGCTAGGAGACTAAGTCGATCACTTTATACATTCAAAAGTAAAAAAAGAACTTTCATTAGCAGTCTCGGCCTATCAAAATAGATCCAAATTAAAAATGGCATGTCAAGTAAAACACCTATCGGAATATTCCTAGCAGCAAGTGCGGCATTAGCCACAACAGCAATTATTCCAGATCATTCAATAGCTGGTGACAAGCATGATGACATGGGCGGAACAAAGGAATGGACCACTGATCAAGAAGTAGATGAAGATGGCAAGCTCGATGAAGCTGCGCAAAAAGCTGCTGATAAAGCTAAAAAAGCTGACGTTTGTATTCCTATCGGAGAAGGAGAGAATTGCTGGTAAGTTTTAATTAGGGAAAAGCTCTATTATCTGGGCTTTTTTAATGCAAAAAAAAACGCCCCGTGAAGGGCGTTTTTTTATTGTCTTAAAAAGGAATTTAGAATCTAAACTCTGTTAAAACAACTGCACCGTTGACGTCTTTGCCATCAGCTTCAACATCAGAACCACCAAATACTGCAGGAGTAATAGTTACACCATCATTAACCTTGAATGTGTAATAAGCTTCCCACACAGTGTTGTCTTCTGCAGGATCAGAGCCAGCTCCATTGTAAGAAGTCGCAGCTTGTCTTGAACCAAATGCAACTCCAGCTCTGTTGCCATCCATAAATAGATCAGTCCAACCAAGACCAACCATCCAAGCAGACATCTCGTCTGGATCACCAACAGCAGCATCGTCAACTGAAGCTATGTCGTAACCAACTTGAACTTGAGGAATAGATCCTGAAGAATCAGGCTTCCAATAAGCTCTTAAGCCAATAGAAGTTAAGTCTTTGCTGTAAGTTTCACCAGCTTTAGTGTGGTAGTAACCATCATATGTTTCACCATTTGTCTTGCTGGCGAATGCTGCTGACACTTGCCACTGAGGTGTACCGTACTCAACCTTAGTAAGGAAGAATTCTTTAGAATCGTCGTCTAAAAGTCCAGCTGATGCGCTATCTCCACCTTTTCCGGTGTAGTTAACACTAACTGCAAACCTACCGTCTGAAGGATCATCAACTTGCTGAGTGTAAGAAGCTCCAAAACCAGGGCTTGTGCTTGAACCATAAGTTGAAGCGTTACCACCAAGTGCAAACTGTTTAGTAACTGGCTTATAAATTGAAGGAGCACTAGCTAGCATGTAGTAGTTCTCAATTCTTGGTCCAACCCAAACTTGAAGGCTTTCACCTACAGGGAACTGATACCAAATCTTGTCAACTTTAAGTGTGCCGTCACCATCTTTACCTGCAGAAAGGAAAGTTCCATTTCCTTTGTCTACAAAGCGACCACTTTTAGTGAAGTTACCAGTCTTAATTCTTGTATATAGAAGATCTTCACCAGTAAAACTTGAATTCATGTTCAACTGATACATGTAATTCAAGGTGACTTTGTCAGAGTCAGTCTCTGAATCGTCATCTACATAACCAGTTACGAAAGCAGCTTTACCACTCATTGTTGTGGTTGAAGAGAAAGCACCAGCTTGGATTTCTTCTAGCTGAGCTTCGACACCATCAACACGAGCTTCAATAACTTCAGATTCGTTTGATACAGAAGTGATATCTGCATTTGCAGCTAGTGGTGCCATAAGGCCCAAAGCAGCAGGAGCTACCAGCAAACGCTGAAAAAGCTTCATTGTGTCCTCACACAAAATATGTCCAATACATATTAGTGTATTCATTGAGACATTCCAGAGCTTAGCTCTCTGAAGTATCTTTTGATACGCCGTTGCATATTATTCGATCTATTTATTATTAGGAAAAATAAAAATATAACTTGGTGTTAATAATTAATTTGAACAAAGAGGAAATCCAAGAGACTCTCTTTCTTCCAACCAAGCTTCAGCAACCTTGCGAGCCAAAGATCTAATTCTTGCAATAATCTTAGTTCTCTCTGTCACAGATATAACTCCTCTAGCTTCTAATAAATTAAAAGTATGGCTACATTTCAGAACATAGTCAAGGCTTGGTGCAGGAAGTTTTTTTTGTATTAATTGATGAGCCTCTTCCTCGTAAATTTCAAAAAGTTTCCTTAAATTATTTGAGTTAGATTCTTCAAAATTATACTTACATTGACCTTTCTCGAAAGGAAGCCAGATATCACCATATTTATGGCTTTTATTCCATGAAAGATCCCAAATACTCTCAACATTTTGCAAATACATTGCTAATCTCTCTAGGCCATATGTGATCTCAATCGAGACCGGTTTGCAATCAAGACCTCCACATTGTTGAAAATAAGTAAATTGGGTAACTTCCATTCCATCAAGCCAAACTTCCCATCCCACTCCCCAAGCTCCTAAAGTAGGAGACTCCCAATTGTCTTCAACGAATCTAATATCGTGGTCTTTGGATAAAATCCCCAAGGCCTCAAGAGAAGACAAATAAATTTCTTGAATACCATCTAAAGAAGGTTTAATCAGAACTTGATATTGAAAATAATGCTGAGCCCTATTCGGGTTGTCTCCATACCGACCATCAGTTGGTCTACGACATGGCTCTGGATAAGCAACAGCCCAAGGCTCAGGACCTATCGCTCTTAAAAAAGAATGAGGACTCATTGTTCCCGCTCCTTTCTCTAAATCATATGGCTGAAGCAGCAAACAACCTTTATCACTCCAGAAATTATTGAGACTAGAAATTATATCCTGGAAGAGCACTAATTTCTCCTCCGAAAATTTTCAAAAGATAATGAAGTAATTATAGTGTTATTCAGTCGCTTGAGAAGGAAGAGGAATAGATAGAACTGCAATTTTGGATTGATCATCAGTTAGTTTGATTCTAATTAGCAATAGCTAAAACTTGCACTAAAAACGAGGAATCTCTAAAACCAGGTCAGTTACTACCAAGATCACTAACAATCTACACTTAAAATATTGCCATATTTAGATATTTAATGAATAACATAAACCAATACAATCTAATGTATACATGATTAAAAGAAAATATTGAACTTAATTTCATCTAAATTTATAAAATATTTTCTTAACAAACGATCTTAATCCAGGAGATAATATTTGACTTTTAATCATTAATATTAAATTCCTATATTTATTTACTATTTTATCATCCATTCTACGATCTTGATTATAATAAGAAAATGCTTCATCTATTTCTTGCTTACTTTTCGAATAAGCATTATCAGCTAATTTACCAACAAAAAATGTGAATCGAGGATATGAAAGATTATAACTTCCCTTCAAGTATGTTTTCATGAAATTAGCAATCAACAAATCGTCAAATGTATTATTTCTGATTGAATAAATAAAACTTCTTCTTGGCGATTGAAAAAGAATTTCTCTTCCATATCTTGATTTTTGGTTAAGTTTACAAACATGAATATCTTTATTGAATTGTACAGATATCGAATCATATTTAGTCTTTAGATATGATATCGAATGAAAATATTCGTTTATCAGTTTATGGTCATCTTTCTTCATTTTATCTTCCCAATCATCTCCAAATACTTTGCAATCGACAGGTTGATTGATCAATAATTTTTTTGGTTTAATATCTTGAAAAAATGGATATTCATTATCAATATCAAAATTTATTTTTTGGAATGAAGTAAAAAGTCTTTTATTGCTGGTTTGATTAAAGCCATTAAAATGATCCTTATCAAGATCATTGCTATACTTTCTTGCCCACCAACTATCCACTCTTTGATATTGGTGAGCCGAACTAAATGGTATGCAAATATTACAATCATGATCTTTCATAGAGCTATTATATGTTGAACCAATAGGTGTAAAATCATCACAGGGTGATTTAATTTTTATATTTTTCTCTAAATCCCATAAATTAATCATATCTGCATCACCATACCCAGCAAGGTGTAATAAAATAGAATTCTTATATTGTCTTGAGATAGAACAAATCTCTTTTGAACACCCACAACCACTTGAATCATTTAAATTTACTAAAAGTGTTTTATGTTTTCCATGTATAATTTCAATAAGAATTGTTGTATCTTGCTTCTCATCAGTAAACATTATGATGTTGCAATGTTTATCTAAACTTATCCATTTTCGAATTGGTAAAACAATTACATCAAAACCGATATTTCTTAATTGATTAGGAATCCTGTCCGAAACTTGTTGACCCAAAATTATTTTTGAAGTGTTCTTAAAAAGTCTTAAAGTTTTTAAATTAAGGTGATCAGGATGAAAATGAGAAATAAATATATATTTTGCAGCAAGGGCTTCTTCTTTTATCTTTTTAGGTATTTCATGAGAAAGCCTCCAAGAACCAAAATAACAATCATGCTCATCAAACCATGGATCAGTAACTAATAGAGTTGAACTATTATTTTTTACCACTAAAGTAGCATTTCCTATTGTTTTAACTTCCATACATGTGATTGATTAGTTATAAGTAGTTTGCAGAGAAGAAATTGAAACTGCTAAGCAATTAAATAGATGCTAAATTAAAATAAAATCAAGAATAAAAGCTAAAAAATTTATAAATTAAATAATAACTGAATTTTGTATTTTGTCTATTCATAATGAAGAGATAGCTATCTATGCACCTCCTTACCTATCCTAGCTCAATACAATCCATTCTTTAATTAAATATCTAACCTTGTGCCTTTGGACTGGTTCACCCTGCTTATCTATTTCACCTTTAGTGCGAGATAAAGAATCAGTAGCTTCATTAATTACTTTCGCAAGATCGAGTTTATCAAGACATATATCTATAAAAGTACTCCCTTTTGATCCTCTTTGATTCCTCTCCCCTTTTACAAGTTGTCTGTAATGCAAAAAATAATTAATATAATCGTACATAAATATGCATGCTCTACTACCAAGGATGCTGTTCTTTAGCTGGTTTCCACTTTAATCCCCTGATATAATGGGCATAAAGTTGTTAGTCAGGCATGCAGAAACGCCTGGTATCAATAGCTTATACGCTTCTATCTTGGAAATACATTAGTGTTGATATAGCTTGAATTAGAGGTGGTTGGCTTAACCTGGCGGGGGCTGCAGCCAAGAAACAGATCCAATACTTCTCGTTTTCAAATTGCCCTACCGAGAGAATTAACTAAATTCTAAATCAACTAGCGATCATTTAAAGCTGAGTATTTAGTTGAGGACAAAGAGTAAAATATATATGTATTTACACCTAGCGGACCAAATAGAATACCAGCGCAAAACATAGCAATAGACAAAAAAAAGAGCTTTTAGAATTATTTCTGCTGTTTTGCATTGACTTATAATAAATAAATTATTATAATAATAATTTATTTATTATAAGTCAAAAAATTGACATCCCTCAAGCACGCTTTAATATAAAATTCTGTTTTTCTTATAGTTTTATTACACTTAATATATATAAAAAGTAAAAAAAATTGCTTTAACATAAAAAAAGTACGAGCAAGTTGAAAACCGTGCTAAACCTTAGTACATCAGTATCCATTGTTCCGATTCGTCACAAGACGTATATTGGGCATGTACTTGACTGGAGCTATGGAATTATCGCCTACTGAGGTGGTCGACTTGGCAAGTATCCCGCTTAATAGCGAGGTCACTAAAGGACTCGTGCCAGCCCAGGTAGAGTACGTCAAAGAATCGGTCGTCGAAATCAACGATGAGCTGAACTGCGTCGGTCAGTCACTTAGGGCTGTCGCAGCAAATCTTTCCGACATAAAGAGTAACATCAAGCCTGGGAACTGGAGAGCTTTTCTCAAGTCTGGAGCAATTAATTGCTCAGAGAGATTTGCTGTTGATCTTGTAAGCGCATACACTAACTGGCTAGGCGGTTCCGATATAGACGACAACCTACTTGCTTCGCTAACCCCTAGGTCGCTAGCCCTAATGGGAAGCAAAGGAGTAACCGACAAGGAGCGGCAAAAAGTGTTCGAAGCGGTAGAAAATGGCGAAAGGATGACAGAAGCGACCGTAAGGGTCTTAGTAAAAGGAAATAAGAAAAAGGGAGCTAAATCTGCCCAAAAGACTGAAAGCCAAAAAATCAAATCCCTGAAAGAAAAAATTGAGACCTATAAGAAAGTAATAAGCAGTCTTCAAGATGAAAACAAGAAACTTAGCAAATTACTATCAAATCGAGAAAAAATTGATTCACTTGTTTAAACCTTAATCCTAAAATGTTTCTCACTATTATTATTTAAAATGAAGATCAGCAACTTAAACTCTAGAAGTTCTAAGCAATTAAAATCCGAACCTAAGATTGCCAATGTCAGTGAGCTCGGAATTACGAGGAGGTTGCTAGAGAAATATAAGCCAAAGCATCATTTCAAAGTGGAGAATATTAGCAACAGAAGTAATATAAAGAGAGTGGCTTAAGATCATGAATAAGATTTCAAAATCCAGAAATAGATTATTCCGTTTATACAACCCGAAGGAAGAGGGATTGGGTTCGTATGACGTAAACTATATAAATGCCTATAAAAAAGATAAAAGATTAAAAGATGAACTCCATAAAAACGAAAAAAAGAGGTATGCAGCATGATTCCATTCATTAGAAGTCTTTCAGAATTAATGGCTATCACAGAGTCAAGGGGGATCCAAAATGATCTCTCTCAAAACAATGAGAGCTATAACTCGATAATGGATAGTGGGCAAAGAAAACGATATACAAGATCTCTAGACAAAAAAGACGTTGATATCCCTAGTTTACCTAAGCAGGTAAGGCGTAATTGGATAACTAGAAAAGAAAAGTTATCAAGATTTATTTATGAATTAGACTATAACAATCAAATCCAATCATCCTATGATCTGACCTTGCTAGAAAGACAAAACAAAAGAAATACTCAGGATGTTGCCTAGTCATGAAAAAAACTAAACTCAATCATGCCATAGAATATCTTTCTTCGACATTAGTTTTCTCATATTTTTTTATTCACAATATTTTTTTAGTTCTGATCGGGATTATTTTTTCGATATATTTGATTAATATTAATTTTATAAATAGAATTATTAAATCTTTCTATAAAAATTTAGTGAATAAAAAAGAATCTATAGAGTTAAATGCAAAAGATACGGAAACAGAAATTAACCCTATTAATAAAAAATCAACCAAGAAGGATACCAAGCTTACATTAGTTGAAACTATAGAAGAGCTAGGATTTATTCCATCATTAGATAATAATGATGAAACTAATGTTGCATAGTTTATTATAATATATAAATAACTTTACTAAACCTTACTTCAAGTAAAACTATTTTTCTCTTTACAAGCAAATTAATAAAAGGTAGTATGGAATAGATAAAATAAGTAAATGCAAGAAGACCAAAAAAGGATAGAAGATATATTAGTTAAGGGTCTATCGCATATTTTAAAAAGAACAGTAGAGGTCTGCCCAGGGGATCAATTAGCTATTGCCCAAGAGTATAAAGAGTGGATAAATTGTGTATCGGCTAGCGATTTTTCAAAGCAGGAGATACTAGTTATAGATAAGTTTACATTTACTTAATAATACATACATTATTAGATAATATTATTTCTAATTTATTTCTTTCTATCTATTTCTTGATTTATTGAAAATTAATTTATACATTACATTATAGAAATAAAAGAATTTATATATTTAAATTATACAATAATTTTTCTATATTAGTAAATTACTTTAATAGAATAAATATCTGTACTAAATACTCAAGAAACAAAAAATTGACTTTTGGTAATACTGATGTACTATAGAGAGGCGTTGCAACCGTATTGAAGACTCTCAATTTTTTGTACCCTCTCTAACAAAATCATTTAATTTACAAAGCATAATTAATGAAATAGTCAGCAGAGGCAGGGAAATTTTTCGCGTATTTTTTCAACAAATCAACTGGAGTATCTAATGGAATCTTCAAGCACTTCAAGCTGGAAATCAACAAAGAGTCTAAAGCTTTCAAGCGGACTAGG
>QCIZ01000019.1 GCA_003216375.1 Prochlorococcus sp. AG-402-O21 | reverse complement strand
CAATATCATTGAAATCTATTCTTTCAAGTATTTTATGAAGACAAGTCCCTGCTATCGGTCCCCTTGGGAAATTGCCAATAGGACTTTCTTTTGACCATGTCTGATCTTCTAATCTGTCAACACTTTGATTTTTCTCTACAAATACGTGATCAATTTCTTGGAAAGATATATCCTCAATTTCATCCTTAAATTCATAGTCTTCATTTAACTCATCTGATAAATCTTTTAGAATTAATTCGTCATTTTTTTGTGTTATCCATTTTGAAAAACTATACCTTCCCCAACTATTTTCAAATTGATGGGTGGCAATTGCTCCAAGCGATAATTTGACTTCACTTTTTGGTTGAGTCCATGTCTTATTTGTTTCAATTGTATTTATATCTTGAATATCAACTTTTAGTTCTCTTTTTGTGAATGAATTTTCCATCATTTCCTTTGTATGGTCTTCTATCTTTAGATTTATTGACTCAGAGCCAAATAAAAATCCTGAAAGAGGGTTCCCTTCTTGACCAGCAGCATTTGCCCACAGGACTATTAATTGTTTTTTAGCTCTTGTAAAAGCAACGTAAGCTAACCGCTCTGCTTCATTTAAGGATTCTTTTCTAATAAAGTCTTGGTATGAACTATATTTTTTATTCCATTTATACCTTTTAGAAATTAATAGATTTTGATTATCTTTCCATAAATGACTTTTTCTATCTGGGGGCTTTTGCCATAAGTATGGACAAATTACTATTTTAAATTGAAGTCCTTTACTCTTGTGAATTGTAATTATATTTACAGAGCTATTACTAATGGCACTGTTAGGTTGATATTCTTCAGGTATTTGCTCAGTTGACTGGAACCTTTGACTACTAAGCCATTGTGATGCTCTTAATGCATTAAGCTTCTGTCGATGGATCTGCTCATCTACTAACTGAGAGCTTTGGTAAAGATCACCTAATAAAGTTCCTCTATTAGAAAGATCAGCTATTGACTTCCCTTCTAGAAAGTTAGACAAACAGCCTAATAATCCAATCGTTGGAAATAATTTTGAAAGGTCATAGAACTTCGAAGATAATGAATCGAAATCGCCATCAATTTTTGATTTGATAAGTTTTTCCTTTTTCCATTGCATTAGCTCAGAACAAGCTAGTAGAGCAAGAGTTTGTTGATTATGTGGACTGACGATACAGTTAATGAAAATCTGTAGGATTTGAGCAGCCTCTCTAGTAAATATATTTTCATTACTCAAGAGTTGCGAAGGAATTTTTATTTTTGATAAATAGCTATGGATGTTTTTAGCTTGATCGTGTCTATTGACTAATATGCAAATATCTGAGGGATTTAAATCTTTGGGATTATCGCTTAATAGCCCTAACAAATAAGATCCAATAACTTTCGGAATTTTATCCTCTATTTTGCTTTTTGAATCTAATTTTATTCTTTGAGCTTTTTCTTTTTGATTATTATCTATTAGATTTAATATCTTAAAAGGTTCTTTTATTCCATTTAGTTTAAGTAGATCTTCTTTTGAACATGGATTAAGTTCTTGAGTTGATAGATTTGATCTTATTAAACCATCAAGAAATAATTTATTGAGTGATAAAATTAGATGTTTTGTACTTCTATAATTAGCATTCATGAAATGAATTTGATCACAAGCTTCTCTTGCTTTCATATATGTATTTAAGCTTCCACCTCTGAAACTATAGATTGCTTGCTTTGGGTCTCCAATCATTAGTAATAGATGTGATGATCGGTTGCCAAAGGCTTTTTTTAGTAATCTTAATTGGACTGGGTCAGTATCTTGGAATTCATCGATTAAGGCTACCTTATATCTTTGCTCTAGATTTCTATAGATATTATTAGGATTAACCTCATCTTTAATTTCATTACTAGTTAGGTTTTTGGGATCTAATAATTTAAGTAGATCAGAATAATTTATTAAACCCTTTTTAGATTTTCTTTTTTCAAGCTCTCTTTTAGTCCATAACAAAGCATGCTCCCAAGCAAATTCACATGGACTATCATATAAATCTCCTATAGTATCAAGAATTAGCTCCATTTCTTTTGAACAAGAATCAATTTTATGCTTCATATCTAGTTGGTAAATATTTTTAGGATGAAAATATTTATTTATAAGGTTTTGATTTTGAATATCTTCATATGATGGTCGCTTTTTCTCTTTATATTCCTCAATCCAGTTACTTAAAAGCTCATAACGATTTTTTCTGGGCTTGGATGAGTATGGCTTTGTATCTTTAATACCCTGAGATCTTAGATCTTTAGCAATCTCTATGAAGCTATCTTCAAGCTCTTGTCCCTTCTCTTCCCATATGGTCTTAAATTTTATCCATAATGATTCAATATAGTTGTTTAATTGAGTTGAAAGACTTTCTTCTATTTTTAAGTCATTAAAAGTCTGTTTGAAACTATTATTTGGGTCATTATTCAATGAACTAAGAACTTCAATCAAATTCTTACGATTAAAATTACTTTTAAATAAACCTTTTAATTCTGAAATTTCTATTTCTAATATTTCTTTTTTCCAATATTCTTCAACAATTTCATTTATTAGTGAGTTTGAATCTTTTTCGATGGTTGGGTTTAAATTATTTCCATTCTCAATAGCTTCTCTACGAAGTGTTTTACTGCAAAATCCATGAATTGTTGTGATATCTGCATTGTCAATTCTCTCTAATGCTTCTAGAAGTAGTGATGCTATATATAAGGCTCTTTCTTTAGATGTTATATTTAATTCGACCCATTCATTTAGTACATTGTCTACCTTATAGGGGTTTACGGTTGTATTTATTGATTCAATTATTTTTAAAGCAAGAATTAATCTTTCAATAATTCTTGCTTTTATTTCTGATGCTGTCGCTTCTGTAAAGCTAACAACTAGTATTTCGTTTATTGAATATTCTTTTTCAGTTAATAACCTTAAGACAAGATGAGAAAGAGAAAATGTTTTCCCTGTTCCAGCACTTGCTTCTATTAGACGTATCCCATTCGATAAAGGATATTTATTCGGTTGAAATAATTCTATATTAGTCATATTTATTTCTTAGTTATAATAATAAAATAAGAAATAACACTTTCGCTTTCAATTATTCCTTGATATTGATGTTTTAAATTGGTTATAATTAACATTTAGGATCTCCAGTCTAAATATTTTATTTTTTTTATAATAGCTGGTACATTTTTGATATATTTTTTGTATTCTGGAAATTTAATTTTCAACCTTTCTTCTTCCTTCAAGGCTTTTATTTTTAAAATGTAAGCTAATGATATGAGTAGAAATAGATGTATTAGACTCAATGAAAAAATACATATTCCTAATGAAATATATAATAATCCCTTATAAAGTGGGTGCCGAACATTTTGATATGAATTATTTTTTATCAGACTCGCTTCATTCATTGGATAAGGTAGAGGTGTTAGATTTTCTCCTAAATCTATGAATGCTTTAATGACAATGAATAGACCTAAGATTGAAATTCCTAATCCAACAATTATACAAAAATTATTTATTGAAAATGGGATTTGCTTTATTTCTGGGTAGGGAGGTATAAAATGTAGGAGAATTAGTACTATTTGAGAAAATAAATACCACTCTCCTTTTGAATTATTAAATAGCCCCTGCTTGCTAAATCCCCATTTTGATAAGAGATCTATAATATCCTTAAAGAGATTTCTTTTAAGCTTCATTTTAGTTACTAGTTAGTTGGTGTTTTTGAGGATTGGTTCATAGAGACTCATCAACACATCATTAAATGATTCAAAGTCTAAAAAAGTAGAGGCTTTGCATTTTTTGCCAAAACAAAGTTCCATCGCTAGTGTCTCTCTTTCTCCTTGCCTATACAAATCACCTTCCCATTTCTTTTGAAATAAATCTTGCTCATTCTTATTATTGTCTTTTGTAGCAAGGGCATAATCCAGACCACTTTCTGGTGGTATGGGCCAACAATTATTTCTTCCTGTGGTTGCTAATTGATGTATTTGACTTAAAATTTTTGTCGCTTCTTTCGTATTGATTGGTAATATCTCCTTGCTTACTTCGAATTGAATTTTTTTTCTATAATCTGTTTTTTTAGAAATTATCAGTGTTTTATCATTAAATGAACTATTTGCAGATAAATATAAATGATTTAGCCATCCATTCATAAGAGTTTTATATTTTAAACTTCCAACTTCAATCTGTATTAAATTCTTCCCTCCAAAGTAAAATTCACCCTCTAACTCTTGCATCTCAATACTCCTTTTCGTGATTTGCCCGGTAGCGCAAATTGCGGATATTAAATTATTCCATCGCTCCTGAAGAAGATCCTTCTCTATTAATCCAGAGCCTTTGGGAGGGAAAACACCTTTGCCAGAATAGTTCTCTTCCCAGTAGTTTGATTTATTTTTTGTATGATTAATATTTAAGAGATCACTACTTTGAAGTCGATGTTTTAGAAGTTTATATCTTTCTAATTCTGAAAGCTCGAGAAAATCATTGTCTTCAATAAGATTGACAAATTCTCTTGATTGGATTTCCTGCTCTTTTAACCATGTTATTTGTGGACTGAGTAACCATTCTTTGGTTTTCTCGAAGGAATAAGATTTTAATTCGCTTACGTTTATTTCTTTCCTCTTTAGCGGTAATGCTAGTGAGATATTTTTTGTCGGGATTCCTTTTTCAAGCCATTTTCTAGCTTCTAGATTCTTCCTATCACAACTCATGATTTGTGAATTTTTTGTTTTTATAAAGTTGAAACGATCAAGAGGATTTGCTGGTGGCTCAATGAGAACTTCTTGAAAGATATTGTCTCCTAATTTAATTTTTAAGTAATTCAGCCATTGTTGAATAGGGCTTGGAGGTTCAAGATCTTCTCCTGTCTTTTCATCTTTTGAATTCCAAGAAACCAAAAGATTTTGACGGGTTGAGATTAAAGCTTCTAACAATGAATAGCGGTCTTTATCATATTGATTTGGATCTCCAAGCTCTCTTTTTCTTTCTAGGAGATTAAAACTTCTTCTATTCTCTATTCTTGGAAAAGTTCTACTTTCTAGTCCCATGATGATGATGATTTTATGAGGGATTGCTCTCATTGGTTCTAAGGCACTGATCGTAATTTTCCCTGTCCTATGACCAAATTTGCCATTTGTAGAACTTAAAGCTTTGGTAATAATATCTTTAACTACTAGACAATCAATTTCAAGTTCACAATTATCTGTTATGAGACCCCAATTATTAACAACAGTTAGTAGTTGTTGCTCTTCCCATGCCCATTCTCCACCATCTCCAAATAGATCCTTTACGAGCGATGTTATAAGTTTTATCCATTCTTTACATGAAAGTTTACTGCGAATCGCATCGATATAATTGCAAAGTTTTGAAAGTATACCCCAAGCTTTTATAAAATCTGTAATTGAAATGTTCTCGGAATAAGGGGAAATATTGCTTATTCCATTAATTGGATTATCTGGTAATACAAGACCAAGTAGAAACCTTTCTAGGCACCAGCATAGGCTATGAGTTTCTTCCCCAAATCTTTCTGATGAATCAAGTCCCCAAGTAAAGCCAGCGGATTGTAGGCTTTTGATTATGTCACTCACCTCGTCAATACTTATATTCTGTTGCGTTCGTAATGCTGGATTAGTTAATAAGTTTTCAAAATTTGATGCAGTTAGACGAGATGCAGAAATCTCTAACAGATTTAACACAAAATGTATTAAACCTACTTTATCTTCTTGACTTTTATCTGTGATTACCCAGGGTAGCTGTGTAGTATTGTGATCTATATTATTAAACACAGAGGTAATTATTGGTGCATAGCTATCAACTTGTGGTGTCATTATTAAAATATCTCTAGGATGAATTTCTCTGTCATCGCTGAAGAGCTGTAATATATGGTCCCGTATCAATTCCACTTGTCGATACTTTCCTGGAGATTTAAGGAAAAGGAGTGATTTGTCAGATTTTTCTTTAGTTAATATATTTTCACTTTTTGTGGATAACAACTCTTGTTGTAGTTGTTCTAATAAATTTGGTTTGTTCCCTTTATTAGTGACGATATCTGCTGTTAGAGAAAAAATATCTTCTTCATTTCTATCCCCCAATTGATATTCACCACTCCCTTCAAGTAACTGTTGATATTCAGCCCCCATCCGTCCAAGGAAGGCTTCAAGCCTTGGAGATTCTAGTAACCATTGCCTGTCGGGAGGAGTATTCCATGTGTTCCTAAATTGCAGTCTTTTTGCTTCACATCTTTGCCAAAGATCATTGCAAGGAGAAATTATATAAATTTTTATATTTATTACCTTTGAAAATGCTTGAATTAAATCTATTTGCAATGGTGCAAGACTACTAAGTCCATAGACGTATAGATTTTTTGGATAATCTAGTTTAGAAATATCATCTTTCTTTAAACGTTTAATTGCTTTTTCGACTTGGATGCAGAACGGATCTTTGTTTATCTTTTTATATAATAAATTAAATAGTATTTCTTGCCAAAGGATATTTTTATTAACACTAATTTCTCTTGGTTTTTTCTTCGTTTTCTTGCTTAACCATTGTTTGATAATTTCAGGTCTATAAAGTATGTAATCATCAAATGTCTCTGCAATATTATTTGCTAGATCCCATAAATTCAGATTAATTTGCGCATTTTCTTTAGCGCTTATTTTTAGCCAGGACCGAATTACTTGAGCTTCTTCATTTTTCATTAATTCTGGTAATAATTCTAAAATATTCCAAACAAGTTGATTCTTTTCCCATGGATCTTTTTCATCAGGATCAATACCATTAATTCTCTTGACTAATCTTTTTAAATATGTACCAGGGAAAGGGAATTTAACTAATGCATTGATATTATTAATTATTGAAAGTTTTTCACTTAGCCATCTGCTTGATGGCCATGTACTTACGATAATATTAACTTCTTCTGTTATTTCAGGAGGGTTTAATCGCAGTTCCTGTCCCAGTATCTCTGCCAACCATTCAGCTTTATTACTTCGATAAATTGTTAGCAAGAGTCAAAATGCGATTTAAAAATATTTTTAAAGTAAGAAGTTGTCTTTTCTTGGATTGATAATTAGGCTTTTCATTTCTTTTACTGCTTGAGATAGACCTACTGAAAGGGCTCTAGAAATAATTGTATGGCCAATATTTAATTCTTCAATCCCTTCAATACCCGCAATCGGTTCAACGTTTTGATAGGTCAATCCATGCCCTGCGTTTACTCTCAAACCATAGGATTTTGCTTTGGTTGTGCTTTCTTTAAGAATGGATAATTCCAAACTTCTTGCCTTGTTTTTTGTGATTGCATATTTACCTGTGTGCAGTTCAATCCAGGCGGCCTTTACTTCAGCACAATTTTCTAATTGAGCCTGGACTGGATCAACAAAAAGACTAACTGGAATATCCTCATCTGATAGACGCTTGATTATTTCCTTTAATTTGTTTTTGTGTTTAATGACATCAAGTCCCCCTTCTGTAGTGACTTCTTCCCTTCTTTCAGGAACTAATGTAACCATATCTGGCTTTAGATTAAGTGCTATTGAAGTCATTTCTTCAGTTGCTGCTATTTCCAGATTTAGTCGAGTATGCACAGTCTCTTTTAGAAGATTTAGATCTCTATCTTGAATATGCCTTCTATCTTCTCTTAGATGAACTGTTATACCGTCAGCACCACCTAATTCCGCTAAAAGAACCATTTTTATTGGGTCAGGTTCAAATGTCTTACGAGCTTCTCGGACATTTGCAATGTGATCAATGTTTACGCCAAGACTTGCCATAGGGATTTAAAATATACCTTGATTGTATTCATCAAAAGCAAAATAAGGTTTAGCCGCTGGAGTAACTGCCCTGTCTGACCATTAATAATAAAGCTTTCGGAGTTAACTTCTTTACATGGTTTATTAGAGAGGGATTTTTTGCCCCTTCTTAATAGAGAAAAAAAAATATGCCTCGGTGTTGATCCTTTCTGGAGTCGATTAGCTATGTGTGCTACGCAAGATTTTGCGTTGAACAATTTTTTTCGAAGAAGAATAGTTATTGGTGGAGAAAATTTACCTTTAAGTGGTTCTGTTGTACTTGCTCCTACTCATAGATCTAGATGGGATGCTTTGATGTTGACTATGGCTGCTGGCAGAAGGATTACAAATAGAGATTGTAGATACATGGTCACCCGTTCAGAAATGAGAGGGTTACAAGGTTGGTTCTTAAACAGGTTGGGTTGTTTCCCAATTGATCAAGGAAGACCCTCTTTAACTACTCTTAGATATGCAGTTGATTTGTTGATTTCAAGTCAGCAATTAGTTGTTTTCCCAGAAGGAAAGATAAATCGACTTGGAGAGCCTGTAAAACTGAAAAAAGGCTTGATTCGCTTGGCTCAACTAGCCTCTAACAAAGGGTTGGAAATTAAAATTGTTCCAGTCGGTTTGGCCTACAGCGATGTTGTCCCGAAGTTTTCTGGATCGGCATCAATTTGTTTCTCAAATCCAATAATTATTTCGAGGGATTTTAAGCAATCTACAAATGAGTTTAATATTGAACTTTCAAAAAGTATGAGAAGTGCTGAACAATCGGCTTTGTTAGCCGTTGGTAGAAGATAATATGATTTTACTTGGTTTAATCTTTAGTACTCTTAATTGAATTTAGTTTCTCAAATTCACATTAATTCCTTAATTTGAAAATGATTACAGCCAAAGAAGTTACTCTTTTAATTAAGCAATCACTTCCCGATGCTCAAATTGATGTAAAAGATATGGGCGGTGGTGATCATCTTGAAGTCAATGTTGTATCTCAAGAATTCTCTGGCCTATCTCTTGTACAACAACATCAACTTGTTTATGGTGCGTTAAAAAATGAATTGAAAACAGAAACAATTCATGCTTTGGCCTTGAAAACCTCAACTCCTCAATAACTTTTTAGAAATGGATTCCACAACTCGTTCAAAAATTGAACTCTTAATTAATTCAAAACCAATATTTGTTTTCATGAAGGGTAATAAGTTGATGCCACAATGTGGCTTTTCCAATAATGTCGTTCAAATTCTTAATTCATTGGGAATGAGCTTTGATACTTTTGATGTCCTTTCAGATATGGAAATTCGAGAAGGGATCAAGGAATTTTCAAATTGGCCAACAATTCCTCAAGTATATGTGAAGGGTGAATTTATTGGAGGCTCCGATATTTTGATAAGCATGTATAACTCTGGGGAATTGAAAGAAAAGTTAGAAATCGCACTGGCTTCATAAGTTGTTACTTTTGTAATTTATACCTAGGCTTCTTTTTGAAAAAAGAGGTTATTAATATCACCATCGGGACCAATAAAGCTTGAAGGATCCATTATCCATCTATCAATTAATGCTTCTAACTTCTCTTGATCCCTAGAGCCTAATCTCTTGCAATTCCTGAGGGAATGCAAATATCCGTCTGCATAGATCCTAAGCTCAGAAGGGCTGTGATATCGACTTGTTAGCTCCTGACAGGCATCACAAATTGATTGGAAGTGTTTTATTGCTTCTGGAGCATCAAAAGATGTCATGGTTTGCTAAGACACAGACTATTCTTGATAGTCAGCGAACAGTTTGCTTTAATATCTTCTCCAGTCTAAGGGTCTACATTTCCGACTTGTGACATCAATACCTGCAGATCAGCTTGCTACTGAGCAAATTCAAGGATCCTCCTCAGGTTCTTCTCCTATTCAAGCAACCACGCAATCACCTTCAAAGGTGCTTGTTGTAGAACCACATCCAACTCTCAGAACTGTTTTGGTACAGAGGCTCAGGCAAGATGGACAGCTTGCCGCAGCAGTAGGTTCTGCTGAGGAGGCAGTTGATCTTTGTAGAGATCAATCACCAGATTTATTAGTTAGTGCTGAGATATTGGAAAAAAGTTCAGCGCTTCGACTAGCACAACAGTTGGGCTGTTCAGTGATTGTTCTAACAGCAAGAACAGGAGTTGAACCCGTAGTAGGACTTTTAGATGATGGGGCTGATGATGTTTTAAGGAAACCTTTTGGCCTAGAGGAATTAGCTGCTAGGTGCCGGACTTTACTTAAAAGAGGAAGAATTGGTTTACAGGAACGTGTAGCGGTTGGTCCACTGGAGGTTCACCTTTTACTCAGACAGGTCACCTTGCGAGAAAAACCTGTCGAATTGAGTCCAAGGGAATTTGCTTTGTTGTGTGCTCTTTTGATGCCACCTGGAATGGTAAGAAGCCGCCATGAGCTGCTTAGAATGGCTTGGCCTCCATTTAGTGGTGGCCCTCGTTCGGTTGATACGCAGGTTTTGACCCTTAGAAGAAAACTTGAACAAGCAGGCCTTGGTGATGGAGGAGGAATTACAACTGTTCGTCAGCAAGGTTATAGGTTTAGTCTTGATAATTTGCCTTCATAGCTTTTCTAAGGTCTTTGATAATTTATTCAGGCAGTTCCCATTTGTTCATCCCAAGCTTTGCTCCAATTTTGTGAGCACAGGCATAGCCGCTAAAGGCCACTGCATTTAATCCTTGACCGGGGAAAGAAGAATCACCAACACAATAGAGTCCTTTTATCTTTGTAGCATTAAATGGCATAGGAAGAAGACCAGGCAACCTCATTGAAGGTATCGGCCCATAACTGCCTTTGTTTCTAGCAAGAAACCTTTTATGTGTTCTTGGACTACCTATTTCCTTGTGTAAAATATTTTGACTAAGGTTTGGAAATAATTTTTCTAACTTAGAAATAAGTTTATCTCCATCTTCTTTTTTCTTGTCAAGATATTCTTTGTTGCTTAATCCCTCCCAACAATCCATTGAAGAAGGAGTAAAGGCATGAACAATATGGCTGTCTGAAGGTGCTAATGATGGATCTAATAAAGTTGGGATTGATAGAAAAGTAACTCCTTGTTCATGTTCCATTTCTCTCCATGTATCGAGAAGTAAGTGATGGCAATCTGTATTTGAAGGAATTAAGTCTTTACTTACTCCCAAATGAAGAGATAAAAATGAAGGAGAAGGGATGTATCTGTTTTTCCATTTCGTCTCGGCCGGTGGAGTTTTATCTAGTTCTACAAGTGGATCGTTAATACCCTGGCCACCAAATGTATCCCATCTTGTTGCATTAGAGACTATTGTTTTGCCAAAAAATTCTTCACCATTATCTAATGAAACACCTATTGCCTTTCCGTTCTCAAAAATTATTTTTTTTACTTTAGATTTATATTTAATTTCTCCTTTGAAATTTTTAATTCCTTGCACTAATTTTTCTGCAATAATTCCAACACCTCCTTTTGGATAGTTAATACCTCCAAAATGTCTATCAGAAAAGACCATTCCTGCATTTATCATTGGTGTTAAGTCGGCGGGCATGACTGACCAGCAAAAACATTCAATGTCTATAAAATTCAAAAGGGCGGGATCTTTGATATATCGTCTAGCAACATCTCCGGCATTAACTGGTAACCATCTAGCTAGTCCTAAGCATGATAAGGGTGATTTGAAAAAAACTTTCATTAGATATCCCGGATCCTCTATTGAAAGTAAAGGCATTGAATTTAGACAATTAAATACATCCCAACATGTTTCGTAAAAATGATTTATACCTTTCTCTTCATGGGGAAATAAATCAATTAACTTTGTAATGAATTTTTTATAATCCCTATCAACAGTAATTTCTAATTGATTTGGTAGATGATATGCCAATTGTGTTGGGTCAGGAATCGTTTCACATTCTTGGCCAACATCTTTGAGAGCTCGCGTTAATAAATTGGTGTACCCCTTTTTACCAAAGCCGAAAATCATAGATGCTCCAACATCAAAAGTAAATCCTTTTCTTTTAAATGAACCACCACTCCCACCAGGAATTTTGTACTGTTCCAGCACTAGAACTTTTGCACCCTTGCTTGCTAGTTGACTTGCAGTCACTAATCCACCAAGACCGGAACCAATAACTATTGAATCCCAGTTGCAAGAAGCTTTAGTTTTATTTGTTAATTGAGTCATGATCTAAAATAATTTTTTAAATGTACGGTTGATTAGAGTTTTTATCTAATAATGTTTTTCTTAACTTTTTTATTTGATTCAAAGCTCTATCTCTATATTCTTTGTATCTTTCACGTTTTTTGTGAACTCTATTCTCGAGTTCAGGCAGTAATCCGAAATTGGCTGGCATAGGTTGAAAGTGTTTTTTATTTTGAACTCGTAAGCTTGCTTGACTATTACTGACAAAGTTTGTCAATGCCCCAATCATGGTAGACGATGGCAAAGTAATCGTATTTAATCCCTTTGCCAACAATGCTGCATTAGTTCCAGCCAACCAGCCTCCAGCGACAGCAGCAGCATACCCCTCAGTACCAGTGAGCTGTCCAGCAGCGAATAAAGTTTTTCTATTTATGAACTGAAGTGTTGGCTCTAATAGCTTTGGTGATTCAAGAAAAGTATTTCTATGCATTACTCCCAAACGAATAAATTCTGCGTTTGACAAGCCAGGAATCATTCTGAATACTCGTTTTTGTTCGCCCCATTTTAAATTTGTTTGAAAACCAACTAGATTCCATAGTTGACCTGCTTTGTCTTCTTGTCTTAATTGAACGACAGCATGAGCTCTTTTAAGCCTTCGGAGGTTTTTATCGTTTACATCTCCCCATCTTGGATCCCAGAGGCCTATTGGCTTTAATGGGCCAAAACGCATAGTCTCTAGACCTCTTTTCGCAAGTTCTTCTATTGGAAGGCAGCCTTCAAAAAAAAGAGCTGATTCTTTTTCAAAATCTTTTAATTCAGCTTGTTCTGCTTTTATTAACGCAGAGTGAAATTTTAAATATGACTCTTCATTCATTGGGCA
The DNA here is from genome assembly GCA_003216375.1 of Prochlorococcus sp. AG-402-O21. Classification (GTDB taxonomy): domain Bacteria; phylum Cyanobacteriota; class Cyanobacteriia; order PCC-6307; family Cyanobiaceae; genus Prochlorococcus_B. Next base: position 16,593 of record QCIZ01000019.1, on the reverse strand, counting down.
ATTAACGTAATCAGCATCGCCTTTGTCGTATCTACTTGCCCTAAATGCCGTTGAAAAGTCAATGCTTTCCCCTGTAATTATTGGACTAGCTGCGTCAAAAAAATGACATTCACTTTCTCCTGTGAATTTTTTGATGTCTTCAGCTAGCGATTCGCTTGTCAAAGGACCTGTTGCCAGAATTGTAATTTGTTGAGCATTTGGAAGGCACGAACATTCATCTCTAATGATTCTTATTAGGGGATGAGATGAAAGTTCATTTGTGATTGATAGGCTGAATTGACTCCTGTCTACTGCAAGTGCTCCTCCTGCTGGAACACTGTGTTGGTCAGCTTTTGCGATGACAATAGATTTTAAATTTCTTAACTCTTCTTGTAAAAGTCCTGCTGCTCTATCACTACTAAGCGCTCCAAAACTATTACTGCAGACTAGTTCTGCAAATTCGGGTGAGTGGTGAGCTGGAGATTTCTTCTTTGGTCGCATTTCAAAGAGAGTTACTTTGACTCCAGCACTTGCTATTTGCCATGCTGCTTCCGACCCTGCGAGACCAGCGCCAATAACAGTTACCGATGGATCTTCAGTCAAACCGTCGTGTTTTTCCTTTTTAAAGCTTAATTAAAAAATATTCTCGTGTCCCTCAACTATTTATTAAGACTTCAAAAGTATCTTGAAAATCAATGAGGAAGGGAAAAAAACATCTTAAAATTGTTTTTTAGTCCTCAAAAAGGAACATTAAGGCCATTAATGCTTCTACAACGTGATATTTTTCATATTGGACCATTACTATTGGTTTACTAAGGGTCGCTAGCTCAGTGGTAGAGCATCCGGCTTTTAACCGGCTGGTCCTGAGTTCGAATCTCAGGCGACCCATTTTTGTTTAAGACCATTTTTAGATAACTTGAAGTGATGTCCACTTCTAAATTTTTGAAGAATTATTTTTTTTGGACTTTCTTGATTTTTAGTTTTACATCAGTAAATGCTGGATTAAACAGTTTTACTAATTTGGTTTTCGTTGATGATTGGCTTATCGAGAGGAAGGTTGATTTAACTATTAATCAGACAAAATGCAGAGCCTCAATACCTTCGCATGCAAATTGGTTTGGAGCTCGGGTAAGACTTGGTCCCAATAATGAACTGATAAAACCTATTTGGATATCAGTTAAGGCTGACCAATTAATTGATTCAAAATTAACTAAAATAAAAGAGATTCTTGATGATTGCAGGTCAGGTCTTCTTTTCCTTCCTGAAAACCCATAAAGGTTAAGGAGTAATGTGTGGATGAGAATATAAATACTTTCTTAAAAGAAACTTTATTGCTGAATTAAAAAAGTATTAATTTACTTAATTATGAAAAAACTGACAGTAGGGGCTGCTATTGCTCTAAACATATCGTTATATATTTGGGCTGTAATGGAACTACCGTTTGCTTTTTAAACAGTAAAAAAGGAATCTTTATTAAGATATATATTTAACTTATAACTTCTTAAATTTCTCTAATAACTTAATTTTATATTTTATTAATTCTTCTAATTATTAGTATTAAGAATTATTATTAGGTTTAAAATAATTAATTATTTAGTTTTTGTATTCTGAAGCACTTTACTTTAACTTTCATTTTTTTTTGCGTTATGAATACTTTTTTTTCACCTGTAGCGGTTAGGGTCTTTGTGAGGTAAAAAAGCCTCTTTGTCTTATTGAAATGGGGGTATGGTTAAGAAATCGTCTTCAATTACAAAATCCAATTCTAATTGGCTATGGAGGTGGGCAGAACCTGAAAGCGAACTCTCAGTAATCCCTAAATCAAAAACCAGACGTTTAGCTCAACAGGCAAAGTTAGCAAATGTTGATGCTGAGAGAGCGGTTAGTCGCGCATACCAAATTGAATTATCTAGAACAAAGGCAATCGGAGAGGCGATGTTTAAGTCTGGCAAAGCATTAAGGTTTACACTATCTAGTTCTGGAAGGCAGTTAATCCTAAGAACGCAGGCAGCACGAAGGCAATTTGAGCCTGGTTTTAGGAATAAAAAATAATTCTCAGATACAATAAAAGTCCTATCAAAATAAAAAATGCAGCTTTATATAGTTACTTGGAAATTCGATTCATCTGAGGATCAAAGTTATTCATCCGAAGCATTTGTAGAATATGTTGAAAGTGGAAAATCTAATGATCTTATTGATGGCTATGAGAGAATCGCATGGGCGCATACCCCGCAAGATGGAACAGGAGTGATCATTTGTAGAGCTTCAAGTGCATCAGTTTTATTTAAGGTTTTTGGATCATGGAGAGATAAATATGGAATGAGTTGGGAGTATAAACCTGCCTTAACTACTGAAGAGTTTGTTAGTTTAATAAAAGAAAAATAGATATAATTTCTCTGTGTTTCTTAAATTTAATTTATATAAAAAATAAATTTCTTTCTAAAAAACCTTCAAGATAGTGTTGTTCAACTTATTCTTTTAAAATTAGCTGTGAATTTAATGATATCTAATTTTTACTTTGCTTTGACTGCTAGTGAAATGGGTCTCAGCCCTACAATACTAGCTCTTATAGTAGTTTCATCGATCGCTTTTATTGTTGGCTTTGCAAAAAGCTCAAGAGAGAATGAATACAAAAAATTGATGGATTCTTTTATTGAAAGGAAAGAGGAATCAGATTGATTTATTCATATTAGTAAGAAGATCTTCTTACTAATATGAATTCTCTTATCTAATAAGGCAGGATGGTAGAAGCGTAGTTTTGAAATTGAACAATTTATTAGCAAAGGAGAGAATTGTCTCGCCCTCTCGAGATATTCTTGCCGGTCTTGTGGTTGCATTCGCAATGATTCCAGAGGCGATTGCTTTTTCTGGAATTGCAGGAGTTGATCCAAGAGTTGGATTGTTTGGTGCTTTTTTGCTCTCTGTAACCCTCGCAATATTTGGGGGCAGAATGGCCATGATTACTTCGGTAACTGGTTCAACTGCTCTTTTGATGACTGGTATTGTTCAGCAAGGTGAAAATATTAGCCCTGGTCTTGGTCTTCAATATCTTTTAGCTGCTGGATTACTTACGGGAGTTCTTCAAATCGCTTGGGGTTACCTAAGACTTGCTCACCAGATGAGATTTGTACCTCAACCTGTTATGGATGGCTTCGTTAATGGTTTGGCTATATTGATCTTCCTTGCTCAATTGCCTCATTTGGGGATTGACTTGGCGCATTCTGCGAAAGTAGTTACCGCAACACAAGTACCTGCAGTTTGGGGCTTGACAATACTTACGTTGTTAATTATTTATTTGCTGCCAAAAGTTACCAAGATTTTGCCTTCTGCATTGGTTGCCATTTTTATTTGTACTGCAATTTCTATTGGATTTAAATTAGATGTACCAACTGTATCGAATTTAGGAATTCTTCCAAATGGTCTTCCTGGTTTTGGGTTCCCAAAAGTTCCGTTTAATTTTGAAACTCTTGGTTTGATACTGCCAACTGCTTTAGCAATATCTTTAGTAGGTCTTATGGAGACATTTCTCACACAAGATATTCTTGATGATATGACTGATAAAAGTACAAATAAAAACGTTGAGGCGCGTGGCCAAGGTATTGGAAATATTATTAGTTCTCTTTTTGGAGGTATGGCTGGATGCGCTTTGGTTGGACAATCGGTTATGAATGTTGGCTATGGCGGAAGAACTCGGCTTTCAACATTAAGTTCAGGAGTTTGTTTAATAGCAATGATTCTTGCTGCTAAAGATTGGGTGAATCAAATACCAATGGCAACATTGGTTGGTGTAATGATAATGATTGCAATAAATACTGCTAATTGGATCTCAATAAAAGATATACGCCGTATCCCTAGAAGTGATAGTTCAGTTATGATATTAACTGTATTCGTAACTGTTATTACACATAACCTGGCTTTGGGTTTACTTGCAGGCGTTGGACTTGCAGCAATATTATTTAGTAGAAAGGTAGCAAAAGTTATTAAGGTTGAGTCTTCTTTAAATGGTGCAGACCATAGAATTTATAAAGTTAAAGGTCAATTATTCTTTGTAAGTAGTATTTACTTTAGGCAAGGATTTGAACTACACGAACATCCTAAAAAAATTACTATTGACATGGCCGAAGCTCATATTTGGGATCAAAGTGGTGTAACTGTTCTTGATCAAGTAATTAGAAGAATCAAATTAGGTGGATCTGAGGTTGAAGTGATTAATCTAAATGATGAAAGCTTGAATTTATTTTCTCGAATAGGACAAGCATCAGAAGCTGGAGGAAGGGGAGGAGAATTTAAATCTGCGCATTAAAAACACTTGAAACTGCTACTTGAAATTTTTGCAGATTTTTTTAAGAGCTTGTATCAAAGGCTTATAAGGATTCATTTCCATTTGTTTAAACTTTGTAAATTTTATACAAATGAATGTATAAGCCAGAGCTACAAATAATCAAGCCTCATTTCTTATCATGATAGAAGCTATAATTTTTACTTATATGTCTTCTCGTATTAGTGTCCAGTAAATCTTTCCTGATAGGAGTTATCTCGTAGCGTGTATTTTTACAATTTTTTTATGGTTTATTTGAAGTGCGATAAAAAATAAAAAATCCATCAAGGTCACACCTGATGGATTTGGATTTAATTGTCTGATTCTTATAGATAGATTTTTGAAAATCTAAACATATCTTTTTTAGGAAATTCAGCTAATAGATTTCACTACAGCCTGTCTTCCTAAGCTTCAGAATCAAATTTAGATAGATTTGGTCCAGCAATTACACCAACTAGTCCAAAAAGAACAAGGGATACAACACCGACAATTGTTGCTGAGAGGCTTCCCCCTCCCAAAGCAAAGGTTAAGAATGGCAAATGAAGCATTTTTTTTTAGATGCAGGTATATATATAAACCTAAAATTGCCCAAATTTAATGAAGTTGTAGCACCTTGATAAATTCAGACATTTTTAAAAGGCCTTAGCGAGGGGTCAGGCCGTAGGGAAATTGTTTGGAAATCGTAAAGCTAAGTCGTCTTTGGTTGCATTGGTCTCCCACTTGAGCCAGTCCTTTACACCGTTAGGCTTCACCTTCTGCGCACTACGAGCAGCAAAAATAATTACATGAAATGGAATGACAATCGCAAAGAAGAAGAAATGAAGTAAATACAAGTCCCATGGAATACCTTGGTAACCATAATCAGGAAAGAATATTGCGGTAAGGAAAGGGAGCACCATGTTGTTCAAATTTCAGCTGTATTAATCATTATCCATAAAGCATTATTTTTTTCGAAAAGGCTAGATATTTTAACTTCTAGAAATGCTTAAGTTTTAAAAAACATAGGAAGAGGTATTGCTTCTTATGCTTTTATATTGAGTAATTAATGTAAAAGCAATTTTCCTGGCACTTTAGACAAGAATAATTATTAAAACTTTTTATTATATAAATATTTTAATTAAAAGCCTTAAATATTTAATTAATAACTCTTTCTATCAATTCAATTAGCCTATAACTATAATAGATGCTGACTATTATCCATATCGGCAGGATTATATTCCATGCCTTTTGATGTTTTAAAAGGATAATCTTATCTAGGATATAAGCCCCGCCAATTGGAATAAATATTAATAATGCCATTTTTAAAAAAATCTCAAGAAATGCTAGGGCTGCTATTGGATTTATTAGCCAAGCTATCAATATTCCACTTAGCAAATAGCCTCCATATTGTCCGAGTTTCTTTATCATCATCAACAGCTTTTTTTTTAGACTAACTCATTGTATCTAAAAAAATACTACTAATATTAAAAGATATTAATTTGGTGACTTTTTTGAAGTTGAACAAATATTTAATCATATTTAAAATAGAAACTAAGACTTTGATTTTATTTTTTAATGATAAATTTTAGAAAGATTCACTGCATTCAAATATATTTATCAATTTGAATGCAATCAATCTTTAGGATTTGGGTATAGCTTATTTATTGCATCAGCTTGAGTTTTTTCCTTTTTCTTGAGCTGCTTTAATTCATTAAACCTTCTAACGATAATTCCGGGAAGGAACCAAATTACTGTTATTACTGCTAAGATAAAAATAGGATTATTTATTGTCATATTAAGTATAGTAGTTTTTATTAATAGGAAATATATATTATTGAGGGAAAATAATAGATAATACATTTTTATTAAAAGATTAAGAACATTATAATTGAAGGCGTGAATAAATTATCTTTATTTATTATCTGGTAGCTTTTAGTACCAGTTTTATTATTCCTTATCCTTTGACTGTTCATCTAAATAGACTTTTGATTCATCAGCAATTACTTTTAAATAGTTATCAATTCCTTTTGAATCTTTAAATTCCTTGGAGTTGCGATATTTTATTTTGATATCTTTATTAGACCATGATGCTTGATCTTTGAAGAGATTTCTTGTCGCTGAATAGAAAACCTTTTTGCCAATTAATATAAAGGCTAATATAACTATAAAAAGAATAAGAAATATTTTCATTTTTTTATTCGAATTTTTTAATTATAAACTTCTATTAAAACCTAAGTTGAAAGTTAAAAAAAAAATATATAAATATTCATCTGATATTGCCATCCTAACCTTGCTAGCTTACTTTTTTGCGTTTATGTCTATAAGTCTTATCTTTTTTGTTTAGGTTTATTAGAGTTTTTTATTTTTATTAAATTTTGATTTAAAAATTGCCATGCTTTTCATTTTTTGCTAGAGATATAAATATTTATATTATTATTCCAGGATGTTTTCTTGTATTAATCAAAGCAGAGTTGTTTATATTTTATCTAATTTGCTTGTTTTACCTGCTACATTTATTCCTTTTTTTGACTTGATATCAAATATTTCTTTTATTATCTCCTTTATGTTGTTGGTTAACAACAACATATTTTTATCATTAGTTGTATGTATTGTGATGATTTTAAAAAATAATTCGAATTATCGATTTAATCTTTTGTTAAAGCTAAAGGGAGCGGAACTGTCTAAGTCAGATTATGAATGTGTTTATTTATATGCATGGTGTACCTTTTTAAGGTATTTTTTAATTGGATTAGCAACAAATCAAGTGGTGCTCTTTTTTAAATAATTTTTGTATTTAACTTATTTCTTAAAAGGATTAATAAAAATTCTTTTTGCCAACTTTTTAGGTGGATTAATCATTCCGGAGTCTGCATTTAGTCTTTTTTTGATGTCTTGTATTATTTTTTGATGTTGATCCTCATTTGTGTCTGGGTCTAAAGAGGCAAACCAATTTTGTAGGTCCCAAGTTTGATGTCCCTCTTTATCTACCTCAACTTTTACAAATCCCTCTTGACCTGAAAAGAAATAAATACCTTTGGGAAGCTTGCCGAAATCAAACTCCCCATCTTTTTTGCTTTTGATGAGCCCCATTCTTGTTTAAAAAGGTTTTTCTTAATTAAATATCTTATAACAGATATTATGTTGAAGTCCTTTCTTGTTTCTGGACTTAATTCTTCTATCTAAATATTTGGGAATTATAATTTTTAGTTGCTTTTAGGTTTAGTAGTGTGAATGATTGAATAAATACATAAGTTTTATGTGCCCTTTTAGTAAGGAATTCTCTCTTCTTGCCAAAACATTCGAGTATTCAGATTACCTAGAAGATTCAGATTGGAAATTTCAGAAATATAATTTGGTAAATGCTTCCTGTTACTCTGATCTTCTTGAAGACACTGAGTGGGGCACTAGATCAGACGATTTGACTATTGCTTGAAAGTCTCAAGATAAAGTCGTTTTAAATGTTTCAATCTGCGATAGTTAGTTTAGAAATGAACTCATCGCTTATCCATTCAAGTTCATGATCTTCGTTTGGGTTCCTAGCTAGAATAATAATCGGTATACTTAGTTCTTTTTTTTCAATAATATTTCTATAGCCAATTAGAAGTTCTGCATATTTTTTAAAAGTCCATCCGTTATTCCCTTTTGACTTCCATTCTGAAGAGTTTCTAAGAGATCGATGAAAATCTTCAATTCCAAATTCATTCCAACATTCTTGAATGGCAAGCAAATGATCGTGCCCTTCCTTTAGTAATTGTTGATATTGAATTAATTCAGGGGCTTCTTGTGAGTTGTCTGGTTTAAGTTCTTTAGCTAAATCATAGAGTTTGACTTTTTTAAGTCTAAACCAATCTCTATCAAATAGAAAAACTGGAAAATTTAAAGACCATTTGTTTCCGTTTAAACTTTTGTATGTTTTGGTAAATTCATTCACGTGTTTTTGAAGAAACTTGTACTGTTTTTTCATAAATAGCTCCTCTTATGTAATTACTTTGTTTTCAACTTTTAGAAATAACGTTAAGCATTATAAGCTTATAGTCAAATATCATATTTATAAAGTATATAATATTAAACATGGATTTATTACATTCAATGAATAATGGTAATAAGAGGCCAGCATGGCTTAACTGGGTTTATCTCTCAATATTTTTATATTCTTCTTATTTCTTGTTTAATTATTGGTCTGTTATATTAGAAAAATAACAACACTCGTTTAAATTTAAAAGTATTTAAAGGAAGCATCTTGTTTTGGTCTTTTATAATTTACTAATTTTAAGCTTTTTATCTTCTATCTATATTTAATATTAAAGGTAAAATATATATTAAACTAAAATAATTTTACTTTGTGTTCATGTTATCCAGCAAATACGGGCAAACCAATCGTCGCGGTGCTGATTAAGGCTCCTGCAAAAATGAGGAAAGGAAGCAAAGGGTACTTTTCAATCATGGGTAACTTAAAAGCTTATAGGTAATTATACCATACTAGGTATTTATACCCCAGCCTGAGCTGAAGATTGTCATGATTGCTTGTTCGTTCATGCGAGGAGTCGTTCGGTTTTTCACGTCTTCTATGGCTTTTTTGTAATAGCGATATTTTTTCTGATGGTTGCTAAAAATTTTTATTACACGCCATTGGTCTGTAGGGAATCTTTTTTTTATATCTTCAGCAATTTGTTTTTCTTTGTTTGCTAAATTATTTTTCTTAAGTTTGTACTCGACATTGATCCACTCAAAAAGTGTTTCCAGGTCACATGCTATTTCTCCTTCTCTTATCCACTTTCCTATATATTTTTCATCACCAGCCTCGATTAAAAAGCATTTCTCAGGGGATGGTAATTTGATCTCATGAAGAAGCTCAGCGAAATTAGGTATCAGTTTCACTAACAAATCTAGAGAGAGATATATAAATTATGAGAGGTTTTTATTCTTTCTGTGATAAGAAAGGATGTTTCAAGCTCTAATATATTAAATATAAATCTAAGAACTCATTAAATTTTCATATAAGAAAATTAATAATGGAAAGAAGGCAGCTTGAAATATAATAAAAAACTTCCTTCATTTCTACTTTCGTAGAAGACGGAGTCGGTAAATTCGATAATTCTTCAATTTATATTAATAAAATTTTCTTATTTTTAGTCACTAGCTATTTTGTTTTCCCTTATTTGTTTTTTGTTATGTACGTATTAAATATTTGTATCTAATTCCAAATTCATGTAGTTTGAAAATAGAAATTTATTCTTTTATTAATTTGGACTTGGCACTCTTTGAGGATCTCTATATATGGATGAATTAAGATATGAGAGAGTTGTTTATTAAATAAAAAAATTGTAAATTTCATATAAGACCTAAGCTCCCAAAAGTAAAGCCAACACCACAGAAGAAAGCAAATTCTGCTAGTTCTCTACATCCTGAAGGAATTGAGTTTAAAACAACGTTGATTCGTTGAGCCATTTGACCTTGTACTCGCAGGTGAAAAATAAAAGATAGTAAAAAATTTTCTTTATCGGTGGAATTTTTCTAGGGTTTCTCCGTACTTTTATGATTTCTACGTATTTGATCTTGATACCTGTAGCTTGTAAATGCTTTTTACTATTTGAAAAGTAATTTTATTTGTGATTTTTCAGTTAAAAAGGTAAATCATATTAAGCCTGTATTTCTAAATTGAAATTACATTTCAATTTCAGTTGTCTTAACCAAAGATTTTCCCTCTGATTTGATCAATTGAAGGACCTCTTTTTTTCTCGTCTTTTGTCAAAGGAATCCAGTTCCAGTCACAACTAACTGTAAGAAGATACCCAACAAGAATATGCCAAAGCAATAATAAAAAAGGGTGTTCTAATTGAGGAGCCAAAGGGGTCACTTTTTATAAATCATTCTAACCACAGGGAAGGATTTCCACGAGTTCGTGAATTTAATCTGAATGTTTATTCTTTAGAGAATTTATATTCTCTAAGAAGCTATCAGGGGCTACAATCTTTATTGGCGGGGCGTGGCGCAGCTTGGTAGCGCGGGTGCTTTGGGAGCACTAGGTCGCAGGTTCGAATCCTGTCGCCCCGATCAGTCAGAGACAGGTTTCCCAGCCTGTCTTTTTTTATGGGAAGACACTAAAGGTCCCTCACGGGTCCCTCTTGAGTATTGATTTGCTAGTGATAGCTTTATTTCTTGTTTTTCCAGCCGAACATTTCAGCCATTTTTCCAGTTAATGCAAAATATCCAATCGCTCCAAGGAACAAACCAAAAGCAATCAGATTGGGAACGATTCCACCAATGATCTGAGCTTCTCCAAAAGTAAGAAACGTAATCACAACAAAAACCCTGGCCCAGTTATCAGCGAAACTCATTAGGAGGATCGAAATAAATTAAAAATGACTGTAAGAATCAGGCTGATGGCAATACAGCTAACTACTGGAAAATAAAAAGATGAGTTTTCACTTCGAATAATAATGTCCCCAGGCAATCGTCCTAATCCTATTCGTTTTAAGTAAGGATATAGAACACCTATTGATGCGATCAGGAGTCCTATTGTTATGAGCATTTTTTGCATTAGTAGTCCCTATGTTGTGGCGACTCGTAGAAAAAATTCTTTTCTTATTAGCCTTTAATCAAGGTCTCTTGTTGAAGTGATTGAGGTGTGATCCTCTAAATATTCTGCTAATTGCATGAAGTCAGTTCGTGGAGCACTTCTATTCGCAACAGATTTGAAAGCTAATTGAGGTGGAGATCCATCGACAAGGTGATACCCCCAATATCGAAGAGCTCTACTTTCTCGAATCTTCACGTAATCAGGATGTATAAGTTGACATTTTGGATCGTTCTTTTGATATTCCTTTATTGGCTTTTCAACCAAGGCTAATAGATGTTTATTTCTTTCTTCATATGATTGAGCTCCGCTATAAGAGTTGATCAAACAAAACATTTCAGCCTTGTTATTCATTTTTCTAATATGTTTAAAAGTTCTTGTGATCACATCGCCATTCTTTGCGATACCAAGAGGGTTAAGGGTTGTGGGTATTACGCAATAATCAAATTTTCTTATTAGATATTTAGGATTTTCGGAAAGGACAGGCGAGCAATCACAAATAACGACTTTTTCGGAATATGACCTTTCATCCCATTCGTCGGCATTTAAGACAGTGATTGTTGCACCTGAAAAACCTTTTTTATTGGGGGGGATATACAAAGAAGCATCTTCATCAGAGTCCTGATCTTGAAGAAACAATTTTCTCAAATTCCTGTCAGGATCAAGATCTAGCAGGATTACGTCATAGCCCATTATTGCGAATGCACCAGCTAGATGAGCTGCAACAGTCGTTTTCCCAACACCTCCTTTACAAGTGAAAATTCCAAAGTATTTGACTGCTTCATCTTTTACATTCTTTTCATCTGCATCTTCCTCTTCCTCTTTTTCAGGGCTTTCTCCTGGGGCTAAATCAGGGTCATAATTCCATTTGATTCCGCCTTGTGAGGAAGTTCCTAGCCTTAGATTTGGCTCTCGATCTGCTTCAGCAAGAGCTAAAACATTTTTGCTATATCCACTTTGTGAGATAAACCATCCACTTGTGAAATTTGAAGCTATTGGAAGTTCTAAAAAAGCAACAAACTTTTTGTATTGACCTGTGTTTTGCTTTGCTTTATGACATTTAACTTGTACAGCGATTCTCTCTTTCCCTTTAATTAATTCAATGTCGTATCCGGGATTGTTTTTTGTTGGCATTACGACTTCGTAGCCCAAAGTCATACATTGCCTTGCTACGACTTTCTCGAAATCATCAGGATCAGTGATTCTTAAGTCTGGCTTCATTTAGGACTCTTTCTGTATGAGGAATATAGATCTCTATACCTTTCTAGCTGATCTAGTTAAAACAAATATCACATAAAAACTTATTCAATTAAGTCTGTCCTAGTCGAACGATTCCACCAATGATCTGAGCTTCTCCAAAAGTCAGAAACGTAATCACAACAAAAACCCGTGTCCAGTTATCTGCGAAGTTCATCTGTCCATCATGGCAAATAATTTCAACAGATTTGAATGCTCTTTGTTGTGATCTCTCGCTACTCCATCTTTTGTGTATTTAGCTGAGCAGTTAGGTGAGAGAAGTATGTGCATGAAATATATCCATGAACATAACGTTTACTGCAGGACTCGTGAGTCTGTTGAGATTCTTGGTAAAGATATAAAGATTAGGTCACCAGAGGAAAGTCTTAGGTGGATTGGACCAAGTTGAGTTCACAATCACCAACTAATGATTGGAAACAATTTTTACCTAGTAATGAATATATTCTTAATTTGATTCTAGGCAAGCTATATGATCTAGTATGTTCAATCCTGTTAATTAAGGATCTACTTTTCAGTTTGAAATTTGTTAAGTCACGAGAGCAAAACTGATGAGCACTTGGCAACAGATAGGTTCAGATATTGAAGGTGAAGAAGCCGGTGATCAATCAGGTTATTCTGTCAGTATTTCAGCTGATGGTTCCATAGTTGCTATTGGTGCTCCATACAACGACGGAAATGGTATCAATAGCGGACATGTAAGAGTTTTCCAAAATGACAATAATAATTGGCAACAAATCGGTGGAGATATAAATGGTGAAGCCTCAGCTGATAAATCAGGATATGCAATAAGTATTTCGGATGATGGTTCTACTCTTGCAATAGGAGCGCCTGATAATGATGGGAATGGATCAGATAGTGGTCATGTTCGAGTTCTTACCTATGAAAACAAAATATGGAGCCAACTAGGCAAAGATTTGGATCCGAATAATGAGTGGAGTGCAAAAGATGAATATATCCATATGGGTAGTTCAGTGAGTCTTAATTCGGACGGATCGAAACTGATGACTGGCGGACCTGGCAATGAATTTGATCAAATTTATGGTGGTCGTTATGTTGTCTATAATCAAAACTACGAAGAAGCTAATTGGGGAATCAAGTTAGATAATACTGTTTGGTATTCATGGAGTGAACGACTCCTAATGAGAGATACTGGACTAGGTGAGGAAATAAAATCAGTAGACCTCTCTGATGATGGTTCTATTGTTGTATATGGGAAGCCTGATGCATATAACACGAAAGGGGCTGTGGAAATTTGGAGAATAGGAAAACTTGGAAGCGGAACTCAAATATTAGGAGATATTATTGGTGATAATGAAGGTGATTATTTTGGAAGTTCAATCAGTGTTTCTGATGATGGTTCGATAGTTGCTATTGGAGGACCTAATAATGATACCAATGGAATAGACAGTGGTCATGTTCGAGTTTATGAGGTATATGACAACAAAATGAGATATAGGAAAGTAGGTAATGACATAGCTGGAGAGAACGCAGGTGATTATTTTGGAAGTTCAATTAGCCTTTCAGATGATGGATCTACGCTTGCAATCGGAGCTCCCAATAATGACGGAAATGGGTTCAATAGTGGCCATGTTCAAGTCTACAAAAATGTAAATAATAATTGGGTAAAGCTTGGGAGTGCTATACAAGGTGAAAGTATAAATGACTACTTTGGTACATCAGTAAGTATTTCGAGCGATGGTTCAATAATTGCAATAGGAGCACCTAAAAATGATGCAAATGGAGTAAATAGTGGCCATGTGAAACTATTCGAAAGATCTGCAAATAAAGGTAGTGGGGTTTTCTCAATCACCGGAACAAAGAGCATTGGAAATTATCTATCTGTTAATACAAATACTGAAGATCCTGATGGAACGGGAACTTTGTCTTATCAATGGCAATCATCTAATTCAAATTTGTCTTATTCGACATGGAGAAATATTAGCTCCAAATCATATTACAAATTACAGACTAATGATTCTAATAAATATATAAGAGTAAAAATTACGTATACCGACAATGCAGGTAACAATGAATCAGTAGAAACGACTACTGTAAAGATCGACGATAATCCTTTAAAAGATTCCTATTACTCTAATCTTGGTTACAGCGAAGACTTTGGAACATCAACAAGTGAATCAATTTCATCTTCTTCAAATAAAATAATTTGGGGTTTAGGGGGTAATGATACTTTAACTAATAGCTATTCATCTTCTGATCAATTCCTTTTTGGTGGTTCAGGGAGTGATACCTATACAGTTAAGCAAGGCTCAACCGCACTAGTTTACGAAGCTCCTAACCATGGATATGACAAGCTTTATTTAGAATCAAGCTATGAATATGGATATGCTTGTAGTATTGATAATAGGCATATTGTTGCCATAGAGAACGCTTGGTCAAATCAAGCCATAGTCGTTCTAGAAGCTTGGAATGAAGATATTGAGGAAATACATCTTGGTGGTACTCCCTATACGACTAATGAATTCTTGAGAATACTTCCATCTTTACCAGGGTATTTAGGTAACGTTGACTGGGATGACATCAGACCTTATGTGGGAGAAAGTCTCATTCATGCAGCTAAGGATGCGATTAATAAATTTAAATCCTCCACAACCAGTCTTGAAAGTAAAGCCAATAATTTAAGTCCTTCATATCTCGAGAAATCAGGTAAAAGTTACGACTATACATTTATCAATCAAGGTAATAATAGATATGGTATTAAAGGTGATAACTCCTCTCAAATAGACTCCATCACTGGATTATCCTCGGTTCAGTTTGATGATAAATATATTGATATTGAGAAAGATGTTATTGGTACATTCAATCAAGTCACTGGTAAGGATAATGTCACCGGAAGAATGTTCCGACTTTACAACGCTGCTTTTGCACGTTTCCCTGATGCAGATGGATTAAATTATTGGATAGGAAAGAATGCATCTGGAGAGAATAGTAATAGAGTTGTCGCGCAATCTTTTTTAGCTTCTGCTGAATTTAAAGAGCGCTATGGAGCAAATGTCACAAACGCTAAGTACGTAGAGACGCTCTACGTCAATGTCCTTGGTCGAGACTACGACCAAGATGGTTACAACTATTGGTTAGGGAATTTAAATGCAGGTACTGAAACAAGATATGAATTACTTCTAGGCTTTGCTGAATCAGCAGAGAATAAAACTCTCTTTACTGAAATGACTGGGTTAGGTTAACCAATTAAAAGCTTCTTACTACTAGCTCTAACCGCCACACTTCTCTTCCCTACCCCATCACAATCAGACACCAATCACTTTGGAGCTGGATGGGTTTTCGAATTAGATCTAGGCGATAGTGAGATACCTTTGATACCTAAGCAAGAAAGAGAACAAAAACTTTTAGAAGAACAGCTAAAGAAGGAAAAGAAGGAATAGACAAAATCGTTAACTTAGTGCCTGTATAGGTTTAGACCGGTTCGTCATGTATACAGGGATAGTTTTGGTTCGTCACGTATACAGGGATAGTTTGGTTCGTCATGTATACAGGGAAGAGAGCGAGTCGTCACGTATAGAGGGAGAAGATAAATATCTTTGAGATGTGGATGGATTCCTACCGTCAGTCAGGACGAGATACCAATTTGCGGTAGTTATTCACAATTTCCCCAGGGAAATCCAACATACACAATGAACTTAGAAATAACAAAAGTATTTGCACCAGCAAAGGAAGATGGTCTGATGGATGATCGTTTTCAAGAGGATCAACGATGGATTATTGAAAAGATTGGTCCTGATGTAGTTGATGCTTTGAGGGACTTCAAGCAAAAGACAACTGATCTAGAAAATCAATATGGAACTGCTGCTATTAGGCTCTGCCATGTTTTCTTTGAACGCATTTCATACATTGATGAGAATGAAGATGAGCTAACTAATAAATGGAGATGGCGATCTAAGAAACTCAGAGCACATTTACAACCGATGCTTCAGGACTTGGGATTTAAACCTGTCAATGCAAGTAAAATAATTGGTGCTACTGAGCTGATTCATAATCTCAAATGCAAGCTTTCCAATGGTAGAGGAGGTGAACATAAGAATGTCAGAAAGGCTGTTGACTTCGTGGAGTCTTTCCGCGTCTCATCTCAATATGTCTTGAGTTGTATGAGTGAATCTGGTTTCCGACAAGCTATGGATTTTGCTAATTGGGAATCGTATAACCCTGAGCGTGGGAATAAACAGTTAACCAAAAAAGAATTAGAAGAGATTCAAAAACAATTTCCAAAAGATACAAAATCATCTCGTCCTCAAATAAAGAAAAGATATGAAAAGGTATTAGAGGTTAATCCTTCCGTAGAAAATAATTTGATTAAAGAATTGGTCTTAATGATTCAACGGATTAATCCACAGAAGATTAATGATCACAATATCCTCAAGCTTAAGTTGGAAGAGATTAAGAAAGATTTGCGCGCCTTTCTAGATGAATAATATTTATCATTTTAATCAGTGGATTCAGCAGTTACTTGACAACA
>QCIZ01000018.1 GCA_003216375.1 Prochlorococcus sp. AG-402-O21 | reverse complement strand
TTGCAAAGCTGTCAGCATTGTTATATAAATTTCCATTAGAGGATTCTAAATTCATAAGAGGAGGATATGCGTTCGTATCATTTGAACTACTTGATAACAATATTGAAAATAGGTATGATTTTTTGGTTTATGTAATCTTTGTTTAATTTTTTTGATAAATTATATTTTGAATTAGTTCTTAGATAAATAAGCATATAAAAGAATTTGCGGATAAATGATTTAAAATCCAACATAATTTAGGATTATTGTTTAGGATGTATTTGATCGTCAAATGTTGATTTTGCCAGATATAAACGATATTTTAGTTTTATTTATTGTGATCTTCATCGTGCTCATTAACTGCCTAAGAAGAAAAGAACGTAAATAATCAATATTTTTTACATAACATAATATGCTCTAAAATTAACTACTTTTCAAGAAGGGTGTATTTTGATTTTTATTAGTATTTAAGACTAATTATCTCTGAGAGTTGTTCCCAGCCTCAAAGCTAGAACTCCAGCAAACATGACCATTAAAAAGGATATCCCTGCAAGATCAGGCGAATTTATGCCTAGACCTGAAGAGAAGTCAACTTTTGACAAATCAAAAGTGCTTTGAACTCCAAGTAAAAGGTTAATCATCTCGTAGCTACTAATTTACTTAATGTTAACGCAATATAGAAATGATCTTTTATTTTTTGAGCTTTAAGCCTCCACTCCTGTGCGGTTTTGTAATATTTAGAGTTGTTCTTGAATTGTCTTCAAGGGATTTAAGAACTTTAGCTAGGTTTGCTCAATACTTAAATCAAGGATCCATGTTTACTCTATTAAAAAGAGATAAAAGGTGATTATCTCAGAGCCCCTTGAGGAGGATTTTTTCTATAAGACGAGATAAAAAGGGCTTCTCAAGCTTTGGCTTTTGGCTGCTATGTCAGCTTGATCTAATATAAATATACTAATTTTGTCTATTTGGTTGACTCGAAAGTTTTTAGGCATAAAAAGCCCTGCTTGCAAGCAGGGCTTTTGAAGATCAGTCGCAAGTGTTTCCTTGTTTCCACTGCGGAGGATCTCAACTCCTCACAAAATGAAGTTATCGGAATAGGATTAGGAATAAACCCTTGGCAGGTTGGTTTGAAGATTGGCACACGAGTCCTAGCAATAAAAAAGCACCCATTGGGGCGCTTTCGGTATCCAAAAGTTACTATTTTAGATGGTGCCAGGACCCAGATTTGAACTGGGGACACGGCGATTTTCAGTCGCCTGCTCTACCAACTGAGCTATCCCGGCTTAACACCCTAATAATCTACCAATTCGTTAGTACCTTATTGAAAATCAAATCGAAATTTCCTTGATTTTCTTTGTTCCCTTTGAAAAGTAATTGTAAAACAAGGGTGAATTTAAATTTTATTTGAAAGTAGATTTCATGTCGCAGGAATGTCTTTAATCATCCTAACTAATGTTTTATGAGCATCTGAGCAGTCTTGAAGTACATGATCAAATGGTATCTCTATGTTTTGATCGTCAATTTTAAGCTCAATTGATTCAGGAGATAGGCTTGTCATTTTTGCTGATTTAAAAGTTTCTATTTTTCCATAATATTTTGCATATGCATTGACGGCATCTTGGTGATCTTTATTCATATGATTGCATATTCTTGTGCTTGAGGATTTATTGATAGGTTCAGAATTCATAGGCTTCTTGGACAATTAACTCAAGAATTAATAAATAAGATAGGTAGGTTTTAATAAAAATATATTGGAAATTTTATAGAGTTTAATTATTTGTTCATAATAAGGCTTGCAAAGCAATACTCGCTACTCCTGCTGCAGGTGGCCTATTGCAAATTTTTATTGGGATTCCTATTTCTTTTTCTCTTATTTTCTTCCAAGTAATATTTTTTGCACCTCCTCCAATAGTAATTATTTGTTTAGGTAGATCAGCACCTAATTCATGAAGTTTTTGCCAACTTCTAGCTTCGATTTTTGCTAATCCTTCTAATAATGCATGCAGATAAAGAGAATCACTCACTGGTCTTGGTCCAAGTTTAGGTTGTAAATTTGGATCATCGATGGGGAACCTCTCTCCTTTTTTTGATAATGGAAGGAGATCTATTCCTGTTGATTTGTATGGATTAACCTGCTTGCTTAATTCTTTTATATATTCCTGATTAAAAAAATCAAGGAGTATTGCTCCTCCTGCATTAGATGCCCCTCCAGATAGCCAGTTTCCAAATATTTTATGATTTGATATACCTCTACCCGTTAGGGGGGTGTCCACAAACTTCTTAACAACTATTGTACTTCCAAGTATAGTAATTCCATCATTTTTATTAGGGAAAGAGGCTAAAACACCTGCATTTGAATCTGTAGTTCCTGCTATTACTTTTAGCTTTTTGGGTAAATTTAATTCATTTGCCTTTTTATTGCATATATTCCCCATTATTTGACCTGAAGAAATTATTTTAGGAAGACATTTAAACCATTTTAAATTTTCAAATTTTTCAGGCCATGAATTATTTGATAAGTCCCAACCCATCCTAATGTTATTACCTTCTTCTCCATACTCCCAATTGTTTAGTAGCCATCCACTAAGCCAATCTGCCTGATGTCTTAAGAGTATTTCATTGCCATATTCCTCTAATAGTCTTAATGCTCTTCCAACACTTCCACTGATGCTAGAGCCAGCACATTCTTTTAAAAAGAGATTATCAATTTCGTTTTTATATTTCGAATAGGATAAAAAATAAGGTAGAGCCTTCCCCAAAGGCATACCATTATTTTTACATGCTAGTAGTGTTCCAGATGTTCCTGCAATGGAGCAAGAAACTAATTTTTCTTTAAGATCTTTTGGAACTTCTTGAATTAGTTCTTTTAAGCAATATATCCAGTCTTCCCATATCTCTAGACCTCTAGAGTATCGCATTGACGATGTGAACAATATTTGTTTCTTAGTATTGATTATTGCTATTCTTAAGCCTGTTGTACCAAGGTCTATACCAAGTACAAGAGAACTAGTCAGCATTGGGCTTTAATTTAAAATCGTTTCATGAATGCCGACTCAATTCTATCGCTTTTTGAGAAACGTCTTCCCATGGGAGAAGAATATCTGTTCTTCCAAAATGCCCATAGGCAGCAGTATCCCTATAAAAACATCCACCTCTAATACTTGGTAGGTTTTGAAGATTGAATGTTTTAATAATTGCACCTGGTCTTAAATCAAATTGATCTTGTACAAGTTTTGTTAGTTCATCATCCGAGATCTTTCCTGTCCCAAATGAATCCACAAGTATTGATATTGGTTTAGCAACTCCTATTGCATAACTTAATTGAACTTCAACTTTTTTTGCAAGGTTTGCTGCAACTAGTGCCTTTGCAACAAATCTTGCTGCATAGGCGGCAGATCTATCAACCTTAGTAGGGTCTTTACCTGAGAAAGCACCTCCTCCATGTCGAGCATATCCACCATAGGTGTCAACAATTATCTTTCTTCCGGTTAGACCTGCGTCGCCTTGTGGACCTCCAATAACGAACTTCCCAGTGGGATTAACAAGGAAGCGAGTTGATTCTTTAGATGGTTTTAGAGGTAGGTCTTCAGTAGCAGGCTCAACAACAAATTTCCATAGGTCTTTTGAAATTCTTTTCTGAATTTCCTCTTCAGAAGTTATTCCATCGATTTCAGATTTGTGCTGAGTAGATATCAGTATTGTGTCTATAGATGATGGTGCTCCATTTTCATAAGACACACTTACTTGGGTTTTCCCATCAGGTAAAAGATAATCAATTAGTTTTTGATGTCTTACCAATGCAAGCTGCCTGGCTAGCCGATGAGCAAGACTGATCGGCAAGGGCATTAGCTCAGGGGTCTCGTCACAAGCAAATCCAAACATAATTCCTTGATCTCCAGCCCCCACTTGATCTAGTGGATCTGTTGAATGATCTTCTGCTTCATCTACTCCTTGAGCAATATCTGATGATTGCTGGTCAAGTGCTACAAGAACTGCACAACTATTCGCATCAAATCCTCCAGCACTAGCGCCTTCGTATCCTATTTCCTTGATTACTTCTCTTACAAGCTTATTGAAATCGACTTCGGCTTTGGAGGTTATTTCTCCAGTTATTAGGCATAAGCCAGTATTGACTACTGCTTCGCATGCGACTCTGCTGGTTGGATCTGCACTTAAGCATGCATCTAGAACTGCATCACTAACTTGATCACAGATTTTATCTGGATGTCCTTCAGTGACAGACTCAGAGGTGAAAACGTATCTACTCATTTAAAATATTAATCTTTAATATTTTAGTTGCTTGAATGAATTTTTAATTCATTCAAGTTTTCTATAAGAAATTTTTTTTCAGTCAGAGTTGGCGGGTTTTTCCAGCCACCAGTAAAGCCTACTACTATTGGTAGATCAGCTTGTTTGGCCATCCTTAAATCAGTATCTGCATCGGAAATAAGGGCACATTCCGAAGGGCTTAAGTTCATTTTTTTGCAAAGTTCTATAACTGCTTCTGGTTTGGGTTTAGAAGGTTCATTCTCTGCGCTCCAAAGATAATCAAAGATACTTTCCAATTTATTCTTGAAAATAAATTCTTCAATTCCTGCTTGGCTATCATTTGTCATCAATGCAATACAAACGCCTTTGGCTTTTAGAGAAACTAATAGATCAAATGCACCTGCAATTAAAGTCCTACTCTTTTGCATATTTGCTCTATTATTAGAAAGGAAAATATCTACTTCATCGAAGAGTTCTTCACTCATTGAATGTGATTGAAACCAATCAAAACCAAATAAATTAAATACTGTTGCTGTAGATATAATATTTTGTTCTCTAGAAGCAATGGCTAGACTTCCATTGGCAGAAAGAGCTTCTTTCTTTAATCCATAAATAGAATTTAGTAATTTTTTTAATAAAATAATTTTTAGATTGTTTATTTTAGATTTTCTAAATTTATTAACTGCGAATTGTATTCTCGTTTTGGCTAGTTCTAATAAGTACTCTTCACTATTTGATAGAGTTCCATCTTTATCAAATATTATTGCTTTAATAAAACCAACAGAGTTATTTCTTATTAACAGCTTTGCCATCTAGGTAAATGTACCCAATCAAATGGTCATTACTGCAATAGGATCTTCTCCTTCTTCCGCTTGCTCAAGAAGCATTTGTTTGTATCTTGCTGCCATCTCTTCTGCCTTATCAAAAACTTTTTGAGGGTCTGTAAGCATGTCTCCAGGTTCTGGCTCAAGTGCCTTTGTGGAGAGGGAAATTCTGCCTCTTTCAGCGTCTAAATCTATGATCATGACCTTCATTTGATCATTAACATTTAATACTGAGTGAGGAGTTTCAATATGCTCATGACTTATTTCAGAGATATGAAGAAGTCCACTTACGCCTCCAATATCGATAAATGCACCATAGGGCTTAATGCCTCTTACTGCTCCTACAACAACTTCTCCAACTTCAAGACGATTCATTTTTCTTTCAACTAAAGCCCTCCGATGGCTTAAGACAAGCCTATTTCTCTCTTCATCAACTTCTAAGAATTTCAATGGTAGGAAATCAGCAACCAGCTCTTCTTTGGCCTTTCTAGTGCTTATATGTGATCCAGGTATAAACCCTCTAAGACCTTCAACTCGAACAAGTGCACCACCTCTATTGGTAGCAAAAACCTCTGAGTAAATTGTGGCATCTTCTTTTTGTAATTGTCTAACTCTTTCCCAAGCTCGTTGATATTCAATTCTTCTAATTGATAAAGATAATTGACCATCTTCATTTTCCTCGGTCATTATAAAGAACTCTCTAATCTCTGAAGGCTGCAAAACATCGCTTAGGCCCTCGACTCTATTTATAGATACTTCTTGCATAGGCATAAAAGCAGCTGTCTTGGCACCAATATCAATCATCGCTCCTTTAGATTCAAGAGCAAAAACAGTTCCGTTAACTATGTCGCCAGGTTTAAAGTTGTAGTCATATTTGCTGAGTAAAGATGCAAATTCATCAAGAGTGAAACCAGCACTTTCCAGATCACTCTTATTGATTCTGCTTGAAGAGTCATCAGCAGTAGGAATGTTTTTAGGAATATCGTCTTCTTTTAACTCATTAATAGAATTTTCTTCAAATTCAGCACTTACGGAATCTGAGATGGTTTCTTCAGGTATTGATGTTTCTTTTTCAGGATTTTTTTCTTGAACTTTACCTGCTGGATTTTCAGACATGCTTGAATGGCGGTCTGCCTTTTAAGGACAGTGCGATAAAATTACAAAATGGCCCGCCGACCAGATTGAAATTAAATTCTACTTTACTGATAGGTCTTTCTAGTTAAAGAATTGATGCCAATTGTTCTTTTTTTATTGGTTTTAGTGATTCAAGGGTTTTCATGAAATCATTTATTCCATCAAATTGTCTATAAACCGAGGCAAATCTGATGTAAGCGACTTCATTAATATCTTTTAAATGTGTAAGAATCATTTCTCCAATCTCGATTGTTTTAATTTCTTTGCGAACTCCTTGATGGAGTTCTAGTTCTATTTCATCAACAATAAATTCAATTTGAGACCCATGTATTAGTGTTTTTTCGCATGCTCTATTTAAGCCATTAATTATTTTACTTCGATTAAATAATTCTTTTGCTCCGCTTTTTTTTATGACAGATATTGGTATTGTTTCTACTCTTTCGTAAGTAGTAAATCGGAAGTCGCAATTTAAGCACTCCCTTCTTCTTCTTACACTTCTTCCAGAATCAGCCGAACGAGATTCAAGAACTCGACTGTCTGTATTTTGACAAGATGGGCACTGCATGCAGCCCTTTTCAATAATTTAACTAACTTTAAACATTTATTTGGCTTCTGAGAAGGGGTAGATTAAATAAAAATACTTTTTATTTGAAAAAATATTTAGTTTAAAGATTAAATGAATAAAATTTTTGATTTATAGTTTAGACAATAAAAAAAGCCCTGGCATTAATCCAGGGCTTTTTTTATTGTGTTTTACTTGTCGTACTTTGGTGGATCGCGGAATGCGACAGCAAAGAAGAGAGTTACAAGTGCCAATGTAAGGATTAGCGTGTAAGAGAATGCTTCCATCTAGGTTCTCGGTATGAGTAGTGGGTAAAGAATCCTGACTTAGGCCCGACCAGGGACTCGGCGGGTTGATTCGTCTCCAAGTTTTTTGAAGAGACCAAACTCAACTTGATCCCCAAGCTCTGGATCGATACCTGAGAATCTGTCGCCAAAGAGAGTCCTTGCAGCGTGCCACCAGTGCCCGAAGAGGAATAACAAGCCAAAACACAAATGTGCATAGGTGAACCAGGCTCTTGGAGAGCTTCTGAATACACCATCTGACTTGTAGCGATCTCTATCAAATTTGAAGGCTTCTCCAAGTTGAGACTTTCTAGCTAAACGTTTGACTATTACTGGGTCAGTAAATGTTTGACCATTTAATTCACCACCATAGACAGTAGCTGTAACACCAGTTTGTTCAATGGAGTACTTGGCTTCTGCACGACGGAAAGGAATGTCAGCTTTAACGTTCCCATCCTTGTCTTCAAGAATGACAGGGAAGTTTTCAAAGAAATTTGGGATTCTTCTTACTTCTAAGTCATTGCCAGCACTATCAGTAAATGAGATGTGACCTTGCCACCCACTTGGAACTCCGTCTCCATTAACCATTGCTCCAACTCTGAAGAGACCTCCTTTAGCAGGACTGTTCCCAACATAGTCATAGAAAGCAAGTTGCTCAGGGATGGCTTCATAAGCTTCAGCTTTTGATGCACCATCATTCATAGACTCTTGAACTCTTCGGTTAATTTCAGTTTTGAAATACCCAGAATCCCATTGATATCTAGTTGGACCAAATAATTCAACTGGAGTTGTTGCAGATCCGTACCACATAGTTCCAGCGACTACGAAAGATACAAAAAGAACAGCAGCTAGAGCACTTGCAAGAACGCCTTCAAGACTTCCTAGCTTTAAAGCTCTATAAAGTCTTTCTCCAGGTCTATTGGTGATATGGAATATTCCACCAATTATTCCTAAAAGTCCTGCACCAACGTGATTAGCAACAATCCCTCCAGCATTGAATGGATTAAAACCTTCAGCACCCCAAACTGGAGCAACTTTTTCTACATGCCCAGTTAATCCATACGGGTCAGAAACCCATATGCCAACAGTTGAGCAATGAAATGCGCCGAACCCAAAGCATGTCAATCCAGCTAAGAATAGATGTATTCCAAATATTCTTGGAAGATCTAATGCTGGTTCTCCAGTGCGGGAATCTTCCCACAATTCAAGGTCCCAGTAAGTCCAGTGCCATACGGCAGCAAGCATCAAAAGACCACTGAAAACTATATGAGCTGCAGCAACACCTTCGAAGCTCCAGAATCCGGGGTCAACTCCAGTTGCTCCGGTTATATCCCATCCGTTCCAGCTGCCTGTAATTCCTAAGCGGGCCATAAAGGGCATGACATACATGCCTTGGCGCCACATTGGATTAAGTACTGGATCAGAAGGATCAAAAATGGCCAATTCATATAAGGCCATTGAGCCGGCCCAGCCGGCTAACAAAGCAGTATGCATGAGGTGCACGGCCAAGAGACGGCCAGGGTCGTTGATAACGACTGTGTGCACCCGATACCAGGGCAATCCCATGGGTCAGGTTCGTATAACGAAGCTGCTTAATGCAGCAAGACTCGCATGATCGTAAATGGTATTGCTTGAGTTAATGCAAAGGATGAAGAGACCTGAAATGACTTTTGACACTATTGGATGAAATTTAGCTTGTTTTCTGTGGCTTGAATTGGCGAATAAGCAGTAAGGGACAAGAAAAAATCAAAAAAAAAAAAAAAAAAAAAATTTTTCTAACCTTAAGGTCCAATAAAAAATAAAAAAAAAAAAAAAAAAAAGAATTTTTCAAATTTCAATTGATTTTGTAATTTTAAGTTGTTTTTTTATCCAATTCAGTTTGAAAAAACGAAAATTCAGGGTTTAAATTCACTGGAAATCGACGATTTAAAAAAAAAAATTCAAAGCTATTCAAATTCAAATAAATAAAACAGAAGAATGGACTCATTATTTTTCGGCAAATTACAAATTCTCAGACTCTTTGATTCAAATCCCGATTTTTCTGCTGAAGGGATATATAGTTTATTCCAGTAAAAATTGTTCTGAGTAAAAACCTCGGTTATGGAAACCACTAGTTTTGGCTTTGCCGCAAGTCTTTTATTTGTTGGAGTACCAACTATCTTTCTTATCGGTTTATTTGTTTCTACAAATGAGGGTGAGAAATCAAGCTTTTATTCAGATTCCAGCAAGGGTAGATTGAGTCCTGAGCCTAAAAAGTAATTTAGGAATTTTTCTAATAAAGATCTCAAGAATTTCTTGAGATCCAAATTGAGAATGAGGTTTTATCTTAGGAGGTATTACTTCAATCCTTTTTTGTTTAATTTAAGAATTAAGATATTTGGTCTTTCTTTGTGATGAGCTCAATAAATAATCATTGGGAATTAATAAAAACTGTTCTTCCCCAGCACACTGATCATGCTGGTGTGATGTGGCATGGGTCCTATTTAAACTTTTTAGAAGAGGGGAGAATTGATGCTTTGGATAAAGTTGGACTTTCGTATTCAAAATTATCTAGAAATGGTTTTGAAATTCCAGTGATTTCAATTCAAATGAAATATAGAAAATCTTTTATTCATGGTGAAAAGGTTCTTTTAACTAGTCAATTTAAGCTGGAAAATAAAATAAGACTTATTTGTAAAACTGTATTTTTTAAATCAAATGGTGACATTGGTGCAGAAGCAGCAATTGAACTTGTTGTTGTAAGAAAAACAAATGATTCAATTAAGTTAGTAAGAGAATTACCAGTACATATTAAAAATATATTATTAATGCTAGAAGAAGGCCCAAAAGTTTAAAGAATTGAATGATTTATGATTTTTCAATCTCTTCCTGGTGATTCTTTCCTTCAATGGAGAAGAAAAATGATATCAATAGGGGGAAGGAAAGTTGATTTTGATTGGCTGTTAGATATAGCGGCTGGAGTCTCTTGGAGTACATTGCAAAGCCTTATTTTAAATCCTGATAAGTTTATTTCTCTAGAAATCTCAACTGAAGAATTAGAAGTTATATGGAAATCTCATTTAAAAGAGCATACCCCACTTCAATATTTGATTTCTAAGTGTCCCTGGAGAGATTTTGAGTTAGAGGTTTCAGCAGACGCTTTAATCCCTAGACAAGAAACAGAATTTTTGATTGATTTTGCTTTAAACAAAGTGACTAATATTGTTTCTGGAAGATGGGCAGATCTAGGAACTGGATCTGGTCCTATTGCCGTATCTTTAGCTAAATCTCTTCCTAATTGGAATGGGCATGCATGTGATATCAGTAATGAGGCATTAGATCTAGCAAAAAGAAATTTAAAATCTATTGTGCCTAATGCGAACGTGAGATTCTCTTCGGGAGATTGGTGGGAACCTTTGAAAAGATGGTGGGGAAGTTTTGATTTGGTTTTAAGCAATCCTCCATATATACCCTCTGATTTAATTGAAGAATTAGAACCAGTTGTTAAAAACCATGAGCCTCGTTTGGCCTTGGATGGCGGCGAGGATGGCATGAATGCTTCTCGAAAAATTATCCTTGGGGCATCAAATGGACTTTCTAAAGGGGGTTGGTTAATTCTTGAGCATCATTATGATCAAAGTGAAAAGATAATTGATGTGATGAAGAATATTGGAATGGAAGAAGTTTCTTTTGAAAAAAGATTTAAGTGGAACCAAGCGTTATGCAATTTGTCGTAAAAAATAAAAATGATCATTGAACAATTTGGAATTTCTGATCTGGCTTTAAAGTTGCATAAAGGATCTTTAGCTTTATTTCCTACAGATACTTTGCCAGCACTTTGTTCATGCCCTAAATACTCAAAAGAAATATGGGCTATCAAGAAAAGGCCTTCAAATAAGCCACTTATATTAATGGGAGGATGTCTGGATGATTTATTTGATTTTGTTAAACCTTGTGCTATCGAAGATGGCTTGAAATTGGCAAATAATTATTGGCCTGGTGCATTAACAATTGTTCTTCCAACAATAGGAAATGTCTCTAAGAATTTGAATTCCAATTCTAATTCTCTAGGTTTCAGAGTTCCAGCCTTAGGACTTGCAAGAGATTTGCTAATGAAAACAGGTCCTCTTGCAACTACAAGCGCAAATATCTCTGGCGAATCACCTGTTAAAGATGCCTTAGAAGCTTCGATTAAATTCCCTGGAATTCCAATACTTGCTCCTGTTCCATGGCCAAAGTCCTCTGGTCGCGCAAGCACAGTTGTAGAATGGAAAGAAGGGGAATGGAACTTGTTAAGGGCTGGTTCAGTTGTTTTGCAATAAATGAACGAATGATTTATCTGCTGTTAATTGTTTTGTTATTGCAATCTCTTTTTTGGTGGGGTTTTCGATTTCCCATAATGGGTTTTGATTGGATTTATCAATTAAAATTCTTCAACTTCTTTGTTGTTGCCGTTTTAATTTGGATTATCTCTGGTAAATCTAAATAGATCTCTTTACTTCTTGACTAAGGTTAAAATGCCGGCTAACAGATTTGAACTGATGACCTTCGCTTTACAAAAGCGCTGCTCTACCGCTGAGCTAAGCCGGCAATTTTTTTATCTTACCTAAGAAAGTAATCTAAAAGTTCATCCATATAGGAAATTTGTTGAAAAAACTTTTTTATATATCTTTTTGATCTAATCCACCAAATAAATGCGATCTTTTAATTGATTAAGAATTTTGATCTGTGCCTTCTGTTTCTTGAGAATTTTCTTCTAACGGATTCTTAGGCTCTTTGAGTTTGATTTGACCTGACATAGTTCTTTTTATTGGTAGATTTGCCACTAATGCGGTCATGCGATCCTCTGTTTCAAGACTTACTGCACCTTCTTCAACATCTATTTCGACATACTTTGCTACCACCTCTAGTATTTCTTTTCTCATTTGATCTAAAAGTTCTGTACTGAGATCTGATCGATCATGAGCTAAAACAAGTTGCAACCTCTCTCTTGCAGTGCTAGCACTAGCCGGCTGTCTACGTAGTAACTTGTTGATAATGTCTCTAAGTGTCATTGCCATTGATTTAGAAAATTTTTGTTTGCATTAGTTTTCTAAATTTCGCAGCGAATCCCGCATTTTCCTCTGTGGGATCAATAAGTGGAATTTCTTCTCCTTGCAATCTCTTGGCAATATTTAGATAACATTTAGCTGCTGGCGAATTAACGCTATTTAAAGTTAGAGGTTCCCCTCGATTTGTACTTACAATTACCTGTTCATCCTCTAGCACAAGGCCAAGTAAGGGTAAGGCTAAAATATCAGTTACATCATCGATAGAAAGCATTTCTTGGTTGGCCATCATCTTTGGCCTAACTCTGTTAAGAACTAACTGAACTGGTTTAATAGCATTTGTATTCAGCAAACCAATTACTCTGTCTGCATCTCTTACGGCTGATACCTCAGGATTGGTAACTACAATTGCTTCTTGAGAAGCTGCCATAGCATTTTTAAATCCATCTTCAACTCCTGCAGGACAGTCAATTAAAACGTAATTGAACTGTTCTTTTAACATTTCCACTATGCGCTTCATATCATCGGGTTTTAACCAATCAAGCATCCTTGGATTTCCAGCTGGAAGTAAAGATAGATTTGATTCTTGCTTGTGCTTCACTAAGGCTTGATCAAGTCGGCATTCCTCCTCTAGAACTTCTTGTGCGGTATAAACAATTCGATTTTCAAGACCTAATAGTAAATCCAAATTTCTCAGACCAAAGTCTGCATCTAACACAGCAGTTGTTAGCCCCTGCCTTGCAAGTGAAATACCAAGATTTGCTGTAAGGGTTGTCTTGCCGACCCCACCCTTACCTGAGCAAATAAGAATGACGCGCGTATCTGTCGCCACGGACCTCCTTGGGTTCGACAAACTTTAGTTCGATTTTGGTGAAGAAAAAAGCTTTATTGTCAGATTGGTTGAATTGGGTTTGCTTTTGAAGACATCTCTGAGGCCTTAAGTTGTAATTTCTTCTTGGATTTTTTGAAAACGCTATTTGGTTTGAGTCCTCAAACTATGTCGTCTCTAGTGGTGCAATTATGATTTCTTCGGAATCTATCCTTGCTTGCTCTGCAAGGCCGAGTTGAGGCTTTTCCTTAGGCCCTCTAGCGACTTTTTTAGCGATTCTTAGTTGAACAGGTCTAAGTTGAAGAGCGGATATAGTTGCTTTAGAGTTGCCATTTTTGCCTGCATGGGCAATCCCAAGAAGTCTTCCCCAAATCATAATATTTCCCTCTGCACTAACTTTTGCCCCTGGATTAACATCTCCAAGGATTAACAAATCTCCAGGGCTTTCAAGATATTCGCCTGACCTGACAGTCCCTTGATGAAAGTTGGTTTTTGAAAAAGATAAATTCTTTTCATTTGTCTTTAAGGTTTCATTGGATAAATTTTCAATAATAAATTGGGATTTATAACCTAATGATTGAGAGCTTACTATTGTCTTTGAAGATGTTGAACAAAAACCAATTACTTTACAATTATATTGATTAGAAATTGCAATTATTTCCGATATATCTGTGCATGTCAGATCGAGACTTTCGCAATCGATTTCTATATTGATTAACTTCTGAATCTTTAATTTGTTTTTTAAACATATTTTCCAATTTGGATATTTACTATCTTTGATATTGATAATAATCTTTTGAGGTTTAGAATTCATTTTGAATTATGTTTTATTATTAGATTTTCTATCTCTGCTTTTAATTCGGTTTCTATCTCTTTTGGATAAATTAACCATGACGATTGATTAGGCTCTATTAACCTTTCAACTAATGGTGAGACTTCTTCTAAAGCCTGTAGGTTTTTCCCATCCCATAAACGAAGACCATATTTATAAGGATGATAGCTTTTAACTATTTGCTCTCTTAATCCACAGGAGATATCTGGCTCAATGCAATATTTCTCTGAAAGTATTCTAGCTTTTGCTAGAGCTTCTAGCCTTATTTCTAAAGTAAAGGAAGATATGTTTAATGCTTTTAGTAAATTTCTATTTATAAAACGTTTACAGAG
This sequence comes from Prochlorococcus sp. AG-402-O21, assembly GCA_003216375.1. Taxonomy (GTDB): domain Bacteria; phylum Cyanobacteriota; class Cyanobacteriia; order PCC-6307; family Cyanobiaceae; genus Prochlorococcus_B. The sequence goes on along the minus strand of QCIZ01000018.1, from coordinate 18,584 downwards.
CTTAGATAAATTATCAGAATTTGAATATTGCCATTTATTAATATGATATCCAGTTACTACGTCATCATTAGCTAAAAAATCTTCTAGGCTCATTTTTTCATGATTCCATAGCCATGCAGACATGGTTTGATCAGCCCAAACTTCTTTTGGTCCTAGCTTTCTTACCGTTTTGATGATTTGTTCTAATAACCAATTACAAACTTCATTTAATCTATGATTATATACACTCCTATACATTAGATTCCTGATTACTAAATAATGCTCAACTGCCATTAATCCTTTAGGCTGTATTGCTAAATCACCATCTGGTGCAAGTGTCATTGCTGATATTATTCGATCAATATCTAACTGACCATATTTTGCACCTGTCGTATAACTATCTCTCATTAGGTAATCAAGTCTATCACAATCAAGCTGACTACTAATTAAAGAAACTATTGATTTTTCTGGTACTTTCCTTGATTGTATTAACTCCGAAATTGCTTTTGCATTTCCCTTGCCATATCTATTAAGTATAATAGAAATTTCTTGATTTTCATTTATTAATTTTCCCGTCCATTCTTCATGCTTTATTTTGAATATTTCTTCACTTGTATGACTTAATGGTCCGTGACCTAGGTCATGTAAAAGAGCGGCAGCGTAGAGAATGAATTTGTGCTCTTTTAATCTTGAATCCAACTCAGATAAATGATTTAGTGCTCTTCTTGCAATATGAAAAACACCAAGAGAATGAGTAAATCTGCTTGATTCTGCACCATGAAATGTTAAATATGCAGGACCTAATTGTTTGATTCTTCTTAATCTTTGAAATGGGGAGGAATCTATTAATTCCATCACCATTTGTTCCTCAGGGATTGAGCTGTTTAATGAAATGGATTGATGCAGAGGGTCGTAATAAGTTCTTGTTGACATGATTTACTCAATGTCTGCACTGCTTAATTGTTCTTCTTTGAATTGACTTTCTTTTGATAGCTTTTCTGAGACTTCTTCTTTGTCCAAAGTGGCTTGCATGATTAGTTCTGCATCCAAAAGCCATCTGTCTTCATCAGAACCTGGATTAAGTGGCTCTGGCATCTCTAAGAGGCGATCAGGATCTATTCCAAGATTCTGGATGTTTCTTCCACTTGGAGTTAAATAGCTAGCAACAGTTACTGCTAACCCACTGCCATCGCTAAGATTGGTTAAAGATTGTATAAGGCCTTTCCCAAAAGTTTTAGTACCTATAAGTTCAGATCTTTTATTGTCTTGTAGAGCACCAGCAAGAATTTCACTAGCACTTGCAGTCCCCTCATTGACAAGCGTAACCATAGGGCCGTCATAAAGAGTTTCTACCTCAGAGCTGATCGGATCATTTATGGAATCTCTTTTCTTGGTTTCGACAATAGGCATATTGCTGAGGAAATCGTCAGCAACTGCTAGTCCAGAACTTACAAGCCCTCCAGAGTTATTTCTTAAGTCCAAAATCAGTCCATCTATCTCTTTATCAGTTAGCTCTCCCAATGCTTCCTGAACTTGTTGAGGAACTGCCTCACTAAATTGTGTAATTCTTAAGTAACCAAATGTATGAGATTCATTTCTTATCCTTTTAGTTCTAACTGGTCTTAAATCAACACTTCTTCTTTCTAAAGAAATTTCTTTTATTTCATTATCAGGTTGCTGTAATTCAACAATTACTTGCGAACCAGTTTGCCCTCTCAACTTTGCAGCTGTTGCCTCAAGTCCTAATTGTTTTGGAGATTGTCCATTTACTTTCTTTAAAATTGTTCCAGATGTAATACCTGCATCCGAGGCGGGAGAGCCCTCAAGAGGAGATATGACAACTATTTCTCCATCTTCTTTGCTTAATCCCAATTGAAGCCCAACACCATTAATTTCACTCCCTATATTGCTTTTTTTCATCGCTTCGTAATCAACTGGTCTCAATAAGCGCGTATAAGGATCTTCAAGAGGAAGAAGCATTGCTTCTATAGCTGAATAGGCCTGTTGAGAATTATTTATTGGCTTTTCAATGGCTTTTTGACGAAGTCTTTTCCATTGAATTTCATCAAATTTCTTAGGAGCAAAATAACCCTCATTAACTAGATTCCAGGCCTCAATTACCAGTAATTGACCATCGTTGAGAGCAAAAGCAGGTTGAGTTAAAACTTGAAATAAAATCCCTAAGCTAGTTAAAACTGCAAAAAATCTTTGCAGTAGCTTGGTTAAAGATTTAACAGAAGAAAGCATTGGATTGATCTTTTGCGGCGACCAAGGGGCACATCGAGTAAGATATTTGAAAGTACAGTGCATAAGTGGATGGCGAACTCTTCACCGGTTTATGACTGGTTCCAGGAACGTCTTGAGATACAGGACATAGCTGATGACGTCACTTCAAAATACGTTCCTCCACATGTCAACATTTTTTATTGTCTTGGTGGAATAACACTCGTTTGTTTTTTGATTCAATTCGCGACTGGATTCGCGATGACCTTTTATTACAAACCTACAGTAACTGAAGCTTATAGCTCAGTTAGTTATCTGATGACAGATGTGAGCTTTGGCTGGTTGATTAGATCAGTCCATAGATGGAGTGCCTCGATGATGGTACTCATGCTTATTTTGCATGTTTTTCGAGTTTACTTAACTGGAGGATTTAAAAGGCCTAGGGAATTGACATGGATAACTGGCGTGGTCATGGCGGTTATAACAGTTGCTTTTGGAGTAACAGGTTATTCATTGCCTTGGGATCAAGTAGGTTATTGGGCAGTTAAAATTGTTTCCGGCGTTCCAGCTGCTATTCCAGTTATTGGTGACTTTATGGTCGAACTGCTTAGAGGTGGTGAGAGTGTTGGACAGACAACTTTAACAAGGTTTTATAGTCTTCATACTTTTGTAATGCCATGGCTACTAGCAGTGTTCATGCTCATGCACTTCCTAATGATTAGAAAACAAGGAATCTCTGGTCCCCTATAATTTGAAATTATTTGTTCAATAAAACCTAAATTCTTTCGAAAACTTTCTTAAAACATGTCTACTCTTAAGAAACCAGACTTATCTGATACCAAGCTAAGAGCAAAACTAGCTAAAGGTATGGGTCATAATTATTACGGAGAACCAGCATGGCCAAATGACCTTTTATATATTTTCCCAGTAGTAATTCTTGGGACAATTGCTTGTGTTGTTGGCTTGGCAGTTTTAGATCCTGCATTTCTTGGAGACAAAGCAAATCCTTTTGCAACACCATTAGAAATTCTTCCTGAATGGTATTTGTATCCTGTTTTTCAGATTTTACGTGTAGTACCTAACAAGTTGCTTGGTATTGCTCTACAGACTTTAATTCCTCTAGGCTTGATGATTCTTCCATTCATTGAAAATGTCAATAAATTTGCTAATCCTTTCAGAAGACCAGTTGCAATGTCTTTATTTTTATTTGGAACAGTTTTGACTATGTATCTAGGAATAGGAGCATGTCTACCTATTGATAAGTCTTTAACTCTAGGTTTGTTCTAGAATTTTTCTTCTAAATCGAGCATCAAAACATCATCCGGCTCAGCTCTCAACAAATGATGCAATAACAAGAACCCAACAATAGTCCAGGTTTGATAAGTTCTAGATTGTTGGCCTACCCAAGTACCAGTTGGTCCGTCAAAATATTCTGCCCATTTTTGTCTTGGGAGTTGATTCAATTGACTCCAATAACATTCCTCAATAAGAGCTCTCATTTGTCCCATAAGTAAAACATCAGCTTTTGGGTAACGTTTTTCATGCAGCAAAATAGATGCACCAAAAAACCATAAAAGGCTAGGCCAGTGCCCCCCATTGTGATAACTCCATGGCCAGTTTTTGGGATCGGAGCCTGTTTTGTTTTGCCATTCTTCAATATCCATTGGTGGATGACAAATTCTCATTGGCATTTGTGCCATGAGGTGTTCACGGTTATGAAGAACCAGACGAAATAATGCTCTCTGCTGGGGTGCTGTTAATACTCCAAACATGCATGCTAAGGAATTTCCCAAGCTGTAAAAACGAAAATCTGGTCTACCAGTTCTTATATTTCCAATAAGATATCCACCTCTATTCTCGAGCCAATCTTGAAGCCAAGAAGGGACTACTTGGGGCTGAACATTGAATTCATTTTGATGTTGATCTTCGCCGTACTGTTCAGTAGGTCTTCTCCTAAGCACTTGCATTGTTTTGCTTGTAACCCAATAGTGCTTCAAAAGAAATTGTCGAAGATCATGCACCCACTGACGAGTTAAAACAAGTCTCTGATCAAGTAATCGACTTTTTTGATGTTTTCTGCTTAGTTCCATTAGTTGTATGCAGCTTTTTAGACATGCATGCAATAAGACCTCTACTTCAAGAGGAGCTCCCCAAACATCCATAGGTCGATCGATCATGAATGAACAATCTGGTACGAATAAAACTGGATTCCCCTCAAAAGTCGGATGCAAAACTAAATCAAGGAGAAGTTGCACACCTCTTTGAACCTGCTGACTTGTCCCAAAACTTTGATCACCACTTTTTCTTACATAAAGCCAACAAAGTACAGGCCACCAAAGGCTTGCATCAGCAGAGGTAATTCTTCCAATAGATCTCTGACCATAATCTGCTATTAGTTTCCCTTTCTCTTCAACAAAACTTGTTGGAAAAACCCCTCTTGTTTGATAGGTAGTACTTTGTAAATTCAGACTTACTGTCAAGAATTTCTTGACTATGTCAAATCGTTTTTGAGTTAGTAGATAAATCATTACTGGGACGTTGTCCCTTAAAAAGATCTCTCCATAATTAAGAGCATCGTTTTTTGTTGGATGCTCTAAGGCCGCGACACTTCCTGCGATATCTCCAGAAATTTCAATCAGAGTTTTTTCAAAATGTTCTTTAGCTCTTGCAACAACTTTGTCTTCATTCGAGTTGGGACGAACCCTTTGGTGCTGTTGGCTGAAACGTGCGGGCATTAAGATAATCTGTTGCCATCGCTAAAAGCTAGTTATGGCTTACTCCTTTGATATTAATAGTAAGAGGTAAAACATTTCATTTGCAACTTTGTTGCAAGTAAGTACTCCGAGGGTCTACAATATTTTTCTGCGCAAAAGTGAATCTGGAGCGTACTCATTTAGCAAAAATTACGAAAGTTTTTTAGTTAAGTGGGAGTTTTACAACATTCGAAGACTAAACCCTTTGGTGCTGTAAGCTGAAAAACGGTCGAAAGATCGAAAAATGTTCTTGGCTTTTCAAGTCAAAAACATCGTACCTAGACAACTTAAAAGTTTAGGAACTGACGCTTTTATCGCGTCTGGTTCATTTTTGAATCGGATGTATTGCGATAAAGGTGTGAGGTCCCGTCAAAAAGAAATTAGTTGCATGATTTTGTCACTATTTCTAATTGGAGTTTCACGGCTCTAGTTAGATTTTTGGTGTTTCAGAGTTAGAGCAACGACGGATCTGAGATCCGGGAAAGTCACGAAGATAAAACTAAGTGCACTCTTTAGAACCCTTGTGAAAATAAGGTGGCAACAAACACAATCAGTACGCCAGTGCTGTTATTAGTGGGAGAAGCAAATCAGACTGAGTAGAATTAATTTTTACAATAGGGCCTGACTACAACGGAGAGTTTGATCCTGGCTCAGGATGAACGCTGGCGGCGTGCTTAACACATGCAAGTCGAACGAACCTTCGGGTTAGTGGCGGACGGGTGAGTAACGCGTGGGAATCTGCCCTCAGGAGGGGGATAACGGTTGGAAACGACCGCTAATACCCCATATGCCGAGAGGTGAAATGAATTTCGCCTGAGGATGAGCCCGCGTCTGATTAGCTTGTTGGTGAGGTAATGGCTCACCAAGGCATCGATCAGTAGCTGGTCTGAGAGGATGATCAGCCACACTGGGACTGAGACACGGCCCAGACTCCTACGGGAGGCAGCAGTGGGGAATTTTCCGCAATGGGCGAAAGCCTGACGGAGCAACGCCGCGTGAGGGACGAAGGCCTCTGGGCTGTAAACCTCTTTTCTCAAGGAAGAAGATATGACGGTACTTGAGGAATAAGCCACGGCTAATTCCGTGCCAGCAGCCGCGGTAATACGGGAGTGGCAAGCGTTATCCGGAATTATTGGGCGTAAAGCGTCCGCAGGCGGCCTTTCAAGTCTGCTGTTAAAGCGTGGAGCTTAACTCCATCATGGCAGTGGAAACTGATCGGCTTGAGTATGGTAGGGGCAGAGGGAATTCCCGGTGTAGCGGTGAAATGCGTAGATATCGGGAAGAACACCAGTGGCGAAGGCGCTCTGCTGGGCCATTACTGACGCTCATGGACGAAAGCCAGGGGAGCGAAAGGGATTAGATACCCCTGTAGTCCTGGCCGTAAACGATGAACACTAGGTGTCGGGGGAATCGACCCCTTCGGTGTCGTAGCTAACGCGTTAAGTGTTCCGCCTGGGGAGTACGCACGCAAGTGTGAAACTCAAAGGAATTGACGGGGGCCCGCACAAGCGGTGGAGTATGTGGTTTAATTCGATGCAACGCGAAGAACCTTACCAGGGCTTGACATCCTGCGAACCTTTAAGAAATTAGAGGGTGCCTTCGGGAACGCAGTGACAGGTGGTGCATGGCTGTCGTCAGCTCGTGTCGTGAGATGTTGGGTTAAGTCCCGCAACGAGCGCAACCCACGTTTTTAGTTGCCAGCATTTAGTTGGGCACTCTAGAAAGACCGCCGGTGATAAACCGGAGGAAGGTGTGGATGACGTCAAGTCATCATGCCCCTTACGTCCTGGGCTACACACGTACTACAATGCTACGGACAAAGGGCAGCAAACTCGCGAGAGCTAGCAAATCCCATAAACCGTGGCTCAGTTCAGATCGTAGGCTGCAACTCGCCTACGTGAAGTAGGAATCGCTAGTAATCGCAGGTCAGCATACTGCGGTGAATACGTTCCCGGGCCTTGTACACACCGCCCGTCACACCATGGAAGTTGGCCACGCCCGAAGTCGTTACTTTAACCCTTGTGGAGAAGGACGCCGAAGGTGGGGCTGATGACTGGGGTGAAGTCGTAACAAGGTAGCCGTACCGGAAGGTGCGGCTGGATCACCTCCTAACAGGGAGACAATTAATTGATTGTGATGTCTAAGTCATCTATTCTTAGGCCGCAATCCTGTCACCTTAAGGTCGATCGGTACCTCAGATTTTTGAATTAATTTTATAATTAATCCTTTAATTTCAGTTCCTAAACTTGTCTAGGTCACACCCAACAAGGTTTCTCCTGGGCCATTAGCTCAGGTGGTTAGAGCGCACCCCTGATAAGGGTGAGGTCCCTGGTTCAAGTCCAGGATGGCCCATTCGTTGTTGGGGGTATAGCTCAGTTGGTAGAGCGCCTGCTTTGCAAGCAGGATGTCAGCGGTTCGAGTCCGCTTACCTCCACTGAAATCCACCCTGGTAACTAAATTCCGGAGAAAATTTTTTAGATGTGACTTAGAATTGTCTATTGAAAAGACCCTAGCTTCTTATCATCTTTTTGGAGTTGATAATATGCTGGGCTCACATGGATTTATCCATGAGAATTCAGTAGAACCTTGAAAACTGCATAGATTAGAAAGAATAGAGCATCTCATGGATGCATAATTCTTGTTTGATTTTTTAGCTTAAAAACTAACTGGTCAAATATAAGAATTCATGTTTAATTCTTGAGTAAAAGCCGAGCACAATTGATTTTGTGATTGTATTTAAGGTCAAGCTACAAAGGGCTCATGGCGGATACCTTGGCACACAGAGGCGATGAAGGACGTGGTTACCTGCGATATGTCTCGGGGAGCTGGATACACGCTTTGATCCGGGAATTTCCGAATGGGGCAACCCTTAGTACGGCCAGCTGAATATATAGGCTGGCACGAGCCAACCCAGCGAACTGAAACATCTTAGTAGCTGGAGGAAAGGAAAGTAAATAACGACTCCCTAAGTAGCGGCGAGCGAACGGGGAATAGCCCAAACCGATAGTTTCGACTATCGGGGTTGTGGGACAGAAACGTGGACTAACAAACCTAGAAGAAGCGCTTGAATGGCGCGCCACAGAGGGTGAAAGCCCCGTAATCGAAAGGAGAGTTGGCCTATCTGTATCCCGAGTAGCACGGAGCACGTGGAATTCCGTGTGAATCTACGAGGACCACCTCGTAAGGCTAAGTACTCCTGTGTGACCGATAGTGAAACAGTACCGTGAGGGAAAGGTGAAAAGAACCCCGGGAGGGGAGTGAAATAGAACATGAAACCATGAGCCTACAAGCAATGGGAGCCCGACTTATCGGGTGACCGTGTGCCTGTTGAAGAATGAGCCGGCGACTTATAGGCACTGGCGGGTTAAACCGAGAATGGTGGAGCCATAGCGAAAGCGAGTCTGAATAGGGCGTTTTGTCAGTGTTTATAGACCCGAACCCTGGTGATCTAACCATGGCCAGGATGAAGCTTGGGTGATACCAAGTGGAGGTCCCAACCGACTGACGTTGAAAAGTCACCGGATGAGCTGTGGTTAGGGGTGAAATGCCAATCGAACCAGGAGCTAGCTGGTTCTCCCCGAAATACGTTGAGGCGTAGCGTCTAGTGCTCCAGCAGGGGGGTAAAGCGACCATTTCGGTGCGGGCTGCGAGAGCGGTACCAAATCGTGATGAACTCTGAATACCCTGTGTGTAACTAGGCAGTCAGACTGTGGGGGATAAGCTCCATAGTCGAAAGGGAAACAGCCCAGACCGCCAGCTAAGGTCCCAAAATCAACACTAAGTGATAAAGGAGGTGGGATTGCCCAGACAACCAGGAGGTTTGCTTAGAAGCAGCCATCCTCAAAGGAGTGCGTAATAGCCCACTGGTCGAGCGATCCTGCGCCGAAAATGAACGGGGCTAAGTGTTGTACCGAAGCTGCGGATTTATTTATAAATGGTAGGGGAGCGTTCTATGTGGGGTGAAGCGTTAGCGTAAGCGGGCGTGGACTGCATAGAAGTGAGAATGTCGGCTTGAGTAGCGAAAACATGGGTGAGAATCCCATGCCCCGAAACCCTAAGGGTTCCTCCGGCAGGCTCGTCCGCGGAGGGTTAGTCTGGTCCTAAGGTCAGGCCGAAAGGCGTAGTCGATGGATAACAGGTCAACATTCCTGTACCAGTTATGTTTTGGGAAGGGGGACGGAGAAGGCTAGCCAATCCAGATGTTGGTTACTGGTTCAAGCGTTCGAGGCTTTGAGGAACGGAGAAAACGTTCTGAGCTAAGGCGTGAGTACGAGCTGCTACGGCAGCGAAGTTGGTGATGTCATGCTTCCAAGAAAATCCCTATACCCGTTAAGGCATAACTGCCAGTACCCGAAACCGACACAGGTGGGGTGGTAGAGAATACCGAGGGGCGCGAGATAACTCTCTCTAAGGAACTCGGCAAAATGGTCCCGTAACTTCGGGAGAAGGGATGCCAGCGCAAGCTGGTCGCAGTGAAGAGGCCCAGGCGACTGTTTACCAAAAACACAGGTCTCCGCTAAGTCGCAAGACGATGTATGGGGGCTGACACCTGCCCAGTGCCGGAAGGTTAAGGAAGCTGGTTAGCGTAAGCGAAGCTAGTGACTGAAGCCCCGGTGAACGGCGGCCGTAACTATAACGGTCCTAAGGTAGCGAAATTCCTTGTCGGGTAAGTTCCGACCCGCACGAAAGGTGTAACGATCTGGGCGCTGTCTCGGAGAGAGGCTCGGCGAAATAGAATTGTCTGTGAAGATGCGGACTACATACACCCGGACAGAAAGACCCTATGAAGCTTTACTGCAGGTTGGTATTGTTCTCGGGCTCTGAATGCGCAGGATAGGTGGGAGACATTGATGTAGTGCTTTTGGGTACTACTGAGTCAACGGTGAGATACCACTCTTTCAGAGCTAGAGATCTAACGTTTACCCGTTATCCGGGAAACGGACAGTATCTGCTGGGCAGTTTGACTGGGGCGGTCGCCTCCTAAAAGGTAACGGAGGCGCACAAAGGTTTCCTCAGGCTGGTTGGAAATCAGTCGTCGAGTGCAAAAGCAGAAGGAAGCTTGACTGTGAGACCTACAAGTCGAACAGGGACGAAAGTCGGTTTTAGTGATCCGACGGTTCTGAGTGGAAGGGCCGTCGCTCAACGGATAAAAGTTACTCTAGGGATAACAGGCTGATCTCCCCCAAGAGTTCACATCGACGGGGAGGTTTGGCACCTCGATGTCGGCTCATCGCAACCTGGGGCTGAAGTCGGTCCCAAGGGTTGGGCTGTTCGCCCATTAAAGCGGTACGCGAGCTGGGTTCAGAACGTCGTGAGACAGTTCGGTCCATATCCGGTGTATGCGCAGGAATATTGAGAGGATTTCTCCCTAGTACGAGAGGACCGGGAGGAACGCACCTCTGGTGTACCAGTTATCGTGCCAACGGTAAACGCTGGGTAGCCATGTGCGGAGTGGATAACCGCTGAAAGCATCTAAGTGGGAAGCCCACCTCAAGATGAGTATTCCCATGGTTTAAACCAGTAAGATCACGGGAAGAACACCCGTTGATAGGCTCTACGTGGAAGTCTGGTAACAGATGTAGCGGAGGAGTACTAATAGATCGAGGGCTTGACCTTCTTTTGCTTTTATTCAAATTATTGCTTTATTCTTTCAGATTATTTTAATAATATCTATGCAGTTTTCAGGGTTCTATACATAACACTATCCTGGTGTTCATGGCGATGTGGAACCACTCCGATCCATCTCGAACTCGGTTGTGAAACGCATCAGCGGCGACGATATTTGGGGGGTAGCCCCCTGAGAAAATAGCTCAATGCCAGGTAAAATTTTAAAAAGGGGTCCTTAGGGATCCCTTTTTTGATGCTTGATTATTTTTGACAATTTGGACACCAGTGCGTGCTCCTGCTACATAGTTTTTCGCGCAATATCTTCTCTCCGCATCTTTTACATTTTTTACCACCTCTTCTATACACCCAGGCTTGTCCACCATAATTTCCATTAACCCCCTCTAAATCTCTGAAATCACTAAAAGTAGTTCCTCCTTCTCCGATACTTATATTTAAAATTTTGACAAGACTATTACAAAGTCTTTTTAATTCAGGGATTTTTAAATTTCTACATTCAGTTTTTGGATTAATACCTGCATCAAATAATGATTCATCTGCATATATATTCCCAACACCAGCAACAGTTTCTTGATCTAATAATGCAGATTTAATTGAACGAGTTTTCTTCTTAAAATATTCTTCTAAATAACAACTATTAAAATCAGCACTAAATGGCTCTGGGCCTAATCTTTTAATTCCAGATACAACCTCTTCTACTGATTGCGTCGATGGTACGTACCACATTTGTCCGAAATTTCTAATATCTACAAAACGAAGTTCTCTACCGCTCTTTTCTAAAAACCTTACTCTTGTATGGGAGCATGGTTCTATTTGTTTTTCAACTAATTTGAATTGTCCTGTCATTCTCAGATGAACAACTATATAACCATTTCTAATCTTGTTTTTTGAAATTAGAGATCCTATTAAATATTTCCCTCTTCTTTCCCAACCACCAAAATAATTATTTTTAATATTAAAAATAAAACTTCTCGACCCACCAATACTTGCAATTGACCGATCTTTTAATACTTCTATTTTTTCGATATAAAAATTATTTAGAAGCTTTTCAAGTCCCTTTCTAACTGTCTCAACTTCTGGTAATTCTGGCAAAAGTAATAATACTGCTAACTTTCAGCAGCTTCCAATTCCTTCGCTGAAAATTGGCTGGTATTGGCACCACCATCAACTCCGCTGAAAGCTTTGAAATCACATTTTTCGAATTTGACTGTTACTGGGTACCTCATCGCTGGAGATTTATCTATAGAGACAATTTCTCCAATTTGATTAAACCAGTATGATTCTTGACGCAAGATGCGAACCTTGTCTTTTCGTGCAAAGCTCATCTGACTTCCCTAAATAATTTTAATATTACTATTATCTATCAGAACAGGAGAAATTTGTATATGTGTCACAGACTGTCGCTGGTATTTTGAAAGAGTAGATCCCTTTTGAAAATTTTTTCTGCAGATAAATATAATTCAGATTGATTTTCGGACGAATTTTCAATTAACTTTTAAATATTGAACTTTTAACGATTTTATTTTTTGTGATATCACAGCCATCTTTCGACCCCACTTCTCTTACTTTTGATTTACCTGATCCTGATCAAGATGATTTAAGTAATATTGATTTCATTAAGAGATTAGAGAATGCATGGTCAATATGCGAGAAGTTTGATTTGCAAACCGAAATTTGGCGAGGAAGGATTTTACGTGTCGTTAGAGATAGAGAAAAGAGAGGTGGGGATGGAAGAGGTACAGGTTTTTTGCAGTGGTTAAGGGAGATGGAAATTAGTAAAAGCAAAGCATATTCCCTTATTCAATTAGCTGATTCATCGGATAATCTTTTGGTTGATGGGATCCTTGAAGAATCAAGTGTAAATAATTTTTCAAAGAGAGCTTTTATTGAAACGGCGCAAGCTGAGCCTGAGATTCAACATATGATTTCTGAAGCTGCGAATGAAGGGAAGGACATAACGAGAAGACAAGTAAAGAGCTTGACTGACGAATTTGTGGCTGCAACCAGCTCTCTTTTGCCTGTTGAAATCAGAGAAAAAACGCAATCAAATTTATTACCAGCCAAGTTTGTTGCTCCATTGGTAAGAGAATTATCTAAGTTATCGCCTATCCAGCAAGAAGAGATATGCGAAACATTAAGAGAAAATCCTGAAATTGATTCAGTAAAAGATATGACGAATACTGCTAAATGGATCGGCAAGTCTTTAGATGCTTCTCTATCATTAAGAGCTTTTCAAAATAAGGATTTAAATTTAGATAAAGCCACTCAAGAAGCTCTTAGATTGGATTCTTTAGGGATACTTTCAGATGCTTTTGGACAGGCCAAGACTATAGAGAGTTCCATTTTAAGATTTCATTCTGCTTGGAAAAGATTAGAAGGTTTGCAAGAGAGACTATGGGTAGAGTCTGGAAGTAGCACACCTTATTTAAGAGAGCTTTTAGACACGCTTCAAACTCTTACTGGCTCAACTATAAGAGTTTCTCTTGGAGAACTTTCTGGGGGTAAAAGGTTGAGACTGCAACTTGTTGAGGAAGATTCTGAAAGACTGGAACCTCCATCTCTTGAAATGAATAAATAATTTAAATTTTAAAATCCTGATCACAAAAATCATTAATTAATTTAAATTCAAAATCGTTGTCAGGGAAATACCAGCTTGTCCAGTAAGAGTTGTTCAATGTATTGTTTAATGCTCTCTTTTTACAGTTAAGAGCTATATAGAAAGATTTATTTTTCTTTGTTTTTGCTTGAGCAATATAGTTTCCATCAAGATATGTCCAATCTGACCAATTGATCATTAATGAGCCGTATTTTAGCCATTTATAAGGTTTACTTTCTCTTATTTTTAATTTTATATTAGGATTGATTTTTTCAGTATTATTTAAGTTGTTCAAAATATTAATTTCTTCTTTACTGATTTTGTGAATCTCTGAAATAATTGAAAGATCTTCTGATTTAGATGTTTGATGATAAAAAACTTTTTTACTTGCTAACTTAATATTTTTTTTAATAATTACTTTCTTATTGATTACACCCTTTGGAAGTAAAATAATTTGACCAATTTCTAGGAATGAATTATTTCCTAGATTATTTAAATCAATAATATCTTGTAAATTTACGTTGTAATTTCTAGCGATTTTATAAAGAGTATCTCCTTCAACAACTTTATAAATAGGATTATCAGCTTTATAATCTTTTTCTTTGTTTCTAAGAGGTATTGCTATTGCCTTACCTTCTATTATTCTGGTTGCATCATTTAAATTGTTTTTATACATTAGTTCTTTTAAAGGAACTCCATATTGCTTGGATATCTTTAAAAGCGTATCACCACTCTTTGCGATGATCGTTGTTTCAGCATTAACTTTTAAAGTGAAAATTGATAAGAAAAAAATAATACTATTAAGACACAAAAAGCTAATATTTTTCTCTATCTTTTTGAGCATCTCTAGTATAAATTAATAATTTATCGCATAGATAATAATTCTATATTAACCGATTAATTTATTAAGTAAAGATAAATCTAACTTATAAGGTGGGTATCTGAAATTTAGATCTAGCCAAAAAGGTCTTTTTAGGACGGATTTGAAATGAGTAAAGTTATCAAAACCTGCTTTGCCATGGTATTTACCCATGCCACTTGATCCGACGCCTCCAAATGGCAGTTCTGGTATCCCTGCTTGTAAAACGACATCATTAAAACAAACACCTCCAGAAGAGGTCATTGAAAGTATTTTCCCTTGCTCTTTGTCATCCCCTCCAAAAAGATATAGAGCAAGGGGTTTAGGCAAAAATTTAAACTCTGAAATTGCCTCGTCCAGATTTTTAATAAGCAATATAGGTAGCAATGGACCAAAAAGTTCTTCCTTCATTAGTGGATCATTTCTATTCTCGATTTTTATAAGAGTAGGGCTAATTCTTTTTTCTATTTCATTGCTATCTCCTCCATAGATTATCTGGCCATTCTTTTTAGCTTCTTTTAGTAAGTTGTTAAGCCTATTAAATTGGTTTTGATTAATAATTCTTCCTAGATGTTTTGAATCTAGGGGATTATTTCCATAAAAATCATCAATTGAATTTTTTAAATTAGAAATTAATGAATCAAACAGTTTATGCTCAACTAGTAAATGATCTGGTGCAATACATGTTTGACCAGCATTTAGACTTTTTCCCCATATAATTCTCTTTGCAGTTACTTCTAGGTTCGCACCATCAATAACAAGAGCAGGGCTTTTGCCTCCAAGTTCTAAAGTTACTGGAGTAAGATTTTTTGAGGCGGCTTCCATTACTTTTTTCCCTATGTTTTCTCCACCTGTAAAAAAGACGTGATCAAATTGTTGACACATTAAATCAGCGGCAGTATTTCCATCTCCTTCAACAACTTGCGTAATCTCTGGTGGAAAATACTTTTCTATAAGAGTTTTTATTAGATTTGATACATGAGGTGCATGCTCTGAGGGCTTTAAAACAGCAGTGTTTCCAGCAGCTAAAGCTCCTACTAGAGGTTGAAGGGTAAGAGAAAAAGGATAATTCCATGGGCCAATTATCAGAATGCAGCCCAATGGATCAGGCTGAATAAATGCTTGAGCAGGTCGAAGAGATACGGGAACATTTATTTTTTTCGCCTTCATCCAGTTGGATAAATTTTTCTGAACTAGTTTTATTTCTTGTTTGACAGCAATAATCTCAAAAAACGCTTCTGTGGGAGGTTTTCCTAAATCCTGATGTAAAGCATTTAATATTTCTTGCTGATGATTGTCTAATAAATTTGATAAGGCCTGAAGCTGCTCCATTCTCCATTTCTTAGGCCTTGTTTTGCCAGACAAAACTTGATCTTTTAGTTGATTAAGGAAGAAATTTTTTAATTTCATTGCTCTTTACAATTTTGATCCCTTCTAACAAAATAAATCATTAATTGAGGTTAAGTTCATATGAAGATAGTCCGCTAAGTTTTTTGACTAGGTTTTGCACTTCTGCATTTCAACAGCAGCAGTGCTGTTTTTCTTATGATTAGTAAGGTTAGCAATGAAAAATATCAAATGTAAAAATCACCTTTTTAGCAAAAAAGAAAAAAAGAATTTTGAGTATTATCTACGAGTTACTTTTCTTAGATGTTAGGCATAAAATATTAATCCTTAGTAGTGAAAGATTGATTAATCATTTGTTTGTTATCTTTGTATTCTCTTTGGCTTTTATAGGTGTTGCCGAAGTTATGTACTGGTCATACAAGAAAGATTATCTTCGGGCGAAAGCTAAATATCTCCGAGAATTAATAGATCAAAAAAATGATTTAACTAGCACAAATGAACCTTTTTATACATGTGTATATGAGAAATGGAACTCTGGAGAAATGCCTTTAACAGAGGCTAATACACTGTGCAGCCTTAAGTTCGAGCAAAATTAGTGATTTTCATAGCAATTTAAAAATAATTTCGTACTATAATTTGACGATAAATTTTGATTTTGATTGAGAAAATATTTTATGGATAATAAGTTAAGAGTTAGTAAATATTTTAGATATGTAATACTAATTTTCTTTGTTATTCTTTTATGCATTACCATTATTCGTTTTGATTTTAATATTATTAGCGATATTTTTTATAATGTTGTTAGTAGTTTAAAAGAGAATAGCTTTTTTGGTTTAATATTGATATTTTTATTATTTATATTAAGATCTATTAGTATTATAATACCAGTCTTACCTGGGACAATATTTTCTGTTGCTGCAGGCTTTCAGTTCGGTTTTGCCCAGGGTTTGATTGTTATATTCTTAGCAGATTTTATATCTTGTTCGACATCATTTTTGTTGGCTAGAAAATTAGGTAGAAATTATATTGGTAGATTACTTGGTCCAAAACAAATGGGAAGAGTTGAAAGTATAAGTCAGGATTATCTAGAGAATAATTATTTTCTTATGACTGCTCTTTTAATGTCTGGATTCTTTGACTTTGTTTGCTACGCAATAGGACTTACAAAAATAAAATGGAGAAGGTTTATGCCTGCTCTTATTTTCAGTATAATAATTTCAGACTCTCCATTTGTTGCTAGTGGTTTTGCAGCAAGAAAGATCAAGGATATTGGGCTTAATAATTTCTTGCAAAAAATATTAGATGGTGAATTAGGTATGATCTCAGGTAATTATCTTTTGCTATTTATAGTGTCTTTTTTAATAATTTTTACCTTAGCAATGATAAATATATATTTAAATAAAAGATCCAATATTATTAAGTAATTTTATTTTTCTGCAAAAAAAAACCCCTCAAATATAAGGGGTAAAGTTAAAGGATTTGTTTCTAGCTTTGGTAAGACTTACCTCGATATGTAAGTTGAACATGATGCTTTTCTGCAACTGCTTTTTGCTGGTTGTACTTTAGGCCTCTGTAGGTTAAAGACATTTTACTCTCCGAAATATGCTCAAGTCCCCGTTCCTTGGCTTGAGTCAAACTGCGGCTCATCTTTTGATGAGTTGAACGTTTTTAGTAGATTTCTACAATATAATTTTAAACAAAATATTTTCTTCATGGTGTTCAGCTTGGTACATAAAGCTTACTGTCTTCGATAAGTAAGGGGTTTTTTGTTTTTATGTTCTTTTTTTAATAGGGCTTGGATTAACAAGATGATTAATAGCGCAAGATTTTGTAAATGAATAAGTTAAGTAGTAAAGCGGTGCCAATAAGATCTCACTTAGAATTTGAGTATGTTTAGGGAGGAATAATGTATGACTAGAAAAAGGGACAAAATCTGGACTGCAATTATTGCAACAAAGCAATTGTTCTTAAGGTTATTCAGCAGTGAAGCAGATGCTTTGGTTGATGACTTTAAAAATAATTTACCTCCTGAGATTGGAACTCAAGCTTATTCAGGCGATATTCACGATAAAGGAGACTGATTATCTAAGCAAAATATTTGCATGCAAAATTTTGATAGATTTTCTTACTCTCTCTAATTTCATTGCCTGTGAATTCAATGGAACTTTTATACGTCGTAACCAAAGTCGACCTGCTTGAACGTAATTACTAGAAATTTTTATTTGTTTTGGGAGAAAAAATATGAGTAAAAACAAAGAGGATTTTATTGTTTTACAGGGCATGACTCTTTTGCTGCTTAAAAAACTTTCATTGCCTCCTAACCTGGGTTTTCAAATAATTCTCTATCTCTCTGATCCAGTAAATTTTGTTGGGTATGAGGACTAAAACCAATAGTCTGAAATTCTTATTGCCACTTAACACATAGTTCTTTGCCAAAGGAGCATCCACTCAGTGAACAGGATGCTTTTTTAGTGATTTGAACTAGTGTGCCAATTAAAAGTTGAAGTAATCATGATGTTAAGTGTTTCCCCCAGCTTCACTAACAATTGCTACACCTTTAATTCTTGAATTCTAAAAACTGCTTGAGAACTGCTTTGGCACTAGAAATCCATCTGCCTATTCGTGAAGAAGAGGTAAGAGATTTAGTAAGGAGTTCTATTTGTTCTTGCCTTTCTTTGTATTTAAGCTCCAGTTCTTTTTTTGCGATATCAAGGCCTTGGAGTTCAGTAAAGCAATCATTCTCTTTTTCCCAGTTGTCGATATTTTCTTTTAATTCTTCAATATCCATAGTCCTATACTTGTTAATAGGCATTTGCAAATCATCAGGCTCAGGACGCATGAAAAGTGATTTATCCATAATTTCAATCTAGCTGGTTAATGTGATATCTAGGATGGGTAAACTCACCCAGCTTTTGTTACGGTAATTAGTAATTCTAGTGAAATGGATAAATTTTTCTTATTCGATGAGTGAGGTTAAAGTGTTTTTATTTAAGTAGATAATCAAAGCCACTGCGTTATTCTTGCGAATTGGGAACTATCTAAAAACAAGTTGATTGAACAGATTTAACAGACTAAAAAAGACTTAACGTAATGGCTCCAGATTTTTTCACGCGGTTGAAGTAGGGCTAACCAGTTCGGGCTATTTATACTTATGAGGGTTATCAATAGATCTAATCATTGGATCAATATCTCTCTAATGAGT
>QCIZ01000017.1 GCA_003216375.1 Prochlorococcus sp. AG-402-O21 | reverse complement strand
TGGAAAACTGCCGAGCAAATGAACGGCCGCCTAGCGATGATGGGCTTCTTTGCAGCTGTAATTAACTACGGAATAACAGGCTGGATCATTCCAGGAATTGTTTAATTCTGATTCTTAAAAACAAACATAAAAGGCCTCTTCTTTGTCATTACGGGAGAGGCTTTTTTATTGCTTTATTTAGTTAATACTGGATAGTTTTAGTTCACTTTTAAGGGGGGTGTGATCCATTGAAAAGATATGTTACCGTTGATACAAATAGATTGAACTTCTTCGTTTTGGCCGTATCGCAAAAGGCTTCCAAAAAGGATTATTCGAAAGTCACGATCAACCTGCCCAACAACTTGATTGACTTTGTTGATGAACTCAAAATTGAATGGGGATTGAAGAGTAGAGAAAGTGTTTTTACACGACTACTTGAAACGATTTCCGAAAACGATTAACACAAAATATAGTTTAAAAAAATTGCTTTTAGATCACTTTGCATCAATAAAAACTAATCACCTCTTATCCCCCAGTTTATAGCGGCTATATTGCAGCAGCATCCTTAAAACCATATGAATTCATGCTGCTGATTTCTCCAATGCTTTCATCCCATCTGCCTATTTTTTGCTGATAGCAATTTAGAAGTAGACGTCTTAATTAAAATTCTTGTTCATTGAAAAACGTCAAAAAAAAGTTCTTAACCAGACCGCTAAGAACTTTTGTTAGATCTTTTCAAAAGGTTTTGAAAAAATTGTTGATATGGTTTAAATGGATTGAGCTCCACTTAGAAAATACCAGGAATGATTTGACCTGTTGTTGCATATGCACCAAAGGCTGCAACGAAGCCAAGCATTGCAGCCCAACCGTTAAACTTTTCTGCTTCAGGAGTCATGGCAAAAATGAAATATGAATTAAATATAAAGAAGAATTAACGGTACTGTGAGTTTTTACTCACGGTATTCGATTATGAGAATTGATTGTTCCTATAAGAAAAGTTTATTTAATCATCGAGATAATTTGTGCTGAGTGCAATCTTTCCTCGCGCTCTTTTTTTTTTTTTTTTTCTGGCTAAGTGGCTATTCAAGCTGGAGGAGCTAGTACTGCATTTAGAAGCAAGATTTAATTCGGACTGATGTATTGCTTTTCTTTTTGCCTTTTGCTTAAGCGGCCGAATATTCAATTCGGTTGAGCTTGAATGACTTGGTCTGGAAGATAGAAACAACTCAGCGTTGTGGAGTGAGGTTTTCTTGCAAAGACTTTCTCTGGTTAAAGGAAGGTGATTCATCACGTTTCTCGGTAGAGGTAGCCCCGTTCCTTTTTATCTAAACATACATTTCCCTGAGGAAATTGAACGTTCCTAAAGTGTAGCGGTTGATACCGTTTCATGCGATCAAGTGAAATACTCGATTATGATTTCTTTGTAAAAATTACCTTCTGCTCTTATCAGTTAATTCTTGATTTCTACGAATCTGATTTAAAGGCTTTTGCAGCAGATCTCCATCTCCCGCTTCTTCTAATAGTCGCCATTTTTTAGTTGCATCAGATCAGAGACGCATCAAGTAAATGTTCTAAAAACAACAAAAGTGGACCCCAAATCGGACGCCCACTTTTAAAGATTTGCGATCCCAGTGCCTTAGATCGCTTGCCCTGCCTTGGGTTCCGACGATGCCCTCGTCGGGACTTGAACCCGAGACCTCTCCCTTACCAAGGGAGTGCTCTACCGCTGAGCTACAAGGGCTTGTGGAAAGATGGGCCGGGTTGGATTTGAACCAACGTAGGCGTAGCCAGCGGATTTACAGTCCGCCCCCATTAACCACTCGGGCACCGACCCGATCCACTTAATGAGATTAACAGGAAACGGTGCCACTTTTCTCGATTTTGTTGGTGCTTTTAGGTTGGAATCGATACGATCATGAAAGATGTTTAATTAGTCAGGAATATGGATGTTTTATTAATTAATGGACCGAATTTGAATCTTGTTGGAAAAAGAGAGCCAACTATATATGGCTCACAAACGTTAGAAGATATTCAAGAAGAGTTATTGACTTTAGCGAGTGAGCTTGGCACTAAGCTTAGATTTTTTCAGAGTAATTCAGAAGGTGAGATGATTGATTGCATACAAAATAGCGCTGGTTCTATTGACGGAATATTAATTAATGCAGGTGCTTATACACATACCTCCATAGCTCTTAGAGATGCTTTATTAGGAGTTGCTATTCCCTATGTGGAAGTACATTTAAGTAACATTTATTCTAGGGAAGAATTTCGCCATAAATCATTTCTTTCAGATAAAGCATTGGGCTTGGTTTGCGGGTTTGGAGCAAATAGTTATCAACTAGCCTTGCAAGGTATAGTTTCTTATTTAAAAAAACCTAGGTAGCTTATGGATAATTCAAAATCTCAATTTGTTGGGCAATCAAAGATTCGCTGGCTATTAAATAAAACTAATGAAGATTGGATAAATCTTGCAATTTCTAATCCAATGGAAATACTTTTGGATCATGCACATTGTGAGCGAAAGGCTGCGGGCGTAGCATTGCAACTTATGTTTCGCTATGTAAGTGAACCGGGTCTTTCAGAGGTGTTAAGCCCATTAGCTCGAGAAGAGCTTGAACATTTTGAGAGAGTTTTATCTATTTTGAATGCACGTGGTGAAAAACTTCAAAAATTAGCATCACCTCCATATGCTGCAATTTTGGCAAAAAACATTCGCAAAGATGAACCGTTGCGAATGCTAGATAGCTTTCTAGTTGCAGGTCTTATTGAGGCAAGGAGTCATGAAAGAATGAAATTGTTATCTGTATATTCTCCTGATATTGAGCTTAGAAATTTATACGCCGACTTACTAAAAAGCGAAGCTAGGCATTTTGGAATTTATTGGAAGCTGGCAGATGAACGTTTTGAACGGAATTCACTTACTTCTAGGTTAGAAGATTTAGCTAAGGTTGAATCTGATGCTTTAGTGAAAATGCATCATGAGCCAAGAATGCATAGTTAACTATTTCTTTTAAGTAGAAAGAATTTCCCCAATTAAATGAAAAATTTGACTATTGCGGGTGTAGGCCCAGGAGATCCATCTTTATTAACGATCGCAGCAGTTGATGCCATTCGAGATTCAACGGTTGTTTCTTATCCTGTCTCTACTAGAGGAGGAGAAAGTCTTGCTGAAAAAATTGCTTCAAAATGGATAACCAAAGATAAAAAAAAAGTTCCTTTGCTTTTCCCCATGGTTGATGACCAGAACACTTTAAAGAGTGCATGGAGAGTTGCTGGAAATAAATTAATGAGGATGGTTGAGAAAGGAGAAAGAGTCGTTTTCCTTGCTCAAGGCGATATCTCGCTTTTTTCGACAGGTTCTTATCTTTTAAAGGAGTTAGAAAAATATCATCCAGATTGCCTGGTTAAATTAATTCCAGGCGTTACATCTTTTTCTGCAGCTGCCTCTAAAAGTAAATTACCACTTGCTTTTCAAGAGGAACAGT
Source organism: Prochlorococcus sp. AG-402-O21 (assembly GCA_003216375.1). Classification (GTDB taxonomy): domain Bacteria; phylum Cyanobacteriota; class Cyanobacteriia; order PCC-6307; family Cyanobiaceae; genus Prochlorococcus_B. The sequence continues at coordinate 31,633 of QCIZ01000017.1, read as the reverse complement.
TGCTCGTAGTACCTGTTCCGGATTCGTGTAACGAGCTAAAGGTTATTTTATCTAATGCAGCTTTGATGAAAAGGGTAGTTGTTTTGCTCAAGCTTGGGAAAAAATGGGAATGGGTCAAACCTTTGCTTGAAGAATTGGGTCTAATAGAAAGCTCTATATTCGCAGAAAGAGTAGGATTTTCAGATCAACAAATTCTTAAGGCCTCTGATTTGTCCTCAGGTACTAGGGCATATTTTTCTTTGCTATTGATTCGACAAAGTTGGCCTGTGAAAATGCCCTGAAACTTTTAGTTGAATTTTATAAGCGCGTCTTCGAGTAGTTTTATTGCTTCATTTGGAGTGCTGGCTCTAACTAACTTTTGGCGAAGAGTAGAGGCCCCTTGAAAACCTCTACAAGTCCAATTCATATGTTTCCTAGCAATCAAAAGTCCATGATTACCTTTCTTCGAAACAAGTAATTTGAGATGTTCTAAAGATAAGCTGACTTTCATCTTTGCGTCAGGTTCCTTAAAAGTTTTTTGATTTTTAATTTCTGCATCAATTTGTCCAACCAGCCATGGAGCGCCCATACTTGCCCTCCCTATCATTACCCCATCGGCATTAGTGATCTTTAAGCATTCAATAGCATCTCGAGAGTTTCTAATATCACCATTAGCAATGACAGGTATATCTAATGATTTTTTGATTTTAGAAATAGCTTCCCAATTTGCATTCCCAGAAAATCCTTGTTTTCTCGTTCGTCCATGAACAGTTATTAGTTGCGCCCCAGCGTCCTGAAGCCCTAATGCAAAAGATACTGGATCACTGGTGCTTTCATCCCAACCTAACCTAATTTTTACTGTTAATGGAATTGATATGGCTTTTGAAACCTCTTTGACGATTAATTGAGCAAGTTCTGGTTCTTTTAATAAAGCACTTCCTCCTCCTTTTCTAGCAATTTTCTTTACTGGGCAACCCATATTGATATCTATAAGAAATGCACCAGATGATTCGGCTTTGATGGCAGCATCAATCATTGAATCTGGCCGATGGTCAAAAAGTTGAACACCAATAGGTCCACTTTCCTCTGAAAGCTCAATAACCTTCTCTTCCCCATGTCCTAGTTCAAGGCTTTTAGCATTGACCATTTCTGTAAAAAGTAAAGCTTTTGGAGACCATCTACGAACAAATTTTCTAAAAATTTGATCGCTTACACCTGCAAGTGGGGATTGAATAACAGGACAATTTAATGATCTAGAGGTCCCATTTCCTGATAAGTAAATTGGAGATAACACTTTCATCTTCATAGCAGGCTTGGATTTTTCTCAGTCATCACAAAAAAATCAAAACTTGATTCGTTGCGCTCATTTCAGGGAAAAAGATGGTTAGGTAGTTAAGGAATCAGTTTTTTTGTTAATCTCTCTAGGTAAGTTTGATTTCTAAATCTCATTTGGAAATGGAACTCTTTACTCATACTTGTAGTATGAAGAATTAATCTCAGTTTTGACCTATAAAGGTTAAATAATCTTATGAAAGGTAGAGAATTTTGCCGCTACCAATAGTCGCAATAATTGGACGCCCAAATGTTGGGAAATCTACATTGGTGAATCGCTTATGTCAGAGCCGGGAAGCCATTGTTCATGATGAACCAGGAGTAACTAGAGATAGAACTTATCAAGATGGATTTTGGAGGGATAGAGATTTTAAAGTTGTAGATACTGGGGGCTTGGTTTTTGACGATGATACTGAGTTCCTTCCCGAAATAAGAGAGCAAGCTAATCTTGCTCTTGAAGAAGCCGTCGTTGCATTAGTGATTGTCGATGGTCAGGAGGGGGTTACTACAGCTGATGAGTCGATTGCTGAATTTTTGAGGTCTCATTCTTGTAAAACACTCGTTGTGGTTAACAAATGTGAATCTCCCGAGCAAGGGTTGGCAATGGCTGCTGAATTTTGGAAGCTTGGGCTTGGTGAGCCCTATCCAATTTCTGCAATACATGGTGTTGGAACCGGCGATCTGCTAGATCATGTAGTTACTTTGTTTCCTTCTAAAGATTTAGATGAAGTAAGTGATTCCCCTGTTCAATTGGCAATTATTGGCCGACCAAATGTAGGCAAGTCAAGTCTTCTTAATTCTATATGTGGAGAGACAAGAGCAATAGTTAGTTCGATTAGAGGTACGACTAGAGATACGATTGATAGTCGAATAACTCATCAGGGTAAACAATGGAAATTAGTTGATACGGCGGGAATACGTAGACGTAGGAGTGTCAATTATGGTCCAGAGTTCTTTGGTATTAATCGGAGTTTTAAGGCGATAGAAAGAAGTGATGTTTGTGTATTGGTTATAGATGCTTTGGACGGCGTCACAGAACAAGATCAAAGGCTTGCAGGTAGAATTGAGCAGGAAGGTAGAGCTTGCGTGATTGTTGTGAATAAATGGGATGCAGTCGAAAAAGATAGTCACACAATGTCAGCAATGGAAAAAGAGATTCGTTCAAAGCTTTATTTTCTCGATTGGGCCGAAATGATTTTTATATCTGCACTAACGGGGCAAAGAGTCGAGGGCATTTTTGCATTAGCTACTTTGGCAGTTGATCAGAATAGAAGAAGGGTTAGTACATCAGTTGTTAATGAGGTTCTCACTGAGGCTTTGAAGTGGAGAAGTCCTCCTACTACGAGAGGAGGTAAACAGGGGCGTCTTTATTACGGTACGCAAGTAGCCATTAATCCTCCAAGTTTTACTCTTTTTGTGAATGAATCTAAATTGTTTGGGGAAACTTATCGAAGATATATTGAGAGACAAGTTAGAGAGGGTCTAGGTTTTGAAGGGACTCCTATAAAATTGTTTTGGAGAGGGAAGCAGCAACGCGATGTCGAAAAAGATTTGGCACGCCAACAGAAAGGGGGCTGAAATTAGTAATTTCAGTTTTTATCTATGGATTGGCTAAAAAAGATTCCAATTGGTCAATATGTCTCTGGCAACTCTAGCTGGCTTCGTGGTATTGATCCTCGAATCAAGCTCTCCTGGATCCTTTTATTTTTGTTATCACCAATTTTAGCTAACTCCATCTGGAGAATATCAATCGCTTGTGTTCTTTTATTAATTACAGCTCTTAGTTCGCTACCTCCACGTATTTGGTGGAGATCTCTAATATTTTTATTGGTGTTCTCTTTGATTTTTGGATTCTTATCGATTGTTTTACCTGCGAGTGAAGCATCAAGTGAATTGACAATAAGATCACCTGATGAAATACCAGGAGCAATTGTTTTGATCCGATCATGGGAGATTTTTAGGCTGGGGCCATTTAACTTTGGGGGCATTTCATTAGGACCATTAATCGTCGATCGTCGCTCCGCAGAATTAGGTATAAAAACTTCGACTCTAATTTTTACGGTTATTCACAGTGTGAATTTGATGCTAATCACAACCCCCCCTGAAGATCTTGTATGGGCAATAAAGTGGTTTTTAGCACCTTTAACTTTATTAGGATTCCCAATTGATAAGTTGTCATTTCAGCTTCTTTTGGCTTTGCGATTTTTACCTTTAGTTCAAGAGGAGCTTCAAAATCTCTTTCGTTCAATTGGGGTGAGAGCAATTGAATTTAGAAAATTGGGATTTAAAAGTACGTTGGGGTTGTTTGTCAATTTAGGCGAAAGACTTTTGTCTAATATTTTGCTCAGAGCAGAACAGGGAGCTGATTCTCTAATGTCAAGAGAGGGGCTTTGGTTATCATCACAACAACTACGTCCTAGAATTGTTGCTGATCCTAGATATTTGTGGATGAATTTAGGTTCGATTTTTTTGCTTTTGATAGCCATTATCTTACGTTGTATGTATGGTACATCTTAATTAAAAAGAATTAAAATTTGAACGCTGAGCGCTATCTAAATCATCCAACTTTTGGAATGCTATATCTAGTGTCACCAGCAAGTAATGGTAGAGATGTATATGCAACTTTATATGCACAGAAAATATTTTTTTTAGTTACTTTGCAACCACGGGGAGCAGCTTTTGAAGTTATTCCATATATGGATGCTCGGCATTATTCAGAAATGCACTTGTCTAAATGTAGGAGAGAAAAATCCTCAGACATGGATACTTGGCAGAAATTATTTAACCAAACTTTTATTTGACTTTGGTTGATTTTATGTTGATTGACTCTGATGAATTTAAGATAATAAAAGATTCTTTACCCGTAGAGGTTCGCTTGCTTGCTGTGAGCAAGGGACATTCTCAAGGATCCATACGTAAGCTTTCTGGCTATGGTCAGTTGGATTTTGGAGAAAGTCGTTTACAAGAGGCTGTTCCCAAAAAAAACGAACTTAAGGATTTAAAGCAACTTCGATGGCATTTTGTCGGTACATTGCAGAAAAATAAAGTTAGAGGAGTTATTAGAGAATTTGACTTTATACATTCTGTTGATTCTTTACCTTTGGTTGAACGAATTTCTCGAATTTCAAAAGAAGAGCAAAAAACTCCGAATATATTTTTACAAGTAAAATTTAGGGATGATCCTAAAAAGGGTGGGTTCTCAAAAAAAGATCTTTTGAAATGTTGGCCCAACATTATTTCTTTGAACAATATTAATTTGATTGGTTTAATGACAATTCCACCAATTGCGTTTAATTCCTATCAAAGAAAAGATTTATTTTGTGAATGTAGAAATCTTGCAAATCATTTGGGGCTAAAGGATTGCTCAATGGGAATGAGCAACGATTGGCAAGAGGCTATTGACTTTGGCGCTACTTGGATTCGTTTGGGATCTCTTTTGTTTGGTAAACGTTAGACTTAGTTAATTGTTGAAGATATGAAAAAACTAATAAAAAAGCTTGCCCCTTAAGAAAAGGAACGTTATTTAAGTATATGATTCATCCTTCTTTTCTTGAGGATGTATCGATTGTTGGCTTATCCAACTTTTTAACAAATCATCCCGAGAGGATTAACTGGTGTCGCTTATTTCCCGTCTTCGTGCTGTCGTCGCAGGTGATGACTTTTTAGATAGTGATTTTGATGAGCTCGATTACGAAACAAGTGAAGACTTTGAGAATTTCAATAGAGGTAACAAAGGAGTAAGTGGAGAAATGGCAACCATCTCTCAGGCCAATCCTTTTGATGGGAGGAATGGCTACACTTCTTCAAACGTCATTGGCATGCCTGGAATTTCAACAAATGATTCTGAAGTTAGTTTAATGGAGCCTCGTAGCTTTGATGAAATGCCGAGAGTGATCCAAGCTTTGCGGGAGCGTAAAACAGTTATTCTAAATCTCACGATGATGGAGCCTGATCAAGCCCAAAGAGCAGTTGATTTTGTCGCAGGTGGAACGTTTGCTATCGATGGACATCAAGAAAGAGTTGGAGAAAGTATTTTCCTGTTTGCACCTTCTTGCGTAACCGTAACTAATTCATTTCAAGAGGAAGCCTCTCCTTCAAGTATGAGTAATAAGGGGAATGATTTGATTTCTAAGGGAACCTCTTCTGCTCCAGAGCCTGCTTGGGGGGAAACAGTAGCTACAGCTCTTTGAATGAGTAAATAGATTGGAAATTTCTATTGGTATAATTGGTCTAGGTAGCATGGCGAAAGCTATTGTTTCACCTCTTTTGGAAAGAGGTGAATACCATCCTCAAAATGTTTTAGGAATTGTAGGTAGTAGCTCAAGTATTGCACCTGCATCGAATGATCTTCCAAAGGAATTAAAAGTTGTATCTAGTGAAGATTCCTTGTCTAAAGAGGTATGGAAGGCTCCATTGAAAATATTGGCAGTAAAACCTCAACAATTCAAAAAAATCACAGAATCTTTCTCATCATTGCAATTGAAAGATCACTTTCCTAAGCCATTATTAATTTCAGTTTTGGCTGGAATTACATTGAAAAGTCTTAAGAAAGCTTTCCCTGGGCACACATGTGTAAGAGCTGTTCCGAACACCCCTTCTCTCGTTGGCCAGGGGCTTACTGGTTTAGCTTGGGAAGATGATATAACTTTGGATCAAAAGAAAGTTGTGAGAAAGATTTTTGAGCCTATTAGTGAAATTTATGAGTTAGAAGAGCAAAAACTTGATTCTTTTTTGGCTTTAACTTCTTCAGGACCTGCGTATATAGCTTTAGTGGTTGAAGCAATGGCTGATGGGGCTGTTGCCGCAGGATTGCCACGAAACTTATCCAATCAATTGGCTCACAAAACCGTTTCAGGCACAGCATCCTTGCTAAGAGAAAAAAGTTTGCATCCTGCTGAACTTAAAGATATGGTTGCCTCTCCTGCAGGTACTACAATTAGTGCTCTTCGACACCTTGAACTTGCCGGCTTGAGATCCGCCTTGATTGAAGCAGTTGTTTTGGCAGCTCAGAAGAGTCGTCAATTGGCTGAAGAGGTTTCGAGTTAGATGACCTAAGAATATTTGCATATAGAGTTTCAAGTGAGTCAATGTTTTGTTGAAGTGTATATTTTTCTTCTACTCTTAAACGAGCACGTCTACCCAATTCGCCGGTTAGTACTGGTTGATCGCGTAAAACAGGCAAAAGGGTCCTTAATTGAGAAGTAACCCCCTCAGTATTAAGTATAATTCCTGCTCCATTTTCTAGCACTTCTCCATCTGCTCCAGCATCTGTCGCGACGCATGCTGTTCCAGTTGCCATGGCTTCGAGTAAAGCGATAGATAGTCCCTCTACAAGACTTGGAAGTAAAAACACCTCAGCGATTTGGAGAAGAGCTACTCTTTTATCTTGATTAGCTTCGTATCCCCACCAAATCACATTATCTTCTTTATTGAAGATTGAGTGATTTTCGAGTGTTGGCCTTAGTGGCCCATCGCCTACTATTACTAGTCGACATCCTTTTGGCTGGACAAATCTCCATGCACGTAGTAAGGCTTCAACATTTTTTTCAGAAGCTATTCTACCCATATAGATAAATATTCTCTCAGAGCCGAGCTTTTCTCTTAATTCAAGTTGAAGCTCATTTTGTGAATTGCTTGGCTCAAGGGGGTTCCATTTCTTTATGTCAATTCCATTAGGGATTACTTCAAGTCTGCTCTCTTTTACTCCTAGTTTTGCAAGAACCTCTGCTTGCAAGTCTGAAAAAACAATGACTTTGTCATACTTAGCTAATGATGGTGCATAAAGTTGGTAGGTAAGTTGCTGTGTATTTGCAGTCAGATTTCTGAGTTTTGAATCGAAAGCGGGGTGAAAAGTTGCGATCAAGGGTAGATCAAGTTGATGACAAAGCTCAGGCAGTCGAAAATCTAATGGAGAGAGCGTCAGACTTGCATGTACTAAATCAGGTTTAAGTCTTGAGAGAGATTCTCTAAGCTCTCTTTGAGCATTTAAAGAAGGGATTGTATAAACCTGAGATTTTATTAAATAAGGAAGACTTACATCAGGATCATTTGCTAGTAGGGAAGTTTTATTATTCCCATCTCTCATTGGGTTATCAAAGTGAATAAAACTGGTTTGATGTCCTCTTTCTCTAAGCTCTTCAGTCGTACTCAGTCCGTAACAGACGTTCCCGCAAAAAGGTGTTTTTTTGCCTAGCCAGGCGATATGGGTCAAACTCTAAAAAAACCGGTATTTCAAACTAGCAGTTACCCTAAATTTCTTCTCAAACTATTGTAATAGTTAATTAATTTATAAATAAAAATTCTTAACTATTAATTTTCCCCCAATATATTGTCCTACTTATTATTTAGATCATTACTAATTATTATCTCTCTCATCATTTGAAGAGATGTAATTCTTCTTTGTAAATGAGTTTCAATCCAGGTCTCAACAATTTCCAGCAGCTTTAACCAGACATTTTTAGGACCTAATAATTTTCCATTACTGTGGAAAGGTACTTTTTCTAGTAAAAGTCTTTGAAGTAAAGCAAGTTCAGATGGATTTAGCTCAGTGCGTGCATTAGGCATTGTCCCAATTGCAAAACCTTCTTCAGGAATAAAGCTACACCTCCAGCTCCATTCTCCAATAGGGGGTATAAGTTTGAAACCTGAATGACAACAGTTTTGAAGTGGTAAGCAATATCCGCCTAAAGCCAATAAATGAATACACGATTGAACACTTATTGCTAAAGCTTCTAATGAATCAAATTCTGTTTTATGTAATTCATCTAATCTATTTAAATGTATTAAAACCAGTTTAAGTAAATCTTGTTGCGGGTCTTCATTCCCAACCATAATCATAATTAGCTCTGAAATTGCTTGTGCTGCTGAGAGTGTTTCGATGCTTTTCCCAAGGTTTCCATAACTCTTAATAATCTTTATTTGAGTAACTCTCCTAAGATTTTTTTTCCCGACTATATGTAAATCTAAAAAATTAAAAGGTGATGTTGCTCCTAGTCTACTTTTTGGTTTTCTTGCTCCTGGTATTGCAAGACGAGATATTCCATTTTCTTCACTAAGTATGGTTAAAAGTCTGTCATTTTCGCCAAGAGGTCCAACTTTTAAAGACAATCCTTTCATCCTCTGATTTGAATTCATTACTCCTTTTCCTTTTGTCCTTGAGTAATTTCAAAACCAAAACTTGTTCCAATATATGTTGACCCTGCTTCAATTAGTTCAATTGCTTGATCAAAAGTTTTAATTCCTCCAACAGTTTTAATTGAGCAGCGATTTTTAACAATTTTAGAGACATGATTGGTTTGCTCCTTTGAGACAGATGGACCAAAACCATTACCTATTTGAATTCCAATTGCCCCTGCATCAATTAAAGCATCTATTACCATAGAAAGTTTTGATGAGTTGAAGAGTATAGTTGCATCAAGTATTACTCTTACTGGAATACCAAGTTCACTTATTTGATTTATTTCTTCAGCAAAAAGCTCTATATTTCCTTCTTTTAATGCAAAATAATTTGGAACAAGATCTAACTCTTCTGCTCCTTTTTCTATTGCATACTCGGCTTCTTTTTGTTTATTAGAAGTTGGGATAAAGCCAAAAGGGAAGGCAATGACTGATATCAATTTTGTATTGCTTTTGCTCCCTAACCTTTCACGTGCAATTGGTAGAGTTGTAAGACTAGTGCATAAGCCTGCGAAGCCACTTTGCTTGGAAGCATCACAAGCCTGGACAATCATTTCTTTATTGAAATGAGGATTTAGAACTGCTTGATAAATTACATTAGAAATATTGGCATGTGCTTCTTCCAAGCTGTTTTTACTCATTTGACTAGTATCTATATCTTTTCTTGGATTACGCCATATCCTCCGTGATTTCTCTTGTAAATGACTCGTAAAGCTGACCCTTTTCCCTCTCTAAATAAATAGAAGTCATGATCAATCAGGTCTAATTGGACTCTTGCTTGCTCAATTGTCATAGGGTCCATCTCAAAATATTTGCGTCTTACGCCTGGGCTAGGTAGATGTGGTTCTTTACCTTCAATGAGTGAATGATCTGAGGAAGAATGATTTTGAGTTTCTTCGTTTTGTACTGATTTCGTTGACTGATTATTATGTACATTATGACTATTATGTCGTTCTTTGTACTTACGTAATTGTCGTGCAAGTTTATTTGCTACTAAGTCAATGCTTGCATAAAGATTTTCACTTCTTTCTTGGGCTCTTATCACTGTTCCATTTGCAAAAACAGTCACCTCAGCTGTCTGTTGTGGTACTCGAGGATTTCGAGCGACTGAGAGATGGACATCAGCCTCTTGCACCATTTCTTGGAAATTGTGAGTTGCTTTATCAATTTTTGTTTTTGTGTAATCACGAAGTGATGGAGTTAATTCAAGATTGCGTCCATGAATAAGAAGCTTCATTCTGTTTCGCCTGAATCAGGGCCTAATAGCAACTTAGATCTAACCCCTCAACTTGCACAATCTTCTTCCGCTTTTCTTTTTGAACCTAAAAAAATTGTGCCATTTGAGACTGCGTTAGGTTGGCAGAAGAATTTTCAGAAAAGCCTTATTGAGGAACCGTTTTCACCACAAGCAGTATGGTTACTTGAACATTTTTCTTGTTTCACAATAGGTAGAGGTAGCGACAAAAAAAATTTATTATTTGAAGAAAATAAATCTCCTTTACCCGTTTTTAGTATTGAGAGAGGAGGTGAAGTTACTCATCACATGCCTGGACAGATCGTTGGATACCTGGTTCTAAATTTAAGTCTTCACAAGAAAGATTTATCTTGGTATTTGAGAGAATTGGAACAAGTGCTGATTGATGTTCTTGACTCTTTGGGGATAAAGGGGAAGAGGGTAAATGGATTAACAGGAGTGTGGTGCGAAGATAAAAAGGTTGGGTCAATAGGAATTGGTTGCAAGAGATGGGTGACTCAACATGGATTCTCACTAAATGTAGATTGTGATCTTTTTGGTTTTGAGAAGATAATTCCTTGTGGATTGGATAAAGTCAAATTAGGTAAATTGAGTGATTGGATACCTGGTATCAAAGTCTGTGACGTTAAGCCTCTTTTAAGGGAATCTGTGAAAAGACGTTTTAAATTGAACTGGGAAAAAATAAATTAACCTCTTTAAATTTCACTAAAAAAATAACAAATTATTTTATGGCTATGACAAAAACTAACTCACAAAAAAATATATTTTCTTCTAAGGATGCTTTGGCTTTTTGGATCCCTAATAGAAAAGAGGAAAAAGCAATTAATAAAAGATCTCATCTTGATAAGATTACTCAAGTTGACGAGATTTGGGAATTATTAAAAGTTCAGTTGGGGGAGGTATTGGCGGTTGATTCACCACATACTTTCCACCCAGAAAGCTTTACATATGAAGAACTTGCAGAAAAAATTTCTATGGCAGCATCTGCCTTTTCTCAGGTCGGAGTAGAACCTGATGAGGTGGTCGCTCTTTTTTCTGAAAATAGTCCTAGATGGCTCATCGCCGATCAAGGTCTTATGAGAATAGGTGCAACAGACTCTGTTAGAGGTGCGACTGCTCCACCAAGTGAGCTTAGATATATCCTTGAAGACTCAAATGCTGTTGGATTGATTGTTCAAAACTCAGATGTATTGGAAAGACTTTCGCTTAATGATGATCAAATAAATAATTTGAAATTTGTTCTTCAACTTGAGGGTAAAGCTTGTGAAGGCGTTTTAGAATGGGAGACTTTTTTGAAGAAAGGATTGAATATAGAAAATGTAAGTAAACAGGAGAAAATAATTGATAGGCAACCAAAAAGAATAGCAACCATTTTATATACTTCTGGAACGACTGGTAAACCTAAAGGAGTTCCACTAACACATTCTAATTTATTACATCAAATTAGGACTCTAGCTTGCGTAGCGAACCCTTCTCCAGGTGCGCCTGTATTAAGTGTCTTACCAATTTGGCATTCATATGAACGTAGTGCAGAATATTATTTTTTTTCTTGTGGTTGTACTCAAACATATACATCAATTAGGCATCTTAAGGAAGATTTGCCAAGGGTTAAGCCAATAGTAATGGCAACAGTTCCAAGGCTTTGGGAGTCGATAAAGTTAGGGTTTGAGGATGCTGTTGATAAAATGCCAAGACTGAGAAAGACCTTGATAAAAAGTGCGATTTCTAATAGTAAGGCATATAAACTGGCACGAAGAAAACTTTATTTTTTAACTATTGAGAGTGTTTCTAGTTTTGAACAAATTATCTCTTGTATAGAGATTCTTTTACGGTACCCCATTCATAGAATTTCCTCTATTTATTTATGGCCAAAAATCCTTACCAAGATTTGTGGAGGAAGATTGAGATTCCCAATTAGTGGTGGAGGCGCAATTGCTCCGCATATTGATTCTTTCTTTGAAGCTTTAGGTGTTGAATTATTAGTTGGTTATGGCTTAACAGAAACTAGTCCAGTCCTCACATGTAGAAGGCCTTGGAGAAATATACGTGGGGGTGCAGGTCAACCATTGCCAGAGACTGAGATAAAAATTGTAGATCCTGAAACATTCCAAATAAAAAAACTGCGTCAAAAAGGCTTGGTTCTTGCGCGTGGTCCTCAAATAATGTCTGGTTATTTAGGGAAACGATCTGAAACGAAGAAGGTTTTAGATGCTACCGGCTGGTTTAACACTGGAGATTTAGGGATGTTGCTTTCTGATGGATCCTTAATCCTGACTGGAAGAGCAAAAGATACGATTGTGCTAAGTAGTGGAGAAAATATTGAGCCTGGACCTTTGGAGGAATGTTTGATTGCTAGTCCATTGATTGAGCAGGCTTTGCTATTGGGGCAAGATCAAAAACATCTTGCTGCTTTAATTGTTCCAAGAATTGATCACGTAAAAGAATGGCTGGAAGAAAGGGGTGTGGATTCAAAAGTTGTTCTTGGAATATCTCCTGAAAATTATGAATTAAGACAATCTCTAAAATTGGAAATGAATCAAGCACTGGCAAATCGTCTCGGATCTAGAAGAGAGGAGAGATTATTTTCAATTACCTTGGTAGAGCCATTTACAATAGAAAATGGCTTGTTAACGCAAACTCTTAAGCAAAAACGTGAAAAAATTATCCAACGTGATTTGAAACTTATAAATGAAATATATGATTTGTAATTTGTTTGTTTGGCCAATTAAATTGACCAATACTATCTTTTGTTGAGACTCTATGTGTCGAATCATGATTTATTGATCAGGTGGACTCAATTTCTATAAAACGTTCAATAACTGTTAGAGCGGTTGTAACCCCTTCATGGAAAGAGGAGGCTGAGCGTGAATTAAGTAATGCAATATCAGCAATAGATCAGCAACTTGGTGAATTAGAAAAAGAAGGACAACAAATTGTTGATGGTATTAGACGTCAGAGCTCTAATCCCCTTGACCCAAGAGTTCAAGAGCAAGTCGCTCAAGTTCAGAACCAAGTGGCTTCGAAGAGATCAGAATTTGAAGAACAAAAAAGAAATCTTCTGTCACAGCAATCTCAAGTTCGTGAGTTAGAGATGGAACAAATCGTCGAGCAAGGACAAATTGACAGCTTTTGTGATTTAAAAGTTGGTGATAACTTAGTCAGCAAAATGGGTGTGAGTATTTTGGTCAGAGATGGAGTAGTAGAGGCAATTGATCAAGTTTGAAATCTGTTTGAACTACAATCTTGCCAATAAAGAATTTTTGATATTAAGAAGAAATCCACATAAAAAAAACTATCGTTGTAAGGACACTCATGTAGAACTAACATTGGTATGTATTGATACTTGCAAAGCTTCTAGATAGAAAATTTTGAAGCCTTGCCACAAACTCTCCATAAAGGAAATAGGAACAAATTATGGCCACTCATGACATCTTTATGCCTGCTTTAAGTTCAACTATGACTGAGGGCAAAATAGTTGAGTGGCTAAAAAAACCTGGAGATAAAGTTGAAAGAGGTGAGTCAGTTTTAGTTGTTGAGTCAGATAAAGCTGATATGGATGTTGAGTCTTTCCAAGATGGCTTTCTTGCTTCGATTGTGATGCCTGCAGGCAGCTCTGCACCTGTTGGAGAGACAATCGGATTGATCGTTGAGACAGCAGATGAGATCGCTGCGGCTCAAGCAAATGCACCTTCTCCTTCCTCTCAATCAGGTGGTCAAGAAAAAGTGAGTTCATCGCCTCAAGTTCAAGAAAAACAAGCCTCTTTTGACTCTCCTAAAGCAACAGTAGTTACAAAGGCATCTCCTGCACCTCTTGTTTCAGAATCCTCTGTAAATCAGGATCAGTTTTTAAATGATGGTCGAATAGTCGCTTCCCCAAGAGCTAAAAAACTTGCTTCTCAAATGGGAGTAAATTTGGCAACTGTTAGGGGCTCAGGACCTCATGGACGGATACAAGCTGAGGATGTTCAAAGTGCAAAAGGGCAACCCATAAGCGTTCCTTGGATAGCAGAAAGTAATGCTCCAGCGAAGATCGTTTCTGAAGTGCCTCTTTTAGAAAAAAAATCTGTTGACTCTGGTAAGCCACCTGCTCCAGGGAAAAGTTTTGGATCTAGAGGGGAAACAGTTGCATTCAATACTCTTCAACAAGCTGTAAATCGGAACATGGAGGAAAGTTTAAATACTCCTTGCTTCAGAGTCGGATATTCAATTCTTACTGATGAATTGGATGGTCTTTATAAACAAATTAAACCTAATGGAGTAACTATGACTGCTTTACTTGCTAAAGCAGTTGGCTTAACCCTAGCTAGACACCCCCAGGTGAATGCAGCTTTTAGTTCTGAGGGTATTGCCTATCCTTCACAAGTAAATGTAGCCGTTGCAGTTGCGATGGAGGACGGAGGGTTGATAACTCCAGTGCTGCAAAATGCCGACAAGACCAGTCTTGCTGATTTATCCCTACAATGGGCTGATCTTGTTAAGCGTGCGAGGAATAAGCAATTAGAACCTCAAGAATATAGCAGTGGTACGTTTACACTCTCGAATCTGGGTATGTTTGGTGTGGATCGTTTTGATGCAATTCTGCCACCAGGGACTGGAGCAATTTTAGCGGTAGGAGCTTCCTTGTCTAAAGTTGTTGCTTCTAAAGATGGTTCGATTTCCATCAAAAAACAGATGCAAGTAAATCTTACCGCTGATCACAGAGTGATCTATGGGGCTGATGGAGCACTATTCCTGAAGGATTTGGCATACTTAATCGAAAAGAACCCTTATAGCCTCTCGTCTTGAGATTTAATTAGTCGAACAACAAGTGATTTTTTCTTACTTTAATTTGATTTGATGTGTTAGATCAAAAAGATAATCTTTTAAGCTCATATAACTATGATTTGCCAAATGACTTAATTGCTCAATCCCCTACTAAGAGTAGGCATGATGCTAAATTGATGATTGTTAAAGATGGCCTAGAGGATTCTTTAAACCTTGTGCACGCAAAGGTATGGGATATAAGGGATATCTTGAAGACAGGTGATCTTTTAGTTGTTAATAATACGCGAGTTGTTAAAGCAAGATTGAAAATCCGATTGTCAGGTGGAGGTTTAGGTGAGTTGTTGCTAATGGAACCGAGGGGTAATGGCCGATGGCTTTGTCTTGCTCGTCCTGCCAGACGTATGAGAAGAGGTGATCAATTATGCTTGGATTCCTCACCAGATAATTCTTTAATCTTAAAAGTTATTGATAAGGATGAGAAAACAGGCGGAAGAATTATTCAATTTTCAAATGAGTTTACTAGTTGGACTGAAATGGAAAATTTACTTGATTTATATGGAGAAGTCCCATTGCCTCCATATATAGATAAGGACAAATCAAGTGGTCATGAGGAAAGCTATCAAACTAGATTTGCTTCGAAACCAGGAGCTATAGCTGCTCCCACTGCGGGCTTACATCTAAGTGATGAACTTATAGAAATTTTAACAACGAGAGGTATTAAAATTGCTCAAATTACTTTGCATGTCGGCTTAGGAACTTTTAGACCATTAGAGAAAGAAGATCTATCTCAGTTGCATTTACATAGTGAGTGGATAGAGGTTTCTGAAGAGACCATCAAAGCGATAACTAATTGTAAGGAGGATGGGGGGAAAGTCTTTGCTGTTGGTACTACAAGCGTAAGAGCCCTTGAGGCTGCTTACCTTTCAGGAAGAGGAACTTTGAAGTCGTATGAAGGCAAAGTGGATTTGGTAATTAAACCAGGATTTAAATTTTCCGTCATTGATGGATTGCTCACTAATTTCCACCTACCTAAAAGTTCTCTATTACTTTTAGTTAGCGCTCTAATTGGACGAAAACGTATGTTGAAACTTTATAAGAATGCTATTTCTAACAAATACCGATTTTTCTCTTATGGAGACGCGATGTTGATTACACCGGAATCAGTTATATAAACTCAAAAGTCAAGCTAATGATGGTTCTTTAATAACGCCTGTAGGTACATTCTCAAACATTACTGATGAGATATATCTTTCGGCAAGGTCAGGTAGAACTACAACGATTGTCTTTCCTGAGAACTCTTCTTTTTCGGCCAGTCTTACAGCTACAGCGGCAGCAGCACCACATGATATACCAACAAGTAGACCTTCTTCTTGTGCTAAACGTAATGCCATTGCAATAGACTCATCATTAGAGACTTGCTCAACTTGATCGACTACGGATAGGTCAAGATTCTTAGGAATAAAACCAGCCCCAATGCCTTGAATTTTGTGAGGTCCTGGTTTTACTTCTTCTCCATTGAGAGTTTGTGTTATTACTGGGCTATGAGTGGGCTCTACGGCAACAGATAATAATGAATGATTTTTTTCTTGCTTTAAGAAACGAGAAACACCTGTTATTGTGCCACCGGTCCCGACGCCAGAGACTAAAACATCAATCTGACCATCGGTATCATCCCAAATTTCAGGACCTGTTGTTTTGAAATGTATTTCTGGATTAGCTGGATTATCAAATTGTCCTGGCATGAAGTATTTTTGAGGGTCGCCATCTGCTATTTCCTTCGCTTTCGCTATGGCGCCAGGCATTCCTTTCGCTGCTTCAGTAAGTATTAATTCAGCACCAAGAACGGCCATCATTCTCCGACGTTCAATTGACATGGACTCAGGCATTGTGAGGATTAACTTGTAACCTCGAGCAGCAGCTGTATAAGCAAGGGCTATGCCAGTATTTCCAGATGTTGGTTCAATAATGACTTTATCTTTATTGAGTAAACCTTTCTTCTCAGCGTCCCAGATCATATTCGCTCCAATTCTACATTTGACGCTGTAGGCAGGGTTGCGGCCTTCTATCTTTGCAAGTACTGTTGCTTTTGCGTTTTTTGTAATCGAATTAAGCTTAACTAATGGTGTATGACCAATAGCAAAACTATTGTCCTCATAGATTCTGGACATTTTTTTAATGACTTAATTAACTAATACTATAAATCTATATAAGAATCTCGGTAATTGGTTATTTAGATAATCTTTATTAGTGATTTTTTTATATTGCTGAATTAAATCTTGACCATAATTCATCTTCATTTTCTAGCCCTACTGATACTCTTAATAAGTGTTCTGAGACGCCACAACTTTCAGCCCATTTCAATTCTTTAAAGTGGGCCAACTGAACATATGGACAAACCAAAGTAAAATTTGTACCTAAACTTGGTCCTTTGTTTACTCTTAATGAATCATAAACCCTTTTTGATTCTTCAATCCCCCCTTTAAGTTTAAAAGATAATAGACATCCATAACCACCTCCTTCCTTTAATAGCGAATTAAAATTCTTACAATGTTGAGGATGTAAAACCTTTGAAACTTCTTTTTTTGTTTCTAATTTTTCTTTCAGCTTTAAGCAAGATGTATTTAACCTTTTTAAGCGATCCTTTACGTCTCTACTAGTTATCTCCAGCTCAATAGCATCCGAATCAGATAGTGTAGATAATGCAACTTTAGGAATTATCTCAGTTAATTCTTTTTTCCATTTAGAGTATGGGCTAATGACAGAGCTACCAGCAAGAATATCTCCTCTCCCAGCAAAACTTTTTGTAAGAGAACTAAAAATGACATCTGCGTAAGGAGTTAAGTGAACATTTATAGATGAACCGATTGTATCGTCAACAATGACAGGGATATTTTTATCTTTGGCTAATTTTGAAACAGATATGAGGTCAACACATTGCAATAAAGGGTTGCTTGGTATTTCTATGATTAACGCAGCTGGATTCTTTTTGTCGAGCTCTTTTTTTATATGACTTAATTTTGTTTGTACAATGAGATCACTCCCTTGGAAAATAATCTGAGGTAGTTTGAGTACATCAACATATGGGAAGCCTATTTGAAGCGTCGAAGACCTCCCTTTAATACAATATATCCCTGAAAGAATAGTCGTTAAGGCAGCCATGCCTGAGCGGTGTAGTTGTATTAGACTGCTATGACAATCGTATATATTTGCTAAACGATTAAGAAGCTCGTCTCGAGCACAATGACCATCCGAGGTTGAGGGTCTTTTTTCTCTCCCTAGGGCAATTGCCGCTTCACGTGACGACAATCCAAGGCCAGTGTGTTGCCAGAAGGCTTTTGCTGAAGGGGAACTCCTTTGGTCAACAATTAGACATGAAATACCAAGAAAATCTTTTATTTTTGAAGAACAATCCGAATATTTTCGATGACAATATTGTTGTGCACTCAATGCAGAAGCTCTATTGGGATAAGGCCAACTACTTTGGTGTGATTCACCATGAAATGCAAGTGATTTTCGAGCTACCTCAGCAACAAACGGATGAAACCCAAACCTAGGGTAAATTGCTTTTAATGAATTTATACAGGATGGTGCCTTCTCTTCGTAGTCGATTACATCTTTCCATCTAGGCAAGGCAACAGACACGGCATGTGGTCGACTTGGGAGAGGCTCTCCTAAGTCTTTAGCACTCCAGCAAGGATCATTTAGTAAATTTCTTTCAGTCAAGAGATGTTCCCCAATGCTTGATTTAAATCAGCACTTAAGTCCCCAATATCTTCACATCCGACAGAAAATCGAATAAGTGAATCAGTAATACCAATCTTTAACTTTGTTTCTTTGGAAACTGAAGCATGTGTCATTGTTGCTGGATGGCAAACAAGGCTTTCAATTCCTCCGAGACTTTCTGCCATTTTGAAGTAATGAAGACTTTTGCAAAATGAATAAGTTTGGGCTTGGGTTGCGTTAACAGTGGCTGTAACAATTGCTCCACCCATAGACATTTGTCGTTGAGCTAATTCCCATTGTGGATGATCACTCCTAAAGGGATAACGAACTGATTCTATTGCTGGATTGTCGGCTAATTGATTGGCTATTTTAGATGCATTATTTATTTGCCTTTCTAAGCGAAGTGGAAGAGTTTTTATTCCCCTGGTAATCAGCCAGCAATCAAAAGGAGAAGGATTTAAGCCAAGAGCTTTTTGGGCGAAATTTAGCTTGTCTTTCCATATAGCACTCTCGGTGCATACCGCACCTCCAAGTGCGTCTGAGTGACCATTGATATATTTGGTCGTGCTAGTTAAAGATAAGGTCGCTCCAAGTTTAAGAGGTCTTTGTAATATAGGTGTCGCAAAAGTATTGTCTACAACAACAGGTATTTGCATTTTATTTGCGAAATAGCAAATTCCCTCAATATCAATAATTTTAAGAAGTGGGTTAGTCGGACTTTCGATCCAAATCATCGCGGGTTTGTGATTTGAAATGACGTCTTGGAAATCGGGCTTGGTAAAGTCTATCCATTGAGTTTTTAATCCGAAACGATTAAAAACTTGTTCAAATAATCTTACCGTACACCCATAAAGGTTCTCCTCACAAAGGATTAAGTCTCCAGACTTAAGTGAGGAGACTATTGCTGTAATTGCAGCTACTCCAGAACTAAATACACTTGCGAACTGACATTCTTCCAGATCAGACAAAACTGATTCAAGAATTCGAAAATTTGGATTTCCTGAACGAGTGTAGTCAAAGCCGCTCTCATTGCCATGGACGAAAGTTGAGGTTGGGAAGATTGGAGGCATTATTGATCCGGTCTCTTCAGAAAAATTTTCTTTGTGATGAATGACTCTTGTGTTTAATCCAGTGCTGAACTCCTTGTCTCTTTTTACTGATCCCATATCCTTTGAGTTGTTTTTCTATAGGCTATAGAAAAACATGAAAAAGCCCCTGAAAAAAGGGGCTCCATAATTAAATTTAATGAGAAATAAGCTATTTGTAGCCCTATACCTTCCTTGAGTAATACTCAACAACTAGCAATTCATTGATTTCAATAGCAACCCATTCCCTATCAGTCTTTGCAGATATCTTTGCCGAGAGTTTAGTTTTATCAAGCTCAAGGTGTGGAGGAACATTCGCAAGACCTGGGAATTCTAAGTTGGCTTGTGCCAATTGCTTACTAGCTTTGTTATCTCTAATAGCAATAACATCTCCAGCCCTGCATTGGTAACTTGCAATATCAGTGATCCTGCCATTAACAGTTACATGTCCATGGTTTACCAGCTGTCTTGCACCTGGGATGGTTGGTCCAAAGCCAAGTCTAAAACACACATTATCAAGCCTGTTTTCCAGAAGCTTTAAGAGATTTGTTCCTGTGGAACCTTCCTGAGCACGAGCTTTCTTTACATAGCGAACAAGCTGGCGTTCAGAAATACCATAGTTGAATCGAAGTTTTTGCTTTTCTTCGAGTCGGATCGCATATTCAGAGCGCTTGCGACGGGCTTGGCCGTGCTGACCTGGGGGATTAGACCTTTTTGCGGCCTTCCGGGTGAGACCAGGTAGGTCTCCCAAGCGTCGCGTGATCCTCAATCGAGGTCCGCGGTATCTAGACATAGGGGTTTAAATTTAGAAAATGTTTACTGGTAAGGGTAATCTGGAAGTAAATCCATCAGCCCTTTATTCACCAGTTCATTATTCTATCTAAAGATGCTTACAAAGATCAATAAAGCCATTGCATTTATTTTTGTTGGTTTGATTTCTTTTTATCAGAAGTGGATTTCGCCATTATTTGGACCGAGTTGTCGATTTATCCCTAGTTGCAGTGCTTATGGGATAGAAGCAGTTACTAAGCATGGCCCTTGGAGAGGTGGTTGGCTGACTTTGAAAAGGTTAAGCAAATGTCATCCTTTTACTCCTTGTGGGTGTGATCCAGTTCCAGAAAAATGAACTCAGAGGTATTGATTTTATATACACGTAAAGGGTGCTGTTTATGTCAAGCACTTGAAAAAAAATTTTCTAATATATGTTTGAAAAAATTAAAACCTTCTATTGTACTTTCCATTGTCGACATAGATAGCAAAAAAGTGTCTTTAGATACTCAAATGAAGTATACAAATGAAGTTCCAGTAATAGTTCTTGACTCCAGTCTCTTGTTAAAGAAGATTGAATTACCTCGGGTTTCTCCACGTTTGAAGGAAGATATGCTTTTTTATTGGATACAAAAGAATTTGAATATTTTGTACAAAACATCTTAATTAAATAATCAGTTCCTTTTATTATTTAATTACTTTTTGAGCTCAAAGAGAAAAACATAATTTAATTTTTTTAATTTCTAAAATTCTTTTTAATTACTGAATCGTAAGTAGAGTAATTTTGTGGTGAAAAATATTCAGGTCTTTTTATACTTGAAATGATCCTTCATTGATTTTTTATCATCAGAGGTTTGTTTTGTCGCGTTATCTACACACTTTATTGAAAGCAATTAACGTTGTGGTTCCTCCAGGGTTAGTAAATCCAGAGATAAAAAATCTTTCATGTGATTCCAGAGAAATCGAAAAAGGGGATTTGTTCATAGGTTTAGATGGTGAAAAAGTTGATGGAGGCACCTATTGGGCAAAAGCTATTGAGAAAGGTGCTTGTGCGGCCATGATTAGTAAAAATGCCTCTCTTTTAAATCCACCAACTAAGGAAGACCCCGTGATTGTTATCCCGGATCCCGTGTCATTATTTTTGGGCAAATTGGCTGCAGATTTTTGGGAAAAACCATCTAGTGAGATTTGTTTGATAGGTGTCACAGGTACTAATGGTAAAACGACTATATCTTTTTTAATTGAATTTTTGACTTCTTCGCTTGGATATCCATCCGCCTTGTTTGGAACATTAATTAATCGATGGCCTAACCATGAGGAAGCTTCAAAATACACGACTACTTTTGCTGTCCCTTTACAGGAACAACTTAGTAAAGCTGTTCACGCAGGAGTTGAATATGCAGCAATGGAAGTAAGTTCACATGCTTTATCTCAGAATAGAGTTGCTGGTTGTGATTTTAGTGGAGCAATATTTACAAACCTTTCAAGAGACCATTTAGATTATCACGATTCAATGGAATCTTATTTTGCGGCTAAAGCTAGTTTGTTCCGATCACATTTAATAGAAGATGATCGTCCTAGGTCAGTAGTGAATATAGATGATAAATGGGGTGGATTACTAGCAAAAGAGTTAGACCAAAAATGTTGGACATGTTCATTAAAAGAGAACTCTCAAACTAGAGAGAAACCAGATTTATATATTAGTAATCTTCAAATTATGCAAGATGGGTATAAGGGTAAATTGCATACCCCCTTTGGGTCAGAAAACTTTTTTTCACCACTAATAGGTGATTTTAATTTGATGAATATATTGCAAGCAGTGGGTATTCTGGCCCAAAGAGGATTTCCCTTAAAAGATCTTTTGGCCGCGTTAAACAAGTTTCCTGGAGTGCCAGGAAGAATGCAAATGATAAATATGGATGGATTTAAAGTTAAAGATGGCTATCCACTAGTAATAGTAGATTATGCGCATACACCGGATGGTTTGCAAAATGCTTTAATCGCATCGAGATCATTGACGAAAAAAAAATTAATTTGTGTCTTTGGGTGTGGTGGTAATAGAGACAAAGGAAAAAGATCTAAGATGGGAGAAGTCGCTGCCAAGTTAGCAGACTATGTAGTTGTGACATCTGATAATCCTCGGCAAGAAGATCCAAGCGAAATCATTAAAGATATTGAAAAAGGTATAACTTCTGATTCTGAAATTGCTTTTGAGCCAGAGAGATCAATAGCAATACAACTGGCCATAGAAAAAGCGAAGAAAAATGACGTTGTTTTAATCGCAGGGAAAGGTCATGAGGATTATCAAATTCTAAAAGATCAGACAATTTATTTTGACGATCGTGAACAAGCGAGAAAAGCACTATCTGTAAAAAAGACTTTTAAATAGACTCTTTAGTCGAGATGAAATTTTTTAGACCAATAACAAGATTATCGACTTCGTTTAAATCTGTAGTGATATGCACGCAAGCCCGAAGCCATTTGGGATCTTCGAGAACTCTTATCCATACATTCTCTTGACCAAGGTGCTTGACAACGTCCTCAGGAGAATTGTTTCCATTAATAGTAAAACTTATAATCCCTGAAGGTGGAGGACTATTTAAAACAAGTTCAATATTTTTGATTTGGTTTAGTTCCTTCCACAGGACTGCGCTGAGAGATTTAATCTTATTTAATCGCTCAGTTTCACTACCTTCATTTTTTAGCATGTTTAGAGAGGTTCTGAGACCAGCTAAAAGTGGGATACAAGAAGTCGCTATCTCAAAACGTCTTCCATCAGAATGAAAAGGAGTTTTATTGTTGATATAGATTCCTTCTTCAGCTTTTAAGCTTTTCCAACCAATTAATGTTGGGCTTGATTCTTCCAAAACTCTTGTTGAAAGAGCAACAGCTCCCAGTCCCTCAGGCCCGTAAGCCCATTTATGTCCTGTAAACGCATAGATGTCTGCATTCTCACAAGCACCTTTGATTGGGACATGACAAAAACTTTGAGCAGCATCAACTAATAAATAAGGTTTGCTTGAATGCTCTTTAAGCATTTTGGAGATAAGTTCGATTGGCATGATTTGTCCTGTATTCCAAAGGAGATGTGAGAGGACGACGAGCTTTGTATTTTTTTGTATGTGTTCATCTATCAATTTAAGTACTGTTTTATACGTCTCATTTTTCTTGTCGTTACCATTACATATTTTTGATACAGGTAGTATTGCGATTGTTAGATTCTTTTTCCGAGCTAGTTCTTTACAGGCTGCGACTATCCCAGGATGCTCGCAATCGCTAAGTAGTAAATTATCACCTTCAAAAAATGGTAGTCCTAGTAAAGGTAAAATACATCCGGAGGTGACATTTTCAGTAAAGGCAATTCTCTTGGGATGAATAGCGCAAAACTCCGCTATAAGATTTTTTGTAGTTATGACTTCTTTCGTAATGTATGGCCAAACATTATTTGTAAATGGACCTAAGCTTTGAATTGTTTGCCAGCTCGAAGTTATTGCATTTAATGATTGACTTGGGAGCGGACCTTGACCTCCATAATTAAAATAGGCTTTATTTTGTAGAGCGGGCATATTGTCTTTGAATAATATTGGTGACATATCTTCTAACTTTTAGTTGTTGCAACTAAGAATATCTTTTTTTCCCTAACTTACCAATTTGATGATGTTTTCTATTTTATGTCAACTTTAATGCCTAGCATTTTTAAAATATTTTGTGTTGCGACTTTAAATGAAAAAACATTGTATTAAAGTATGATGGATTTTAATTTTTAATTGGTTTATGAGTATCAAAAAAGACCAAAAAATTAAAGCTCAAGAATGGGTTGTTATGTTCGATGGGCAAATAAAAAAAAGTGAGAAAGAGATTGATGCTTATGAGCATCATTTGAAAGTTAACAACCAGAAGAGTGAAGAGTGATTTGATTTTGCTTCCATAGGGCAAATTAGTGAAAATGACATTTCTGTTGGGTTTTTGAATTGAGTTTTATTTTAACTGTTTCACTTTTTGTGGTTTTTTACATTAATATGCAATTTCTAATTACGTCTTAATATGAAAATTGATTTTGGCCCTATAACTTTTAGCAGGATTGCTAGCATCCTTTTGATATTGGGTTTCTTCGGGCTTTTAGCTTACAATTCTACTCTTTGAAAATATTCATGTTAGTACTTTGACTGCATAATAAATTGATTTTATATATAGAAATTAAGTAATTATCTATTAATTATTATCAATTATTTTCAAAAGTATTTTTTATTTGAAAAGCATTTATCCATAAATGTTTTTTGACTTTTTTATTAGTGAAATCAAAGATTATATTAGGCCAATTTAATTAGTTTCCATTTGAAGCTCTCGATGCTTGGATTCATACAGTACAATCATGAAAAATTATTGATACGCATGGAAACCTCAACTACTGATCCAACTTTATTGATGCTGATAGGGGGAATAGTTGTTTTACTAGCCGGCTCAGTAGCTTATGGTATTTATTCAACATTTGGGTCAGGATCAAAAGAGCTCAGAGATACTATTGATGAACACGCAAAAATGCATGAACTAGGTATTGCTCATGGACATGGTGGAAGTTCAGAGGCCTATGAAATGTCTGGAAAACTTCAAAAGGATCAAATTTCGTAAAAATTAAAATTTTGTCAACAGGATATTTAAACTACTGGGATGTAATATTAAACAATTAAGGTTAGAGAAATTGATTTTTTTGGATGAAGAGAATATTTTTTTAATGAAAGAAAATTCATCTTACCAATTATCATGCTTATCAGTATATTAACTGGATTTGCTGCTGGTGCAGTGCATGTGGTTAGTGGAGCTGATCACATGATTGCAATGGCTCCTTCATCTTTACAAAAACCTCGAGTAGCTTTAATCGACGGTTTGTCATGGGGGATTGGACACTCGGCAGGGGTTTTAATCCTCTCAATATTAGGGATTTTGGCAAAGGACTTAATCAATATTGAATTAATGTCTTCTTATGCAGAGTTTCTTGTTGGTATAAGCCTTTTGATCGTGGGGGGGCTGGCTATTAAGACTTCCTTAAAAGTAAATATTCACATGCATCAGCATATGCATGGAGAAGAAATGCCTCATAAACATTTTCATTTCCATTCACCTGGAAATAAACTTCATAAAAGTCATACACATGCTGCAACGGGATTAGGCATTTTACACGGTTTCGCTGGAGCTAGCCATTTGGTCGCAGTTATTCCTGCATTGGCATTGCCTTTGCTTGGAGCGTTGGCTTATCTATTTGCATATTTACTTGGGTCAGTCTTTGCAATGGGATGTGTTGTTTTAGGTATATCTTTTGCAACGAGTAAAGCAAATAAAATGTTTTATCCTTTCTTGATGAGATCAATTGGAGGATTATCAATAGTGACAGGTATATTTTGGCTTCAAAAGACTTCAATTATAACTTTTTAAAAGTCTTGCCTTATGAATTACACCGCTAGCTTTCTTGCTTTAGGTGGCTTCTTTTTATGGGTTGTTATTGCGACACTGATATGGGCAAGAAGAATGAGAAAACTTAAAAAAGAATATTCTCTAAAAAAATCAAAATTCAAAAATTAATTGATACATCATTTTTCATCTTTAGATACATATTTATCAATGAAAATGATTAAAGATTATGTATGATCATTCAACTATAATTAAGAGTAATGAAAGGTGTTTTGTTTTTCTTAGGTTCTATCTTTAGATGGCCTGTTCAAAATACTAAGGAGTTTTTGGTTCTGCATTTTTATCTTTTAGGGATATATGGAATAACTTTTTTGCTGAGTAACATAGGCTTAGCAGTCTCTAATCTTATTTTTACAGTTGGTTTAATAGCTCCAATCGGTTATCTCATTTATAATGGTCTCCCTTTAGATTGTCTTGATTATAAGTCAGCAATTAAAAGGGAATTAAGTTCTCTGAATTGAATAATAAAGGTTAATTAGGAATTGAATTTATAAAACTTGTATCACCTCGCTAACCTCTGGAATCATTTCTCTTAGTTTTCTTTCAATACCCATTTTCAGTGTCATTGTGCTGCTTGGACAACTTCCGCATGCCCCTTGAAGTCTAACTTTGACGATTGGTCCATCTATTTCAGCTATCTCTACATTTCCTCCATCAGCCATGAGAAATGGTCTTAATTCATCAAGAACCTTTTCAACGTTTTCTGTTGTCAGTGCAAGAGTTTCGTCGCTCATTTCGGCTTATTTAATTTAATTTTGCTTAGCTTAGTTAATTGCAGGATAGTCTGTATGTAATCTTGATAAAGATTTTGTTTACTAAAAGTACCTTAGATTCAGAAAATACTTATGACGCAATATTAGTAGGTGCAGGAATCATGAGCTCAACTCTTGCAGTACTTCTGCATGAGCTTGAGCCTGATTTACGGTTGCTGGTTGTTGAAAGATTATCTTCTGCTGGTTTAGAAAGTAGCTGCGCTAAGAATAATGCTGGAACAGGGCATGCCGCCAACTGTGAGCTTAATTACACTCCAATCCAAGATGATGGATCCATTTGTACTACCAAAGCTTTTGAAATAAATAAATCCTTTGAGCAAAGCTTAGAGTTTTGGGCATCATTGGTAGAAAAAGGGAAATTGATACCAGAAACTTTTTTAAATAAGTTGCCACATATCAGCTTAGTTTTTGGAGATAAAGATATTTCTTTGCTTAAAAAAAGGTTTTCTGAACTTGGCTCTCATGCCGCTTTTGCTCAAATGGAATTCACCAAGGATCATGATGAATTAAAAGATTGGATTCCATTGATTATGGATGGTCGGCAAAAGAGTGAAAAGATTGCTGCGACAAGAATTAAAAGAGGAACTGATATTGATTTTGGTAATTTAACTCGCTCATATATAAATCAAATTGAAGGAGCAAGATCTATTGAGATTAACTACTCTACTAATGTCGATAATCTTCAACAAGATACAGAAGGAGATTGGTATTTATCTTTAGAAGCAGGAGCAAAAAAAAATAGAATTGTTAGATCAAAGTTTGTTTTCCTTGGGGCAGGAGGAGGAGCTTTAACTCTTTTGCAAAAATCGGGAATTCCAGAGGGATTGTCATATGCAGGTTTTCCTGTCAGCGGCAAATGGTTGATTTGTGAAGAGGAAAAATTAACAAAAACACATAATGCAAAGGTTTATGGAAACGCAGCAGTTGGAGCACCACCTATGTCTGTTCCACACTTAGACACGCGCTGGATAGATGGGGAAAGGTCTCTTTTGTTTGGTCCTTTTGCAGGATTTAGTTCAAATTTTTTAAAATATGGATCAAAATTGGATTTATTCAGATCCATCAAAACAACTAATCTTTTCTCTATGTTGCAAGCAGGATTAGGAAATATTGATTTAGGAAAATATTTATTAAATCAATTAATACAAACAAATGAGGATCGAATAGAAACTTTAAAAAGATTCCTTCCTGTGGCTTCACCTGATGATTGGAAACTTTCTATTGCAGGACAGCGTGTTCAAATCATCAAGCAAACTCCTAAAGGTGGTGTTTTGAAAATGGGGACAGAAGTTGTGACTTCATCGGATGGATCTTTAGCTGCTTTGCTTGGGGCTTCCCCGGGTGCAAGCACAGCAGTAACAATCATGATTGAAGTTTTAAACCGCTGCTGGCATGAAAAAATGAAATCAAGTAAATGGAAGAATAAAATGTTAGAGCTTTTTCCTAGTATCGGGATAGATATTAATTCTAATCAAGATGCACTTTTAGTAATTCGCAAAAGAAACGATTTCTTGCTTAAATTAATTTAAAACTTTAGTACTGGTGAGTTATATTTAATCTTTATTCAGAGTTGAATTGATAAATAGAGATCTTGTTCTTTTAATTGCTTCCGAATGACTAATGTGCCTATTTCTCGTCTGAGGAACTTCTGCATAATTGCTCATATTGACCATGGTAAATCAACCTTGGCAGATAGGCTTCTTCAGGACACTGGGACAGTCTCCTCTAGAGACATGCAAGAACAATTCTTGGATAACATGGATCTTGAGAGAGAGAGGGGGATAACTATAAAATTACAGGCTGCTCGGATGAATTATAAAGCTGATGATGGAGAGGAATATGTCTTGAATCTGATTGATACTCCTGGCCATGTTGACTTTTCTTATGAGGTGAGTAGATCATTGCAGGCTTGTGAAGGCGCCTTGCTGGTCGTTGATGCTAGTCAGGGAGTAGAAGCCCAAACTTTGGCAAATGTTTATTTAGCCTTGGAAAATGATTTAGAGATTATTCCTGTTCTCAATAAAGTTGATTTACCTGGTGCTGATCCTGAAAAAATCAAAAATGAGATTGAGTCAATTATTGGTTTAGATACATCTAAGGCAATTTCCTGTTCTGCTAAAACAGGGGTTGGTATTCCAGAAATACTGCAAGCAGTAGTAGATAGAATACCTTCTCCTGCAGATAATGCTGATCAAGCTACAAAAGCACTTATCTTTGATTCTTATTATGACCCTTACAGAGGGGTGATTGTTTATTTCAGAATCATGAGTGGTGGCATAAGCAAGAAAGACAAGGTTTTACTTATGGCTAGTAAAAAAAGTTATGAGCTAGATGAAATAGGTGTTATGGCTCCTGATCAAGTAAAAGTAAATTCTCTTCATGCAGGTGAAGTTGGATACTTAGCTGCATCAATCAAAGCAGTTGCTGATGCAAGAGTCGGGGATACGATCACGTTGCAAGATAGACCTGCTGAAGAAGCTTTGCCTGGTTATACCGAAGCCAAGCCAATGGTTTTTTGTGGGTTGTTCCCTACTGATGCAGATCAATATCCAGATCTAAGAGAGGCTCTAGATAAATTACAGCTATCTGATGCGGCATTGAAATATGAACCTGAAACTAGTAGTGCCATGGGATTTGGCTTTCGTTGTGGATTCTTAGGTTTATTGCATATGGAAATTGTTCAAGAGCGTTTAGAACGCGAATATGATTTGGATTTAATTGTTACTGCACCCTCAGTTATCTATAAAGTCAAAATGATTAATGGTGAAGTTGTGATGATCGATAATCCCGCCACACTTCCAGACCCTCAAAAACGTGAAACTATAGAAGAACCTTACGTCCGAATGGAAATTTATGCTCCTAATGATTACAACGGAACTTTGATGGGTCTTTGTCAGGACAGAAGGGGAGACTTTATTGATATGAAGTACATAACGACTGATCGAGTCACTCTTATTTACGAAATACCTCTAGCAGAAGTTGTGACCGACTTTTTTGATCAGATGAAAAGTAGAACCAAGGGATATGCTTCTATGGAATATCACTTGATTGGCTATAGAGAAAATGATTTAGTCAGACTAGACGTTTTAATTAATTCAGAGCGAGCAGACCCTTTAACGACAATTGTTCATAAAGATAATGCTTATGGTGTAGGTAAAGGACTTGTTGAGAAATTAAAAGAACTTATTCCAAAACAGCAATTTAAGATTCCTTTACAAGCTTCTATAGGGAGTCGAATTATTGCAAGTGAAGGTATTAGTGCATTACGAAAAGATGTTTTGTCCAAGTGCTATGGGGGCGATATTTCTAGAAAAAAGAAATTGTTGAAGAAACAGGCAAAAGGGAAAAAACGAATGAAGTCTATGGGGAAAGTCGATGTTCCCCAAGAGGCTTTTATGGCTGTCTTGAAATTAAATAATGATTAATAGATGATTTTATGATTTATGTTTGCTTTGGATAGCTTATTTCACTTGAATTATTGATAAACATTGAGACTTCTTGATTCCCTTTGTCTTTGGTTAGGTTTGTCCATATAAAACCTATAATTATTAATGCTGCAATGGTTATTGAGAGCTCACCTACGGTGAGACCATCATTTTTTAAATGCATCTTAAATTGTATGTATTCATTCATTTAAGCAAATCTTTTTTTTATTTCTACCTTTTACAGCTAAATTTAATTAGGTCTTATTATTTGATCGTTGACTCTGAGAGATTTTTTAAGACGAAAGAATTTGTCGACACGATTATTGTTCGCTGGGTTGATAATTTTATCCGTATATATAGGCATCTCTATTTTTATGCCACTATTAATATCTTTAAAGATTGTACCTAATGGTGAATTTGGCTTAGGAAATCCGATCTTTTCAGCTCCATCCATAAATCACTGGTGTGGAACAGATCGACTAGGAAGAGATGTTTGCATTAGAACTTTGGCTGCGAGTGGAGTTGCGTTACAGGTCGTTTTTGTGGCCGTATCACTTGCCGTTCTAGTAGGAATACCTTTGGGACTTTTGAGTGGCTATATTGGTGGGATTTTGGATAGGGTTTTGGTTCTTCTCATGGATACGCTTTATACCATTCCTGTCCTACTTCTTTCTGTGGTAATGGCATTTTTATTGGGGAGAGGCATATTGAATGCTTCAATAGCATTGTGCGTCGTTTATATTCCTCAATATTTTCGACTTGTTAGAAACCAGACTTCACAGGTTAAATCAGAACTTTATATTGAGGCAGCCATATCAATGGGAGCTTCCCCATTGTGGGTGATCAGAAAGTATCTCCTGAAAAATGTTCTTACCTCTGTCCCTGTTGTCTTAACACTTAATGCTGCAGATGCTGTATTAGTTCTTGGGGGCTTGGGCTTTCTTGGACTAGGCCTTCCTGAGAATATTCCAGAATGGGGAAGTGATTTGAATATGGCATTAGTTGCCTTGCCTACTGGTATCTGGTGGACAGCTATCTATCCTGGCATGGCTATGTTCGTTTTAGTGTTGGGACTATCGTTTGTTGGAGAAGGCTTAGAGAAACTTATAAGTGAAACTAGCCTGCAGGATTAGATCCTACTTGAGATTTGGAATTTAATATCTCATCTTTTCTGTTCTTGGGAGATCATCGATAATTTCACCTTTCTCATTAAGCTCTGGATATTTCCTACCTTCGCTTTTACACCATTTAGCAACCTCTGGATAAGCCCACTCAAAGATCTTTTCTTTATATTTATCTTTGGTCATACCTTCCCCTGCTTCAGGAATGATATTGGCTACTTGACGTTGTCTTATCGCTTCAAATAATAATGCCGATGCTGCGACTGATACATTTAACGATTCAACCATTCCTCTCATTGGAATATGTATATGTTCATCTACTAGACTCGTGGCCTCTTCACTAATCCCCCATTTTTCAGCACCTAAGACAAATGCAGTTGGTCCAGTAAAATCACATTTTCTGTAGTCAATTGACTTCGGATTCAAGTTCGTACCATACAATTTAAAACCTTTATTTTTAAGAACTTTTATTGCTTCGGCAGTCTCTTTATATTGGTTTATTTTGACCCATTTCTGGCTTCCTTGAGCGGTGCTATTAAAGGTTAAAAATTTGTCTGTATTGAAGATTGCATATGCCTCAAGAACACCAATAGCATCACAGCTTCTTATTATCGCGGAGAGATTGTGTGGTTTTTCGACATTTTCAATTAGGACAGTGAGATCAGAAATTCTTTTATTTAGTACTGATTTTAGACGTTCAAAACGTCTAGGTAGCAGAGGCATTTCTAATGGTTTATGGAAAAACTAAAATGGATAACTTAATTTA
>QCIZ01000016.1 GCA_003216375.1 Prochlorococcus sp. AG-402-O21 | reverse complement strand
GGGAATACAGCACCATATTTACTTTATGCATTGGTACGAATAGCGGGAATATCTCGCAAAGGTGGAGATTTAAATGTATTAGATCAGAATATTCAGTTCAATGAACCACAAGAGTGGGCCTTGATTCGCAAACTATTGGAACTTGATTGTATTATCGCTGAAGTCGAAAAAGAACTGCTTCCTAATCGTCTATGCGGGTATTTATTTGAATTAAGTCAGATCTTTAATAGATTCTATGATCAAGTTCCTATTTTGAAAGCAGGTGAACCTTTAAGAACTAGTAGACTTGCGTTATGCTCTATCACTGCAGATACACTTAAACTAGGGATGACTTTGCTAGGCATCCCCACTCTGGAAAGAATGTAATGGAAAAAACAGAAAATTCATTTATTGATCTACCAAATCCCAGGAAAGATATCGAGGATTTACAGCCATATTCAGCACCACTAGAAGGAAGACGAAATTTACTAAGACTAGACTTTAATGAAAACACTATTGGACCAAGTCCACTAGTACTTAAATCTCTCAGAGAAATAAGCAGAGATGAAATCTCTATTTATCCTGAATACTCAGGTTTAACAGAGAAAGTAGTAGAAGCTCTCACCAAACAAAATTCAAGAGTGAATATAAAATCATCTGAAATTGGTATTTTTAATGGTGTAGATGCAGCAATAAATGCTATTTTTCATGCCTATGGCGACTTTGATGATGTAATGCTAACAACATCACCTACTTTTGGATATTATACTCCTTGCGCACAAATGCGAGGAATGAAAATCAACTCAATACCTTATGAGGGGAAAGATTTTCAATATCCATTTAATAGCATTTGCGAATTCATTACTGAAAATCATCCAAAAATTTTACTCATCTGCAACCCCAATAATCCCACTGGAACAAGGTTAAGTCCAGAAAGAATTATAGAGATCGCTAAACTTTCATCTAAAACACTAGTTGTCGTCGATGAACTTTATGAGGCATTTACAGGTGATAGTGTTCTACCAATTGTAAATTTCCAAAAGACGCCTAATCTTATTGTATTAAGATCGCTTTCTAAAACTGCTGGTTTAGCAAGTTTAAGAATTGGGTTTGCCATTGGTCATTCTACAGTAATTAATATAGTTAATAGAGTTACTGGTCCTTATGACGTCAATAGCTTTGCTGTGATTGCTGCTTTTGCAGCACTTAAAGATCAATCCTATATTGATTCGTATGTGAACGAAGTACTTGAGGCTCGTAATTGGATCAAAGATCAATTCGATAAGTACCACGTTAAGCATCATATTGATGGAGGAAACTATTTTCTACTTTGGCCAAAATCAAATCCAAAACAAGTTGAGCAAAAGTTAAAGTCATATGGCATTCTAATTAGAAATATGGATAAGAAAAAAAATTTAAAAGGATCTATAAGAGTGAGTATTGGGACAATTGAGCAGATGAAAAAATTCTGGTCAGCTTTCAAGATTGTCGATGAAGTTTAGATTAATTTATTACATCTGTACAACTTGAGACAATCTAGGTAGCTTGTGCTATCTCCAAGAAATTAGAGAGTAACTTATGACCAGCTTCAGTCAATACACTCTCCGGATGGAACTGTACCCCGTATATGTGCGGATAATCTTTATGAGTTATCCCCATAATCGTTTCATCTTCTAACCAGGCTATAACCTCTAAGCATTCTGGAAACCCCTCTCTCTCCGCAATTAAGCTATGATATCTAGTTGCTACTAAGGGATTAGGCAAGTCTTTGAATATTCCAGTACCACTATGCAAAACATTAGATGTTTTACCATGCATTAATTCTTTAGCCCTAATTATTTTCCCACCGAACGCTTGAGTGATAGCTTGATGACCAAGACAGACACCAAGAGTTGGTATTTCAATTGATAACTCAGATAAAATATCCAAACAAACCCCAGATTGATTAGGATCTCCTGGTCCAGGAGATAACAAAATCGCATCAGGATTTAGTTCTTTAATCTCACTGATCGTTAGAGCATCATTACGTTCGACTCTTACTTCTGATGCAATTGGATACTGAGAAGCCAATTCGCCCAAATATTGAACGAGGTTATAAGTGAAACTGTCATAATTGTCGATCACCAAAAACATAATTTTCAAGCCATTAAATTCCTAACTGTTTAATTAATGGTGGTAATAATAATAAAACAGCAATCAGCACCGAGCTAATTGAAGCTAATAAAACTGCCCCAGCCGAACAATCTTTAGCGATTTGAGCGAGAGGATGAAATCGTTTCCCAATAGCCAAATCAACAACAGATTCAATCGCTGTATTCAGCAATTCAACTATTAACACACTAGTAGCTGTAAGGGCCATTATTGCTAAATCAGTTTTATTAAGTCCTAGAAAAAAGCTTAAGCCAAACGCACCCAATGTAAAACCAACATGAATCCGAAAATTCCTCTGAGTCGAGAAAGCATATCCAATTCCTTTGGCTGCATATAAAAAGCTTGCTGGAAGATCTTTAGCGATCTTCCATGATGACCTTTTATTTGGTCTTGTAAGAGTTTTAGCCCTACCCCAAACTTCTCTCTCACATTCACTAGGGGTCTTAGGAGCCATTCTTATCACTATTCATTCCTACTTTAAAGAATAACAGCTAGTTATTCTAGCTAGAGTAGATTTTTTCTTCATTAACAATTTAAATCTATAAGTTGTTCTTGAATCAAAAGCATTTTTTCAAGACTCTCTTCGTCACCATGATCCCACCCCAAAAGGTGTAAAAGGCCATGAGTTGCCAGCCATCTAAGTTCTCGAAATAAATCAATTTTATTATCTTTAGCTTGTCGGATTGCTGTCGGGACTGAAATAACTATGTCACCCAATTCAATACATTCATTACTTACATCAAAAAATGTTTCATCAATTATGGGGAATGAAAGTACATCTGTACTTTTTGATTGCCCGAGCCAGGCCTGATTTAAATCAAGAATTTTCTTATCATTTGTTAATTCCAACCCCAGGCTAAATTGAGACGCATTTAGGACAATTTCCGGACACTTAAGGGTTGAATTTATTTGTATGAATCTAATCCAGCTTCCTATTTCCTTAATCCATTGACTTGGATTTTTCATCAACTCCAAAGACTCACTGTTCACAAAGACATCTAAATTTTGAACCGGGAAGGGTGTAAAAGAAAGATCAACATCCAATTTAGAAGAGCTAGTCGAAAAATTCTCCATAAAGTTATTGAGGGATATGAGGTTTCCCAAGGACAGCAACTAATAAAATAAATCCAAGGAAACCCAAAGCTGTCAACCCAAAGTGAGAAAGGCTTTGACTACCTTTCCGAACCATATTTTTCATCGCAAGTTTGACAAAACTTGGAGGTGGAGTTGCTTTCTTGGTGACGTCATCAGAAATATTTTTATTATTCATATCTAGTTGATTTATGCTTCTTCAATATTTTGCCTTAAAAGAGACTGAATAAAAATATCTATTTCCCCATTCATGACTGAATCTACATCTGTTGTCTCTTGTTCAGTGCGTAAGTCTTTTACCATTTGGTATGGGTGAAAAACATAATTCCTAATTTGATTGCCCCACGCGGCCTCAACAATATCCCCTCGAATATCTGCAATCTCTGCAGCCCTTTGCTCAACTGCTATTACCATCAATTTTGATTTTAGTAGAGCCATTGCTTTGTCTTTATTTTGAAGCTGAGATCTTTCTTGTGTACATCGAACGGCAATACCCGTAGGCACATGAAGAATCCGAACCGCAGTCTCAACTTTATTTACATTTTGTCCTCCTGCACCACCTGAGCGACTTGTCGTGATTTCTAAATCTTTTTCAGGGATTTCAAGTTCAACCTCTTCATCAAGTTTAGGCATAACTTCAACTCCAGCAAAACTGGTTTGTCGCTTTCCATTTGCATTGAAAGGGGAAATTCTTACTAAACGATGGGTCCCCTTTTCATTTTGTAAAAAACCATATGCGTATACACCCTCTATCTCGATGGTGACACTTTTGATTCCCGCTTCCTCTCCCTCAGAAAGTTCATTAATAATTACTTTCATACCATTGTTTTCAGCCCAACGGGTATACATCCGTAGAAGCATTTGGGCCCAATCTTGGGCATCAGTTCCGCCAGCACCAGCATTAATTGAGAGAACTGCACCCTCCTTATCATAGGTGCCACTCAAGAGACGCTCCATCTCCCAACGTTCAAGTTCTTGCTTTAATTTCTCAAGGCCATAGTGAGCCTCCGCAAGCATTTCTTCATCAGGGTCTAACTCATAAAGCTCTAACGAAAGATTTGCATCCTCAATAGCACCTCTCCATGTAATGAGTTTTTCTAACTCTGCTTTAACCTCATCAAGTTGACGCATCTGTTTTTGTGCATTTTTGGGATCGTTCCAAAATTCAGGTTGCGATGCAACTTGCTCTAAGTCCTTTTTTCTAGCTAGCAATGCAGGTTCGTCAAAGACAATCCTGGGCTGTACCCAGGCGAGCAGTCAATAAAGAAAGGTCTCTTTTAAAATCTGTCAGGTCTTGCAAACGAGGTAATAGAATCAATACATTAAAAGTTATCAGCATATCAACCCAAAAACTATAAATGAACAGATCAATTCACGATTCAGGCATCCCTACAGTGGAAATATACACTTGGAGGTTTTGCCCATTTTGCCTACGTGCAAAAGCACTGCTAAATGAAAAAGGAGTCCAGTTCAAAGAATATTCTATTGATGGAGACGATGATGCAAGAACAAAAATGTCTGAAAGAGCAGGAGGTCGCAGAACTGTTCCACAAATTTTTATTAATGGAGAAAGTATTGGAGGTTGCGACGAGCTCTATGAACTTGAGAGTAATAACAAATTAAATGAACTGATTGGAATTGGAAATTGATTCATGAAGCAACTATTTGTTCTAGATCCAATTGAAAATATTAATCCCGACAAGGATTCATCAGCAGCACTTATGCAAGCCGCATCTAGAGCCAACATAGATGTTTGGATTTGTACTCCCTCGGACCTGCAAGCCCGAGGGGACGATGCATGGGTAGTTGCTAATAAAGTCAATTGTGAACCATGGATCACTGTCCATTCT
This sequence comes from Prochlorococcus sp. AG-402-O21, assembly GCA_003216375.1. Lineage (GTDB taxonomy): Bacteria > Cyanobacteriota > Cyanobacteriia > PCC-6307 > Cyanobiaceae > Prochlorococcus_B. Next base: position 30,323 of record QCIZ01000016.1, on the reverse strand, counting down.
TCTCAAAGCCTTCCTTTAAGAGATTTCTCATGCATTTGGATGCGCAAAGATCCTCCTGTTGATGAGGCTTTTTTATATGCAACTCATTTATTAGAAGTTGCAGAAAGAGATGGTGTCAATGTAATTAATAAACCTGCATCACTGAGAGCTTGGAATGAAAAGTTAGGAGCTTTAAGGTTTAGTGATTTAATGGCTCCCACTCTTGTGGCGAGTAGGGTGGAACAACTAATTACATTTGCAAAAGAGTACGGAGAAGTTGTTTTGAAGCCACTTGGAGGGAAAGGTGGACAAGGAGTTATACGAATTGCAAAAGATGCTCCAGGCTTAGAGGCATTACTCGAACTGGTTACTTCACAAGAACATTTACCAGTGATGATGCAACAATTTTTACCAGAAGTAATAAATGGTGACAAAAGAATACTTTTGGTTAATGGAGAGCCATTAGGTGCAATTAATAGACGTCCCAAAAAAGGAGACTTTAGAAGCAACCTCGCTTTAGGTGGAAAAGCTGAGATAACTAAATTAACTCCTAAAGAAATAGAGATATGCGATCATATAAAGCCTGCTTTACAAGATGAAGGGCTCTTTTTTGTTGGTATAGATGTTATTGGAGGGATGCTAAGTGAGATTAATGTTACGAGTCCAACTGGCATTAGAGAAGTAGAAAATCTAATGAATATTCCCTTAGCAGATCAAGTGATTAATTATCTTATAGATCATTTGAACAATTAACCCGATCTAAGTTTAATTGATTTCTTAAAACTTCAAATTTCAAAGCCACCTCTTGCAGTTCACCCTCAACAGTTGAGCCTTTTACTAGACCCGCACCAGCAAATAATTTAAGTTCATAGCCTTTCACATGTCCGTAACGAATGGCCACCCTAAATTCTGAATTTTGATTTTTATCTATCCATCCAATTGGAGAAGCATATGTTTGACGGTCAAATGGTTCCAAAGCTCGCAACCAACTCAAAGATTTACTCAAAGGTAATCCGGCAACTGCAGGAGTTGGATGAAGAGCTTCAACTAAGTCAAGAGGAGATTTTTCTTTGACACACGCTTGAATAAGAGTATGCAAATGAATTAAATGGCCTTGAGTAATTAATTTTGGTTGAGGGGAATGACTTGCTTTAATACCTTTTCTTAAAAGTTGTTCGACAATAGAGTTAACTACAAAATGGTGTTCTCTTAAATCTTTAGAAGATGCAAGTAATTCTTTTCCATCATCACCCTTTTTTGCAGTACCAGCCAAAGCATCGATTAGTAATTGATTTTGATTGAGACTTATCAATCTCTCAGGTGATGCCCCGAAAAATGACTCATCATGATTTTTTTGCCATAGGAATCGACAACTATTAGTTTGCTGAACTCTTAGGCGAGCAAGTAAGTTCAGCGGATCTAATGGTTTTCTGAGTGAAAGGCGTTGTCTTGTAGCCAATACAAGCTTATCCAAATCACCTGCATTGATTAATTCGATCCCTTTAGCCAAGGCATCTCGATATTGAGATTTCCAATCATTAGAACAATTATCGACTAAGAAATTTTCTTTTACATCATGGAAAATTCGGACTGGTGATCTATTTATCTTTTCTCGAATTGACCATAATCTTTCTACTGATTCACGAACATCTGAAGGATTTAGGGCAACTGAATTCAAACGTAACCATGTCAATCCATCTTTTGCAGTTAATTGCCACTTAGGCAAAACAGCCTGCAGGGAAAATTTATCATCAATTGATTTTTCATTACTCTTAATTTGATCAAAAAAAGAGAATGAAAATAGAATCTTTGATGCTGAAAATCCTGGACTTGAAGAAATATCTATCAATCGAGTAAAAATCTCATCACTAAACCTTTGTGCATTTTCAAACCTCTTTGGTCCAGATAAATCCAAAGATTGACAATGTCCTCCAGCAGAAATGCACAATCCGGGAGATAGATCCCAAAGAAATCTAAACTGATGTTTTTCAGCAATTAAAGGTAATGTCGTTAAAGGGTCTGCTTGACTTACAGGAACAGAAATGCTCAAGATACATTCATCAACTTTTCGTTCACTCCAGTTCCGAAGAGAACTAACTAAAAGCTCACTAAAGACGGGTTCTAAATTCATAACCAATTAGAGCCTTTAGACACAAATAAACCAATACATGAACTGCTGCCTAGGCTTAAGGAAGGAAACAAGAAAAAAACAGAACAGGTTATTTTATCAGTGAAATCTTCTAGAACTGAAAAGAAACAGCTTTGGCAAGCCGCAATAAAGTGGCCATTATATTCAGTCGCAATAATGCCTGTAATTTTATCTGCGGCATGGGTACTAGGGAATAGCGGCAATATTCGTCTGGGGCAATTCATCGGTTTTCTAATTGCCTCTATCTTGATTTTGCTTTGGGAGAATCTTACCAATGATCTTTTTGACGATGAAACTGGAGTTGACAAATACAAATTCCACTCTGTAGTAGCTTTAACAAGTAATAAAACCACTGTAAGTCGAGTTGCATATTTTTCTCTTTTTTTAGGTTTATTTATCATATTTATCCTTGCTCTAAAAAGTGAAATAACAGTACTTTTTTTGGTCTTACTTTGTTGTTTGCTTGGATATTTATATCAAGGGCCACCATTTAGGCTGGGATATAAGGGGTTGGGAGAACCCCTCTGCTGGATTGCCTTTGGCCCACTTGCTACAGCTGCAGCACTAATTGTTGTTTCTCCAAAATCCAATTTTCATACCATCCCCTGGGGAACAGCACTGATGGTTGGGGCAGGTCCAGCGATGGCGACCACTTTAGTTCTATTCTGTTCGCATTTTCATCAAATCAATCAAGATGCTGCTGTCGGTAAAAAATCACCCTTAGTTATTTTAGGCACTCATCGAGCGGCAGAATTTTTACCGTGGTTTGTTAGTCTAATATTTTTATTAGAATTATTACCTGTACTACTTGGATTATGGCCAATAACGACTCTTATATGTTTAATTAGCCTTCCTTCAGGTATAGATCTTATTAAATTAATTAAAAGACATCACAACCAACCTGAGCGTATTAAAAACAGTAAGTTTTTAGCTTTACGCTTTCAGACAATTAATGGTTTATGCTTGAGTATAGGTTTTGCTATATCCTCATTTTTTTATAATTAATTTTTGATTTTATTGAATCATGAAATTAATAATTAATATCAAGCCATTTTCATTTCAACTAACAAGAAAGTTAACAACCTCGCAAGGAATTATTCATAACAAGGTAGGTTTATTGTTGCAAATAAAAGACTCAGATGGAAATTACGGATGGGGAGAAGTTTCACCTATTGAGAAAAAGGAATTACAAAAAAGTATCGAAAGTCTTGATTTTATTGGGAAACAAACTACAAAAGATTCAATAGAAAATTATTTATTTGAATTACCAGGAGCACTTGCTTTCGGATTAGGATCCTGCTTAGCCGATTTAGAAAATCTCACTCAAAAGAAGTTAAATCTTGAAGGTTTTGACGTCGCAAAATCAGCTTATCTTTTACCGACAGATATTGATCCATTAGAGACAATAATTAAATATGTAGATGAATCAAATGACAAGAAAAATTCTTGTACAATAAAATGGAAAGTATCTCACCTAGAAAATAACTTTAAGGAAGAAAAAATATTACAAAAAATCTTAGACATTTTACCAAATAATTTTAAACTTAGAATTGATCCAAATGGAGGTTGGAGTCGCCAAAAAGCACAAGAATGGATTAACGAACTCAAAAACGAACCTCGTTTGGAATGGATTGAACAGCCACTCCCATCAAAAGATATTGAAGGTTTATTTTCATTAGCCAATCAAATTCCAATCGCACTAGATGAATCTTTGGTTGAATTTCCATATTTACGAAAAACATGGAAAAGTTGGCAAATACGTCGCCCGGCATTAGATGGTGATCCGAGATTACTGTTAAAAGAAATAGAACAAGAAAATAGTCAAACAGTCATAAGCACAGCTTTTGAAACTGGTATTGGGAGAAGGTGGGTTAATCACCTCGCTGCCAGGCAAGTCAAAGGGGGAAATCCTTGTGCACCTGGACTTGCACCTGGATGGTGCCCCAAAAGCCCACTCTTTAACAACAATCCAAAATTGGTCTGGGAAGCCGTATGACCAAAATTGCAGTTGTAGAATGTATTCCTGAAAAAACCCTGGACTGTTCAAAAGAAATTTTAAAGAATTTTGAAAAACATAACTGGGTATATCTAGCGCCTCCAAAAGATCAAACGAAAATCCCCACATCGTCAACCTTACCTGAAGGAGAAGGAATAATCATTTCAAGCGGGGGCAGCCTTGGAGGGCCAAATCTTTGTTTACAATCACTTAAAAATCTCACTAATTCGGCTTTATCAACTGGAAAGTGGTTAAAGAATCATGGCCTGAAGCCAAATGAATGCATCATTCTCAATTCACTACCTTTGCACCATATAAGTGGTTTCATGCCTTGGTGGAGACATCAGACTTGGGGATCTGGGTATTACTGGATTTCAAATTCTATAATGCATAAACCACTTCAACTTAAGCAGTTTAGTGAAGCATTAACTAATAAACATAGACGTCCATTGATTACATCCCTAGTTCCAACTCAATTATTATCTTTGATAGATAATACTGATGGTTTAAAATGGCTTCAATCCCTTGCTGTAATATGGGTTGGAGGAGCTTCCATCCCTATAGACCTTGCTGAAAAAGCACGCAGAAAGTCTATTAATCTAGCTCCTTGTTATGGGGCCACCGAAACAGTAGCAATGGTGACTTGTCTGAGTCCTAAAGACTTTTTAAATGGAAGTAATAGTGTTGGGTTCCCTCTCGAAGATGTTGAGATAGAAATCAACAAAAGAAATTCACTTAAGATTAAAACCAGTAGACTTGCAACTTCAAAATGGAAGAATGATAAATTCGAATCAATTAAAGACTCAAATGGATGGTGGGAAGCAGGCGACATAGCGCAATACATCACTCTCGACAATAGAAAAGCAATACAAATCCTTGGTAGAAGAGATTCAGCTATAAATTCGGGCGGTGAAACGATTTTTCCAGAAGATATCGAAATGGAATTAATGAAAATAATCTCGCAAAATCAAATCCCAATTAAAGACATTTTTGTACTAGGAGTTAGTGACAAGAAATGGGGACAACGTTTAGTTGCCTTAACAAAATTCAAAGAGAAAGAACTCAACAGATATCCAATCATCTCACGTCTGAATGATCTCATAGAAGACTGGCAACCATCCAAAAAACCAATGAACTGGTACGATTGTCCAAAACTTTCAAGAAATATCAATAAAAAATGGGAAATAAAAAAATGGCAAGATTGGATAGCCTTTAATAGACCTATTAACTAAAAATTCAAACTAGATTCATAAAGCCACAAATTTATTTGCTTAGATAATGCACATTTTTTTCTAGTAATTGGATTTATCGATACATGTTTTATATTTGTCGTACCGATTTGCTCTCCATTCTTTTTAAATTCAAATCTAAGTACAAATGAAGACTCATTTATCTTCTTTGTATTCAGTTCAATATTTATAGTATCTCCAACATAAAGTGGTTGAAAATAATTTGCTTCACAATGAACAACTGGTAAAGCTACATCTAGTTGGCTTATATTGATTTCGTTTGTAGGAAAAATATCTTTCAAAGCTATTCCATATTTTTCTAAACTTTCTTCCCAAGTTTCATGACACCATCTAAATAATTCAAGAAAGTGAACCACACCAGCAGCATCTGTCTCACCAAAACGAACTGTTCGTTTCAAACATAACCATTCTCTAGGATTACGCTTGTCCAAAAACCTATCTATCAACAGAACCCATAATCACATCAATCGAACCTAAAATAGCCATTATGTCAGCGACCTTGGCTCCCTTCAGTATGTGAGGAAGGATCTGCAAATTATTTGAGTCAGCTGCTCTAATTTTAAACCGCCAAGGGGTTACATCATTATTACCTTGAATAAATACTCCTATCTCTCCTTTCCCAGACTCAAGACGTGTATATAATTCACCATTAGGAATCTTAAAAGTCGGTGCAACTTTCTTAGCTACATATTGATAATCAAATCCCGATAAATCACCTTTTTTTCCCTCAACTGTTCTTTGTGCCTCAAGGTTTTCTGTTGGCCCACCAGGAATCATCTCACATGCTTGTCGCAATATTTTTAATGACTGTCTCATTTCTTCAATACGAACTCTATATCTTGCATAACAATCACCCTCTTTCTCCCATGCAATATCCCATTCGAAATCGTCATAGCATTCATAGTGATCTACCTTCCTCAAGTCCCACGGGACACCTGCAGCCCGAAGCATTGGGCCAGAAAGGCTCCAGTTAATCGCTTGCTCTTTTCCTATAACTCCTAAACCTTCTATACGTCTACGAAAAATAGGATTATTAGTAATCAATTTTTCATACTCATCAATTTTGGGACCAAACCAGTCACAAAAATCTTTGCATTTTTCTAACCAACCCCAAGGCAAATCGCATGCAACGCCACCAATACGAAAATAATTATTATTAATCAATCTCTGACCAGTTGCAGCCTCCCATAAATCGTAAATCATCTCTCTTTCTCTAAAAATATAAAAGAAAGGAGTTTGAGCTCCGACATCAGCCAAAAATGGACCTAACCATAGCAAATGGTTAGCGATCCTATTCAACTCAAGCATTATCACTCTGATATAACTTGCTCTCTTGGGTACCTTTATATTTGCTAAACGCTCAGGGGCATTGACAACAATGGCTTCATAAAACATCCCAGCCGCATAATCCATGCGACTCACGTAAGGAACAAACATAACGTTTGTTCTATTCTCAGCAATTTTCTCCATCCCTCGATGCAAGTAACCAATAACTGGTTCACAATCAACAACATCCTCTCCATCAAGGGTTACTACTAATCGCAATACCCCATGCATTGATGGATGATGTGGCCCAAAGTTGACCACCATTGGCTCCGTACGCGTTTCAAGCTGCGTCATTGGGCCCAACCAAAGCAATGTCTAAATACTAGTAAAAACTTATGAAAGAAGGGCCAATTAGTTCAAGTTCTAACTTTAATCATATCCCTGTAATGGGGAAAGAAATAATTCGATCATTAAAGGAATTACCAAGTGAATTAACAAAAAAAGGATTAATTATTGATGCCACCATTGGAGGCGGGGGACATTCAGCTCAAATACTCGAAAATTTCCCTGGAATCAAAATTATTGGGCTTGATCAAGACCCAATGGCTATAAAAGCAGCATCAAAAAAATTAATTAAATTCGGAACAAGAATAGAAATAATCTCTACAAACTTCGCAGACTTTTCACCTCAAGAACAAGCTATTTGTGTCCTAGCGGATCTTGGAGTTAGTAGTCATCAACTTGATGAGCCTTCACGAGGTTTTAGCTTTCGTTTAAATGGTCCAATAGATATGCGCATGAATCCCAAAGAGGGTTCAAGTGCAGCCGAACTTATTGAAACTCTCTCTGAGCAAAATCTAGCTGATTTAATATATGAATTAGGCGAAGAAAAACGCTCTAGGCGTATTGCAAGAAAAATAAAAAATGATCTAGCTGAAAATGGACCATACCCTGGAACTCAAGACCTTTCTTATGCAATTGCAGGATGCTTCCCCCCCAAGCAAAGATATGGTCGAATTCATCCCTCAACAAGAACTTTTCAGGCTTTAAGAATAGCTGTAAATAATGAATTAGGCTCTCTCGAAAGTTTACTTTTAAAAGCTCCAAACTGGTTGTTAGAGAGTGGATTATTTATGGTAATGAGTTTTCATTCACTAGAAGATAGAAGAGTAAAATCGGTCTTCAAAACAGACAATAGATTGAAAGTACTATCTAAAAAGCCTATCAGAGCAAGCCCAGAAGAGATAGAATTAAATCCAAGAAGTAAAAGTGCTAAGTTAAGAATTTCTGCAAAGAAATTCTTAACTTAGGCTTAAATTATTATCTAAGATTAATTACTATATTTGTAATAATATCAATAGCCTTATTGATATCTTTCTCAGTAGTATTTCTCCCAATACTCATCCTTATTGATGCTTCAGCATCTTTTTTGCAGAGTCCTATCTCCTGCAGAACATGAGAAGCATCACCATTACTACAAGCTGAACCACTAGTACAAAAAATAAACCTTCTTAATTGACCATGCAATTGACTTCCCTTCACGCCAGGGAAAGTTATATTGAGATTATGAGGCAATCTTTGATCAATAGATCCATTAACTATCAATCCGGAAATATTCTTTTTTAACCCACTCAACAATAAGTTTCTAAAAAACAAAAGTCTCTTGTTCCTCTCATCCTGATCATTTTTTGTTATTTCGACTGCCTTTGCAAAGCCAACAATTAACGGGACAGGGAGCGTGCCAGATCTTAATCCAAGCTCCTGACCTCCTCCATATTGAGATGGTTCAAGAGGGAATCCTTCCCTAATCACCAAAGCCCCAATACCTTTAGGTCCATAGATTTTGTGAGCACTCAAACTCATCAAATCAATGCGAAGTTTATCGGGGTCTAAATCTAAGTATCCAAAGGCTTGAGCGGCATCAGTATGAAAAGCGATTCCCTTTCTCTTACAAAAAGACCCAATTTCACAAATAGGTTGCAAAACCCCTATCTCATTATTTGCAGCCATGACGCTAACCAGAAAAGTATCTTTTTCACAAGCTTCAGAAAGTTGTTCAACATTAATTAAACCCTCTTTATTCGGTTGTAATTCTGTCAAGCGAAACCCTTCTTTTTGAAGCTGCCTAAGCGGATCAAGGACTGCATGATGTTCAGTTGAAACAGTAATTATGTGTCCAGGTTTTCCAATCAGTTGTGCTTTAGCTCTTGCATGTCCAACTAAAGCCAAATTATTCGCTTCTGTTGCCCCACTCGTGAAAATTAATCTTTTCGGATTGATATTCAAATATGAAGCTATTTTTTCACGAGATACTTCTACTGCAGCTGAAGCAAAAACACCGAATCGATTATTAGTATTAGAGGGATTACCCCACAACTCATTCCAATAAGGAGCCATCTCCTCAACAACCTTCGTACAACATGGTGTTGAAGACTGAAAATCAAAAATTAGGTGTTTATTATCCATTGATTCATTCGTTAAGCTAAATAATAAGAGAGGAATAAAGGTTAATATCCTCCTGAAAGCTCTAGAAGTCCAAATTTTATGAGTGACCCAAATCCATCAACACAAGAAGTTTCTCAAACTCCAAGGATATTACTTGTCGATGACGAGCCCGGTTTAAGAACTGCTGTTCAGGCTTATCTTGAAGATGAAGGATTTCAAGTTACAACCGCTGTCGATGGAGAAGAGGGATGGGAAAAAGCTCAAAAAATGATCCCTGATGTAATCATCAGTGATGTCATGATGCCTAGATGTGATGGTTATGGACTTTTAAAAAAGATTAGAGAAGATGAAAGACTTGGAGGTACACCTGTCATTTTCCTTACTGCTAAAGGCATGACTGCTGATAGGACTCAGGGGTATCAAGCAGGTGTAGACGACTACATGCCAAAACCATTTGATCCAGATGAGCTAGTTGCAAGAGTTAAGAATGTAGTTCAGCGGCAAGAGCGACTATTAACTGAAGCAGCCAGATTTGCGAATGCTGATGTTGGCCAAATGGCAAAACAAATTACAGAAATAAAATCCATGCTTAGCCATGGGGATAAAAATAACTCACGCAAAGATGAATCGATTCCTAATTTCACCCCAAGAGAGGCAAGCGTTTTGCAACTAGTAGCGGAAGGTTTAATGAACAAAGAAATTGCAAGACAACTTGAGACTTCTATCCGCAATGTAGAGAAATATGTGAGTCGATTATTTATTAAAACCGGTACTTCTAGTAGAACAGAACTAGTTAGATATGCACTTGAAAATCATTTAGTTACCTAAATGTGTTTTGATAAATTAAAATTTTAGTTCTCTAGGATTTCACAAATTCTATTAATTTTGAAAAATAAAAAGGAGCTTGATTCAACTTGCTTTTAACAACTTTAAAGCCAGATTGCTTTGCAGCTTCGATAATTCCGGACTCCCTTAATGTATAGGCCCTAGTAGTTTTACTTGGTCCAGGGAATAGCTGACCAATACCTTTCAAAAGGGCTAGTAAAGGAGTATATGGAGCAAAGCTAACAATTAATCTCTCATCAGATAATTCACATAGATGTTTCACCATTGCCTCAGCCTCCTGTTGAGGGTAGTGAATGAAAACATCTAAGCAAATAACTGTATTAAATGAACCTTTTAAATTTTCTAAATCAGATGTTCGAAAATTCAGCTTATTGAAGTCCAAACCTTCTTCCTTTGCCCTGCTTTTTGTCTCGTTTATCATGGCTTCAGAAATATCACTTAAATGAATTGATTTAGCACCCAATTTTGCCAATGGAATACTTAAACTACCAACACCACAGCCAGCATCACAAAAACTTTTATCCTTGATGTTGTCATACTCTTTCAACCAATTAATGACATCATCCACTGTCTTTTGGTGACCTATCCTTATATTTTTTTGCACTTTATTTACATCATCACTTTCGCTATATATTCGATTCCATCTATCAAACCCAGTCCCATTAAAATATTCAGTAACTTCCGCCTTTTCATTGTTGTCAATTTGCGTTGTCATTTAATCAAATAATTACCTCTTACCAATCTTACGCAGCCAACTGCCAAGACAACTGATGATTACAAGAATTCATTTTCCATCTAAGTAAAGACTTAATATTTTTTCCAATAAGAAAAGATTTTGCAGTCATTTTGTTCTGACTTAATACCATACGAGGAGCAAGTGTTGCCATCCAAATAGCAGCAGAAGGATCATTAATCCAATTTGCTATTTTCTTGCATGCTTCTAGTAAAGGCAAAGTGGATCCTGCAATTGTTTCATTTGGAAGTCTGCATAAACCATTTTCTACTGTTATCGAGCGTTTATCCCAATTAAACGATCCATCTCCTAAACCATAAGCTGATATTGCATCGCTAACTAACACAATTTGCTTTGGTGCAAGTATCTTTAAAAGCCTAATCATATCTGAATGAACATGAACGCCATCAGCTATCAATCCTAGGAAAATATCATCTCTTCTTGCAGCCGCTCCGATAGGTCCAATAGCTCGATGATGTAAACCTTTCATTGCATTAAAAGTATGCGTAATCATGCTCACACCATTATTAAAAGCTTTTATCGCTGAATCAAAATCAGCTGAAGAATGTCCCAGTGAAACAACGATATTTAATTCTCTTAGACGAGAAATTACATCCAAAGAACCTTTTAATTCTGGAGCCAATGTCATTAGTGCTATGTCGTCTTCAAATCCCTTTATTCTCTCATTTAAAGCAGAAATACTAGGTCTACAAATACTTGCTGTGTCATGTGCTCCAGAATATGTTTCACATAAAAAAGGTCCTTCCATATGGGCACCAAGAAGTCGACATCGATTTCTTGAAGTATATTTTTTCGTTTCCTTTAAGACCTTCATTCCTAATTGAAATTGATCTAGAGAACAACTAACAAAAGTTGGACAAATTCCTTCAACTCCATCTAGCCAAAGTTGATCAAGCAATGTTAATAATTTAGGTATTTTATTAAAATTTAAATCTGTAAATGAAATACCTAACCCTCCATTCATTTGAAGATCAATCGCTCTAGGACTTAGCCAATCTCCATGCCAATCTTCGTCATAAATTGATTCCCTCTTGCAAGTTTTATCAATAGAAAGAATAATTCCATGTTCATCTAAAACTAGTGAAAACAAATTATTTTCTTCTTGGTTTTTATCTGGATGAGGTACTTTAATGTTTGTAATTTTTCTCATTTCTTAAAAACTAAAAATAATTAATGCAGAATTCTTAAATAATTGGCATTATAAAAATGAGATTTATAGAATTGACAATTGTCTTTAACTGAAGCTAATACATTTAAGCAAGTAGCTGTAGTAATGGGTAGTGATTCAGATCTTAAAACTCTTAAGCCTGCGGTGGCAATTCTAGATCAATTTGGCATATCTAATGAAGTAAGGATCCTATCTGCTCATAGGACTCCAAAAGAAATGATGGATTTTGCTCAAATGGCAGAATCAAATGGTTTTGGAGTGATAATCGCTGGGGCTGGCGGGGCTGCTCATCTACCAGGAATGATCGCATCTCTTACAACCCTTCCCGTAATAGGCGTTCCCGTCAAAAGCAAGGCACTTTCAGGGATAGATTCTATGTATTCAATCTTGCAAATGCCCTCAGGCATCCCCGTAGCAACAGTTGCCATAGAGGGAGGCCTAAATGCTGGCCTTTTAGCAACTCAAATTTTGGCTATCAACAATACTGAATTAAAAAATAAATTAAACGCCTACAGATGTGAGTTACATGACCTTGTCGTAAAAAAAGATCACACACTTAAAGAGATTGGAGCTAAAAATTATCTAGAAAAAATGTAATTAATTTTCCATTAACTTACTAATTTACTTAGAAATTTTTGAAATAATCTTTCTATCAACAAGCAAATTAATAACAATATTTACACATTTATCAATCTCTAGATTGCCAGTATCGATTTTCAATTCTGGAGACTGAGGATCTTCATAAGGACTTGAGATCCCAGTAAAATCTTTAATGTCTCCATTTCTTGCCTTTGCATAAAGTCCTTTAGTATCTCGTGTTTCACAAATCCTTAAATCAGCTGAACAATATATTTCCATAAAATCATTTTCTCCAACTAATGATCTAGCTTTATCGCGATCGAGTCTAAATGGTGATACAAATGCAGTTAAAACAATTATTCCAGCATCAAGAAACAATTTAGAGACTTCGCCAATTCTTCTAATATTTTCTTCTCTATCAACATCAGAAAATCCTAAGTCTTTGCATAAACCATGTCTGATGTTGTCACCATCTAACACATAAGTTGAATAACCATTTTTGTGTAGCGCTACATTTACTGCATTGGCTAGCGTGCTTTTCCCTGAACCAGATAGGCCCGTAAACCAAAGTATTGCACTGCGGTGTCCTTTTTGTTGAGATCTAGCTTCCCTATCAACTGAAGATTGATGCCAAACTATATTGGTGGCTTTTGATAGAGGACTTTGAGATTTTTTTTCCATGAATTCAGACTAATTGTTTACTATTCTCCATGCTGATCGACACAGTTTATTCTTAACCTCCACTCTGTTTTGGCCTAAACCCCTCCTTAAAAAGAAATTCTTGAGCTTTTGATATTTGATCTCCTTGTAACTCTAAAAAATCACCTTTCAAAGCTCCTCCTGTTCCGCAAGCTATTTTTAGATTCTTAAGAATTTTTTTTGCCTCTACTTGCTTTAATTCAAGTCCTTTAATAACAGTAACAAGTTTTCCTTTCTTTCCAGATCGAGTTCTTTCGAGACGAACTTGTCGCTTTCCTTTAGGAGTAACACTATTTTGAGTGTCATTCTCTATTCTCTTAAGAGGGTCATTAAATTCACTCCAGCCTCCTTTGGACATTTTCTCTCTTTTGGCTGGTAACTATCTTATTAATCTAAGGTGACAGGTACACTCCCAAAAAAATTTAAAGATTCGGATTTATCTCCATTAATAAGGCCAAATGCTCTTGGTCGTTTTGGTAAATACGGAGGCCAATATGTTCCAGAAACTTTAATACCTGCCCTTATTGAATTAGAGCAAGCTGCCAAGGAAGCATGGAACGATTCTTCATTCAATTCAGAACTTAATCATCTATTAAAAACTTACGTTGGAAGATCCACTCCTCTATATGAAGCTAAAAGATTAACTGAACATTACAGAAAAAATACATCAAAAGGACCACGGATTTGGCTTAAAAGAGAAGATTTAAATCACACAGGTGCTCACAAAATAAATAATGCACTTGGGCAAGCCCTTCTTGCCATAAGGATGGGAAAAAAAAGAATTATTGCTGAAACCGGAGCGGGTCAACATGGAGTTGCGACTGCGACAGTGTGCGCTCGTTTTGGATTGGAATGCGTTATTTATATGGGGAAAGAAGATATGCGAAGACAGGCATTAAACGTTTTTCGAATGCAATTGCTTGGAGCCTCAGTCAGACCAGTAACAAGTGGAACTGCAACACTAAAAGATGCAACAAGCGAAGCTATTCGAGATTGGGTTACTAATGTTGAATCGACCCACTATATTCTCGGATCAGTTGCAGGTCCACATCCATATCCAATGCTGGTCAGAGATTTTCACGCAGTGATTGGAGAAGAAACAAAGCAACAATGTAACCAAGCTTTTGGGAGGTCTCCCGATGTTCTTTTAGCTTGTGTTGGTGGCGGATCGAATGCGATGGGGCTTTTCCATCCTTTTGTTGAAGACAAAAGTGTACGCATGATTGGAGTTGAAGCTGCTGGGGATGGAGTTGAAACTGGTCGACATGCAGCAACAATTACTCAAGGAAGGATAGGAGTTCTTCATGGAGCCATGAGTCTCTTACTACAGGACAAAGATGGTCAGGTTGAAGAGGCCCATTCCATTAGCGCAGGTCTTGATTATCCAGGTGTAGGGCCAGAGCATAGTTACTTAAAAGAAATTGGACGCGCTGAATATGCAGCTGTTACCGATAGTGAAGCCATAGAAGCTCTGCAATTGGTTAGTCAACTAGAAGGGATTATCCCTGCTCTCGAAACTTCTCATGCATTTGCATATCTCGAGAAACTTTGCCCCACTCTTAATAATAATTCCGAAATAGTAATTAACTGCTCTGGCAGAGGAGATAAAGATGTCAATACAGTTGCGGAAAAATTAGGATCAAAAATATAAATTGAGAACCATTAGTACCTTGGGACAGATTGATCCACATCACTACTCCAAGCATCGATTCCACCTACAAGGTTCCAAACGTTTTTTCTGATTCCTTGCTCAAGTAGCCAAATACCAAAATTGAGACTTCTTACACCTGCATGGCAGACGACAACAATAGGAGCATCCTTAGGTAGAAGTTCTTCTATTTTCCCTGACCAGTTTGAAGCCTTACTTAAAGGTAGATGCAATACTGAAAAAGAAAATGAAGCAATAGTAATTTCATCGTCTTCCCTCACATCTACAATGAATGGTTTTTGAGAAGAATCATCATCTAATAATTTTTTTAACTCTTTTGGAGATATATTTAAAGGAATATGCTGATTCATAATTAAAATTCAAAGTAAAGACTAAACTTTCTCACATCAAAGCTCAGAAAATATGCAAATGCACAAATAATAAGAAATGAAATCACGTCTATCATATTTTCTAATATCTGGGATCATCATTACATCATTTTTAATAGGAATATACATTTGGCGTCATAAAAATATTATTGAAGTTAGTCAGTTAAATCAAACTTCTTATAGTGCTCCAATTTCCGCAAAATATATACCAGAAAGTGCTGAACTAGTTTTTCACTGGAAAATAAATCCAACAATTCTATCAAGTTATTTAGAGAGTTCCCAAGGAAAAAAAAATAAAAATATTACTAGTAAAAAAGCAAGTTTAATCAGAGATTCTTCCTTAAAATTAATAAGTCTTGATTTTGAAAGAGATATCTCAAAATGGGTTGGAGAATACGGAAGCTTTGCATTATTTAATACAAAAAATCATTCTCTTGATGATTGGCTTATGGTTTTAGATATAAACAAAACTTTAAATCCCAAAGATGTATTAGAAACAATTTCAATAGAAAAAAATGATAATGAAAATTTTGATTACTCTAATAAATTAAATATCTCAAAATCAAAAATAATTAATTCAAATCAATCAATTTACTTTTTGAATGATAAAAATCATATCCTTGTTTCATCCAACCCAGAAATACTAAAATTGTCAATCAATAAAATAGGAATGAACAAATTAAGCACAAAAGAAAAGTATAAAGATATAAAGTTAAAAGATAATCTTAATGATGGTATTTTATTATTTGAAACGTCTCCAAATAAAATTTTTGACCTAATAGGTCAGGAAAAAGATATTTTTGAATTGAATAAAGCAAACAAATTAATTTCAGCAATAAACGTTGAAAATCAACAATTATCTATAGAGGGGATTCTTTCTTTTGATATTAAGCAAGACAATATAGGTAATGGTCTCAGCTATTATTTGATTGATAAAGAAAAACAATTGCAATCATTTAATGACTATATATTAATTGATAACCCTAAAAAATATTTCGGAACAAATTCAAAACATCCTTTTCAAAAGGTAGTAAAATCAGTTATTCAAAACGCAATAAAAACTGATTATTCTAATTTTTTCAAAATCATTCTTCAAAATACTGCAGGAAATTTAATTTGGCTAAACGATAAAGATTGGTTAACTTTGACGAACAAATCAGATACTAATAAAAAAGAGATCGATGATATCTTGAAACAAGACAAATTTAAAAGTTCAAATCTTGATTTTCAAAATAAGAATCTAGAAATTTGGTCAAAATTTACTACAATTGAGAATGAAAGAGTTGAGTTAAAAGAAAGTATTGAGGCAATTATTCAAGAGAATAAGGATATATATCTTTGGAGTCAAAATCTGTCATCTATTTCAAATTTTGCTAAGGAAGATTATCTGGCAGATAATATTTACAATAATGATAGTGCAGAAGAAATCAACGACTTTAATGAAATCATCAGAATACACTTAGGGAAAGAGAAAACTGAAGTATTTTTAAATAACTTTTATCCATATATCTTACTGAGAACGATGCTAGGAAATAAATTAGATTTTCCTAAGAACATTGATATATCGGTTGCATCACCTACAATTAATTATCCGGATTTCGTTAAATTTAAAATCAACTTATAACCAAGTTAATAAAAAGTTGAAAGTATTATATTTACCAGCTAGGTTAATTCTATAAAATGAAGTTCAAAAGGAAAAAATAATTTTCCTTTTGAACAGAAAAATTATTTTGTAGGAGCTAAAGCCATAGATAACGAACAAGAAAAAACAACAAATTTGGTTCTGAAACCAGGCTTAGAAGGAGTTCCTGTAACGAAATCAGGAATATGTGAAATCGATGGGTCAGAAGGAAAGCTTAATTACAGAGGTTATCCAATATCTGAACTAGCCCAAAAAAGTAGTTTTCTAGAGACTGCTTTTTTATTGATATGGGGTGAACTTCCTACTCCAAAAGAGCTCCGAAAATTTGAAGAAGACGTTCAAATGCACAGACGAGTTAGCTTTCGAATTAGAGATATGTTGAAGTGTTTTCCAGAATCTGGGCATCCTATGGATGCTCTACAGGCAAGTGCAGCATCGCTGGGTCTTTTTTATTCTCGAAGAGCAATTGATGATCCAAAATATATCTACGACGCAGTAGTGAGGTTAATTGCAAAAATTCCAACTATGGTGGCTGCTTTTGAGCAAATAAGAAAAGGAGATGATCCCATTCAACCTCAGGATGATTTACCTTATTCCTCCAATTTCCTATACATGCTGACTGAGAGGGAACCAAATCCTCTTGCAGCAAGAGTTTTTGACAGATGTTTAATCCTTCATGCCGAGCACAGCCTCAACGCAAGTACATTTAGCGCAAGAGTAACTGCAAGCACACTCACTGATCCTTATGCTGTCGTGGCATCTGCCGTTGGTACATTAGCTGGACCTCTTCATGGAGGGGCCAATGAAGATGTGATAGCAATGCTAGAAGAGATTGGAAGACCTGATAGAGCCACTTCATTCCTCAATGATGCAATTGCAAAGAAAAGGAAAATCATGGGCTTTGGGCACAGGGAGTATCGTGTCAAAGACCCTAGAGCAACAATTTTACAAGCCTTCGCAGAAGAACTTTTCTTGGAATTTGGTAAAGATGAAATGTATGAAGTAGCAAAAGCACTCGAAGAAGAGGCTATTTCCAAGCTGGGGCCGAAAGGTATATTCCCAAATGTTGACTTTTATTCTGGACTTGTTTACCGAAAGCTAGGTATTCCTCGAGATTTGTTTACACCTGTTTTTGCGATTTCCAGAGTTGCTGGTTGGTTGGCTCACTGGAGAGAGCAACTTGGAGCAAATAGAATTTTCAGACCATCACAAATTTATGAAGGAGCAAAAATTAGAAATTGGCAGCCTCTTGAGAGCAGATAATTTGAAATTTATTTTTTTCGAATTTAAAATTAATTCAAAATTACACTAACCTTATTATTAGATTAAATATCAGAAGTGAATTCAGGTATAGACCTTGAGATGAGTTTTACCCAAGGTGTTCAAAACCTTGGTTTATCTCATGAATTAGCACATCTTTTATGGATCCCTCTTCCAATGCTTTTAGTATTGGTTTCAGCTGTGATTGGTGTATTAGTAACAGTTTGGCTTGAACGAAAAATTTCTGCAGCAGCTCAACAAAGAATTGGGCCTGAATATGCAGGTGCACTTGGAATTCTTCAGCCAATGGCTGACGGTTTGAAACTTTTAGTAAAAGAAGACATTATTCCCGCAAGAGCAGACAGCGTTCTTTTTACAGTTGGTCCAATATTGGTATTAGTTCCTGTAATTCTATCTTGGTTAATTGTTCCTTTTGGTCAAAATCTTTTAATAAGCAATGTAGGCATAGGAATCTTTTTATGGATTGCTCTAAGTAGTATTCAACCTATTGGTCTACTAATGAGTGGCTACTCTTCAAATAATAAATATTCTTTGCTAGGTGGACTTAGAGCTGCCGCTCAATCAATTAGTTATGAGATTCCACTAGCGCTAGCGGTTTTGGCAATAGTTATGATGAGCAATTCATTGAGTACTGTCGATATAGTTGAGCAACAAAATACTGCGGGTTTTCTTAGCTGGAACATTTGGCGACAACCTGTGGGTTTTGTAATTTTTTGGATCTGTGCATTAGCTGAATGCGAGAGACTACCTTTTGATTTACCTGAGGCAGAAGAAGAACTTGTCGCTGGTTATCAGACTGAGTATGCAGGTATGAAATTTGCTCTGTTTTACTTGGCTGGATACATAAATCTTGTTTTATCTGCTTTACTTGTTTCCGTTCTCTACCTTGGAGGGTGGGGATTTCCTATCTCAATTGATTGGTTTTCATCTTTGATAGGTCTTTCAATTGATAATCCATTAGTTCAAATTATTGCTGCTTCTATTGGAATTGTTATGACAATTCTGAAGGCTTATTTACTGGTTTTTTTAGCAATTTTATTGAGATGGACTACTCCAAGAGTTCGAATTGATCAACTACTTGATTTAGGATGGAAGTTTCTTTTACCTATTTCATTGGTCAATTTACTCGTAACTGCTTCACTTAAATTGGCATTTCCCATTACTTTTGGCGGATAAAAGAAATGCAACACAATCACTAGTTTTTTTTTAAGTAAAAGTACCTACATTTACTTGAAAAAAACTGTATAATGAGTATTGTAATTAGAGGCCGCCGGCAGCAAATTTAATATGCTTGGTTTCCTTGAAAAAGTTGCCGACTACACTAAAGAAGCAGTTAGTGCAGCGAAATATTTAGTTGATGGACTTGGCGTCACATTCGACCACATGCGTCGAAGACCTGTAACGGTTCAATATCCTTACGAAAAGCTAATTCCATCTGAGCGTTACAGAGGAAGGATTCATTATGAATTTGACAAGTGTATTGCTTGTGAGGTTTGTGTAAGGGTCTGTCCAATCAATCTTCCAGTTGTTGATTGGGTAATGAATAAAGAAACTAAGAAAAAAGAATTGAGAAATTATTCTATTGACTTTGGTGCATGTATTTTTTGTGGAAATTGCGTTGAGTATTGCCCTACAAATTGTTTATCAATGACAGAAGAATATGAACTAGCTTCATTTGATAGACATAGCCTTAATTACGATAATGTTGCTCTTGGAAGACTACCAACAAGTGTAACTTCAGACCCATCTGTTAGGCCTCTCAGAGAATTAGCATATTTGCCCGAAGGCATAATGGACCCTCATGAATTACCTGCGAACCAAAAAAGAGCAGGCAAACTACCAACTCAGATCATAAAAGAACTACAAGCAGATAAGTCTCAAGAAGAAGATAATAATAATTCCTCCAATATTGTTCCAAATAAATTAAATTCTACTAATTAATGAATATCGCTTATTCAACAGAATTAATATGCTTTTTAATTCTTAGTGCTGTCATAGTTTCTGGAAGTTTGGCAGTTGTTTTGTTAGAAAATATTGTTTACTCAGCATTTTTATTAGGCGGAGTATTTATGGCTGTAGCAGGTTTATATCTTTTACTAAATGCTAGTTTTGTCGCTGCAGCTCAGATTCTTGTATATGTAGGAGCTGTAAATGTTTTGATATTATTTGCAATTATGTTGGTTAATAAAAAAGAAAAGTTAAAACCAATTAAAGGCCTTAAAACTAGAAAGTTGATATCTGGTGGAGTCTGTGGTGGTTTATTGATTTTATTATTGCGGGTTAGTATTACCACTAAATGGAACTTACCTGGACCAACCTCTATTGGGGAAGAAGCAACTGAGAGAATTGGTGAACATCTATTTACTGATTATTTATTACCTTTTGAACTTGCTTCGATTTTATTATTAATGGCTATGATCGGAGCTATTGTATTAGCAAGAAGAGATATATCAATTTCAACAGGTGATATCAATGATTTCAAGAATAAAAAGTCCTTAATTAATAAGAAAATTCCTCTTCTTTCCGAAAATAGTTTAAAATGAATTTAATTATATATATAAAATTTACTTACTAAATATGTTAGAAAATTCTATTGGGCCAGTACCTCTTCAGGCATATCTTATAGTTGCTGCATTTCTCTTCTGCACAGGTGTCTGGGGATTAATAAATAGTCGAAATGCTGTACGAGTTTTAATGAGTATTGAATTAATGTTAAACGCGGTTAATATAAATCTTATGAGTTTTTCATCCTATATAGACGGATCAATAATTAGAGGACAAGTATTTTCAATTTTTGTTATCACAGTAGCAGCGGCCGAGGCGGCTGTTGGACTAGCGATACTACTTTCATTGTATAGAAATAGAGTTACAATTGATATGGAAAGTTTTAATCTACTTAAATGGTAGTTATTATCTATGACAACAAATCTGATCTGGATCTTATATAGATCAGATAGCGATACTGCATATAAGGAAACCTTAAATTGTAAAAAAATAATTGAAGGTTATGGAAAAAAAGTTTTATTTTCAGAAATAAGTAATGAAACCAATAATATAAATCAATTATTTTCAGTCTCTGAGATATTACCGGAAATTGCTCTTGTTTTAGGAGGTGATGGAACAGTTTTAAGGGCCGCCAGATTTTTATCCCAAAAAAACATACCTATTTTAAGTTTCAATGTTGGAGGGAATCTAGGCTTTTTGACACACGACCGTCATATCTTAAAGCAAGCGAATTTTTGGGAAAGAGTTTCAAATAATAGCTTTAACATACAAAAAAGAATGATGCTTGAAGCCACTGTATTTAAAGAAGAGAATAATCATAAAAACACAATTAAAAGATCATTTTTTGCTCTAAATGATTTTTATATAAGATCTTGTACAGACGAAATCGCACCAACATGTAGTCTTGAGCTTGAAATAGATGGCGAAGCAGTGGACAAATACAAGGGGGATGGACTTATATTTTCGACGCCAACAGGTTCTACTGCTTACTCTATGGCAGCAGGAGGACCAATAATCCACCCTTCATTAGATGCGATAATCGTTAGCGCCATTTGTCCTATGAGCCTGGCGAGTAGACCAATTGTGGTTCCTCCTGAGTCTCAATTAGTAATAAAACCAATAAGAGAAAAGAAGCAAAAAGTAAAGTTATGGTTAGATGGATCGAGTGGATGTCTAATTGAAGCTAATGATACATGCTTAATAAAGAAATCAAATCATTCAACCTTAATAATAATTTTAGATGAAAATCTTTCTTATTATAAAACTATCACTCAAAAACTTCATTGGGCCAGCAGCCTAAATGAGAGTAATAAATAATAAATTATGGGGATAGAAATCGAAAGAAGGTTCTTAGTTAAAAATGAAGATTGGAAATCTCAGATAGTATTAAGTGAAGATTTCAGTCAAGCCTACTTAAATTCAAGCATAGATGAATGGGCGACTCGAGTAAGGGTAATAGATAATAAAAAAGCTTACATAACATTAAAGTCCTCTTTAAGTAGACTAATAAACTATGAATTTGAATATTCAATTCCTACAAAAGATGCTAATGAATTAATAAACTTATCAAAATATAAAATCACTAAAACTCGTTATCAGCTAAAAATAAATAAAAAAGATTGGGTGGTTGATCTTTTTCATGGTTCGAATTCTCCTTTGAAAATTGCTGAAATTGAATTGAATTCTGAATCCGAAGAAATTGAAGCCCCATCATGGTGTGGTCAAGAGATCACTGGGATGAAATCATTAAGCAATGCCTCTCTTGCAAAAACACCTATTTCTAAATTGTCCGTAAAAGATCGAATGCAATTCAAAGAATCCTAAGCAAAAAGGCAACTCGTCCTTTAGATTGTCTTTACAATCATCACTGGTAATTGCCAGCGAACTATGGATCCTTTGCAAGAGGTATAACTTGTATGGTCTTTATGACACAGAAGGTATCCTTCGATTCACTTGTACTGACAAGGAAGCTTGCATAGCATATGCAAAGTTATTTGAGCTGTCTTCAATCGAGTTTTCGCTAATGCCCTTATCAGATATCAATGATGCCGACAATAATTAGATCTTCTAAGAAGCTGTGTCATCTGGCAATGAACAACAATTGAACCCATCCCGGCATATCTTTCCATGATCCATAGCCCAGTTCAACAAGGCCACTCTGTTTTTTGAACCTGTTTTTGTAAACATATTGCTCACATGGTTGTCTACAGTTCTTTTGCTAATTGTCAGTTTTTCAGCAATCTCTTGATTAGTCAGGCCATCCGCAACTAATCCAATAATCTCCATTTCCCTAGCAGAGAGTCCCATATGGGACGAATTAGCAATCTCTCCTGTAAACATTCCCCTCACTCACAACTCATTAATTAATACTACTTAGATTAGGGCCTTTAATCACCGATAGTAATTATCTAGTAAAAAATACATGTGAAATCTAAACTTCAAAATCGTCTTGAATCTGGCTTATCAGCTATTACTGCTGAAATTATGCCTCCCAGAGGGGGAGATTCAGCTTTAGCGCTGTCTAAAGCCTTCAAATTAAAAGACCTTGTGCATAGTTTTAATGTTACAGATGGCAGCAGAGCGATCATGAGAATGAGCAGCCTAGCCTTATGCAAGCTACTTTTAGAGGCAAATCTTGAGCCAGTCCTGCAATTATCATGTAGGGATAGGAATCGAATCGCATTACAAGCTGAATTACTTGGTGCGCATGCCTTAGGAATAACAAACATCCTCTGTTTAACTGGCGATCCTGTACGTGTAGGTGACCAATCTCAGGCCAAATCTGTTCAAGACTTCAACTCAATAGAACTTATTAATCAAGTCACATCACTTAACAAAGGAATAGATCCCGTATCAGATTTGTTACCTGATGGCCCAACTAATTTGTTTGCTGGAGCCGCAGCTGATCCAAATTGCAGAGGATTTGATGGTTTAAAAAGAAGAATAGAAATGAAAAAAAAAGCGGGTGCAAAGTTCCTTCAAACTCAAATGGTAATGGACCCCAAAATACTTGAAAGATTTTGCGAGGAAATAACAGAGCCTATGAAAATTCCAGTTTTAGCTGGAGTTTTTCTATTGAAATCTGCCAAAAATGCTCAATTCATCAATCGTGTAGTACCAGGAGCATGCATACCGGAATCAATTATTTCCAGACTTGAGAGTTCTTCAAACCCTATTGATGAAGGTATCTCAATTGCTGCTGAGCAAGTAAAAAGTTATCTAAAAATTGCTCAAGGAGTTCATATTATGGCTGTTAAAGCAGAGGAACAAATACCGATGATTTTAGATAGAGCAAATATTAGTTAGAAGAACCAATTAGATCAGTTCCTAATAATTCAGCCATTGCTTTTTGTTGAGGTGAGGGTTCTCCTAAGTCTTGTCTACGAGCATCAGTTATTAACCAATCTAATGCGGCTTCCTGTAGATCAAAATGATCTCCTTCTTTCCCAACACAATATCTACCAAAAACCAACTTCTCTACAAGCTGGACTCCAGGCCCAATTAGTGAATAATCAAATATTATTGAATTATCAATTGTTGCACCTTCACATATACAACAACTAGGACCAATCATAGAAGGACCAATAATAGTTACACCATCTTCTATCCTTGTCATTCCTCCAACATATATAGGTCCTTTAACATTTATCTTATCCCAATTAGCTGCAACATTTAAACCGGTGTAAATACCAGGTCTAACCTGCTTACCTGGTATTTCGACCTGTCTAACATCACCTTTAAGAACATTCCTTATCGCTCTCCAATAATCTGGAACTTTACCAATATCTACCCACTCAAAATCCATAGGTAAAGCATAAAAAGGTGCCCCCTCTTCTACTAATTTAGGAAACAAATCCGAGCCAATATCAAAGGGTTTTCCAGATGGAATATACTTGAAAATTTCAGGTTCAAATAAATAAATTCCAGTATTAATCGTATCGCCTAGTGCATTATCAATAGAAGGTTTTTCTTGAAAAGCTTTAACACGATCCTCTTCATCTGTTACGACAACGCCATAACTACTTACTTGATCTTTTGAAACGCGTTTGGTGATCAAACTAGCTAAGGCTCCTTTTTCTTTATGTCTTTTTACAGCTTCAGATAAATCCAGATCAATTAGCGCATCTCCACATAAAACGACAAAAGTATCATCAAAAAACTTTTGAAAATCTTGAATTTTTTTCAGTCCGCCCGCTGACCCAAGTGCATCTCCTATTAATTCTCCATCTTCAATACGGCCTTCGAAGCTGTATGCAATTTCCACTCCAAATCTTTGTCCATCTCGAAAATAATTTTCTATTTCTTCTGCCAAGTGGGAAACGTTAACCATAACCTCAGTAAAACCATGCTCCTTAAGAAGTTCCAACAGAAACTCCATTACAGGTTTCTGTAGGATAGGAATCATTGGTTTTGGAATCACATGCGTGATCGGCTGAACACGGGTTCCTTTCCCAGCCGCCAGGATCATCGCTTTCATAGGTGGTTTAACTGAAGCGATACAAGGCCAACATAGAATGCTGCCTCCACAAAGAGCTAGGCAACAGCCGGCGAGCCATCTGTCACGTCCAAAGATGCAAGAGGAAGCTGAGCAACCATTCCTGGTTCTAAGAGCCTCTTTAGACTTAATGGCGAAAACAAAGAATCTTTTTGATCAATCTCAACCTTGCCTTGAGAACATAAAAACAATAAAGCCCAAAAAACTCCAACTCTATCTGTGTCTAAATCATCTGAGGCTGAATTTTCTCTCCATCTCTCAACTAATAATTCAAAATCAACCCAGTGCAAAGCTTGTTCCCAATTGTTAATAAAAATTGCCAAAGCTGCAGTCGTTTCAGGTAATTTTTCACGATGAGCAAGAGCTGAAACTTGAGCAATAACTTCCCTGTTAGTTAATTTTTTTTGTCGTAATTTTCTACGATTGTGCAACTCATCATTTTTCAAAGATTCTGCAATTGTTTCAAGCTGATTTATTAATTCTCCAAGAGTAACTGGTCTTCTAAATGGAGGTGGGGCAACGGGTCTTCTAAATAGATGTCTCTCTGGACGAAGAGGTAATTGAAAACTTTCATCTAGCCAACCTTGCTCTCCAAAATCAAAGTCTGAATCATCTTCAACATCTACATCAACAGAAAACATTTCAGCCTCTAGGACCTCAGCCTTTAAGCCAACTAATACAGAAGCAGCTAAAAAGGCTTCGCTGCTCTGAGCAAGGTCAACTTCATAACTTCCGCCATTTTGGCTTAAATGTTTTGAAACCTGTTTTGGAATTTCAATTCTTTGTTTAAGTTGGTCCAGAAAGCCATCAACAACTGGGATAACGTCCACATCCCATGGATCGATATCACCTCTTTCAGCAGCATCTTGCAATAGACGAATTGCAAGTCTCGCTCCAGAATCTGCAGTTTGACTTAAAAGATTAACTGGCAATAAGAACTAAGACTCTAAAAGAAAGTTATCTCTTTGATGAAAGTTTTGCCAGTTCAAATTACATTCAATCTAAAAGAGGAGCTTCAATAGTCCCAATTGATAAATTAGGTCTACTAATAATTGTTGTTTGATCACTTCTAATTCTCTCAACGGCTAACAAATCTCTTCTAACCAATCCATCAATTGATGAAATATAAGTATCAGTCATGATTTTTGGATACAAGCCAATTCCAATAATAGGAACTAGTAAACAAGCAATAATATAGATTTCTCTAGGTTCTGCATCTACCAACTTTGCTTTGGATATTAACTTGGCGTTTTCTTTCCCAAAGAAAATTTCTCTAAGCATCGATAATAAATATATGGGTGTCAAAATGACTCCAATTGCTGCTAATGAAGCAACAACAATTCTAAATGGGAGTGTATAAACTTCATCAGTAACAAACCCAACAAAGACCATTAATTCTGAGATAAATCCGCTCATTCCAGGTAAAGCAAGAGAAGCAAAAGCGCATGCAGTCCATAAAGCAAACATAATCCTCATGTTTTGACCAATACCACCCATCTCATCCAATTGGAGAGTGTGCGTTCTGTCGTAAGTTGCACCAACAAGGAAAAACAAACTTGCTCCTATTAAACCGTGGCTCACCATTTGCAACATCGCACCACTAGTGCCTAAAGAACTAAAGCTTCCAATACCTATCAAAACAAAACCCATATGACTTATTGAGCTATAAGCAATTTTCCTTTTTAAATTTCTTTGAGCAAAAGAAGTTAAAGCTGCATAAATAATATTGACTACTCCAAGAACAATTAATAATGGTGCAAATTGAGCATGAGCATCAGGAAGTAATTGTGCGTTAAATCTAAGAAGAGCATATCCACCCATTTTCAACAATATTCCTGCCAAAAGCATATGCACGGGAGCAGTGGCCTCTCCATGCGCATCTGGCAACCAAGTATGAAGAGGAACAATAGGAAGTTTGACCCCAAAAGCTATAAGCAATCCTGAATAACAAAGCAGTTGAAAGCCCTTACCAAAACTTTGCTGAGCTAAATGGGTATAACCGAAATCTGGTATTCCTCCCCCTTGAAAGAAACCCATTGCAAGACCAGCAAGGAGAATAAACAACGAACTGCCTGCGGTGTAGATAATAAATTTCGTAGCTGCATATTGCCTTTTCTTTCCGCCCCAGATTGCAAGAAATAAATACACCGGAAACAACTCCAATTCCCATGCAAGAAAGAAAAGCAACATATCTTGAACAGCAAATACTGCTATCTGGCCACCGTCCATAGCAAGGATTAAAAAGAAAAATAATTTTGGTTTATAGCTAACTGGCCATGCTGCTAAAACAGCTAGAGAAGTTATGAAACTTGTAAGCAAGATCAATGGCATTGACAAGCCATCTGCACCAACAGACCAAGTCAATCCAAGATCTGGGAGCCAACTAACTTTTTCATATAACTGCAAGCCTTCTTGACTTGGATCAAAACCTTTGAAGTAAGCACCAACGGTAATCAGAAAAGTAATTAAAGCAATTATTAGGGCATACCAGCGAACTTCTTTTCCTTCGCCTTTATCTGGAATAAATGGAACAATTAATGCTCCAACAATTGGAAAAAATATGGATAAACTTAACCAAGGGAAATCGGCTTGTAATGGCTCAGGAATTAGCATTGTTCCAAGGTTCAAAGTTGTATTGAGAGCGAATTCCAAGGCTTGAAATTAATCACCACTTTTTGAGTTTAGAAATTATGAGATTATTGGCACCCTCTAGATAGGGGATGAAACACACACCTAAAAAAATTATGTAAATTATGCTCCTACAACTCCAAAAAGTGCGACCAGAGCAATCACTCCTCCAAAAACAATCAATGCGTAAAACTGAGCTCTTCCTGTCTCAAAATATTTTAGTCCTTCTCCACTACCAAGAGTCAATAATCCAGTTAGATTAACTACTCCATCAACTACTTTTGCATCTACTTCAAGTACTTCCCTTGCAAGCTTTCTACTACCTTTTACAAAGATTTTCTCATTAATATCATCTAGGTACCATTTGTTCTGAAGAAATGAATTTATTTTAGGATACTTCTTAGATATAGAAACACCAAGATCAAGTCGTTTTAAATAGTAGGTTAAAACCGCCAAGAATATCCCTGCAGATGAGATGGCTACAGAGGCAGTCGCAAGGGGGAGAAATTCTCCCCAACTAAACTTTTCTGCAGCTTCAATAGCCTCACGAGGATCTAACAAGTTTGCAAAAATGCTATTCCATGGAACTCCTATAAAACCAATTAGGAAAGAAGGAATTGCCAAAACTGCCAAGGGGAACGTCATAGGCCATGCAGATTCATGTATCTTCCCAATTGCATGATCTTCATGCTCATCATCTTTTTCTTTGCCTGCTAAAGCAAGCAAAGAAAGCTGCATCTCTTTGTTTTCCCCTCGGAAATCTCCTTCAAAAGTCAGAAAATATAGACGAAACATATAAAAAGCTGTCATTCCTGCCGTTAAAAAACCAATAAACCAAAGTATTGGAAAACTATTAAAAGCTTGGCCAAGAATTTCATCTTTGCTCCAAAAACCTGCAAGAGGAGGAATACCACTGATAGCAATACAGCCAATGAAAAAAGTTATTGCAGTAATAGGCATTTTTTTACGTAAACCACCCATTAATCTCATATCTTGTGCAAGAACTGGTTCATGACCAACGACCTCCTCCATTGCATGAATAACAGAACCTGAACCAAGGAATAACATTGCCTTAAAGCATGCATGGGTAACTAAATGGAACATTCCTGCAACTGGTGCTCCGCATCCCATTGCAAGCATCATGTATCCAAGTTGAGAAACTGTGCTGTAAGCCAATCCTTTTTTCAAATCCATTTGTGTCAAAGCAATTGATGCACCTAAAAAACAAGTAATAGTTCCAACAATTGCTATCAACAATCCAATAAAAGGAAACTGGCTAAACAAAGGATCAAGTCTTGCTACCAAAAAAACTCCCGCTGCAACCATTGTTGCTGCATGAATTAAGGCAGATATAGGAGTTGGACCTTCCATTGCGTCAGGCAACCAAACATGAAGAGGAAATTGTGCAGACTTTGCCATTGGCCCCATAAAAACAAGAATACAAAGAGTCAAAGCCGCCCATATTGGCACTGTCCCTGAACTGACTGAATCGGATAAACCATCAGCAATTCCATGAAAATCAAAACTACCAGTTGCCCAAAAAAGACCCAAGATGCCAAGCAATAAGCCAAAGTCTCCGACTCTGTTAACGATAAAAGCCTTTTGAGCTGCATGCGCAGCACCATCTCTGTCGTACCAAAAACCAACTAATAAATATGAACACATTCCAACCAATTCCCAAAAAACGTATATCTCAAGCAAATTTGGACTAACTATTAGCCCAAGCATAGAACTACTGAATAAGGCTAAATAAGTAAAAAAACGAACATACCCAGGATCGTGTGCCATGTAACCATGGGAATAAATCATTACCAAGAAAGCAATTGTCGTAACAAGAGCAAGCATGACTGCCGCTAAAGGATCAATCACATATCCCATTGGCAATTCAAAAGAACCAGCACTTGCCCAAATAAACAAGTGTTCAACTGGTGGCTTACCTGAAAGTTGCTCAGCCAAAACTGCATAGCTCATAAATGCCGAGGCACCTACAGAAGTTAAAAGAGTTATTGCAACAGGTTTTCGTGAACGGTTAAAAAGATCATTAAAACTAATTAATCCCAAACCAATCACAACTGCCCCACAAAGAGGAAGAAGAGGAATTAACCAAGCAAAATCTGCAGCCGAATGCATCCAGCTAAATCATATTGAAATGATTTTAGGCAATTCTTGCTAGTAATTCAGTTAAATCAAAAGAGAGAAATCTCTGAGCGCCAACAGAAATAAATTTATGGGACCACCAGAAAAAGAAAACTGCAATGAGAATGCCCATTTGAGAGGGCCTAAGAAATTCTTTGATTTCTAATTTTTGTCGTCCATCCAACACAGCCAAGAATGGAACGACTGATGTTTTTTTCTTTACATCTTCAAATTCTTTTCCGAATTTGAGGCTAAGTCTTCTATCACCATGCCAAATAGCAAATAAATGATGAGCAATTAATCCCAAGCAAGTCACAAGAGTAAAACTTGTGCCTATCCAAAGTAAATGAGCAAAACACCAAATAATTTGACCTATTGCCTGCGGATGGCGTGTGACCCTAATAATCCCCGTAGCATATATTCTAACTTTGGGTTTCAGAACAGCAGGAATTTCTAAAAGGTTATATG
>QCIZ01000015.1 GCA_003216375.1 Prochlorococcus sp. AG-402-O21 | reverse complement strand
TGAACGATAATAACTAATATTATTCAATGGACTTTTTATTTTTTTTTAAAAGAAAATTTGACTTAATTTGCGCTTCATAAGCATCGAGCTTATCTAATTTCACAAAATCTTCATAGGGATCATAAGGATTAATTTTTTCATGTCTCTTAGTATTTTTCATTAAATTTTTATAGATATAAAATTGATAATTATTAGCTTTTTTATGCAGCGATATCAGGCTTTAAACCCCTATCAAGACTGCCTTTAAACCATCTCATCTGAGGGGTCATACGATGTCCATTAGGATATAGATAATGACGAGACTCAATAACTTGAACCGGAATAACCTTTTCCTCTCTATCAATATTATCTTGGGAATTATAAGTCTTATTTTGATTTAATTGCATGAAAAATAAACTCACTAATCTATTAAAAACAGCAAACTCATAGCTTGATGTTCGTCATGAACAAAGTGATGATTCTCAAACGAAAATGATCAAATTAAAAATATTCACTATCCAAGATTGTTTTAAAAAATTAATTATTAATATAAGTTGTTTTTCTCAAACATAAAAAAGCAGCTGATAAAGCTGCTTTTTTAACCTGAAAATCAATTTTATCTATATTTTTAGCTTAAAAATATTTAAATGGGAAAAATATCTTATCAGGACCAGCAAGCATAACTGAAGCTGCAATAAGGGCAGTGACTACTTGAACACCAATAAATTGCTTTTGAAGATATTTATATGAACCAGTTTCAGAAAGCTCAACTGATGGTTCATTCTCAGGTAATCCATAATAATAAATTTGAGAAATCTGAAAAAAGATAACTAAACCTGCGATTGCAGCTAAAGGATTAAATCCACCAAATGTGATTGTTGAGAAAGGAATTGCTGAGTAAACCATTAAAAAAGGCATTGCTCTGAACTTCCTATCATTACAGCATTAATTTGAGAAAATGCTTAATTCGCTAATAGACTGAAATCTAAAATTGATTAAAATTCAAAAATATAATTAATCGAGTAAAAAAGGTTTATTTCAAGAAGTACTAAAAACTCCTGTTAATCTGGTTAGTTATTTTTAGGTCTAGCTTTTGTAACCCTGATAGCTCTCCCCATCCATTCAACATCTTGAAGATCATCAATTGCTTTTTGTTCTTGAGCATCATCGCCCATATCAACAAATGCGAAACCTCTTTTTCTTCCAGTTTCCCTTTCTAATGGCAGCTTACAATTAGTGACCTCACCATAACTGCTAAAAACGCCAACAATATCTTCAACCTCAGCATCAAATGAGAGATTCCCTATGTAAATAGTCATTGGATAACGGACCTATGAAATAATAATGAATGGTCCGAAAAGGGGAAAACCTCAATAATTTGGCTAATAAGCAAAACTTGAAGAAAGCTATTTGGATAATTCAAAATATATTCTAGATCTTTTCCTGCCAAAAAGGACAAAACAAAAATATGCTTTATCGTCCTGTAAAATTATCTAATAGAATTTTTTATCTTTTTGACTCAAGTAACTGTTGGAGAAAACGAAGGCATTGAATCAGCACTTCGCCGCTTTAAACGTCAAGTTTCCAAAGCTGGCATCTTTGGAGAATTAAAGCGCCTTCGTCATCATGAAACTCCCGTTGAAAAATATAAGCGTAAATTGCAACAAAGACGCAGAAGTAGAAGAAGATAAATAAATTTCATTCTCTTACTATTTCAATCAAATGGAACGAGAAAACTGTTGGGTTTGGTTTAAAGGCTCCCTCAAAGAAGGCGGTGCATGGAAGGGAGGTTTTACATACAAAAAAGATGACAATCCAGGCGTCCTTATTCAAAATCCAGGATATGTACAATGTCGAGTACCTGACTGGCGAATAAGCACTACTGAGCCAACTGATAAATCTATAGGACCTAAGATACCTGACAATTCCAATTGGAAGATTTTATAAATTCGATAACCGTTAATGAATATTTTTTTGACTTTCGATTACTAAATCGCTAGTTCATATTCACGCTAACAAAAGGAGCTAAATACTTAACAACAGCTGGCGTGATTAACAAAACAGCTATCAATCTAAATGCATGAATTGCTGCAACTGCAGCTCCTACTCCAAGTTCTGCTCCAACCAGGCTCATCCCAAGAGTCCCTCCAGGAGCAGATCCTAGCAAAGCTATTAATGGATCAATTCCAAACAAACGGACTACCAGGGCTCCAACCAAGAGGCCTGTAAAAATTAAAGTAAAAGTAATTAAAATAGCTGGCTTCCAAAGAGTTTGTAGCTCTGTGAGAGTATCTCGATTAATACCTGTACCAATAACAGTACCTACACCAATTCCAAGCAAAGTTTTGGTACCTATAGGCCATTGAGCAGGTTCAAATTGGCCACTTATACTGAGGCATCCCGCAGCCAAAATCGAGCCTAAAAGAGGAGCAGCAGGAATGCCACTAAGCAGCATCAAACTTCCAAGAGCAGCACCACTGAAAATGTATATGATCAAAGTCATTGCAGAATTCATAATCCAATCATTAAAGCGATAGCTTTAGTCTGATCTATTTTTTGTTTTTTAAATCAATTGTTCAATATCAATTTTTAAAAGCCTTTATAAAAACTTTATCTTTCAATTAGATCCTCATCTTATTAGTTGCAAAAAATATAAAAATGACCTCTATTACTAAGTTTTGACTAGATTTGCAATGGAATTTAGTTTTCTTCCTTTTGAATATTCATCTAATTTCCAATCAAAAAGGCCCACAAATTGTTAGTGTTTATTTCTAATTGATTATTTTTGCTAGCAATAGATGTTCTGATGAAAGCAAATTTGACATCTGAATTAAAAGTGCTTAGACCTCAATCAGAGGCTAAGATCTTATATGTCAGACTGCCTTGCAATCCTATTTTCCCTATTGGACCAATTTATTTAGCTGACTATGTTCATAAATGCTTTCCAAAAATTGAACAATCAATTCTAGATTTAGCTTCATTGCCAATTTTAGATGTCGAAAGAATATTAATAAATAGCATTGAAAGTTTTAAACCTACACTCCTAATTTTTTCATGGAGAGATATACAAATTTATGCCCCTGTAGATGGAAGAGGTGGAAATCCATTACAAAATTCATTTGAAGTTTTTTATGCTCGCAATCCTCTTAAAAAAATTCGTGGTGCTTTAGGTGGATTCCAGTTATTGAAAAGTCATTATGGAGAGATATGGAGAAACCAAAAATTAATTAGAAAAGGATTAAAATATGCAAAGAAATATAATTCAAAAGCTAATGCTATACTAGGGGGAGGTGCTGTTAGTGTATTCTACAATCAATTAAAAAATTCACTTCCTAAAGGTACTATTATTTCCTTAGGAGAAGGAGAACTATTAATAGAGAAATTAATAAGAGGTGAATCAATAAATGATGAGAGATGTTTTATTGTTGGTGAGTCACCTAGAGAAAAATTGATTCATGAAAAACCAAATAATATAATTAAAACTGCATGCGACTATGGATATATTCAATCTATCTGGCCTGAATTTAAATGGTATCTAGATGGTGGGGACTTCTATATCGGAGTACAAACCAAAAGAGGCTGTCCGCATAATTGTTGTTATTGTATTTACACAGTTATTGAAGGTAAAAAAGTAAGAATTAATCCTGTAAGTGAGGTTATTAAAGAAATTAAACAATTGTACAACCTTGGTGTTCGAGGATTTTGGTTTACGGATGCTCAATTCATACCCTCTAGAGGACACATTCAAAACGCTAAAGATATTCTTCAGGCTATATATGATGAAGGATTGCATGATATTCATTGGGCTGCATACATACGAGCTGACAATTTAGATGAAGAATTAGCCGAATTAATGGTTAGAACAGGTATGAGCTATTTCGAGATTGGAATTACTTCTGGATCTCAAGAACTTGTTAGAAAAATGAGAATGGGATACAACTTAAAAACAGTTTTAAAAAATTGCGAACTTCTAGCAAAAGCAGGATTTAAGGCACAGGTTTCAGTCAATTATTCATTTAATGTTATAGATGAGCGTCCAGAGACAATAAGACAAACAGTTGCTTACCATAGAGAATTAGAGAAGATTTTTGGAGCTGATATCGTTGAGCCTTCAATATTTTTTATAGGACTTCAACCTCACACTTTGCTAGAAGAATATGGACTGAAAAAGGGTTTATTAAATCCTGGTTATAATCCAATGAGTTTAATGCCTTGGACTGCTAGAAAACTCCTCTGGAATCCTGAGCCGATGGGAAAGGAATTTGGACGAGTTTGCTTAGAGGCCTTTGATACAAATCCAAATGATTTCGGCAGAACAGTTATGAACTTATTAGAAAGAGATTATGGAGTTTCATCTTTAGACGAAGCATTAACTGTCGAGGCTAAAAATCGACCCGTTCTTGCAAAAAGTCTTCGTTGAAAAAATATAGTAATTAGCAAAATTATTATTCCAATAACGCTACCAATTGGATTCACCATGTTTCTGCTTGGTCCTAATAAAAAATAAGGGGTATCAATAGAAAAACTTACCATTCCAGAATCAAAAAGATACCAAATACCAACCAATCCACCGTGCAAACCTATACATCCCCATAAAGACCCTTTATCAATAATCCTTCTAAAAGTGAGAACTATTCCAAACAAAAACAGACCAGTCAAGAAAGGGATTAAAGCTGATAAACTAAGATCAGATCTGTAATGGGCAAGACTGAAAATTGCAGATTGAAAAATCATTCCTCTTCGCATACCAACCAAAAGAACCATTTCTTCCATTAACCATCCTCTAAAAATCATCTCTTCAGCAAAAACAATACCCACTATTAATAATATTGCGTTTAATAGTTGAATAAATTTGATATAGTCAACTCTATCAATCCAGCCAGCTAAAAGAAAAAAAATAAAAAGGATAATTATAAGAAAAACTGAAAATATAAACCCATTAAAAAATATTTTTAATGCTGTATATTTATTTTTAAAATCTAATCCGATAGATAACCATATATCATTAGTTTTCCATCTTATTCTGCCCCAACCAGGTAAAAGAATTAGAAACAGTATGAATGTAATTATAGTACCTAAAATACTTAAATTATTAGAACTAATTTCTCTATTAAATAAGAAAAAAAATTGACTAATAAACCATCCTGCAGGATATAAAAACAAAAAAAGAGTAATTGTTGGTATCCATTGCATCTTTTGATGCAACCATCTATTCCAAAACCTGTTAATTAATAATTTCAGCTTTCTAATTCTATAGAACTTGTTAGTCCTTTTGCCTTTAAAGATTCAGAATAAAATTCAGCAGGTTCTAAGTCACATGTTATAACAAGTCCGATTCCAGTGTTATGCGTTTCCAACATAATATTCAAAGCATCCTGTTCACTTAATTGTGGAACTACCT
The DNA here is from genome assembly GCA_003216375.1 of Prochlorococcus sp. AG-402-O21. Classification (GTDB taxonomy): domain Bacteria; phylum Cyanobacteriota; class Cyanobacteriia; order PCC-6307; family Cyanobiaceae; genus Prochlorococcus_B. The sequence continues at coordinate 30,672 of QCIZ01000015.1, read as the reverse complement.
GCCTTAAAGTTTCAACGACATAATCCATGGCATTAACTGGATCATTATGAAGTAAAACCTTATATTTGGGTGATATTTTTCTAACTCGCTGAACTTCCCGATCAATAACAGCAGTGTCTCCATCAGTTTGATTTGCAGAATCAACCATAATTAAACTGCCAAGACGAATAGCACTTTTTAACAATGAACTTACCATGGACAAGCATTAAAGTTTTACAATCCTTTGCATAGCCTTTTCAACATTTTCTCTACTGTTGAAGGCGGACAATCGAAAATAACCTTCTCCCGCAGCTCCAAAGCCACTCCCTGGTGTGCCAACGACATTTGCGTTTTCAAGCAAGAAATCAAAGAAGTCCCATGAGCTCAGCTTATTCGGTGTTTTTATCCATGCATAAGGAGCATTGATCGCACCAAACACCTCAAATCCCGCAGAAGTCAAATTAGCTTTGATTATTTGAGCATTATCCATATAAAAACTTACTAATTTTTTGACTTGCATTTTTCCTTCTTCAGAATAAACAGCTTCCGCTCCTCTTTGAACTACATAACTGACACCATTAAATTTAGTACTTTGTCGACGATTCCATAAGGACCATAAATCAACTTCTTCCTTACCTGCTTTTCCTTTTAAAGACTTTGGAATCACAGTAAACGCACATCTTGTTCCAGTGAAGCCTGCATTTTTTGAAAAAGAGCGAAACTCAATGGCACAATCTCTAGACCCCTCAATTTCAAAAATCGAATGAGGAATCGAGTCATCTTTAATAAAAGCCTCATAAGCAGCATCAAATAAAATCAAAGAATCATTTTCTTTTGCATATTTAACCCAAGAAACTAATTGTTCTCTAGTTGCTACAGCCCCAGTTGGATTGTTAGGGAAACAAAGGTAAATCAAATCAAATTTTTCTTTTGGAATTGCTGCCTCAAATCCATTCTCTGAATTAATTGGGATATAACTTAAACCTTGATATTCTCCTTTCAAGTTGGCTTCTCCTGTCCTTCCTGTCATGACATTGGTATCAACGTATACAGGGTAAACAGGGTCTGTTACTGCTATTTTATTAGCCTTTCCAAGAATATCTAAAATATTGCTGCTATCGCATTTGGAGCCATCTGAAACAAAGATTTCTTCTGCTGAGATCTCGCAACCACGAGTTGAATAATCATTTTTAGAGATGCTTTCGCGAAGCCATTTGTACCCCTGCTCTGGGCCATAGCCCTTGAAGCTCTCTGCTGTTCCCATTTCTTCAATAGCTGCTTTCATCGCTTCTCGACAAGCCAAAGGTAGAGGCTCAGTAACATCACCGATTCCTAGACGGATCAAATCAGTATTTGGATTCTTAGAGTTAAAGTCTTTAATTCTTCTAGAAATCTCTGGGAAAAGATAGCCTGCTTTCAATTTCAGGTAATCAGCATTAACTTGTACCACTGGAAAATCGCTAAACGCTAAGATTTAATTTAAGGATAATCCCTTAAACACCCTAAAAAATTTTCAAAATAGATGATTCCATAATTAAGAACTAATTTTTTAATAAGAACTCAGATTTAAAGCATTAACTCAAAAGTGATCTTGTGTTAATATGAAATTGAACTAAGAAAAGGGTTTAAGCCCTTAATGTTCTTAATTAACGTCAGTTTTTCTTAAAGGGACACCTAGATTAAACGTTGACAACTCCAGCGGTTTCAATCGGATTATATTTAATTCACATTCCGAACAGTATTCAAAAATCTCTTTAAGTTTGTTTGGCGTTAAAAATTTCCCACAGTTCTATCTGCAGTTTTTCTGCTCTTCAATCTTTTTAGCTTGAAAAAGCTCAACATTGTATATGCCCCAGCAAATTGTCATTGCTGAGTATTTGCGAATTGCCGCTCTGCTCACTGATGAGAGAATAGATGAATTAATCGTGGCTCAAGGTAGCTACCAAATCGGAGATATTTTCTTAGGTACAGTTGAAAATGTTCTTCCAGGAATAGATGCTGCCTTTGTCAATATTGGAGAAAGTGAAAAAAATGGTTTTATTCATGTCAATGATTTAGGTCCACTTAGATTAAAAAAGGCAACGACAGGAATAACAGAGTTGCTCGAACCAAGGCAAAAGGTTTTGGTTCAAGTAATGAAAGAGCCCACTGGGTCAAAAGGACCAAGGTTAACTGGAAACATAGCCCTCCCAGGGAGATATCTTGTACTCCAACCTTATGGGCAAGGTGTAAATATTTCGAGAAGAATAAGCACAGAGAGTGAAAGAAATCGACTTAGAGCATTAGGGGTATTGGTTAAGCCTCCAAGTACTGGGCTGTTAATTAGGACAGAAGCAGAAGATATTTCTGAAGAATTTCTAATTGATGATCTTGAAAATCTTCTTAAACATTGGGAGCTTATTCAACAAGCATCTGATAGTTGTACTCCGCCAATTCTTTTAAATAGAGATGAGGACTTTATTCATAGAATTCTTAGAGACAATATCGGGCAAAATGTAACTTCTATTGTTGTAGATAATACTGAAGCAATTGGTCGAGTTAAAAATTTCCTTGGCAAGGATAGTAAAGAATTGGCAATAGAATTACATAGTGATTCACAAAATATATTAGAAAAATATAGAGTGATTTCTGCAATTAATGATGCTCTAAAGCCCAGAGTGGATCTACCCTCTGGTGGATACATAATAATAGAGCCAACAGAGGCATTGACGGTTATCGATGTAAACTCAGGCTCATTTACACGATCTGCAAATTCCAGGGAAACAGTTTTGTGGACTAATTGTGAAGCAGCTATAGAAATAGCAAGACAATTGAAATTAAGAAATATTGGTGGGGTGATTATTATTGATTTTATAGATATGGATACAAGAAGAGATCAACTTCAATTATTAGAACATTTCACATCAGCTATTAATGGAGACTCAGCTCGGCCACAAATTGCTTCGCTAACAGAGCTAGGACTTGTAGAGCTAACGAGAAAAAGACAAGGTCAAAATATATATGAACTATTTGGTAAAAATTCTACTAATTCTCAAGGCCAAAGTCATCTTACAAATATCACTATTCAAGATATAAATCCAACAACTTCTTCTGAAGCTGGTGTAATCAATTCAACTTTAATCTCAGGTGAAGATGTCCAATCTTTACAAGAGAATAATATTACAAAGAAACGTATAAATAAAACAAAAGATTTAGATAATAATCTATTCAATGAAGAAAAGAAATCATCTATAGATTATTCAAAATCTAATTCTACAGAGATAATTGGAGAAGATATTACTAAAGAGAATAATAATAAAAAGAAAGAGAATAAAATAATTAATATAAATATGAATGAGAATGAAAAAATGGTATATAGTTCAATGGGATTTGATCCTATTTTAATTTTAGATGAACCTCCACTATATAAAAACTATACGGTTAATATAATTCTTCCTGGAGTTGAAGAGGTTGGAGAAGAAAAAAATAAAATTCCCGAGGATAATAAACAGCAAAAAATTGATAATTCCAATACTAAGAATAATAAAGATATAATTCGTCTTAAAAATAAAAATCCTGTTGAGCAAATTTCAACCACTTCTGAAAGGAAAGAAAATCCCCAAGAAAAAGATATTAATGTAGATTTAGATATCGAAACTAATGAATTAATTAGTGCTGATAATATTTCAATAGATGAAAAGAATGAATTAAGTTCTAATGAATCACAAGAAGTTAATGAGGATCCAAGAAGAAAAAGAAGAAGATCATCAGCGTCTTCTTAAACATGAGTACTCATAAATATCTGATTGCAGGCGTTGACGAAGTAGGAAAAGGTTGTTTATTTGGCCCTGTCTTCGCAGGAGCTGTCATATTAAGCAAAACTAACGAATCAAAACTTTTATCTCAAGGTTTGAAGGACAGCAAAAAATTAAGCCAACGCAAAAGAAATAAATTAGTTCCTTTAATAAAAGAAAACTCAATAGCTTGGTCATTAGGCCAGGCTTCAGCAAGAGAAATTGACAGAATCGGTATCCGAGAGGCTACTGAAAAAGCAATGGTAAGAGCATTAGAAAAATTTTCTTCCCCACCAGATTTAATTCTCGTAGACGGAATATTACCAATTCGCCAGTGGTCAGGAAAACAAAAAACACAAGTTCGGGGCGAGAGTCATTTCCCTTCAATTGCTGCTGCCAGCGTTTTAGCAAAAGAAGCAAGAGATGAATTAATTAAACGACTTGCTCCCATATACAGTCTTTATGGACTAGAAAAAAACAAGGGTTATGGGACTGAAATCCATAGAACAAACTTAATCAAAGAAGGTGCGACAGGACTCCACCGAAAAAGTTTTCTCTCCAGACTTGAAATTGATTGATATTTATTTTGCAACTAATTTTCTTTACACCAGTTATTAAAGTCAACAATTAGCTGCTTTTCAACTCTGCCCTTAATACCCAACAATATTCCATTTAATATTGATTGCCCAGTGGATTCGAGCATTTTTGGAGGAATTAATTTCAATAGCTGAGGCTGGCTGACCGTTACACCCAAAAGCGCTTGCCCTTCAAGACCTGATGGTTTTGCCTCCAGAATTGCATCTAAAGTTAAATCAAAATCTTCAACAAATCCCAAACCATCCAAGTGACTTTCTGTGACATACATTCTGATTTTCCTATCAGTATTTTCTACACCTATTGATACCACTGGATTTATCTGAAGTTGAAAAACCTTAAAACTTGTGACTTCGTACTTAAATCTACCTGAACCCAAAGGAGTTAATTTTTTTGGATCAAGCATTGCTCCTACAACTCTTTCCTGTTGTAGGAGATAATCAGGTAGTTGCTCCTTATTTTCTTGAACAACTAGATCAATTTTTTGTCGTGCAGTAAAGGCAAGAGCCATTATCAAAAACTTGCTCAGTTTGATCTTATCGGCATTTACCCCTTTTTTTTTATCTAATGTCAACTCGAGTGGCCTACCTTGGGCCTAAAGGAACATACGCTGAGAAGGCCGCAAAAGCCCTAGCAGCCTTAGAAGAGCTTGATTCTCCACAGTTCTCGCCATGCAAAGGGTTAAGATCCGTAGTCGATAATCTTGCAAACAATCTTTGTGAAGCAGCCGTAGTACCAATTGAAAATTCAGTAGAAGGTGGCGTTACCACAACCTTAGATTCTCTATGGAGACATAAAAATCTATTTATTCATAGAGCCCTAGTACTCCCCATCAAACACTCATTAATGAGCAGCGGATCAATATCAACCATTTCAGAGGTCCTTTCTCATCCTCAAGCAATAGCTCAATGCAGCCAGTGGCTAAATGACAATATCCCAAATGCAGTTCATTTACCAACCAATTCAACTGCAGAAGCGATAAGAATGGTAAAGGGAAGTTCATTTCGAGCAGCGATAGGCTCCAAAGATGCAAGTGAGGAACTAAATATTCTTGCTTATCCAATTAATGATATTGAAGGCAATTGCACTAGATTCATTCTTCTTGGCAAGAAGAACGTTAAAGTAGATGGGAACAAGGCTAGTATAGCCTTTTCTCTTAAGTCAAATACTCCAGGTGCGTTACTTAAAGTATTGAATTGCATCGCAAATCTTGGACTTAATATGAGTAGAATTGAATCTCGTCCATCTAAAAGAGAACTAGGAGAATATGTCTTTTTTATAGATCTTGATTTAAACCATGATAATAAAAAAGAATTTGAAATAATTACTAAAGAATTATCTCCACTTTGCAATCAAATAATTAATTTTGGATGTTATTTCGGTTCAGAAGTTGATTAATTTATCCTCTTGATTTAAACACTCCAAATTCCATCAAACCTTTTGAAAAAGACCATCTCATCATTAATATCGTTGGGATTTCTCTAAATGCCTTAAATAAAGATCTAAGGCCTAATTTCAATATAGATGAAGGTCTTCTAAAACCTTCATATATTGACTCATTCCAAGATTGAATTGTGTATTTTGTCCAATTAGAAGTCTCTACAGATCCTCCACAATAAGGACTATTTAATAAGTTTTTTTTAAATCCTTCAATACTTGAAAATTCAGGATGCGTCCATTGAATTAATAGTTGATTCATAATGAACTTTTCCAAAAAATTAAATGGATTCTTTATTGAATCTCTTTGATTCCAATCTGCGATTGCCAAAATACCACCAGGTCTGAGGACTCTTAGCATTTCATCTGCAAAAGTTTGTTTATCAAAAATATGAGGTCCAGCTTCAACACTCCAAACACCGTCAAAGCTGCCTTTGTCAAACTTTAAATCAAGAGCATTCATTACCTCAAAACGGCAAAAGTCACTATTATTTGTTAATTCATTTGCTCTTTTAATTTGTTCTTGACTTATAGAAATACCAATGACATCAAATCCATAATCATTAGATAATATTCTGGAACTTCCACCTATTCCACATCCTACATCTAATATCCTTGATCCTTTTGGTAATTTATCCAAACCGCTCCAACGAACTAATTCATGAACAAAATCAACCTTTGCTTTTCTAAAATCTTTTTTTATTCTTGGTTTTTCATAAAAACCAAGATGAATATGATCTCCCCAAAGATTTTCTAATAAACGATCATTAGTCCAGGAGTCATATGAGGATGCAACACTATTAACGGACTCATATTTGCGACTTTTCCTAAGCCATTGAGTACTTAAAATGAAAGAACTAAATATAAAAATTACTATCCATTGCATAATTAATTACTGGCTGGATCAGCGTTTGAAAAAGTATCTTTTAAAGCTGTTCTTGCAGCCAGTTGCCTTCTTGTGTGATCAAGAAGTTCATATTCTCTTTCCAATCGTTGATATGTATTTGTTAACTCTAATAAATTTTGCTGTTCATTTGCTACTGGACCTCCAAGATGGGCAGCTATCCAAAAAGACAATTCTCTGGGGATATCAGGCAAAGAATCAGGGAGTTCTTTCTCTGAATCAGTTAATTTTGAAGTAAGCGAAACTACATCTCTAAGAGCTACAGCGACGGAATTGTTGAGTTCTAATAGTTTCTTTTGATCTGAGATTTGATCATCATCAACCCAACTCACTAAAGCGTTAATGAAAGGAGTTTCGCTAATAATTTCTAGGATTCGAAATCTTTGCTGCCCAATAGTCACAATATTACTTCTACCATCTTGTGAAGTTTGATGCTTAATGATCTCAGCACAACAGCCAACATCAGCCATTTTTTTTGCAATTGGATCCCATCGAACAACTCCAAAACGGCTATCTGATTTCAACACAGATTGAAGCATAACCCTGTATCGAGTTTCAAAAATATGAAGAGGCAAGTACTCCTGAGGAAAAAGCACAACCTCAGGCAATGGGAAAAGTGGTAACTCCCTAACTGAAAGTTCGCTCAAATGGGTATTCCTAATTAAACGTATCCTAGATAATCAATCTCGTGTTTGAGAGAAAAAGATCTAGAGCTTAACTTCTATATCAACTCCGCTTGGTAGATCCAACTTCATTAAAGCGTCAATAGTCTTTGCTGAAGGGCTGTAAATATCAATAATTCTCCTATGTGTTCTTGTCTCAAAGTGCTCTCTTGAATCTTTATCAACATGAGGGGATCGGAGAACACAATAAATTTTTCTTTTAGTAGGAAGTGGAATAGGCCCTATTGCTGAAGCAGCTGTAGTATCTGCAGTCTCAATTATCTTATCGCAAGATAAATCAAGCATCCTTCTATCAAAAGCCTTTAAGCGGATACGTATTTTTTGCTGTGCAATTGCAGTTGACATAATGGTGTTACCAAAAGCTAATTAGATTTTCAAGGTTCTATTAAATATGAACTGATTAGTTCATTAGGTTATTTAATCTAGAGGATGACCTGAATAAATTACAAGTCATCCTCAAGAATCATCACTCAATAATTTTAGAAACAACTCCTGCGCCAATAGTACGTCCACCCTCGCGGATTGCGAATCTCATTCCTTGTTCTATCGCAACAGGAGCAATCAATTCTCCTGTCATTTTTATTCTGTCCCCAGGCATTACCATTTCAACATTACTGCCATCATCAGATGTGAATGCAGTAATTTGACCTGTTACGTCTGTAGTACGGATATAAAACTGAGGACGATAACCTGCGAAGAAAGGGGTATGACGACCACCCTCTTCTTTTTTCAACACATAGACCTCACCCTCGAATTTAGTATGAGGTGTGATCGATCCTTTTTTAACAAGAACCATTCCTCTTTCAATATCTTCTTTCTGAACACCACGTAATAGGAGGCCAACATTATCTCCTGCCATACCTTCGTCAAGAAGCTTTCTAAACATCTCAACACCAGTAACTGTTGTGAGTCTTGTATCTCTAATTCCTACAATTTCAACCTCCTCTCCAACAGTTACTTTTCCTCTTTCAATTCGACCAGTTGCAACTGTGCCACGACCAGTAATTGAGAAAACGTCTTCAACTGCCATCAAGAATGGCTTATCAACTTCACGCTCTGGCTCAGGGATTGAGGAGTCAACAGCTGTCATTAATTCATCTATTTTTGTCTCCCAATCAGTTTCGCCCTCTATAGCTTTCAATCCTGAAACTTGAATAACAGGGATATCATCACCAGGGAAGTCATAACTTGTCAGAAGTTCACGAATCTCCATTTCGACAAGCTCGATCATTTCTTCATCATCGACCATGTCACATTTGTTAAGTGCAACTACCAATGCTGGAACGCCAACTTGCTTAGCCAAAAGAATATGTTCTTTTGTTTGAGCCATTGCTCCATCTGTAGCAGCTACAACAAGAATTGCACCATCCATTTGTGCAGCCCCTGTGATCATGTTTTTTACATAATCGGCGTGACCTGGGCAATCAACGTGAGCGTAATGCCTCCCATCAGTTTCGTATTCAACGTGCGCAGTATTGATTGTGATTCCACGCTCTCGCTCTTCAGGAGCACCATCAATATCTGCATAATCTTGTTCTTTTGCTTGCCCCTTCTTGGCTAACACCTTTGTAATTGCAGCAGTAAGGGTTGTTTTACCATGGTCAACGTGGCCAATAGTACCTATGTTGACATGAGGTTTGTTCCTCTCAAACTTCTCGCGAGCCATTTTTTTTAAAGAATCGGGGGATGGTTAGTAAATTTTAGAGATCAGGAATTGCCCTGATTCTTGGAGATAATTGCTTCAGCAACATTACGAGGAACTTCCTCGTAGGTGCTGAACTCCATTGAAAATATACCCCGACCTTGAGTCATTGATCGGAGTTGAGTGGCATAGCCAAACATTTCGGCTAATGGCACTTTTGCCTGGACTTTGGATTGTCCATCGTCGATGGACTGGCCTTCGACCTGACCTCGTCTAGAGGACAGATCTCCAATTATAGAGCCTAAGAAGTCCTCAGGGACTTCTACCTCAACTTTCATCATAGGTTCCAGAAGGACAGGATTGCACTTCTTGATTCCATCTTTGAAAGCCATTGAGCCAGCAATTTTGAAGGCCATCTCTGATGAATCAACATCATGATAAGAGCCATCAACTAAAGTGACTTTGACATCAATAAGAGGATAGCCTGCAATCACTCCAGATTCGCATGTTTCCTTCATACCAGATTCCGCAGGTTTTATATATTCTTTTGGAACTGATCCACCTACAATTTTATTGACAAATTCAAAACCAGTTCCTGGCTCACCTGGCTCAACTTCGATAACTACATGTCCATATTGACCTTTACCTCCTGTTTGCCTTGCAAACTTTCCTTCTCCAGAAGAACTGGCTCTAATAGTTTCCCGATAAGAGACTTGAGGTGCTCCAATATTTGCCTCCACCTTGAATTCTCTCAACATGCGGTCTACGAGAATCTCAAGGTGGAGTTCACCCATTCCTGCAATGACAGTTTGATTCGTTTCTTGATCAGTACTTACTCTGAATGTTGGGTCCTCCTCGGAAAGTGAAGTTAAAGCTTTCCCAAGCTTTTCCATATCACCTTTGGTCTTTGGCTCAACGGCAACTGAGATAACAGGTTCAGGGATAAAGAGAGTTTCTAAAACAATTGCCTCATCAGAAGCGCATAAAGTATCTCCGGTTGTTGTATTTTTAAGTCCCAATACAGCTCCGAGATCCCCCGCCCTTAGTTCGTTTACCTCTTCACGGTCATCAGCTTTTAAAATAATTAGTCTTGATATTCTCTCTTTTGCATCCTTGGTTGAATTGAGAACATAACTTCCTTTCTCAAGGACTCCAGAATACATACGAACAAAAGTTAATTTCCCGTATGGGTCTGCCATTACTTTGAATGCAAGCGCACTGAATGGAGCACTATCATCTGAGGGCCTTACAGCTTCTTTTCCATTAGGAAGTAAACCTTGAATCGGAGGTACATCAACTGGTGCGGGGAGATAATTAACTACAGCGTCAAGAAGTAACTGAACACCTTTATTTTTAAAAGCTGAACCACATAACATTGGAACTAATCCATGCTTCAGAACACCTTCTCTAATTCCAGACTTCAATTGGTCAACAGTTAACTCACCATTTTCTAGAAATGCGTCCAGTAATTCCTCATCAGTTTCAGCTATGGACTCCATTAGTTTTGAGCGCCAATCGGAGACCAACTCAACCATATCTGTGGGAACCTCAGTCTCTTCAATATCTTTTCCTAAATCATCTTTATAAATATATGCTTTATTACCTACAAGATCAATAATACCTTTAAGGTCATTTTCAGCTCCAATTGGTAATTGAATTGGGACTGCATTAGCTTTTAATCTATCTTTAATTTGGTCATGAACCTTAAGGAAATCAGCCCCTGTTCTGTCCATTTTATTAACAAAAACCATCCTTGGGACCGAATACCTATCAGCTTGTCGCCAAACCGTCTCGGATTGGGGTTGAACACCACCAACAGCACAGAAAACAGCAATAACACCATCAAGGACTCTCATCGAACGCTCGACTTCAATAGTGAAATCAACGTGTCCTGGCGTGTCAATGATATTGATACGGTGATCATCCCAGGTAGTTGAGATTGCTGCTGCTGTTATGGTTATCCCTCTTTCTCTCTCTTGGGCCATCCAGTCAGTAACTGCGGCCCCATCATGGACCTCTCCCATTTTGTGGACAACACCCGAGTAGAAAAGAATTCTCTCGGTACAAGTGGTTTTACCAGCATCAATATGTGCAGCAATCCCGATATTTCTTACTCGTTCCAAAGGAAAGGCTCGTGCCACAGAAAATTCTCCGACTAAAGGGCTTTAAAATGCTGGTGGACTCTACAACTCAGCATGCAAAAAACGAAATATTTTTTGAAATTGAATAGAAATATTTGAAAAAATCAGTAACGGTAATGTGCAAAAGCTTTATTCGCTTCAGCCATTTTATGAGTCTCTTCCCTCTTTCTCACTGCGTTTCCAGCCTCATTAGCAGCATCCATAAGTTCCCCAGCAAGTTTTTGAGCCATGCTTCTACCATTTCTTGATCGTGAGAAATTTACCAACCATCTTAGTGCCATCGCAGTGCCTCTTTCCTGACGTACCTCCATAGGGACCTGATATGTAGCACCACCGACTCTTCTCGCTCTTACTTCAACAAGAGGTGTGACATTTTTCACTGCCGTTTCGAATAGCTCAATCGGATCTGAGCCAGTTCTTTCATTGATCAAACCAAAAGCATCTGAAAGGATTTTTTGAGCTGTCGATTTCTTCCCATGTTTCATCAACCGATGAACCATCATACTTGCTAAACGATTATTAAACTGTGGATCAGGGAGAACAGGTCTTTTTTCTGCAGCGTTTCTTCTTGACATGAAATTAAATTGTATGAGGGTTAAAATTCAATAAATCAAAGTAGATTTTTATTCTTTAGGAGATTTAGCTCCATATTTAGATCTTGACTGCTTACGATCCTTCACACCAGCAGTGTCAAGGGTTCCTCTGACTATATGATATCTAACTCCTGGAAGATCTTTCACTCTCCCGCCTCTCAACAAAACAACTGAGTGTTCTTGAAGATTATGTCCTATACCTCCTATGTATGCAGTCACTTCAAAGCCAGAGGTTAGTCTTACACGAGCGACTTTCCTGAGGGCTGAGTTAGGTTTTTTGGGAGTTGAGGTGTAGACCCTTGTACATACTCCTCTCCTTTCGGGACAACCTCGCAAAGCAGGAGATTTTGTCTTTGTTTTAAGAGTCTTTCGCTCTGTTCTTATCAACTGTTGAATGGTTGGCATTAATTTAATATTTGGTCTAAGTACGACCAGATTCAACAATTCCTCAGATTACTTGGTCAACCACCCAAATTCATAATTTTTTTCAATTAATATTTTATTTTTATTCAGGTTTAAGCATAAGTACAAATAATTTTCAAGAAAGTATTGAATAAAAAACTTCTTAGTAGACAAAAATGTTTAAGATGTAACTCTAGGATCTATCAAATTATTCTCATCAGCTATTTCAAGCTTTTATAAATAGCACTTTTGCAAGAAAGGAAAAAATAGTAAGTTAAAAACATGCATCAACGACCCTCAAGATCAAATTGGCCCTACTGCGATAGCACCAATCCAGATGCATTTTCTGGGGAAAAAGATTCTTGTGGTGTTGGCTTTATAGCGAGCGTTGAAGGCAACCGAAATCATTGGGTCTTGTCTCAGGCATTAAGAGGTCTCAGTTGCATGGAGCACAGGGGCGGATGCGGCGGAGATGGTGACTCAGGTGATGGTGCTGGGATTTTATGTGAAATTCCATGGTCATATTTAAGGCAAGTTTGGGACACGGCTAAACAATGCGACCCCCATTTATCAGGAATAGGTATGATTTTCATGCCTAAAGACTCCAAGAATAAAGCAATAGCGAAGGAGATATGTGAGCAGGAAGCTGAGCTGTTAGGGATAACCTCCAAAGGGTGGAGAGATGTTCCTGTTCAGGAAGAAGTTTTAGGCAAACTTGCAAGGGAAAATGAACCTTTTATTACACAATGGCTAGTTGATGTTAAGGATAAAGAAATCAATCTTGAGGCTTTACTTTTCAGATTGAGGCAAAAGATTTCTAATCGAGCAAATATAGAATTAAAGGAGGATAAATTAGGTCTCTATATTTGCTCTTTAAGTAGCAAAACTATTGTTTATAAAGGAATGGTTAGATCTAAAATATTAGCTCCTTTTTATAGTGATTTACAGGACGATAGATTTGAAGTTTCATATGCGGTTTACCATAGAAGATTCAGTACAAATACATTACCTAAATGGCCTTTAGCTCAACCAATGAGACTTTTAGGTCATAATGGAGAAATAAATACATTACTCGGAAATATAAATTGGGCTAAAGCAACAGAAACAGATATAAGTTCAGTTTGGAAAGAAAATGCAAAAGATCTAAAACCTATAGTCAATAATTTATATAGTGATTCAGCAAATCTTGATTTAAATCTTGAACTATTAGTTCGAAGCGGAAGACCAATAACTGATAGTCTATTAACACTTATTCCCGAAGCTTTTAGAGACCAACCAGAATTAATAAATAAACCTGAAATAACTGCTTTTTACGAATATGCTGCAGGAACCCAAGAGCCTTGGGATGGTCCAGCTTTAATAGTCTTTACTGACGGAAAAAACATAGGCGCAACTCTTGATAGAAATGGTTTAAGACCAGCTCGCTATTGCATCACTAAAAATGGATATGTTGTTATGGGATCTGAAACAGGTGTTGTTGAATTAGAAGAAGATGTAATACAAGAGAAAGGTCGCTTAGGTCCCGGACAAATGCTTGCGGTAGATTTAGAAAGCAAGCGAATTTTACGTAATTGGGATGTTAAAGAAGAGTCAGCAAATAGATACCCATACTTAGATTGGTTAAAAGCAAATCGCATAAACCTTAATAACCAAAGTTGGGAAACAAATAATAAATTTGATAAGCAAAAATTGCTTCAGCAACAAATTGCATTTGGCTTTAGTGCAGAAGATTTTGATTACATAATTAATAGCATGGCAGCAAATGCAAAAGAACCAACTTATTGCATGGGAGACGATATACCACTAGCAATACTTTCTAATAAATCTCATATTCTTTACGACTATTTCAAACAGAGATTTGCACAAGTTACAAATCCACCAATTGATCCTCTTAGAGAAAAGCTAGTCACTAGCTTAGAGATGAATCTTGGGGTTAGAAAAGCACCCTTAAGCCCTAAAGCAGAGTCTGCAAGACTTATTCATATCAAATCACCAATACTTAATGAAAAAGAATTGATTTCAATAACGAAATCAGAACTTTCATGCAAGCAGATATCAACTTTAATTCCTATTAATGATGATAAAATAAACCTCGAAAAAGGTCTCAAAAATCTATGCCAAGAAGCAGAAGATACTGTAATTAATGGTGGAGAAATACTAATCCTTTCTGATAGAGATATTAATCAAGAGAACTCCTATATTCCACCTCTTCTCGCTGTTGGTGCTGTTCATCATCACTTACTTAGGAAAGGGATAAGACTAAAAACCTCTATAATTATAGATACTGCTCAATGCTGGAGTACTCATCACATTGCCTGTCTGATTGGATTTGGAGCAAGTGCAATTTGTCCTTGGTTGACATGGGAAACTACTCGCCATTGGTGGCAATTACCTAAAACTCAAAAACTTATTTTAGATGGGAAGTTGTCTAATTTATCTATAGAGATTGCTCAAGATAATGTTAAAAGAGCAATGGAAGATGGATTAAGAAAAATACTTTCGAAGATAGGAATCTCAGTATTAGCAAGTTATCACGGAGCACAAATCTTTGAGGCTATAGGTATAGGTGCAGATTTAATTGATTTAGCTTTCAAGGGAACAACAAGTCGTATAGCAGGACTAACTTTGAGCGAATTATCACTCGAGACAGTTTCATTTCATAAAAAAGCTTTCCCAGAACTAGAGCAAAAAAAACTTGATTTTAATGGATTTGTTCAATATCGAAATAGTGGAGAATTTCATTTAAATAATCCAGAAATGTCAAAAATTCTTCATGCTGCTGTGAAAGCTGGGCCTGGGTATGACCACTTCAAAACTTATCAAAAACTTCTAGAAAGTCGTCCCGCTACTACCCTCAGAGATCTTCTTACATTCAAAACAGCCACCCGGCCTTTACCCCTTGATCAAATAGAAAGTGTTGAGAGTATTTGTCAAAGATTTTGCACTGGCGGAATGAGTCTAGGTGCCCTATCTAGGGAAGCGCATGAAGTTCTTGCAATAGCAATGAATAGGATTGGAGGCAAAAGTAATAGTGGTGAAGGAGGAGAGGATCCCGCGAGATTCAATGTTATCGAGGATGTTGACGAAAATAATCAATCAAAGACATTACCTAATCTCAAAGGACTTCTAAATGGAGATACAGCATGTTCTGCAATTAAACAAATTGCGTCTGGCCGATTTGGTGTAACTCCTGAATATTTAACTAGCGGCAAGCAATTAGAAATCAAAGTAGCTCAAGGTGCAAAGCCTGGAGAAGGAGGACAATTGCCTGGGCCAAAGGTTGATGAATACATAGCAAAGCTTCGTAATAGCAAGCCAGGAGTAGCTCTTATTTCTCCTCCTCCTCATCATGATATTTACTCAATAGAAGACCTTGCACAACTTATTCATGACCTACATCAAATAAATCCAACTGCAAAAGTCAGTGTGAAATTAGTTGCTGAGATAGGGATTGGCACAATTGCAGGGGGAGTAGCCAAAGCCAATGCTGATGTCATCCAAATTTCAGGACATGATGGAGGAACCGGTGCATCGCCACTTAGTTCAATTAAACATGCTGGTTTACCATGGGAACTTGGATTAACGGAAGTTCATCGCTCTTTATTAGAAAATGGTCTTCGCAAACGGGTTTTATTAAGAGCAGATGGAGGTTTAAAGACAGGTTGGGATGTCCTAATTGCGGCTTTACTTGGAGCAGAAGAATATGGTTTTGGAACAATCGCAATGATTGCCGAAGGTTGCATCATGGCAAGGATTTGCCATACAAATAAATGTCCAGTAGGTATAGCAACTCAACAAGAAGGCTTAAGAAAAAGATTCCCAGGGTTACCAGAACATGTAGTTAACTTCTTTATCTTCGTAGCTGAGGAAGTCAGACAATTGATGAGTCAAGTTGGTGTAGCAAAAGTCGAGGATCTTATTGGAAGAACAGATCTATTAATCCAACGAAATCTATACTTAACAAAAACAAAAGAACTTGACCTATCTAGCCTTCTCAAGCCTATAGATAACTCAAAAGATCGTTCATGGTTAAGACACGAAATTAAAGCTCATACCAATGGAGAAGTTATTGAAAATGCCATACTGAAAGATGAAGAAGTTTCTCATGCAATTAGAACTCAAGGAAGCATCTCTAAAGAAATTCCGATTGTTAATACAGATAGAAGTGTTTGTGCACGAATCTCTGGAGAAATAGCTAAAAAATATGGAAATAAAGGTTTTAACGGGAATTTGAATTTGTTATTTAAAGGTTCCGCTGGACAAAGCTTTGGTGCATTTATTTTAAAAGGAATGAATATATCTTTGATAGGAGAAGCTAATGATTATGTAGGAAAAGGTATTAACGGAGGTTCTATTACGATTGTTCCCAAAATTATTAATGAGATATCTAACACTCAGGTAATACTTGGTAACACATGTCTATATGGAGCAACTGGCGGGAAATTATTCGCGCTTGGAATAGCAGGTGAGCGTTTTGGAGTTCGCAATAGTGGAGCTCATGCTGTAATTGAAGGAGCGGGTGACCATTGTTGCGAATATATGACTGGAGGAGTTGTTGTTGTGCTTGGAAAAACCGGAAGAAACATAGGAGCAGGAATGACTGGAGGCATAGCTTTTATTCTTGACAAAAAAAATGAACTTGACTTGAGAATGAATAAAGAAATTGTTGAGACATATCATCTAACTGCAACTAACCAAGAACAATTCTTAAATGACTTAATTATTGAATATCATCAGAAAACCAAAAGTCCTTTAGCGCAAAAGATTCTCTCAGACTGGTCTTCGTGGAAAAATTTATTTAAGGTTGTAGTTCCTCCAAGCGAAATGAATAAATTAGGCATTGAGGAAGCGCTGGAGAAAGCGACAATATAGATAGACAATAATGCCTATATTTATTAAGACAGAGAAGTTTAAAGACAAAACATTAGAATTATCTAATATTGAAAGGAAAAAATTCTTATTAATGCATAAAGAATGGGTTGAAAATATTAGTAACTCCGGCCATTACATCCATAGCGGATATTTAATAAATGAACAAAAGATGCCGGGTGGTGGAGGTTTATTAATTCTTGAAGCGAAGGATTATTTAACAGCAAAAAAGATCATAAAAAATGATCCCATGATTAAAAATAATTTAGTTATCTGGGATCTTCAAGAATGGATATCTATTGATGGAAGTCAACCAAAGTTTTGAAATCATCTTGGATGAGACATCATTAATTTTTTAACTTCTCCTGCGTGATAACTACTTCTAGTTAATGGTGAACTAATGACCTGCAAAAACCCTAAATTATTTTCCCCCTCAAAACGGTAACTATCAAATTGAGAAGGAGATACAAATCTATTAACAGGCAAATGTTTTGGTCCTGGAGATAAATATTGGCCAATAGTTACTATATCAACTTTATTTAGATGCAGGTCATAAAGAACACTCAAAATCTCTTCATCTGTTTCCCCTAATCCAGCCATTAAGCCAGATTTTGTATACACTCTTGGCCAACCTTCACGAACTCTTTTTAATAATTCCAAAGACCTTTCATATCTTCCTTGAGGTCTGACTCTTGGATATAGCCTTGGAACTGTCTCTATATTGTGATTTAGTACATTTGGAGCGGCATCCAAAATAACTTTCAAAGCATCCCAATTACCGCAAAGATCTGGAATTAAAACTTCAATAGATGTAAAAGGAGATTTCTTTTGAACAGCCTTAATACATTTCAAAAATTGACTGGCGCCACCATCTTCTAAATCATCACGATTGACGGAAGTTATTACAACATGAGTTAAGCCCATCCTGGAAACAGCCTCACCTAAACGATCAGGTTCTGATGGGTCTAAAAGTCTTTTCGAATTATCAAATGAGATATCGCAATAAGGGCATTTCCGAGTGCAGGCAGGACCCATTATCAAGAAAGTAGCAGTACCTCCTGCAAAACATTCTCCAATATTTGGACAACTTGCTTCCTGACAAACTGTATTGAGTTTTAAATCAACTAATAGATCAGCAACATTGCCAATCCTCTCTTGCTGCGGTGCCTTAACACGTAACCAGTCTGGTTTAAGCAAAGCTCTTTTAATAACAAACTAACTTTAGAAAGAATTTCCAAATTGACTTGATTTTTTAACTTCTTCTAAACTTGATTACTAAAAATAAGCTTAAAACTAATTATTCGATTATCTGGTTCGTAGCAATCAACAAAAAATCAATTAGAAAAATAGCCTCTTGGCGTTAAAAATCTATTGTTTTTTATGACACTCTGACTATTACCAATGACCAAAATAGTCAGCATATCGACCTGATCAAATGGCAAGGTTTCAAGAGTGTGTATTTCTATGCTTTCATCTGGCCTCCCAAGCTCTCTAGCGATAGCAACAGGTGTGCATGATTTGCGAAATTCGATTAATAAATCAACAGTCTTTTTTAGCTGCCAATCACGTTTTTTTGATTTTGGATTAAATATTGCAATAACAAAGTCACCTATCGCTGCACTTTTAATTCTCCTCTCAATTTGATCCCACGGAGTCAAAAGATCACTTAAGGAGATAGAACAAAAATCATGCATAAAAGGAGCTCCTAGTTTTGCAGCAGCCATTTGAAAGGAGCTAATGCCTGGATGCACTTGAAATAAAGGCCTTGAATCAATCTTTTCATGTAGCCAAAGTTCAAGAGCTAACCCTGCCATTCCATAAATTCCACTGTCGCCAGATGAAATAAGAGCTACCCTTACTCCCTCTTTTGCAAGATCAAGAGCGCATTGACATCGATCTTTTTCAAAAGTTAATTCTGAATCAATTCGAACCTGATCAGGACGACGAATTGAATCCAAATAATTCAAGTAAGGGGTATAACCGATCCAAGCAGAGCATCTAGTTAAAGCTCGACGTGAGTCAGAGGTAAGCATTTCCAAGTCTCCAGGTCCACTGCCAATCAAATGCAATTCACCTTTATGAGGTGCAAAGGGAATTGATACCTCGACCAATGCAATTGTTACAGCACCGCTCTCATCCTCGTTGGAATAATAGATTTTTTTTTCTTGTATTAATCTTCCAGACTGACCTCCTAACAAAATTGCGGCAGCTTCAGCGACTGAGGCAGTTCCCATTTCATTCAAAACAACATTTGAAGGAGTTGGGACTTTGACTTGTGAAAGTTCAGGGGCACTAAAAAAATAAATTGGCCATTCATTTTTTTCTGACAAATTCAATAATCCTATTTCATCATTTTTTTTATCAATAGTTGCTAAACCAGAGATTGAAAGATGTGATAAGCCATTTTGATTCAAAGACTCATTAATTGCTCTTTGAATGACCTTTTCATCTGTATTTCTCTCACACCCAATTCCAATAATTATTGTCGGTGGATGCCATGAACATATATTCCTATTTTCATGACCTATATATAAGTCGATATTTTTAAAAAATTTTGGATCATTTTTCTCTAAAAAAGAGAAATTGGAACAACCCTTTAATTTCTGCCACAATTTTGATCCTTTGTCTTGAAAAACAATATTTTTTTGTTCTTTAGACTGACTAATCATTAACTTTCGCCAATCAACATTCTTTCCTCCTCTTTTCCAACCCCATCCTTCACCAAAACAATCCAAAGGGATTCTTCTTTCTGTAAATGAATCTGAGGTGCAAATCACTTCTGCTTCTAAAGAAGCTGCTAATTCACTAGCAAATCGATCTCCTCCTTGCTTATGACCTCCTAAAAGAGTAATAACATTTTTAGCTTTTGAGTCCATTACCAGTATTGCTGGATCATTTTCTTTAGATCTAACAAAAGGAGATATGAGTCTGACTACAGCGCCGATTGAGCCTAAAAAAATTAATTTATTATTGTTCTGCCAATGATCTTTTAAAAAATCAATTGGTGAGGATTCAACTAAACCTTGAATTTTTTTTTCTAAGGGAAAAGATGAACCATTAGATATAAAAATTTGATCTACATGTTTGCTTTCTTGCAATCTCTTAAGCAAAGGCAAAGCGCTTAAAGAAAATCCAAATGCAATCCTTTTTGGAGTTTTTACTAATGTTTTTTCCAGAACGAGAGATAAAATAAATTTTTGATTTATTTATATAAGGTAGCCTCTTAAAGAAAACTTTAGTAAAAATCAAATATCAAAACTCTGAAATACTCTTTCAACAAATTTATTGAATTCAATAAAAAGCTCTTATCAAGAAATCCAATAGTATTTTTACCTAGCCATTAGCATCTAATTAAACTTTGCAAAGCCAAGAAGGACTAATATTACAACTGTTTGCCCTAATTAATTTCTATTAGTAGTAAAGCCTCTAGACCTAAAAAACTGTTTTACCTAAAATCCACCACAGGCAAAGATTTACTAATTAAGAAAAACCATGGATTTAATGTCCACTTAAGAATAAAAGTGTAGAACATTTGTTACATGCTTCCGTAGTAACTGACTGTCTACTTTATGCTTATCACATAACCCCTATATAGGTTTTCAAGTAACTTCAAAGGTAGGTCTTGAATTCCTGAAATCTTTCACCAAAGCAATCTAACTTCATAAGTGTAATTGCTTATTAAAGATTTCACTCTAGTCTTTCCAAGATTAGGCCCCCAAACCTCGATCACATTCCTGAAGGAATCACTCGATGACCATTAGCCCACCAGAAAGAGAACAAAAAAAAGAACCAGTTCTCGATAAACCTATCGAAACTGATGCAATCCCTGTAGATTTTTCCAAGCTTGATAAGCCTGGTTTTTGGTCCAAGTCCCTTGCTAAAGGGCCAAAGACTACTACATGGATATGGAATCTTCATGCTGACGCGCATGATTTTGATACTCATGTTGGAGATCTCCAAGAAACCAGTAGAAAAGTATTTTCTGCTCATTTTGGCCATCTAGCAGTCATCTTTATTTGGATGAGTGCAGCTTTTTTCCATGGAGCTCGCTTTTCTAATTATTCTGGATGGCTCTCTGACCCGACTCATGTCAAACCAGGAGCACAAGTTGTTTGGCCAATAGTTGGTCAAGAGATGCTTAATGCCGATTTAGGCGGTAATTATCACGGTATTCAGATCACTTCTGGAATTTTTCAGATGTGGAGAGGCTGGGGAATTACCAATGAAACCGAGCTCATGGCTTTAGCTATTGGTGCACTACTAATGGCAGCCATAATGTTGCACGGTGGAATATATCACTATCACAAAGCTGCTCCCAAGCTTGATTGGTTTAGAAACCTTGAGTCTATGCTCAATCACCACATAGCTGGTCTAGTGGGATTAGGTTCGATTGCCTGGGCTGGACATTGCATTCACATTGGAGCACCAACAGCAGCCCTTATGGATGCAATTGATGCAGGAAAACCTCTAATTATCGATGGCATTCCAATTGCTTCAATTGCGGACATGCCTCTGCCACACGAGCTTTGCAATCCTGCTATTGCTAGTCAAATATTCCCTGGCCTTGCCGGAAGAACAGTTGAAAATTTCTTTACGACTAATTGGTGGGCGTTTAGTGATTTCCTAACTTTCAAAGGTGGTCTAAATCCAGTCACGGGTAGCTTATGGATGACAGATATTTCTCATCATCATTTAGCTTTTGGAGTACTAGCTGTATTTGGCGGTCATCTATATAGAACAATGTTTGGCATAGGCCATAGCCTTAAAGAAATACTAGATAATCATGCTGGAGATCCAATTCTTTTCCCTGCACCAAATGGTCATAAAGGAATTTATGAGTTTTTAGCTAATAGTTGGCATGCTCAGCTTGGTTTAAACCTTGCAATGATTGGCTCCTTGAGCATCATCATTTCCCATCACATGTATGCGATGCCCCCTTATCCGTACTTGTCGATTGATTACCCAACTGTCCTAGGTCTATTTACACACCACATGTGGATAGGAGGATTATTCATTGTTGGTGCAGCAGCTCATGCTGGTATTGCAATGATTAGAGACTATGACCCAGCTGTTCATATTGATAACGTTCTAGACAGAATCTTGAAAGCAAGAGATGCATTAATTAGTCATCTTAATTGGGCTTGCATGTTCTTAGGTTTCCATAGTTTTGGTCTTTATATTCACAACGATGTAATGCGTGCTTTAGGAAGACCTGCAGATATGTTCAGTGATACAGGAATTCAACTTCAACCTGTTTTTGCTCAATGGATTCAAAATATTCATCATTCAGCAGCTGGTTCAACCACTCTTGCTGGTGCGAACGTAAACCTTCAAAGTGGCTTAGTTAGCGAGGTCTTTAATGGCTCAGTAAGTCAAGTTGGAGGAAAAATTGGAATCGCTCCTATACCTCTAGGAACTGCTGATTTCATGATTCACCATATCCATGCTTTTACTATCCACGTAACCCTTCTAATTCTTCTCAAGGGGGTTTTATTCGCAAGGAGTTCTAGACTAATTCCTGATAAAGCGAATCTTGGATTTAGATTCCCATGTGATGGACCAGGAAGAGGAGGCACATGCCAAGTTTCATCTTGGGATCACGTTTTCCTTGGTTTGTTCTGGATGTATAACGGCTTATCAGTAGTTATCTTCCACTTCTCATGGAAAATGCAAAGTGATGTTTGGGGACTTACAGGAGGAAACTTTGCTCAAAGCTCCATAACTATTAATGGATGGCTTAGAGATTTCCTCTGGGCCCAGTCATCACAGGTCCTTACAAGTTATGGTCAACCCATAAGTATGTACGGTTTGATGTTCTTAGGAGCACATTTCGTTTGGGCATTTAGTCTTATGTTCCTATTCAGTGGCCGTGGTTACTGGCAAGAATTATTTGAGTCAATTATCTGGGCTCACAATAAACTTAAGTTGGCACCAACTATTCAACCAAGAGCTCTATCTATTACTCAAGGTCGTGCAGTAGGAGCAGCTCATTTCCTTCTAGGAGGAATTGCTACAACTTGGGCCTTCTTCCACGCTCGCTTAATCGGTCTCGGCTGACCCTCTCTGATCTTTTATAAAATGGCAACTAAATTTCCATCTTTTAGTCAGGGTCTTGCTCAAGACCCTACAACCAGAAGAATCTGGTACGGCATAGCTACCGCTCATGACTTCGAAAGTCATGACGGTATGACAGAGGAACAGTTATATCAAAAACTCTTCTCTACTCATTTTGGTCACTTAGCCATCATTGGTCTTTGGGTGGCAGGAAATCTTTTTCACATTGCTTGGCAAGGAAACTTTGAGCAATGGGTTCTAGATCCAACTCATACTCGTCCAATTGCTCATGCAATTTGGGATCCTCATTTTGGACAAGGTCTTACTGATGCGCTGACTCAGGCAGGAGCAACTTCTCCAGTTAATATTGCTTACTCAGGCTTATACCACTGGTGGTACACAATTGGCATGAGAACTAATGAGCAGCTTTTCCAAGGTGCAATCTTTATTAACATCCTTGTCTGCTGGTTATTGTTTGCTGGATGGCTTCATCTTCAGCCTAAATACAGACCTTCATTAGCATGGTTTAAAAATGCAGAATCTCAGTTAAACCATCACTTAGCTGTTCTTTTTGGATTCAGCAGTATTGCTTGGACTGGTCACTTAATCCACGTAGCTATCCCTGAATCAAGAGGAGTACATGTTGGCTGGGATAACTGGTTAACTGTTATGCCTCATCCAGAAGGTCTAACTCCATTTTTCTCAGGGAATTGGGGAGCTTATGCTCAAAACCCTGATTCACTTGATGCGGTTTTTGGAACTACTCAGGGAGCTGGTACAGCGATATTTACATTCTTAGGTGGACTTCACCCTCAAAGTGAATCACTTTGGCTAACAGATATTGCTCACCATCATTTGGCTATAGGAGTTGTATTTATAATTGCAGGCCATATGTATAGGACTAACTTTGGTATTGGCCATAGCCTTAAAGAAATTGTTGAAGCCCACAATACAAGTCACCCAAAAGATCCACATAAGGGTTATTTCGGTATTAAGCACAATGGACTATTCGAGACAGTCAACAATTCACTCCATTTTCAACTTGGACTTGCACTAGCTTCTTTAGGTGTAGCTTGTAGTTTGGTCGCCCAGCATATGGGTGCACTTCCTTCATATGCATTTATCGCAAGGGATTACACAACTCAGTCAGCTCTATATACACATCATCAATACATAGCAATGTTCTTGATGGTTGGTGCGTTCTCTCACGGAGCAATTTTCTTTGTTAGAGATTATGATCCAGAGCTGAATAAAGATAATGTATTAGCAAGAATCCTTAGTACAAAAGAAGCCTTAATTAGCCACTTAAGTTGGGTCACAATGCTTCTAGGCTTCCATACTCTTGGAATTTATGTTCACAACGATGTAGTTGTAGCCTTTGGTACACCTGAAAAGCAAATTCTTATTGAACCAGTATTTGCACAGTTCGCACAGGCTGCTAGTGGAAAAATGATGTATGGATTTAATGCTTTGCTAGCAAATGCATCAAGTTCTGCATCTATAGCTGCTAATTCCATGCCAGGTAATCACTACTGGATGGACATGATCAATAGACCAGATGCACTAACCAATTTCTTACCTATTGGACCTGCAGATTTCTTGGTTCATCATGCGATTGCACTAGGACTACATACAACTGCTTTGATTCTTATCAAGGGTGCTCTTGATGCTAGAGGAACAAAACTAATTCCAGATAAAAAGGATTTAGGATTTGCTTTCCCTTGCGATGGTCCAGGTCGTGGCGGTACTTGTGATAGTTCTTCTTGGGACGCTACCTATTTAGCAATGTTCTGGGCCTTAAATACTATTGCTTGGATCACCTTCTATTGGCATTGGAAACATCTAGCAATTTGGATGGGCAATACAGCTCAATTCAATGAATCTGGTACCTATTTAATGGGTTGGTTTAGAGATTATCTATGGCTAAATAGTTCTCAGCTAATCAATGGATATAACCCATTTGGTGTAAATGCTTTATCTCCATGGGCTTGGATGTTCTTATTTGGTCATCTCATATGGGCGACTGGATTTATGTTCCTCATCTCTTGGAGAGGTTATTGGCAAGAACTTATTGAAACTCTTGTTTGGGCTCATCAAAGAACTCCAATAGCAAATTTAGTTGGTTGGAGAGATAAGCCTGTTGCATTATCAATTGTTCAAGCTCGATTAGTTGGTTTAACCCATTTCACAGTTGGAAACTTTGTCACCTTTGGAGCCTTTGTTATAGCCTCCACTTCAGGGAAGTTCGGATAAATCCCTAACAAAAGCTTCCAATAAAGAACACTGTCCTCATAAACAGTGTTCTTTTTTTTGGGAACTAATATTTATGAGATTATCTATTGTTATTTCAAGTAAAAATAGATCAATAAATATAAATTCAAGCTTTTGACTCAATATCAGTAAATTTAAATAAATAATTTAGAGAATTAAAAAACCCCCTTAATAAGGGGGTTGTGAATTAAAAATCTTTTCTAAAAGATTTTAAGCTCCAAGTAAATGATATTCCTTAATCAAAGGGAGAACAGTATCTAAATGCAAAGTACCAATTAACAACCAAGCAAAAACAACACCTCCTGTACCTCCCAACCAAAAACCATTTGTAAAATCATTCCATCCTGCTCGAGTAAATAAATCAGAAGGAGGATTAGCTACTGTTGCATCAGGGGGTTGGACATTAGGCGCCTTGCCTGCAGCATTGTAAAGAATAAAAAGAGCAGTTAGTATTTGAATTGCTCCCACGCCGCCAAGTAAACCTGCTGTTAAGGCAAAATCAGTATTTCTAAGAGGCCCTGTCATAGAGAAAGGACCAAAGAGTAAATAGCCAAAAATTGCTCCTGTTTCGAGGCCTCTGAAGTTTGGAGACAAGCCCTCTCTATAAACAGGAAGATTATTTATAACCATCTTTGTAAACCAACCACTGTTCACTGGGGTTTGAAGATTACCAACAGTTGGGTCTGAGACTGTTTTCACAGCCCACTTTTGCATAAGTGTTTGTTGAGATTTAGTCATGGGCTAAAAGAATTGGTAGAAAATTAAGTTTTTGAAATTACTCAGTAGCTGTTATGTACCTACCAATCAAAACAATGAAAACGGCTGGACCCATTATTCCAACTAATGGAATCAGAATAGCGGGAAGCAAACTTGAAGCTAGTTCACTAGTCATTACTTATTTCAATAAATCCACTTTTATTTTATAGAATTATGATCTAATCAAACCAAATACAACCCATTGATGACATAAAAGTTCAATCCGTTTATCTTCTTTTACGAAGATGCATCATTAAACAGTTTTTCTCATCATGAATCAAGTTTTTGCTGGTGGTTTAGCTCTAATTATTGCTTTAATCCTTTGGAGTTCAAAAAAACAATCCAAGACATCAGCTTTTTTTAAGTCTCAAAAAGATTCTTTTGCAAAGGCACAATTATCATCAGCCTCTTTGGTAATCGAAAAGAGTTTACAAAATAAAAAATCACCCAAACTGAATAATAAAAAATTAGAGACTTTTAAACCTCAACTTTCACTTAATTCAATAGAAACAAAAAAACAATTAACTAGATTAATTTCTAGCAACCCCAATGATCGTCTTTTAGCTATTCAAATTGCTAGTCAATGGGAGAACAATAAAGCATTGCCTTTTTTAAGAAGAGGATTAAGGGATTCTGATAGTCGAGTTGTTATTGAATCTGCAGCTGGCATTGCATCTTATAAAGGAAAAACTTTTGATTTACATAAAAAATCTCAAACTTCTCGTCCGCCTCGGAATGTATCTCTAATGCGATAAATTGGTCTATTTTGACTTTCATGATAAGTCCGGATCTGAAGCTCTCCAAGCAATCCAAACCCAAAAAGTTGGACTCCAGTCACTGCAAGAAGTAAAGCGAAAATGAGTAAAGGTCTATTACCAATATCTTCTCCTAGAAGTTTGATGATTAATAAGTAAAAACTTGTTATGAAGCTCCCAATAATTGCAAGAATTCCACCAAAACCAAAAACATACATTGGTCTAGTTAAAAATCTATTCATAAACCAAACAGTCAACAAGTCCATTAAGACTCTAAAAGTTCTATCTATTCCATACTTACTAGATCCAAATTGACGAGCTCTATGATTGACTTTGACCTCCGTAATTCTAGCTCCTTCAATATTTGCTAAAACAGGTAAAAATCTATGCAATTCTCCATATAATCTCATATCAGTCAATACTTCTTTCCTATAAGCCTTTAAAGAACATCCATAATCATTAAGCCGAACGCCAGTAACTTTACCTATCAATCGGTTAGCAATTTTTGATGGAAGCTTTCTACTGATAGCAGAATCTTGCCTTCGATATCTCCATCCACTTACAAGATCAAATCCATCCCTAATCTTATTAACTAATAAAGGAATATCTGCAGGATCATTTTGCAAATCGCCATCAAGTGTGACGACTATATCACCAGAAGAAATATCAAATCCTGCTGCCATAGCTGCAGTCTGTCCATAGTTTTTACGCAGAAGGACTCCAACTAATTCTGGTATCTCAAAACTTAGTTTTCGAATTACCTCTGCGCTATCATCTGAAGAACCATCATTTACTAAAACCAATTCAAAAGTTTCCTCCATAGGCTGTAAAACTTCTAGTAATTGATTCACCAAAAAAGGAAGACTTTCTTCTTCGTTATATATAGGAACAACTATTGATAAGGCGACATTAGAATTCATTCAAAACTCCTCATAAGGGGCAATTAATCTTCTTTAGAGTTTTACACTCTGATAACAAGAGATCACTCTTCCCGCAGATCTAAATTTAGATCTATAAAAAGAAGCAATTTTTCCAAGGTTCGGGTGAAATAAACCGTCAATCTCTATTCCATTATGCCCATCAGTTACCCCAGAACTATGAATATAAAAACCATTCTCAATATGCAATCCCACATGGGTACATTTTTCAGCAGATCCAAAAAAAAGTAAATCACCAGGTATTAATTCTTCGCCTAAAACTTCAATATCAAATGCTAAATTTTTACAGAATTTTTCCTGCTGATAAGCATCTCTTGGTATCCAAATACCTGCACTTGCAAAAGCAGCTTGCACCAAACCAGAACAATCAAAATTTGGACCAATAGTTCCACCCCACAAATATTTATTATTTCTTTTTTTTGCAGCCTTAGTCCAAGACAAAATCCTAGGAATCTTAGAAATAATTTTCTCTTCAGCAAAAAATTCAGATTCCCAGGATTCTATTTTTGAAGCTTTTTGAATTAATTCAGAAAATCTAAACCAGCAAATGTAGTCATCTTCCAAAAGACGCACTTTAACTTTATCGATAATTTCCTTATTTTTAAAATTAGATTTTAAACAATCAATCAATTGAAAACTCCTACCAATACTTGCTTGGGTAACTAATTCATCACTATTTTCACTTTTAAATCCATCTATATTTATTCGCAGTTTCCACAAACTTCCCAAAACAAATGACGATTTAGTTAGCAAAACCTCTAAGGTCATATTAAATTCTTCTCGAGCGCTATGGCGTTCTACCGACAAGACCCTGAGATGGCAAATTGCCTAAAAGGTCTCCTAGATAGGTTTGAAAAAGAAGGTCGTCCAAGCCTTCAAGAAAATATTGCAATAACATGCATCCGTTATGACAAGCAAAGTCCATCTTCATCTAGTGGATTTGGCACAGGGTGGAATTCAAACAAAGAATTTTATCCTGCAAGTGTAGTCAAAATAGTTTATGCATTGGCAACGCAGGTATGGCTCCAACAAGACTTAATTGTTAACTCAGAAGAACTTAGGAGAGCATTACATGCAATGATCGCAAATTCCAATAATGACGCTACAAGTTATATTGTAGATCTTTTAACAGGTACTACAAGTGGTCCATCTCTTAATGAATCAAACTATCAAGGATGGAAAATCCAAAGGCAATTAATTAACCACTGGCTCAATGAGCTTAGATGGCCTGAGATAAAAAATTGGAACTGCAGTCAAAAGACTTGGAATGAGGGACCTTTTGGAAGGGAAAAAGATTTTTATGGAAAAACAAACGAAAATCGAAACAGCATGACAACAGATGGAACTGCCAGGATTTTTGAATCACTAATGACTCTTGAAATGTTCCCAAAATTAGAAAGCGAGCAATTAATAAAAGTTTTTCAACGGTCTCTCGATCCAGTTGGTCGCAAGCAAGATTTAGAGAATCAAGTAGATGGTTTTTTAGGAGCAGGTCTTCCTTTGGCCTGTAAGCTTTGGAGCAAAGCAGGCCTAATGAGTGAAGTTCGCCATGATGTTGCATGGTGGGAAGCGCCTAATAAGAATCCTATGCTTGCAGTTGTTTTTACAACTGGAAAAGAATTAGTCAAAGATCAATTTTTACTTCCTGCTATTAGCAATGAATTAAACAAATTAGCTATTTAGCAATAAGTAAGATTCCAGCGAATAAAATAGATCCCAAAAGAAATCCAACAGCCAAAAGGACTGCTATTATTGGTGTATTTAAGTAAACAGATATAGTTGCGAGTTGATTACCCTTTGCTTCAGACACCTTGAAAACTCATAAAAATCAATATGATTAAAGCATCTAACAATGCCAAAAAACAAAAAAAGTTTCACTGATAAAACAATTTTTAAAAAAACAAAGAATTGTTTATAGGTATCAAATAAAATTTGATTTTGGTTTCTTATTTTTTAAAATTTCAATATTTTTATTACTTTGACTTTCTATTCTTAAACCCTCCTCTTTATCTATTTCCTTGTTTATTTTTTTCTGATCTACTTTCATTAGATCATAATCTAATGAATTAATTTCATTTGTTTTATTTAAGTCTTTTTTATCAATATTTTCTTGGATTGTTAGATTTTTATCATCTACATCATTTAATTCCCTTATATCTAAAGCATTATTCTCTTCAACTTCTACAACATCTATAATAGCAGAGCCACTAAATAAATTTAAGTCAAATCTACCTTTTGCGAAAGATACTGACGTGAATACTAGTAATGAACCTAAAATAAAAATAATAAAAATGTTAGATAATAAACTATTTATAGGAGACCAAAATAATGTTACTTTGGCATCTTCATTTATTTGTTTAACTTGATCAGGTGAAGGACTTAAATCTAAAAATACATCTTGATTAATCCAACCTTTATTAGCTTTCCTATAAGGAGACTCACTTTTAGTGAACTCAAAAACCTCCTGGATTCTTTCTTTAAGCACAGCTAGGTTTATATAAAACTATAAGAACGAAAACATAGCAGAAAGTCAGAAGAAAAAAGTTGCTTTCACATAGATATTCGTGAAATTGAATTACCCAGCAATAAATACCATCGCAGAAACAAGAATAGCCGAAGCCAAAATCCCTACAGAAGCTATTGCAACGATCTTCCCAGTATTTAAGGAGACTGATACCGTCAAAAATTCAGTCCTTGAGTCTCGTTTCTTTTGAGAATCAATTTGAGGTCGAGAATTAACTTTCTTACTCGCTAGAGATTTTCTATCTGCTAAGGCTTTCTTGTCTGCCGCAGCTTTCTTGTCTGCCACAGCTTTCTTCTCTGCCGCAGCTTTCTTATCTGCCGCAGCTTTCTTGTCTGCCACAGCTTTCTTCTCTGCCGC
>QCIZ01000014.1 GCA_003216375.1 Prochlorococcus sp. AG-402-O21 | reverse complement strand
ACAGCTATCACACCTGAATTAGGCAGTCCTGCAATTTGTTCCTTTTCAACTCTTCTTAAGACGCATCTAATCCTAGCTTCTAATTCTTTGGGGCTAAAGGGTTTAACAACATAATCATCAGCACCAAGCTCTAAGCCAGTAATTCTATCTGCAACATCTCCTAATGCTGTCAGCATGACAATTGGGACATCTGATTCTTTTCTTAGTTCCTGGCAAACTCCATATCCATCTAATTTAGGCATC
Organism: Prochlorococcus sp. AG-402-O21; assembly: GCA_003216375.1. Classification (GTDB taxonomy): domain Bacteria; phylum Cyanobacteriota; class Cyanobacteriia; order PCC-6307; family Cyanobiaceae; genus Prochlorococcus_B. Next base: position 38,275 of record QCIZ01000014.1, on the reverse strand, counting down.
ATGACATCAAGCACCACCAAATCAGGCTCACAATTTCTGAAAAGATCCAGTGCCTCATTCCCATCACAAGCCGTAACAACTTGATAGCCAATCATAGATAGGCGAGTTTCTAGGATCCTCCTAATACTTGCCTCATCATCAGCTACGAGGATGGTTTCCTTTGAGGGACTTGTGGCCGTCATTTCTTCCTTAGCTTTGGCGGCTGTCACAAGATCTTAAGTGAAGGTTCACCAACAATTAAAGATCACTATCTTCATTCAACTACAGCCAACTTCCTTTTTACAACTAAGTGTCTCGTTCTGTCTCTATTTATGTCTGTCAAAGTTGCGGTGCCCAAACTAGGCAATTCTTTGGCCGCTGCAACAATTGTGGAGAATGGAATTCAATAATAGAAGAAAAAATTAATCAAAAATCAGATAAATCTATTTACACAAAGATTAATTCTCCCAAAGAGAAATCTCCCTATCGTTCAGAGCTAATAAGTCGGACAAAAGATCAAATAATTGATCGCATTCCAAGTGGATATGATGAATTAGACAGGGTACTTGGAGGCGGATTAGTACCTGGATCACTAGTTTTGATTGGTGGAGACCCAGGTATTGGGAAAAGCACTCTCATTTTGCAAAGTGCCACTAAAATTGCTCATGAAAGATCAGTACTTTATGTAGCTGCTGAAGAGTCTGCTCAACAAGTGAAACTCAGATGGAATCGAATTGAAAATTCTGAGTCCAATCTTCACTTACTTGCAGAAACAGATCTAGAGTTAGTAATAAAAGAGCTTGATTATCTAAAACCTGAAGTTGCAGTTATTGATAGCATTCAAGCTTTGCATGATCAAAATTTATCAAGCTCTCCTGGTTCAGTTGCTCAGGTTAGAGAATGTTCAGCAGCTTTACAGCAAATTGCTAAACGACAAAATATATCTCTTTTGATCATTGGGCACGTTACTAAGGATGGAATGCTAGCCGGACCAAAAGTTCTTGAGCATCTTGTTGATGCAGTACTTACTTTTGAGGGCGATAGATTTGCTTCTCACAGACTTCTCAGAGGGATAAAAAATCGCTTTGGTGCAACTTGTGAGCTTGGTGTCTTTGAAATGCAAGCAGATGGATTATCGGAAGTCTCTAATCCAAGCGAACTATTTCTAAGCAAAACTTCTGCACCTGGAATTTCAACAATTGTTACTTGCGAGGGAACAAGACCACTAGCTATAGATATACAAGCACTTTTAAATCCCACTAGTTATGCAAGTCCTCGAAGGACTGCAACTGGTGTTGAGATAAATAGGCTTCATCAAATCTTGGCAGTTCTAGAAAAAAATATGAATCTTTCACTCTCAAGATATGACTGTTATCTAGCAGTAGCTGGAGGCTTAGAAGTGGAAGAGCCCGGCGCTGATCTTGGAATAGCGGCAGCAATAGTTTCAAGCCATAAGGATATTGAACTTGCAGAGGGTGTGGTTTTTATAGGTGAAATAGGTTTAGCTGGTCAATTAAGATTGGTCAGACAAATGCAACAACGAATCAACGAAGTTATAAGACTTGGATATAAAACATTAATCATCCCAGAAGGAATAGATACAAGTGAGTTTGAAGCAAATCAAAAATTTAAAATATTAAAAGCCTCTAATATAAATCAAGCTTTAATCTATGCTTTAAATAATATTTAATTGTCGATTTAATTATTTATAAATAAACATCAACATTTCCTCTTCCTGTTGTCTTTAGCCAATTCTCTATATCTAAATAGCCACCTGGGTATAAACGAACAGCTTTACTCCAAACTTCAGCTGCCTGATCAAACCAGATATCTCCTTCATCCTGATTTCCATTCCTTTGAGCCATTCTGCCTCTTTTTTCATAAATTAATCCCATATTTTTCAAGCAAGATGGCTGCTTTGGGTTTTGTCCCAAAGCTTTTTTATATGTATTTAGAGCCCTATCCTCATCTCCATTACTCATGTAAATGATTGCCATATTTTTCAATGTCTCTCCCCTATCAACTTGATTATCCTCAAGTTTTAAGCTCTCTTCGTAATACTCAAGAGCCTCTGAGTAATCTCCATCATTTTGCGCTGCTAAACCTTTTCTGTAATAAAGATAGGCTTCTTTTTCTTTAGAGGCGATTGGCATCACTTTTACTATTCCCTCTGCCATCTTCGTGAAGGCCTTATCAAGAAAATTGTCTTTGTTTTGACTTCGAGGCACGATTGAACCAATATCAATATATATATATTCTATCGTGAATGAAAAAGAAAAAATTGAATAGAAATAATGAAACTAATTTTTATGTATTAATAAATTATTAAATGAATGCAAGATGCTTTTTATTTATTAAATTTAAGGCAAGTATCAAGTATTTATATCCCCTTGAGCAACAAAAAGATTGCCAAAAGCAAGAATTCAATTCTGCTTGATGTAGATGGAATGAAATGCGGAAGTTGTGTACAGGCAGTTGAAAAAATACTTAATAACCACCCAAGCATAAATAATGCAAGCGTTAATTTAGTTACAAAAACAGCTTTTATAGAACTTAAAGAACTTAATAATTCCTTAACTGATGTAATACAAACTCTTTCATCTAAAGGTTTTCCTTCAAAGGAAAGAGATTACCAAACGATTGCAAATAATATTGAATTAGAAAAAAACGAAAATCAAAATTTATGGAATAAATGGCGTCAACTAATAATCGCTACTTCACTTCTAATCCTTTCTGGAATGGGACATTTAGTAGAAGGGCAGCAATTATCCATACCCCTTATTGGTTCATTACCTTTTCATGCAGCACTAGCAACATTTGCTTTGCTCGGCCCCGGAAGGCCAATCCTAAAAGCAGGTCTTAAGTCAGCGATTGTTTTCTCGCCAACTATGGATACATTAGTAAGTCTTGGCGTAATGAGTGCCTACTTAGCAAGTATAACTGCTTTAATTTGGCCAAAAGTTGGTTGGCCATGTTTTTTCAATGAGCCAGTCATGCTACTTGGATTTGTTTTATTAGGGCGTTTTTTAGAAGAACGGGCTCGGGTCAACACAGGAACAGCATTAAAAGAATTAGCCAAATTGCAACCAGATACAGCCAATCTGATTTTAGAAAACAATGAAATTCGTGAAATTAGAATAGGTGCGCTAAGGCCAGGAGAAAAAATTCAATTATTAGCAGGAGACAGAATCCCTGTTGATGGATTAGTTGTAAAGGGTAATTCGGCAATAGATATCTCAAGTTTGACTGGTGAATCATTACCATTGGAGGCATCACCAGGCGTTGAGCTGCCCTCTGGTAGCTTAAATTTAGAGTCAACAATAATTTTAGAAGTACAGAAAATAGGTTCTGAAACTGCAATAGCAAAAATCATAAGTTTAGTTGAAGAAGCCCAAGCAAGAAAAGCTCCAATTCAAGGCTTGGCAGACAAGGTGGCAGGGATTTTCTGCTATGGAGTGACAACTCTTGCCTTTCTTACTTTTCTTTTTTGGTGGAAGATAGGTACAAAAATTTGGCCAAAAGTTTTAGAGATCTCTAACACAGGTTTTATGCAAAGCCATCATTTGCATAATCATTTAATAAACACAACTCAAACACCAATAGGACTTTCATTTCAATTATCAATAGCCGTTTTAGTTGTTGCCTGTCCATGTGCTCTTGGTCTTGCCACCCCAACAGTAATAACTGTTGCTTCAGGGGAAGCGGCAAAAAGGGGTTGGCTTTTCAAAGGAGGGGATGTCATAGAAATGGCATCCAAGATTAGCCAGATCGTTTTTGATAAAACAGGGACACTGACCATTGGAAGACCTTTAATTGTTGGTTTCTGGGAACACAAGAATTCACAAAGGAATGAGATGCTCAGATTGGCAGCAAGCATAGAACAAGATAGTCGACATCCTCTTGCGCAAGCAATTATTCAAGAAGCACATAAAAAAGAAATTAGATTGGAGAAAGTGAATTCTTCAACTACATTTCCAGGAAAAGGATTAGCCGGCAAAATTAATAATGTAGAAGGATATATTAGAGTCGGAACTCCAGAATGGATAAAGAATGAAGGGGTTAACTGGAATGAGATAATTGAACAAAATTTTGTGCTTTCAAAAAGAAAATCTCAATCAGTAGTTGCAGTTGCTTTAGAGAGAACATTATTAGGTTTTTTCTTGATAGATGATCAATTAAGAAAAGATGCTTTACTTTCAATTAACAAATTACGCTCAAGAGGTTTTTCTTTGAGTTTGTTTAGTGGTGATAGAGATTCAGCAGTTTTATCTTTAGGAAAAAAATTAGGATTTAGCTCAAAACAAATTGAATGGCAAATGTTACCTTCAGGCAAGCTTAATAAGTTAAATGCCTTAAAGAAGAATGGCTTAGTTGCGATGGTAGGTGATGGGATAAATGATGCTCCTGCTCTTGCTTCTGCAGACTTAGGAGTAGCAATAGGAACAGGAACTCAAATAGCGCAGGATTCTGCAGATCTTGTTTTACTCGGAGAAAACTTGGAAGCACTACCGAATGCTTTGCAACTATCAAGAGAAGCAATGCTCAAGATAAAACAAAATCTTGCATGGGCATTTGGATACAACTTAATTGCTTTACCAATCGCAGCAGGATTACTTTTACCATCCTCTGGTCTATTACTATCTCCTCCCCTGGCAGCGTTACTAATGGCATTGAGCTCAATCAGTGTTGTCTTTAACGCTCTATCATTAAAGTCAACATGAAAGGAAAATTTATTGTTATTGAGGGTATTGATGGCTCTGGGAAAACTACTCAAATCAATCAATTATCACAATGGCTTATTGGCTCCGACCTGATTCCAGAAAATAATCAATTAGTGATCACTAGAGAACCAGGAGGAACTAAAGTAGGAAAATCAATAAGATCACTTTTATTAGATACTTCTAAAGAAAACAGCCCTGATTCAATTACAGAGCTTTTACTTTATGCCGCCGATAGAGCACAACATGTCAACGAAATTATTCGTCCATCCATAAATAAAGGGGATTGGGTAATAAGTGATAGATTTTGCGGATCCACACTTGCTTATCAGGGTTATGGAAGAAAACTAGATATCAAGTTGATTAAAAATCTCGAAACAATTGCCACTCAGGGTGTTTCTCCAGATATTACATTTCTATTAGATATACCTGTTGAAGAAAGTATCAAAAGAAGAATTAATCGAAAAGACGATCGAATTGAAGAAGAAGGTAAAGAGTTTTTATCAAATGTATCTCTAGGATTTAAAGCTTTATCTGAAGAAAATAAATGGAAACAAATATCTGCTATGAACACCAAGGAAGAAATCCTATCCGAGATTCAATCTGAGATAAAAAACTTAACAAGAATCAAATAGGATGAAAGATTTTAAAAATATATATGGGCAAGATTTAGCAATTGAAATTTTAACGTCTTCCATTTCTAAACAACATATTGCTCCAGCTTATTTATTCTCTGGGCCAGAGGGAGTTGGGAAAAGAAAAACTGCAAAAGTTTTTATTAATGCTATTCTTGATAGAAATTTTGACAAAGAAAGTACAAAAAGAAAAATAGAAAGTAATAATCACCCTGACTTATTATGGATAGAACCTTCTTATATAGTGCAAGGTAAAAGCATTTCACAGACAAAAGCAAGGTCAGAAAGTTTAAGTATGAAATCGCCACCACAAATCAGACTGAATCAAATCAAAGAAATAATAGAATTCCTAAGTAAAAAGCCATTTGAATCAGAAAAAAGCATCGTGATAATTGAAGATACTGAGAGAATAAATGAGTCTGCATCAAATGCATTATTAAAAACTCTTGAAGACACAAATACAGGATTATTTATTCTTATAACTCAAAGACCAGAGAAATTATTATCAACTATTAGATCAAGATGTCAGATGGTACCATTTATACGTTTAAATGATAATTACGTTAATAAAATTATTCAGAAATTAGAAGTTACTGAAGAAATAGATGAGATTACTAATGAAAAAATTAAAGAACTAATCGATTTTTCACATGGATCTCCTGGACGTTATCTAATAAATCTTCAATTTTGGCTAGGAATCTCAAGTTCGTTAAGACAAAAACTAGAAATCAAATTCGACAATCAAATTGAATTACTAAAATTAGCCAAAGAAATAACTGATGAACTCAATATAGAGCAACAATTATGGTTAGTTGATTTCGAACAAAATAGAGTTTGGATAAAAAAAAATAATTCAAATATAGTAAAAAAACTTGAAGACTTGAGAAAACAATTATTGAATTATGTACAACCTAGACTTGCTTGGGAAGTAACTTTATTAGAGATAAACTTGATTACTTAAGCAATCACTTTTTCATCAGTATTCTCTTTAACAGAGCTCGCTTCTCTCGCTTGAGTTATTAATGGCTGAACTTCTTTTATTTTTTCCCCAGTTGGTAATTCCAGGCAATATCCAGCACCATAAACAGTTTTAATGAATCTTGGTTTTCTAGGATCAGGTTCAAGCTTGGTTCTTAAATGTCTTACATGAACACGTATTGTTTCAATATCATCATCAGGTTCATAACCCCAAACTTCTTTGAGGATTAATGAAGGTGCGACAGTCTGGCCATGTCTTTGCATCAAACAATGGAGCAATTCAAATTCTAAATGAGTCAAACGAACAGGAGATTCGAACCATATCGCTTCAAATCTTTCGGGGACAAGCGTGAGAGGGCCATAATTGAGTATTTCTTGCTGATTATTACTTCCTAATGGAGCACGATTAGTTCTTCTTAACAAAGCCTTAATCCTGACTTGTAATTCTTCTAGATCAAATGGTTTCGTGATGTAATCATCTGCACCAGAATTAAACCCTGTGACTTTGTCTTTTATACCACCTAAAGCAGTGATCATAAGAATAGGTATTCCAGCTGTTCTCTCATCTCTTCTTAAACGTTGACATAGAGTTAATCCATCCACTTTGGGAAGCATTAAATCAAGAAGAATTAGATCAGGAGCGTATTGCAAAGCAAGAGCTTGGCCTTTTATACCATCCTCAGCTTTTTGGACATCAAAACCAGTGTGCTCAAGATGCCCTGCAACCAGATCTCTCATGTCTTGGTCGTCTTCAATAAGTAAAATGCAAGGCTTCATTAATAAATGACCAAGTTAAAAGTACCCGCGACAGCGATTACTAAAGATTCATATGATTCTCTCAAAATTTTGTTTTTATTGCAGAATTCGAAAAATTCGTTTTTCCATGCGATAATCGTTCAAACAAATTGCTATCACTTGTTTTATAGGCTTGAAAAGGAGAAAAAAACTTGAACTGTCTTTAGAAAGTCTTCCGATTCTAGGGCGCTATTGTTAAGGAATTCTCAAAGCTTGCAGAAAAAACCTTGAAATAAATAATCGGGGATTTGTTTTTATCTTACAAATCAAGAAATTTTTTTTAAGCTCAAAGATCAAAAAATTTATTTTCAAAGGTAAAACAAATTCGCATTTGCTTAGAAAACTCCCCGGGCGGGATTCGAACCTGCGACCAATCGGTTAACAGCCGATCGCTCTACCGCTGAGCTACCGAGGATTACAACACTAAGAACTTACCCTTGCTAGCTACCTAAGGGCAAGTGATTTTAATTCTTGGAACACTTTTGCACCAGAATTCCACTTAGTTATGGCTCCATTTTTAACTATTGCCGCCCCATCACAAAAATATAATTCTTCCAAACGATGAGTAATCCATATTGCAGTTATTGGATCATTGGAGGAACTTGTCAATTTCTTCACAACTTTCAAAACTGAATTTTGACTTTGAGGATCCAATAGAGCTGTCGGCTCATCAAGTAAAAGTAAATTTGAATTACTGACAATTGCCCCAGCAAGAGCTAAACGCTGCTTTTGACCACCGCTTAAAGTATGAATAGGTCTGTCCAACATTGCTCCTAAATCCACTTTCTCAAGAGCGGATTGAATCAAATTAAATAACTGATTATTAGGAATACTCTTAGGAACGCTAAGCATTAATTCACTTTTACATGTTGGCATAAGCAATTGATGGTCTGGATTTTGATAAACCATTGATGGTCTAAGAGAACAGAGAATTTTTCCACTTTTAGGGCGAATTACTCCGTTTATCAAGCGAAACAAGGTGCTTTTACCACTTCCATTTTCTCCAACTAGCATCCACAAACCAGGTTTTTTAATTGAAAAAGAAAATTGATCAATAACATTGACTCCATTGGGCCACGAAAAAGAAACTTGATCGAATTCCAAATAGCCAGACCCAGTTGGTTCCAAAATCAAATACTCCTTTTTCTCTTAATCTTGAAGTGAGAATCCAGGCCTTTTACTAGTACCGGTACTTGTTTTTTCATAAATCTGCACAGCTGTAATTTCACTAACAAGAACAGTAATTTTTTTATCTTCGACTTTTTCACAAGTCAACTCTAAAAGCCTTTGATTACCTTTTTGAATAGCATCTACAACTTCAGAGTAAAGCCTTTGAGCATCTCCATGCTCTTTTCTCTGTACTACCAAAGGCATAGGACTTAATTTAATAGTAAGCTCGATACAATACACTTTTTTAGAAAACCCTTATGACTAGATAATTCTTACAAATAAAAGCGAAAGAAGTGAAAAATATGTTAATAATAATATTTTATTTAATCATTACATGTATAAAGATCCCAATCATTAGTTTCCTTAATTGCTTTGCATTTAGTTTGATTTTCTTCGTCAAAAGGTTTGATTCGTTTTCCTGCATACCAATTTAAACTTGGTCGCTCAAAACTATTTTTAATATAAATTTGTTGATCAGGGAAGTAAGATATAAATTCAGCAACAGGCCTTACATCCCAATTCTCATTTATTTCCCATAACCAAAATTTTGAGTTCACAAAAAAGAATAAACCAATTATGCTTCCAAAAATTATTCCAATAAAACCAAGTTTTCTAATCTTCTCTTTTGAATCAGATAAGAGTAATCCCCCAACAAGCCAAGCCAAGCTAATAGAAAAGATTGCACCAAAGTAACCTTTTTCAAAGTTGATAATATTTAATTTAACTAATAAAGAAAACGTAAACAAGCATAATCCAATGAAAGATAATAGATAAGGAATTTTTCTTAATATTTTTCTAGCGAAAATATTATTATCTTTCCTCTGAATTAACCAAGACACTGGAGGGCCACATACTAAAGCAAAAGGCAACCAAAATGGATGGATATACCAGGGAAGTTGCATTTTTAGAGGTAAAACACTTCCCGCAATAATTATCTGAGTACTAAAAGCCCAAACGCCCCAACGAGTGTTAAGACGTAAGCATGCCCACAAAAAACCTATTGGCCATACCAGAATCCAAGGCCACCCACCTTCCAATATCTCAATTATTGGTACCAGAACTCCTAACTCACTACCTGAACCTTTTTCAAATAAAACTCTTCCAGCTCCATCGCCCCACCATAACCAAAAAGCTCCTTTGCCATATGAAAAAATATTCCATAGATGCCATGCAAAACCTGGAAATACTCCATAAAAGAACCAAGACCATGAAAGATTATTAGAATATTTTTTTAATTTATATTCCCAGATTAAAGGTAATAAAGATGCAAATAGTGCAGGAATAATTACAGGTGCTTTAAGTAAAAGCATAAAACTACAAGCAAATCCAGCTCCTAAAAAATTAAATTTAGTAGACCTATTTTTTTTTATTGATGATAAACAAAGCCATAGAAGTGCAATAGCACTAAGCTGCGTTCCATCCAACATTGCCATCCTGCCATATCTAATAATTGGCAATAAAGTTAATAATATTGCTGATGTAGTGATACACGCTATTCGATCTTTAGGGCGCAAATTCCACTGAATCAGGCCACCCAATGGAACAACAAAAGAAGAAAAAAGTGCTGGGAAAAATCGTATACAAAACTCAGAGGGCAAAAAATTAAAACTATTATGGAAATTACGTCTAATTCCAATAGCAAAAGATATTATCCAATGCAATCCAGGGGGTTTATTCAAATAGGGACTATCCCAGATAGAAGGAAGTAATCGTTCTAATCCACTTTTTTGATTTAATTCCAAAGCAACTCGTGCGACAGTTGCTTCGTCAAAATCTCTTAAAGGCAAGTTTCCCAGAGAGACAAATGCAATTCCACAAGCTAGGGTCCAAAAAAGAAAGATCCATAAAATTGGAGGCCTAAAGTTGTGGGAAATGCTCTCTGTCAATATGAAAAAATTATTCCATCTATTTATATCTCTAAAAGGCCAATAAAGCTTTTGAAAAACAAATTTTCAAGCATTATTAAAAAAGAATTGAATTATTAAATAACTTTTGCCTAGAAACTGATTCAAGTTTTTAAAATAAGATCATGCCAATTGCTAATGACATAACTTCTTTAGTTGGCCAAACACCTTTGGTCAAACTGAATCGATTACCCAATGAATTCAATTGCAGAGCAGAAATTATAGCCAAATTAGAAAGTTTTAACCCCACAGCATCCGTAAAAGACCGCATAGCAGGCGCAATGGTGAAATCAGCGGAAAGAGAGGGAACCATCAAGCCTGGACAGACTGTTCTTATTGAACCAACAAGCGGAAATACAGGAATTGCATTAGCCATGGTTGCTGCAGCAAAAGGTTATCGGCTCATACTTACAATGCCTGACACAATGAGCACTGAACGTCGCTCAATGTTAAGAGCATTTGGAGCAGAGCTTCAACTAACTCCTGGCAAGGATGGAATCCAAGGCGCTATTGAACTAGCAAAGGAATTGGTAGCATCTATCCCTAATGCATATTTGCTTCAGCAATTCGATAATTTATCTAATCCTGAAATTCATGAAAAAACTACCGCTGAAGAAATTTGGAAAGATTGCGAAGGCAAACTTGATGCATTAATTGCTGGAGTAGGAACAGGAGGAACAATCACAGGTTGTGCAAGATTTTTAAAACAAAAAAATCCAAATATCAAGGTTTTTGCAGTAGAACCTTCATTGAGCCCTGTTCTTTCAGGGGGGGATGCTGGATCTCATGCGATACAAGGCATTGGTGCTGGTTTCATCCCTAATGTATTCGATATCAATCAAATTGATGAAGTCATAAGAATCAGTGACAATGAAGCAATGGACATAGGAAGAAGACTTGCTAAAGAAGAGGGATTGCTAAGTGGTGTCAGCAGTGGAGCTGCAGTCGCAGCTGCTTTAAAAGTAGGAAATCAGCCCGAGTTTGCTAATAAGCGCCTTGTTGTCATCCTGCCTAGTTTTGGTGAAAGATATCTCTCAACAACTATGTTCACTTCCATCCCAGCGAACCCAGTAAAAGGGAATGAGTACCTGTAAAAAAGAAATAATTATTCAACAATGCGAAAAGACCCTTATCAAATATTGAAAGTTCATCCCAGCGCACAACTAGAAGAAATTAAAAAAGCATATAGAAAACTTGTAAAAATACATCACCCTGACAAAGGAGGAGATTCCGCCGTAATGCTCGAAGTAAACTCAGCATGGGAAACATTAAAGAAAAAACATAAAGATCTTAATTTGAATAAAGTTAATAATCCCAAAGTTTATAAAAAAAATGAATACAAAAGAGAAACTAATAATTACTCTGAGTCTGAAGATATAAAGAAATGGTTTCAGGTTATATACCTACCTATTGATAAATTATTAGGACAAATAATTAATCCTTTAGGTTCAAAAATAAGAGATTTATCAGCTGATCCTTACGATCAAATATTAATGGATTCTTTCTGCCAATATCTGGAGGAAAGTAAAAACAAAATAACTAAAATTAAAAAAATTTATACATCATTTGGAAGTCCATCAATTATAAGAGATTTCAGCTTGGATCTCTATCATTGCTTATCACATGTTGAGGATGGTATTAATGAATTAGAACGCTACACAATGGGCTACGTAGACAATTACCTCCATGATGGAAAGGCAATGATTACTATTGCCAAAAGAAAAAGAAAATTTTTACAAAGCAATAAAAAAGAATGGATTATTTTATAATTTAAATCTTTATTTATTATTAATAAGAGACTATATGATCAATATTTATCCAAACATCAGGGACTGGTCTTCTCCATCTAATTTGACAATAATCACCCTTAAGCAATAATACTTCTCCAGGCCCTTGAAAAATATATTCAGGCAAATTAGAATCGCTTGCTTTAGATTCTAAGCTATTAGAATATTTTTCACGATCAACTTTTACAAGATCTCCTTTTCTGAATTTCTTTTGTATCTTTGGAGGTGATTGTGAATCATCTACATTTCCAGTTTGTTCAGACATTTTAAATAATTAATAAAAAAGACTAATGACTTAATTCAAATATCCAAACGAAGAATAGCAGTTAAAACAAAATGGTAAAAATCATGTCATTAATTAATTGCAAATTTCATAACACAAATATTCTTTATCGATGAAGACCTTAAGTTAATCAAAATCCCTCTAAGCTAATCAAATCTAATTAGAGAAATCATGAAATTACTACTTACTGGATGCACTGGTTTTATCGGAAGAGAATTAATTCCTTTGCTAATCAAAGAAGGGCACAGCCTCACAGTCATATCTAGACAATCCAAAGGAAAACTAAAAGCCATAGCTAATGACCAAAGCATCAATGTCATACAAATGAATCCAGCTAAGTCTTCGTCTTGGGATAAAGAAGAAATTCAAAATTCTCTAAAAAACTGCGAAGGAATTATCAATCTCGCTGGCGAACCTATTGCTGAAAAAAGATGGACTAACGATCACTGTAAAGAAATTACCAATAGCCGCATAAAGACAACAAAGAATCTGATTAAAAACCTACGTAATTTAAGAAAACCCCCCAAAGTTCTTATTAATGCATCGGCAATTGGTTTTTACGGCTCACATCCTCAAACTGAATTCAATGAAGAAGATAGTCAGGGCGACGATTTCTTAGCAAGTCTCTGTAAAGAATGGGAATCTATTGCAAAAAACAAACCAAGAGCGACTCGCCTTTTAATTGTAAGAATTGGCATCGTATTAGCTAAAGATGGCGGAGCACTTGGAAAAATGCTTCCCATTTTTAGAGCTGGCCTAGGAGGTCCCATTGGAGATGGAAAGCAATGGATGAGCTGGATACACAGAACAGATCTTTGTAATCTTATTAACGAAAGTGTGAAAAATTCTGCTTGGTCAGGTGTCGTCAATGGAGTCGCGCCAAATCCTGTACGAATGAATGAGTTCTCAAATTCCCTTGGTCAAGCACTTGGTAGGCCAAGTCTTCTCTCAGTCCCTGGGCCAATATTGAAATTAATTTTAGGAGATGGAGCTCGTGTAGTTTTAGAGGGACAAAATGTACAACCTCAAAGATTGAATAAACTCAAATTTAAATTCAGTTTCCCAAAAATCAATGTCGCTTTTAAAGCAATATTAACTTAAAATTTTTAATGGAATCTAAGCAGGAATCAAAGGTCTAACCAATTTTTTATTTTAAGTAATGTTTTCCAATTAGGTTTCCGTGAAAGACCATCTTCAAATGATTCTTTTAATTCTTTTTCTAATTCAGGAAGAACTAACATAGCTCTTTTAACATAATCAATATGATCTCTAACTCCTTTAGAATTAGTCTCTAACAACGCAAGACTCAAATTTATCCTTGACTGAGGATCTTGACCGTTAAGTTTCACTGCATATCGTGCAGAGCGCAAGGCTTCCTGAGGCGAATCGCATAACAATTGCAACCAAGACAAGCATGTCCATGCAGCAGAATTATTTGGAGTATTAGAAGTTATTTTCTGAAAATCTTCAATCAATTCATCTGCTGGCGACCCAGCTTTATAGCGATTTAGAGCTTCTTCAAAAAGACTTTCCTCTGATTGATCCATTGTTAATTTAAAAATTCTTTTAGTTAAAGTTAAACTGCAAAGGAACTTCCACAGCCACAAGTTTGTGATGCATTGGGATTAGTAAAATTGAAGCCTCCACCAATTAAATCTGTACTGAAATCTAACTGCATACCATATATATATAAAAGACTCTTTGGATCACAAATCACTTTAAAAGAACTGCTATCTACTGAATATTCATACACTTCATCATCTTGTTGGATATCATCAGCAGACACGAAGTCCATTGTGTAACTCATACCACTGCATCCTCCTGAACGTACTCCTACTCTCAATAATTTCCCTGAGCCTTGTTCTTTGCAAAGTCTAGACAACTGATTCAATGCAGGAGTTGTAATAAGTACTCCTTTGCCATCTTGAGCTTTATGAGTTTTTGGCGGTGCGTTTGATTCACTCATAGTTTTTTCTGAACTTTAATAACACTCTATTAATTATATTCGATTTTAAAAGTGCCAAAAAAGAGTTTTTATTCATAGAGTTAGTATATCCATCTAATTAAACGAGTGAAAATCGCAATAATAGGTGCAGGTTTAGCAGGATTGACTGCTGCAGTTGACCTTGTTGACGAAGGACATGAGGTCGACCTATATGAAGCAAAACCATTTATGGGAGGCAAAGTTGGAAGCTGGGAAGATTCCGATGGCAATCATATAGAGATGGGCTTGCATGTGTTTTTTTTCAACTATGCCAATCTGTTTACCTTAATGAGGAAAGTAGGGGCATTTGAAAATCTTTTACCAAAAGACCACACTCACCTTTTTGTTAACAAGGGCGGTGATATTAAATCACTTGATTTTCGATTTTTTGCAGGAGCTCCTTTTAACGGCTTAAAAGCCTTCTTCACTACACCTCAATTAAGTTGGATTGACAAACTAAGGAATGCTCTTGCTCTTGGAACAAGTCCAATTGTAAGAGGGCTTATTGACTACGAGGGTGCGATGAAAACAATACGATCATTAGATTCTATAAGCTTTCAACAATGGTTTCTTAACCATGGAGGAAGCCTAAATAGTATCGAAAGGATGTGGAATCCTATTGCATATGCTCTGGGATTCATTGATTGCGAAGCTATTTCAGCAAGATGCATGCTTACCATCTTTATGATGTTCGCTTCAAAAACAGAGGCTTCCAAGCTCAACCTATTGAAGGGCTCACCCCACAAATGGCTCACCAAGCCAATACTCGATTACATTGAACAAAGAGGCGGAAGACTTCACTTAGAGAATATTGTTAAAGAGATTCATTCAGAGGATTCCGACCAACCATCTGTAACTGGATTGACTCTTCAAACACCAGAGGGCGAAAAAAATATTCAAGCAGACAAATATTTAGCTGCTTGTGATGTATCTGGTATTAAAAGAATCATCCCTAGATCATGGAGACGTTTTAAAGAGTTTGACTCACTTTTCAAGCTTGATGCTGTACCAGTGGCCACAGTACAACTTAGATACAATGGCTGGGTAACCGAGATCAGCAACGAACAAGCTCAAACAAACCTAAAAAGTCCATCTGGTTTAGACAATTTGTTATACACTGCCGATGCTGATTTTAGTTGTTTCGCAGATTTAGCTTTATCAAGCCCTGAAGACTATAAAAAAGATGGTCAAGGCTCACTACTTCAATGTGTGTTAACCCCAGGAGATCCTTGGATTACCAAGTCCTCAGATGAAATTGTCAAACATACTGATCTACAGGTCAGGACACTTTTCCCTTCTTCAAGAGGCTTGAAGCTTTTATGGAGCAATGTGGTCAAAGTTTCTCATTCTCTGTACAGGGAGGCGCCTGGGATGGAGCCATATAGACCAGATCAAAAAACCTCTTTTAGTAATTTCTTCCTAGCAGGCAGTTACACAAAACAGGATTACATTGACTCTATGGAAGGGGCAACAATGAGCGGTCATCTTGCTGCTTCAGCAATGCTCTCAAAGTCTGTTTCACTAGCAAAAAATTCTTCGGTTGCTTAAGAAATGGGAAAGTGGCTTGATCACACAGTGATAAGTGAAATTCATGCTCCAGTTGAACTTGTCTGGAAGTTTTGGAGTGATTTAGATTCGATGCCTTTGTGGATGACTTGGATTGAATCGGTTAAGACAGTCGATGAAAAAACGTCGACACTTCCTGATTTAACGGAGTGGACACTTGCAGCTAATGGCTTTCGTTTTAAATGGAAAGCTCAAATCACGGAAAGAGTAGAAGCGGAGAAATTGGAATGGAAATCAGTTGGTGGTTTACCTACTAAAGGTTCAGTACGGTTTTACAATGAAGAGAGAGCTAAAACTGTGGTTAAATTAAAAATATCTTATGAATTACCTCAAGTTTTAGCAAATCTAATGAAAGCAAATATTCTTGGAGGAATGGTCACGAAAGAATTACAAAAAAATCTTGATGAATTTAAAAAACTCGTAGAAAAATCAGTATAAATTTAATTAAAATTTAGTTCCAAGCAAGCTTTTAATAATCCTTCCAGATCATGCGGGGAAGCTTCTTTATCGGGCTTCCTAATAAGTTTTTTACAGCTAATAGTTGTTTGAGGTCCAATCGAGACAAGTTTAATCTTTTCAATTAATTTGAACCAATTTTCACCAAAGTATTTTTTAAATAAGCTGACAGTATTTATTACGGTTTTACCACTAGTAAAAGCAATAATATCTATTTTTCCACTATTCAAGGCATCTATAGTCTTTTGAGGTATATCTTTAGGACACGAAGATTCATAAGCAGCTACTTCAGTAACCTCTGCTCCTTTCAATTTGAAAGAGTCAGATAATATTGATCTGCCTCCAGTTTGTACTCTGGGAATAAATAATTTTAAACCTTTTTTATTCTGAGGGAAATATTCAACCAAGCTATCTGCAACAAAACTAGGAGGAACAAAACTAATCTTTGCATTCATAGCTAATAACAAAGAAGCTGTTTTTCTTCCAACAGCGGCAATTTGAATAGTCTTAGAAATTTTTGATAATGATAAGCCCATTTCTTTCATTCTATCTTCAACATTTTTAACACCATTTGCGCTAGAAAAGATGATCCAGTCAAAGGTATTAATTTCCTTTAAGGCATCATCTAACGGAGACCAGTCATCTGGAGGTCCAATCACTAATGAAGGAAGATCGAATACCTCAGCTCCATTTTTTAGAAAAATCTCACGAGCCTCTGAAATCTGTCCTTGAGCACGAGTAATAATTATCTTCTTGTCAGTTAAAGCCATTTCTGTATGCTTCTTTATAGGAAGTCTAAAGAATAACTATGCAGTTATTTAAACAATAATAAGTTTTTTCTTGAATACTAAATTCTCTATTGAACAATTTTCAATCAGTAAATTCTTTAATTAATTTTTTATCAATTTCCTTGTCAACTCTTTTTGATTGCAAAATACGACTTAAAATTTGATTTTGCGCTTCCTCTATTTGACTAGGACTATAAGCCAAAGGGATAGATTCATGAATATTTTTCTTTATTTTATCATATAAATATGGACATCCATATATAATAATTCCTGATAATCTTTCCTTGGTTTCTAAATTCTTTATAGCTTCTACCCAATGTTCATTATGATAATCTAATCCGATGAATGGTTTACCTCTAACAAAAAGCTGAACAAGAATTTTACTATTACCAAATCGCCTTAAATCTAAAAATCTTTTATTAGTTTTTCGCCATGGACTGATACCAAGTGGATGTATAATTAAATTTTTAAAACCTGCTAACTTAGGTAAATCTAATGCAGGAATTAATTTATTAGATACTTGATCAAAATTATCAATTTGTATAAGATTAATATCATTAACTTCAGCTTTTATAGTACTTTCTTCTCTTACAAAAATAGAATTTTCTATTATAGAATTACTAAATCTATAGGCATCCAATGAAAATTTACTCTTAATATCTTCATCCTTCAAGTCTTCTTTTTCTAAATCATTTTCATTACTAATTAAATCAAGTTGTTTTTTTCTTCTATCTCTAGATACATGTAATCTTTCTAAAGAAAATTTTTCTGAATAAAAAGCATCAGTAAGAGAATCAATTGCCTCATCGATATCTTTTGGCATCATAATCAAATCAATTCCTGCATCAAATGCCATGACTGCAGAAATACCACTACTATATTTATTAGTTATTGCATTCATCACTAACGCATCGCTGACGACTAAACCATCGTATTTTAATTTGATACGTAATAAATCAGTAACCAGTTTTTTTGAAAGTGTTGCAGGATATATGGGATCAATCTTTGAAAAAAGTAAATGTCCAATCATGACACTGCTTACTCCTTGATTGATTAAAGATTTAAATGGAATTAACTCGAATTTATCTAATTTAGATAAGTCATTCTGTATTTCTGGCAAATCCAAGTGAGAGTCAACTTCGGAATTTCCATGACCAGGAAAATGTTTCGCACAAGTCAGCATTTTTGATCTTGAAACACCACTATGAAAAGCACAAGTTAAACTTTTTACTGTTTCAGGTTCTTCTCCCCAGGCTCTTAGATTTATAACCGGGTTATTTGAATTGTTATTGATATCACAGACTGGTGCTAATAGCCAATTTAAACCAATATTTTTTGCTTCTTTACCAGTAAAATATCCGATTTTCTCAGCAATAGAAATTGCTAAATTATGATCTTTTTTATAAATCTGAGCGATACCCATTGGAGGAATAAACTTTGTTCCTCCATAAAATCTTTGACCAACTCCTTCCTCAATGTCAGCACATAAGAGAAGAGGTTTACTAGACCATTTTTTTAAGACATTGCAACGAATTTCTAATTCTTTTACAGTTCCTCCTAAAAGAATAACTCCACCAACACCTTCTTCTAAAAGTCTCTTAAGATTGGAATTAGATTCTTCTAAGTTAGGATATAAACGTTGCGAATCAAGATTGAATCCACTTGCTCTAACTATAAATAATTCAGCAACTTGTCTTCTAAGATCAGATTTATTCATCAAAAATATTGATTAATCTATAAGTCTTTACTTTTACGTTCAAGTTCTAATGAATTGAGAAGATCTAAAACTGCAGGACCTTTTGTCATACCTTTATCAATCTTAAAAACAAGCTCAGGAGATCGTCTCATTTGAAGCCTTCGAGCAAGCTCAGCACGAATAAATCCCTTTGCTTCCTCTAAAACCACTAGAACTTCAGCTTTTTTTTTCTCTTCGCCAAAAAGACTTACAAAAATTTTTGCATGCTGTAAGTCACCTGAGACCTCAACAGATGTAATGGTAATCATGGCTTGATGAATTCTTTCATCTCTAACCCCATTAACTAAAAGTTCACTAATTTCTCTTTTGAGTAAAGCTGCTAATTTTTCTACCCTTCTTGAATTAGCCATATCTAAGTAATTGGTACAGGGAAAGCCATAGCCTTTAATAAGAAAATTATTGTCAGAAGTCCACTTAACAAAGCCCCAACAAGAGCAATCGCTGTGATCGGATTACTACCTCGTTTAATTAATGGAGAAATTGCAGCAGTGAAAACCCCCAAAACTATTGTGATGAGATATTTGGGATATCTAGAAACATTGGAAAAGAACTCTCCCATTTTTCACCAACAAAAGACTGAATTAATAGCTACTCTGCTAACCATTTGAAGGGGAAAAAAATGTTGGAACTTCATCAATTTAGGCACTCACCTTATTGCTTGAAAGTAAGAATGGCTTTGGCTGCAAAAAAGCTTGAATATCGAACCGTTGAGATAACTCCAGCCATAGGCCAAATAGATATCTTTCAAAAAACAGGCCAAAAAAAATTACCCGTGCTTTTTGATAAGGAAACAACAATCCATGACTCAAGTTCAATAATACGACACTTAGAGAAAATTGAAATAGAACCAAAATTAATTCCAGAGGATCTAAAGGAAGCTTCTCAGGCCCAAATAATTGAAAATTGGGCAGATACAACTTTGGCAAAATCTATAAAAATTGTCTTTTTGGAAGAGCTTACGAAGAATCCAATATTAATTTCCTCTTTATTCGACAACGAAATTTCTGATTCTATGCAAAAACTTCTTCTTAATATTCCTACAAAAATTGCTAGTCAGATTTCTGGATTAATAAACCAGAAAGAGAAAGAATCTCTAAAACAAAATCTAGAATATCTATCAAATTTAATTGATCAAGAAAACTTTCTTATTGGAGACAAGCTTTCTATTGCTGATATATCTGTAGCATCGCACTTATCACTACTCAAATTCCCAAATTCATCTGAAGAAAATCTAACAGGCAAAGGGTGTTCTTTATATATAAATGATCCAAGTCTTCAAAATCTTTTTAACTGGAGAGACTTAATTGAAGATCAGGTAACACAAACTAATCATAATTAGCCTTTCTAAGTATTAATTTAGATTTCTCTTTTTTAATCGGCAAAGAAAAGAGATTTTGCCCAGGTTGATTATAAATCGCCTGAAATTGTTCGGCACAGATATTAAAATTATTCAGATTTATTTCATTATTTTTATTAGGTCCACATTTTTTAAACTCAGTTAATGTTTCGACCTGGCTAACCCTACTTAATTCTGGTGTATGCAAAATTTGTAAAATTAATTCATCAGTAATAAAAATATTATTATCTATTTTTTCTTGAAGTCTTCCTATTATTTTTGTCTCTAGATACCTATCTTCAGTTAATTTAGCAAACTGACGATTAGGAGATTTAGGATCATTCTTGACTGATAAAAAACCACCAGTCTGTGTGCTCAACGCATAAGACTGAGTGTTGTATTCACGGTCAGCAATTAAATTACCAGAGGTATTGTGAATAAATTTAGCTGAGTGAATAATAGGTTCGTTATTCTGATCACTTTCTATATTGCTAGTAACATCCCATACACCTTCAAACCAATCAGGATAAATCAAATCATCTTTTAATCCTGGGCGCTTAATAGAAGAAGGAAAGCGCCAATCAGGCCAAATTAATTTGCGTTCATAAAGCTTAGATGGTTGAAAATTATTTATTTCAAGAATAGTTTCAGCAAGCACAGGACCTGTGTAAGTAAAAATAATTAAAATAGAAATCAAAGAAAAGAAAAATTTCTGTCTCATGTCTGATCCGCTAATTAGAGAAATGGATAATTATGTTGTTTTGGTTCCTGGTGAAAGTGAACAATTCCTGGATAAAGAACAAACTCTTTTATGGCTTCAATCTTGGTTAAATAAATTCGATTCATTACCATTAGATCTTGCATGTAAGTCTTCAATAAAAGAAGCTGCTCAACATTTGCTTGATACAGCATGCGACCTAGAAATCAAAACAGGTTTTACTATTCAGTGGTATGCCGTTCGCCTTGAGTCTCCGGGTCAATAAGGATACTTGGCAAACGTTTAGCAATCATAGTTGCAACCTCATATGGAGATTGATCCTCAACTTCGATTCTCAAATCTGACTCTAAATATATTGGTTTTCTACTTTCCAAAATCTGACTAAAATTCCCAGCCAAATCATCCCCAATTAGTAAAGGGCGTTTCTTTTTATCACTTTCTAATCGTTGAATTGAACGTTTCAAATCAAGATCTAACCAAATCACTATTCCTTGATGAAGAATGCCCCAGTTTTCAGGCAAGGTAACTAAACCACCTCCAGTAGCAATTACAAGAGAATGGTGTTGGCTAATTTCTTTTAAAACTTTTTTTTCAACATCCCTAAAAACTTTTTCTCCATCTTTTTCAAAAATAGATGAAATAGATTGCTTAGAAGCTTTTTCTATAACATCATCAGTGTCAACAAAAGCATAATTGATCATTTTGGCTAGGAATGGTCCCGTTTGACTTTTGCCAGAACCCATCATTCCTATCAAAAATATATTTCGACCACCTAACTTTTCTTTAAGAGTTTTAGGGGTTGATTGGACGGCCATAAAGACAGAAGTAACTAAAAGTTATTAAGATGTGATTTGATGTGAAAAATTTATGGAAGCAATCACATCTAATTTTTCCCACGGAGAGGGAAGAAGCTGTGTAATTACAAGGCGAGCCTGCTTTAGCTCAAGCCACCTTTATCGGCTTCCTGAATTATCTGATGATGATAATTCAGCTTTGTTTGGCCCATGCTCAATAGCTCCTGGCCACGGTCATAATTACGAGTTAATCGTAACCATGGAAGGAGAACTTAATAAATATGGCATGGTCTTAAACCTTTCAGATGTAAAACATGCCATAAAAAACGAAGTAACAAGTCAGCTTGACTTTCGGTTTTTAAATGAAACATGGCCAGAGTTTAACCTTTCTAAACCCGAAGGTTGCCTTCCCACAACTGAAAGTTTAGTTCGTATTATATGGAAGCGCCTTCAATCTCACTTACCCCTAAAATCTCTACGTCTTTACGAAAACCCAAAACTCTGGGCTGACTATCAAGGAAATGCTATGGATGCTTATTTAACAGTTCAAACACACTTTTCAGCTGCTCATCGCTTAGCTAGAGAAGACTTACCGCAAACCGAAAACGAAAAAATATTCGGAAAATGTGCTCGACCTAATGGTCATGGTCATAATTACTTAGTAGATATAACTGTCAAAGGAAAGATTAATCCTAGAACTGGAATGATATGTGATTTATCTGCATTAAATAGTTTAATTAATGATTTAGTTGTAGAGCCTTTTGATCATACCTTTTTAAATAAAGATATTCCTTATTTTGCAAACTGTGTACCTACAGCTGAAAATATTGCATTACATATTTCAGATAAATTAACTAATCCAATTAATGCGATTGGGGCGAATTTATATAAGATTAAACTACAGGAGAGTCCAAATAATGCAGCTGAAGTTTATGCAAACGTACCTGAATCAAAGATCGATACTAAAGACTCCAAGAATCAGATTGGTTTACTCAGATAATTGAAAAAAAAATGGGTTAAATTAGTTTTAGCTTCTAGTATTGACGGACGTATCGCATATCCAGAAGGAGGAAAAACTCAATTAGGTCAATCTGGTGATCGTTTGGTTTTAGAAGAATCACTTGCTTGGTCAGATGGGATTTTAATGGGAGGGCAAACGCTGAGAGATCATCAATCAATTTGTGTCATTAAAAATAAAAAATTATTAAAACAAAGAACTTTAGAAGGAAAGAATAAACAGCCAATTGCACTTATAGCCAGTAATCAAATAGATTTTCCAGTCAATTGGATTTTTTTTAAACAACCTATTCAAAAATGGTTAATCCAACAGCAAGATACGAAAAAGGAGATTATGCTTCCTAATGGATTCGATAAAAAAATAAATTTAAAAATCACATGGCGTGACTCTCTTGATGATTTATATCAGAAAGGTATTGCAAGAATTGTATTACTAGGAGGCGCAAATCTAATTTCAGCCTTTCTGTTAGAGGATCTAATAGATGAATTACAAATCACAATGACGCCTCATCTATTAGGGGGAAATTATTGCTGGGTTTCATCTGAATTAAAAAACTTAAATACAATCATGAATAAAAAGAATAACTGGATCCTAAAAGAAAGTAAAAAGCTTGGTAATAATGAATTACTTATCAGATATTTTAGAAATAATTTATCCTGAATATAGATTTAGCGCAAAAGAAATGAGCAATATCAAAATTAAATGGCATACATCTATCCAAGAAATTCCTAAAATTATTTGGAATAATTTCTTAAAAGAAAATTCAACTCCTTTTTATAAGTGGGATTGGTTAAATGCATTAGAAAAATCAAAAAGTGTTAGTAAAAAATATGGATGGCAACCATTATTTCTCTCTGCGTGGAGTGAAAATGATTTAATTGCATGTGCACCTCTCTATCTTAAATCTCATAGTTATGGAGAATTTATTTTTGATAATGCCTTTGTTCAACTAGCTCAAGATATGGGACTTCAATATTATCCAAAACTAATAGGTATGAGTCCATTAAGTCCAATAGAAGGTTATAGCTTTCTTTTTGCAGAAGGAGTTAATGATATAGATCTCACACAAATATTAATCTCTGAAATTGATAATTTTGCCAAACAAAATGGAATTCTCAGTTGTAATTTTTTATATGTAGATCCTAAATGGATGAAAGTAGCTGAATCTCTAAACTGCGCCAAGTGGGTAAACCAACAAAGTTTGTTGAAATTGAATGAAGAAAAAAGTTTTTCTGATTTTTTAAAAAAATTTAATTCCAATCAACGTAGAAATATAAAGAGAGAAAGAGAAAGCATAAAAAAATGCGGAGTAAAAGTTGAACCTCTTAGTGGGTCTCAAATAAATGTAATGAATTTAAAAAAAATGCATTATTTTTATGAGCTTCATTGTTCAAGATGGGGAGTATGGGGAAGTAAATACCTCACCGAATCATTTTTCACTGAACTTGCAATAACAGAACTGAAAGAAAATATTGTTTTATTTGATGCAAAAGAAGAAGACATTGACAAAACAATAGGAATGTCATTATGCATAAAAAACGAAAATATGCTTTGGGGAAGATATTGGGGTTCAGAAAAAAATATAGATAATTTACATTTTGAAGCTTGTTATTACTCCCCTATTGAATGGGCAATAGCAAATAAAATAAAATATTTTGATCCTGGAGCGGGCGGGAGTCACAAAAAACGAAGAGGTTTTATTGCCAAACCCAATGCAAGTCTTCATAGATGGTACAACTTACCCATGGACTCATTAATAAGAGAATGGCTACCAAAAGCAAATAAGTTAATGCTTGATCAAATAAACGCTACAAATAATGAAGTACCTTTTAAGTTTGAAGAGCCAAAACTATCAAATACATAGTAACTTCAGAAAAATTAAAGACTTAATCTAAATGACAGACAAAAATTTACTAGATTCTCCTGAGACAAGTAAATCAATTTCCACCGAGGAAGATAAAGGTGATTCGAATGAAGAAAAGCCTTTCTTTGCTAAAGGGATTTTTAGTTATAAAGATAAAGGTACTCAAGGTGTTATAACTCTTTTTGGCTATGAACTAACAGCACCAGCAGGCCTGAAAAATCCTGGTATTGTTTATTTATCTTTTATTTTTGTAAACCTACTTATATTTTTAATCTTAAAAAGCTTTATTTCAGGATAATTTTTTGAAGAAAAAATATAATAATTTTATAACTACAATACAGTTGACTTGTGTATCTTCTTTTTAATTTGTAAATTAAAGAAATGAAAAATCTAGATCTTCAAGAAGACTTAATTAACTCAATAAAACTTTTAGATGATCAATTGTCCAAGCGTCAAATAGAGCTTGATCCAAAAGGATATTTCTTAATAAAAATTGAACCTTCAACGAATGAGTTAATACTTGAACATTATTTAAATGATATTGATCAAAAAGGTCGCGCTATTGATCCAGAGTCCGGAGAACCAATTGGTTGTAAAACAAAAAGTAAAAACCAACCAAGCAATATTTATAGAGGAAAGAGTGCTAAGCAATTAGGTATTCAAATTTCCGAGGGTCATGGCCCATTCCCCATAAGTCATTTAGATCATGCCATTTACATTGGTCGTGAATTACAGAGAGCGGAGCAATGCCTGACCACTGGTAAACAATATATTCAAGATTAAAATTAATAAATTCAAAAGATAAAGCGCTGATGTTCTATTATTAGTTGAGAAATTTACAGCAAATGGGAATTCTTTTTTACTTAGTTTTTGTTGGAGCAGGCCTTTCTGCAGCATTCTTAATTCAAAAAGCCCTAAAAGCTATTAAATTAATCTGAAAAAATAAATCACTCTTATTACTTCTAGATTAGTTAAAATGGTTTATATTTTATACCAAGTCAAATATTAAAATTGTTCTTAAATATAAAGAACATTCAAATTGGTTTAGATTTTTTAGTCTCTAATTGAATTATTCATTAGAATCATAAATAAATTCATTTATTCAGAATTCACTTGCATGGGATCTTCAAGACTAAAAAGTAGACGTCACCAAGATCTAGGTTCCAAATGGGCGAGAGTTGCAATAGCTATATTATCAACAGTTGGAGTTATTGATACAGGATCAATAACATTGAATAAGTGGGGATTAATAGGAAGTTTAAACTGTCCTGGCGGGCTAGGGGGTTGTGATAAAGTCTTAAATAGCCCTTGGGGGACCTTTTTTCAAAGAAATAATTATTCTATTCCATTGTCTTTAATAGGTTTAATCAGTTATTTCTTAATATTGTTTATAGCAATATTCCCATTAATACCTATCATCAAAAGACAAAAAAATAATATATCAAAAATTTCATGGTGGGGCTCTTTTTATATATCTATATCAACTTTTACTTTTAGCTTAATTTTAATCTCAATTATGATATTTAAAGTTAAAGCTTTCTGTTTTTTCTGTCTTCTTTCTTGTCTTATATCACTTTCAATTCTACTATTAAATGTGTTTGGAGGCGGATGGGAAGATTATGGAAAGTTGTTTTTCAGAGGTTTTATTATGTCAATAGCAGTTCTTCTAGCAGGACTTATATGGTCATCATCAGTTGATCCATCTAACAAGGAAGTTTCAAATAATATACAAGGTATGCCACCTGCGGTAATCGCGATAAGTTCTCCGGAAAAAATAAAACTCGCTGAACATCTAACAAAAGAAGGAGCTGTAATGTATAACGCTTATTGGTGTCCACATTGTCATGATCAAAAAGAAATGTTCGGTAAAGAAGCTTCAAAAAAATTAAATTTAGTTGAATGCGCAAAAGATGGGTTTAATAACAAAAGAGAACTTTGCGAAGCTAAAGGTATAACAGGTTTCCCTTCTTGGGAAATCAATGGGTCAATTGATTCAGGAGTGAAAAGCCTAAAAGAATTAGCTGAACTTAGCAATTACAAAGACTCTAAAGATTTCTAGGGAACTCAGCTTCATTAACAATGGGTCTTGTATGAATATTCTTACCTCTTGTTTGAAGAGTATGACATTGCCAAAAAGGAACTGAAGTAGGAAAATCATCTCTAAAGTGGCCTCCTCTACTCTCTTTACGAAACAAACAAGCCTCCAACATAAGCAAACTTGACATTTGTCGATTGCTCAAATCAAGCAGCAAATTAAGATCTCTCCTTGCAATTTCATCGAATTGATTAATTGCATTTTTTGACTGAGAAAAAACCAAATCCAATAAAGGCTCTTTTACAATATTTTGATAATCTCGTTTAACTTTTGTAAGAGCAGAGCTCATTCCTTTTCGTGATCGATCAACTCCAGCTTCACGCCAGCATAATTGTCTAAGTTTTTCAATTTCTTTTTTTAAGTACTTAGTTCCTTGATCCTTAGAAAAGCGAAGATTTGATTTGTTAAAACTTAAATTCTCTCCTGATATATAAGAAGTTTGAAGATCATTTAATTCAATATTTTGCATTTGATTTGCAAAAACCAAGCATTCCATTAATGAATTGCTTGCAAGTCTATTTGCACCATGAAGTCCAGTACATGCAACCTCACCTATCGCAAAAAGTCCTTTGACATTGGTTTGTGCCTTCAAGTTTGTAGCGACGCCACCCATCCAATAATGTGCAGACGGAGCTACGGGAATCACTTCTTTCAAAGGTTCTAAACCAAGATCTCTACACCTTTGAAAAATTGACGGGAAACGTGCTTCTACATCCTCAACAGCAATGGATTTAACATCAAGACCAATATGATCAATATTTTGCTTTTGCATAGCTTTAAACAATGCTCTGCTGACTTGATCTCTTGATGCCAAATCTTTGCCTTCAAGATGATCTACTGGGCTCTCTCCGAGGGAATCCAATAAAACGGCACCCTCTCCTCTTAAAGCTTCAGAAATCAAAAACGAAGGCGCATCATCCAATTGCAGAGCAGTTGGATGAAACTGAAAAAATTCAAGATCTTCTACGACAGCTCCAGCCCTCCAGGCTAGAGCAATTCCCTCACCTGCTGCTTGAGTTGGATTTGTGGTGTTAGCAAACAAATGACCACCGCCACCGGTAGCTAAAACCACTGCCTTTGCTTTTATCCAACGCAAAGCTGGTCCATCTAAAACTTGTACCCCTAAACATCTTCCCCGTTCAACCCAAATCTGAGTGACTCTTATTCCTCTTTGATGAAGGACATTATCTCTTTGATCAACTTGCTCATTAAGAACATCAACCAACGCCTTTCCAGTTCTATCTTTTACGTGAAGTACTCTTCTGTGAGTGTGAGCAGCCTCAAGAGTTGTCGATAATTTTCCTGAGGTTCTATCAAATTCCATTCCTAGTTTCAAAAGCCTATCTACTAATCTCGGAGCACTCTTAACAAACATCTGAACTGCTTCATAATCACAAAGCCCTGCCCCAGCTTTAATCGTGTCCTGAGCATGTGTATCCTCACTATCTTCAATTCGCGTAACAGCAGCCATTCCTCCTTGTGCCCATCTACTAGAAGAACGCTTACTAGTATTGCGATTCAGCAGTAAAATCTTGAGATTTGATGGCAATTCGAGAGAGGACATTAAGCCCGCAGCTCCTGCTCCAATAACAATTACATCCCAATTAGTTGAGTAAATATCATTTTTATTAAATCCAGTATTTAAGTCCATGAAATATTAGTTTTCAGATCAATCCACTTAATTGAGGCTGAATCAATGTGGTCGCAAAAAACAAGCCATCAACCCATAAGGTTGTTGTCAATGCTGAACTTGACACAAGCCAAGCATCAGAAGATAAAGCATCAATTTTTGATTTTTGATTCATCCAATTTGCTATCAAAATTATTAAAAGTGCCGCAATAAAAATTGCTAATAGAGAAAAGGGTTCTAATAATTGTGCCGCAGTAAAACTCAAAATTGTTGAGGCATCTGAAAAAGACGCCTCAACAACTTGAGGCCAAGCCTTCATTACCCCTGTTAAAACAATCATTACATCAGTAAAAGCAGTTCCTAATAAAGATGCCAAATAGAAACTGGCTCCAATTCCCCATCGAGTCTTTAAAAGGCTTACTGCTATTGGCAAGGCTATTGACTCAACAGGCAAATGCCAAACAGGATGAGCTCTTAACCATCCCCAAAAAAGACACCCTCCTAACCAGCTCCAACTCACACCAACCAATAGTGAACCCACAGAGATCCATCTATCACTACAAAATTTTAATAAATAAAATCCAAGAAAAAATATTATGAAACTAAATAAAAAAGCTGAAAAAGGAAACACATGGACCCATGGAGCCTGAACAAAAACCGGCAGGACAACCATTGTGCTAGCCCAAAATTGCAATGTCCTTGCCTTTGACAGATAGGACGTTTCTTTATTTATGGGCTTTGTGGGATTGCTTGAGTTAATCAGAATTAATAAAACTGAGTTGGTTTTCAGCTCAACCTTCTATGAATTTACATTCAAGTCGATACCTAAACCAAAATGTGTTCAGAATACAAATAATAAAGTTAAAAGAAAAATCCTTAAAAACTTTTTAATTACAAGTATTGCAATGCTTTTCAAGATACAGTTTCTTAATAATTAGAAAAAAAGATGATTCAAAAAAGCTTCTAAAGTACTTTTTTTTGAAATTTTACTTATATTGAAAAAAATTGAATATTAAAGATCAATTTAATTTTTTCAAATCAACCAAAAATTATAAAAAATTTATTTTCTTACTTAGGAGCATAAATGAGCACAGTAAAGATAATTAAAAACAAAGTAAAACCTGCTGTTATTGCCGCTATCGAAGAAGGTTCAATAGGCGAGGAACTTGGATTTGAAATTGGAGATCAATTAATTAGTATTAATGGTATAAAACCAAGAGATCTTATTGATTACAAATTTCTTATTGCTGAAGAAAATATCCAACTCAAAGTATTAGATGAAAAAGGAAAAATACATAAAATTAATATCGAAAAAGAATATGACGACGAATTAGGAATTGCTTTTACTGAAGCTTTATTTGATGGATTAAAACAATGCAATAATAAATGTCCATTTTGCTTTATTGACCAACAGCCTTCAGGGAAAAGGAAAAGCTTATATTTAAAAGATGACGACTACAGGCTAAGTTTTTTATATGGTTCTTACTTAACACTAACAAACCTTTCCGAACAAGACTGGCAAAGAATAGATCAACAAAGACTTACTCCTTTATATGTATCCGTACATGCAACAGAACCTCATTTAAGGTCGAAATTACTAAGAAATCCTAAAGCTATTGACCTTTTAAATCAGTTGGTTTGGTTCTCACAAAAAAGAATACAAATTCATGCTCAAATTGTTGTTTGCCCTGGAATAAATGATGGGAAAGCTTTAGAAAGAACCATTAATGATCTATTTAACTTTGCACAAGGAGATTTTCCAGTCGTCCTTTCAGCCGCAATAGTACCAGTTGGGTTAACAAGGTTTCGACCTAGTAATGATGGGCTAATACCTGTGGATTCTACTTGTGCCACAAAAGTCATCAATCAAGTTGAGCCAATGCAGCAAATCTTTTATAAATCAACAGGGTCTCGTTTCGCCTGGTTATCTGATGAGTGGTATTTAATAGCGAAGAAGCCATTACCTTCACTAAATTCTTATGAGGATTTACCTCAAAAAGAGAACGGGGTAGGAAGTATTCGCAGTTTTCTCAAAGCGATGGATGAAGCGACAAGAAATCTGCCTATCAAAATCCATCAAAAGAGAACCTGCAGTTGGGTTGTAGGCAAACTTGTTGAAAATGAATTACAAAAACCTTGCAGTCGACTAAATAAAATAAATAATTTCACAATGCATCTTTATGGGATTCCAAGTCCCTATTGGGGCCAAGAACAAATAGTGACAGGTCTGCTTACAGGTCAAGACCTGATAAAAGGACTGCAAGAAAAGGAGTTAGGCGATGAGTTACTTCTTCCATCGGTCATGCTTAGACAAGGTGAAAAAATCTTTCTTGATGACATGACTCTTCAAGAGCTCTCTTCGTCACTTAATGTATCTATAAGAATTGTCCATGATGCAGACGACATCGTGAACAAAGCACTTTGTAAAGCATAATTGCTTTATTAAATCCATCTCAGTTTTTCTTATAACTATGAGGAGAGTGAAGAGAAAATTCCTAATCTTTGCTGGATTATTTATATCTGGGATAAATCCTCTATGGGCTACAAGTTCGCAGAAAATCATTTCTAAAATAAAGTTTAAAGAAGAATTAAGTAAAAACCAAAGTCAAAAAGAACAAGAATTCTTATATGAATTAAATTCACCTGAAGATCTTTTTCTACCCTCTAGGTCCCGAGAAGTATCAGTAAAAACCTATAAAAATATTAATCTCGATCAATTAGAAGACATTCTTATAAATAACAATCGAACTATCAAAATTTACTTAGAAAAAGTTGATCAAGCCAAATCGATATTAAAAAGCTCGTTATCCTCCTGGTATCCGACATTAAACCTAACAGCTAATGGAATTCCTCAATATTTCTCATCTAATAACTACAATGAGTCAAGCTTAATACAAGACACTTCTAGTAAACAATGGAGCTCTTCTATTAATGCACAAATTAAATGGGATATCATTAATCCTGCAAGAGTTCCCGAGATAGCATCTGCTAGAGATAGTTTTGAAAAGTCAAAATATACCTACTCAATAATTTTAAGAGATTTAAAATTAGAGGCTAAAAAGCGTTACTTCAATTTGCAAAAGGCAAATGAAGAAATAGAAGTAGCAAATAAATCTATTGCATCCTCGAGAATTGGTTTAAGAGATGCAGAAATTAGATTTGAATCAGGTATTGGTACAAAATTAGAAGTTCTAGAAGCCAAAACGCAATTAGCTAGAGATCAGCAATTATTGAATATTAAATCAGGAGAACAAAAAATTGGACAAAGATCTCTTGCTGAAATACTTAATTTTCCAGAAGATGTAACACCATTAATTGGGTCGAAAACTAAAGTTTTAGGTATATGGGATTTATCATTAGAGGATAGTATTATTGCAGCTTATGATGCACGGGAAGAACTAGATAGTATCCTCTTAGATATTTCAATTAACAATAGCAATGCTAACGCTGCACTTGCTGCTGGCCAACCAAAACTAAGCTTAGTAAATACATCTTCTTCTTCATTTGCAAAAGGTGAATTAAATCAAATCTCTCCTAACACCAGCAATACATCTTCAAATTTTTCTAACACCATTGGACTCAATGCATCATGGTTCATTTTTGATGGAGGCAATTCAAAATCTTTGTATAAATACAACAAAAGTAAAGCAAAAGAAGCAAAGCTAAATTTTGCTTTAAGAAGAGCTCAGATCAGAAAAGAAGTTGAAGAGGTGTTCTTCAAATTAGAATCCGCCAAACTAAATATTTCTGCTTCTTATATAGAAGTTTTATCTGCCAGAGAGTCTCTTAGGCTTGCCAAACTTAGATATAAATCAGGTATAACGACACAACGAGAAGTTGTAAATAATCAAAGAGATTTAACTGATTCCGAGGTTCGTTATATTATTTCTGTTACTAGCTATAACACCTTATTAGCTGATTTAAGTAGACAAACTGGTTTAGATAACATCAAACCATGTGATATTAAAGTAACTCAACAAAATCAGAAAGATTTTAATGGTAAATCAAATCTCTACGAATCGAATTTAATTCCTTTATGTCAGCTATAGCCTGAACTGAATAAAAATGATTCAAAACCAAATATCTATCCCTCTGAGCAACGCTCAACTAATTTCAATTCATCACCTAGTTGATGAGGTGGGAAGACGTCAACTTCAAGATTTTGGTCAAATCAACTCTGATATAAAACCTGATGGAACGCTTATTACAGAATGTGATAGATGGAGTGATAAAACAATAGTTCAAGGTTTAGCAAAAATCGCTCCAGGCGAAGGCGTTCTTAGCGAAGAAGGCAAAAAGTCAATTCCCAACTCCAGTGAATATTGGGTAGTTGATCCGCTTGATGGCACAACTAATTTTGCGGCAGGCATACCATACTGGGCAATATCAATAGCACGTTTCACCAATGGGGAACCTGAAACAGCCTTTCTTGATATACCAGCGCTAAAAAAAAGGATTTTTGCCATCAAAGGAAAAGGAGTTTGGCTAAACAACAAGCCACTGCAGCCTGAATCTCGTTTCAAAAAAAATAGTGACTGCATTTCTCTTTGTAGCCGATCCATTAAAGTTTTACAAATGAAGCCAGAGCAGTCTTTCCCAGGAAAAATAAGATTACTTGGGGTTTCAAGTTTAAATATGACTAGTGTTGCTATAGGTCAAACAATTGCTGCTTTGGAAGCAACACCAAAAATCTGGGATATCGCAGCTGCTTGGTTAATACTGGAGGAACTTAATTGTCTGATCAAATGGTTGGAAACCAATCCAAAAGATATTATCTCTGGGACAGATCTTACCTCTGTGAATTTCCCATTGCTAACAGCATCCTCAGAAGATCAATTAAACAAAATGCTTCCTTGGGCTAAAGCATTAATCGAAGATACTTAATTAATATCTGCTTTTCATTTTTCAATAAAGAGAAATGATGAAATTATCTCCAAAAAAAATCTATGATTTTAAATCTACCGATTCAACTAAGAAAAATCTTCTCCCTACGAGGTAGCGTAATGGTAAATACTATTAAACCAAAGTGGGCTTGAACTGGAGTCGAAAAGCAAGATGGTTTTTTAGTAGCCTCTGGAAAGCTTATGAAAGATGGTCTAAATGTGATTGTGTCGATTTAAGCGCAGCATTTGCTTACTACACTCTTCAGTCATTTTTTCCAATATTACTTATATCTCTATCAGTTGCATCATGGTTTTTAGGTAAACAGCAAGGTTTAGATCAACAAATCATTGCTTTGGCTGCGCAAGTTTTACCTCCATCAGTTGTTGGCCTAGTCGATTCAACTCTAATCAAATTAGTTAATCAAGGATTTGGAGCTGGAATACTTGGAGCAATGTTCTTAATGATCACTGCTGGCAATGCCTATCTAACATTACAAAGAGGTGCAGATAGATTATGGGAGGACGTCCTACCAGTTAAATCAAAACCTGATCCACTTAAAATTCAAGCATTTAGATTTATCAGAAATCGAATAGAAGCTTTTTTTGTGGTTCTATTAGTTGGTTTTTTAATGGTCATAGACCAAATCAGTGCAAATATTCGTATGATCCCTGGCGCCGTTTTGGAAGAATTAGCAAATACAACACCTTGGATTGAAAATGCGATGTCAAAAATACCCGTTCTTCAAGTAGGGCAATTTATGCTTCCTTTAATAGGTTTTTCAACTATGGCTCTACTTTTACAGGGTTTACTCCCCAGTAGGAGAGTGCCTTTGAAACCACTAATACCTGGGGCTTTCTTGATTGGAACTTTGCTAACTATTCTAAATTTGGCAGTTAGCAGAAGTATCCTCTCTTTGGGGTCAAGGTTTCAAGCTTATGGATTCATTGGAGGAGTCTTAGTATTAACCCTTTGGGTTTGGATGGTAGGAGTAATTATTTATTTTGGTCAATGCTGGAGCGTTGTAATTGCAAGCATGCGTCGCAATCGATACGTTTAAACATCAATGAAACAACCAACAAAATTTTAATTAGAATAAAATATAAATCAATATCTTATAAATACTCATGAATAAGCCATCTTCATTGATTTGGATGGTCTTTTTTTTACTTATTGTTTTGCCAACACCCGCTGGGAAATTTATTATTGATTTAGCAGGTGGAATCTTCCTTATCATTACGATAATACCCTTAATATTAGGAGGAGTTGGATGGTTTGCTTGGAAAAATATTCAATCAAAAGTACAAACCTGTGAAGCTTGTGGCTCAACCTTTCTAAATAATCAAATGATTTGTCCAGTATGTGGAACAACTATAAAAAATACCTCGGATATTCTAGAAAATATTCCAGCAAGTGCAGCAACGATTGATATAAAATCTGAAGATATAGATGTATAAAGTTAATTGATTTTTAAAAACTCTGGGTTGATTTCATTAATCTCTTGCTCAACAAACTGCAGAAGTTCCTCACAATGTTTAAGGAGTAGATGACCTTTAATATAATTAGTCTTGATTTTATCCAGGGAAATATTTTCATCTTGTACATTTTTTAGAATAGTTTCTAATTCAAATATAGATTCTTCATAACTTAATTTATTAATATCTTTTTTCAGAATTTCTATATTTTTTTTGTTAGTAACTTCGTTAGCCATTGATAAATTATTTTTACTGGGTTCGTCTTTGAATGACATAGAATACGGAACTTTATATACTAAATTTATATTCTATCATAATTTAAACTGTCAACCTCAGCACTAATTTTTCCATCATAAAATTGAACTAATAACTTATCTTTTTCCTTGATATTCTTAACACTATAAATTGAATCACCAGACTCATTAGTGATTAGTGCAAAACCTCTTTTTAGTAATTTTTCTGGAGAAAGTGCATTCATAAGTTTATAGATATAGTTTATTTTTATTCTTTTATTTTTTATTAGTAATTGTGGCGAATGAGATTGAAAAAAAGTTTTTTTTGTACTTAAAAAATTTTTTTGATTCTGAAAAAATAATTTTAAATAATCCTTGAGTCTTTTTTTATTTGTTAAGAAATTACTTTTTTCAATCTCTCTTGAAGGTAATAGATCAACTATCGCAGCAGTTGGAGTAGCAGATCTATGGTCTGAGACCAGATCAGAAACTGTTAGATCATCTTCATGACCTATTCCTGTAATTACTGGTATTGGGAATGTTGCTATTTCTCTTGCAATGATTTCACTGTCGAACAACATTAAATCTTCTCTACTTCCTCCTCCTCTAGCTATAATTAAAGCGTCTAATTTTAACTTATTTTTTTTTAATCTATTTAAAATAGATTTTAATTCATTTTCATTATTACCTTGAACGGGAATAGGAATGATTTGCAGTTTTGTTAATGGCCATCTTTCCTTAGATGTTCTAAGCATGTCAGCCAAAGCTGAGCTTGGAACACTTGTAAGAATAGCAACTGAATGAGGATATTTTGGTAATTTTCTTCGTAATGAATCATCTATCAAACCTTCTTTAAGAAGTTTTAATTTAACTACTTCGAATTTCTTAAGAACAGTAGAAATACTTGGTCGAATATCAAAGACCTGTACAGATACTCTTGCCTGAGATTCCCAGAAATTTAATTTACCAACAATGACAACGCCATCATCTTGCTTTGGTAAAAATTTCAAAGACTTGATTGTTGACGACCATGCAACTCCATCTACACTTGCTTTCCCATCAGTTAAAGTCAACCATAAATGCCCTTTTTTGATTTGCGATTTAGAAACAGTAGCTTTAAGTATAAATTTCGGTGCAAATCCTCTTGATATTAATAAACCAATCGATTGGTTTAATTCTTTCACACTATATGTAGTTAGAGATTGTTTAGCGTTTTTAAAATCAGTCAAACTATTAAAAATAAAAAACTAAAAATTAGTTTTTCAACCGATTCCCATCTGAGTTAAAATACCTTGACCTGTTAAAAGCTCTGTAGTTAAGCCTATTAAAATACCCATCATGGCTAATCGGCCATTCCATATTTCAGCAAAGTTTACAAAACCATAACGAGGTTCGAAGTTATCTTTCATTTGTATATCGGAATCATCTTAATAATACCTAATAAATGCTCACTATGAGAAAACATATAAATTGACTCTTGAAATTAATTTATTTGTAATTTTTTTCAAAACTATCTCACATGTCTCGCACCATCTACAGGATGATAATCCTCTCCAGTAAGTTCCTCGTAAATAATTGCTGGTAATCCAGTTTCGAACATTGTTTGAAGAGCTTCCTTTAAATAAGGATTCCATCCACCAGTACTAACTTCTCCATGTCGCACAGTCCAATCCCATGTTCCTTGTAAATCTCTAGGCATTCTTCCTTCTCTATCTCGTCTGGCAACCAAGTCAAGAGATTCCACTAATCCAACTTGGATAGGATCTTTTCCATAAGCTGGAGTGAGACTAAGTTCTAGCCTGACTGGATCTTCCTTTAATAATCTGAGACGGAACCGAGGTGGTAACTTCATGTTTTTTAGGACTGCAGCGACTATGCGAGTTCTTTGTTCCAAAATTAAAACCTCTTTGAGAACTATTTAATGTCAAACCAAAAAATCTAATGAAAATTATTCAGAAGGCTTTTCAGATGATTGTGGATGATCAGTGTCCTTAGAAAAACGAACTGTGAGCAAATCTTCATCAGTAATACAGCCATTTTCGTTTAATAGCTCAGGATGAACAGTAACCAACCCAGTCCTATCATCGCCTTTTTTCTTTGAAAATGAATTTTGAGACTTAAATGATTCTTGACCTGAGAAAAAACCATTCAGCATTATTCTGGCAGCCAAAATCAACAAAACAAAAACTGAAAGGCCATAAACAAAAGGTAAAAAATTGCTCAACATTTGCAAAATGATAAATCAAGAAAATGAATGCATTAATCAGATTAAGTTTTGAAGTCGCTCTAATTTCATCACCAATCAAAGAATAAATAAGAATAATATTCTAAAGGAAAGAAAGTTCAAAGAATAGTTCTTTAGTAAAAATCTACGGTAATTACATTATTGGTCCTTTCAATTTCCAAATTAGCTATGATTCTTTTTAATACCAAAAACTAATCCCTTCCAGAAGATCATGCATGGATTAGATTCAAAGAGACTATTAATAGGATCCCTAAAATTACGCCAAAAAAAATATTTTAAAATTTTTGTTTTAGTTGTTCTTATTTTTTTTAATGTCCGATATGAAACTCCGCTTCATTCAAGTGAAGCTTTACTCTCACCTCAAGAAAATCGCAAAAAACAATCTTTCGTATCAAAAGCATTAAATATCAGTGGAAATGCAGTGGTCACTATTGAGACACAGCGTAGGGTTTTAGCTTCAAATGAAGGTGTATTTCCTCCTGGGATCTTGAATGATCCATATTTTGAACGTTTCTTTGGTCTAAGAGGCTTCCAAGTTCCACGATCTCGAATTGAAAAAGGCCAAGGTAGTGGAGTAATTTTTTCTGAAGAAGGACTAGTCTTGACAAATGCTCATGTTATTGAAAAAACTGACCAGCTCATAGTGGGATTATCAGATGGAAGAAGAGTGGTTGGGAATGTTGTTGGAGAAGATTCTTTGACGGATCTTGCAGTTATTAAACTGAAAGCAAAAGGTCCTTGGCCCACTGCTCAATTAGGTGACTCCGACAATTTAAAAGTTGGTGATTGGGCAATTGCAGTTGGAAATCCTTTTGGACTTGAAAATACGGTGACTCTTGGAATAATTAGCAATCTCAACAGAGATGTTGCTCAATTAGGTATATCAGACAAAAGAATAGATCTCATTCAAACCGACGCAGCAATTAATCCAGGTAATTCTGGAGGACCTTTATTGAATTCTGTTGGAGAAGTTATTGGTATTAATACTCTTGTTCGCACAGGGCCAGGAGCAGGATTAGGTTTTGCAATACCAATAAATAGAGCTAGAAAAATCGCTAAAGATTTAATCACCAGTGGGAGAGCAAAGCATCCCATGATCGGAGTAACACTTTCAAGCAATATTAAACAAAAAAGTAACTTTCTTTCCCAAACAGAAGATGGAGCCATTATTAAATATGTGATGCCAA
>QCIZ01000013.1 GCA_003216375.1 Prochlorococcus sp. AG-402-O21 | reverse complement strand
TAGCCTCATAGCACTATTGAAGAGTAACGTCGTATATGACCCTTAGTCATATTATAAAAATTGGAAAAAAGTTTGCTTACTAAATTCGAGATGATCAATAAAGAAAATAACAATAGTACTTTTCTACCTTCTGGTCTTAAAGGGAAAGCATTAGAAATTACTTTGGATGATATCCCCACTAGAAAAGAGGTTCGAGAAGCGATTCCCAAGCACTGTTTTACTCGTCAGACAAATAGATCTCTTTTTTATCTTGTTAGGACAGTAGTTATTCAGATCTTTGTTGTTTTGGTAGGACTTTCTATTCCTCTTACCAAAGAGATGATTCCGTTTTGGGTCTTATATGCATTTATTTCTGGTACAACTTCTATGGGGCTGTGGGTCTTGGCTCATGAATGTGGGCATGGTGCCTTTTCAGATAATCGAAAATTAGAAACACTAGTGGGATATTGTCTTCATTCATTTTTACTTGTTCCATACTTTTCGTGGCAAAGATCTCATGCGGTTCACCATGCTTTCACAAATCACATAACTGATGGCGAGACACATGTCCCTGTTGTTATCTCTGGTGATGGTAAATCTGAAAAAAAGGGTGGTGAAAGTGAAATGGAGTCATCATTGTTCTTTGGAAAAATTCTATATGGCTTTAATCAACTATTTCTTCACTTGATACTAGGCTGGCCAGCTTACTTACTTCTTGGCAAAACAGGTGGACCTCGCTATGGCACAAGTAATCATTTCTGGCCAACAGCACCCTTCTCGAACAAACTTTGGCCATCCATATGGTCAAAAAAGGTATGGATATCAGACTGGGGGATTGTTTTTATGTTGCTCTTATTGACCTTTTGGTCTTTATATTTTGGATTTAATTCTATGATTTGTCTTTATTTAGGGCCTCTAGTTGTTGTTAATATATGGCTTGTGATTTATACATGGCTTCACCATACTGATACAGATGTTCCCCATCTTGGTGCAAGTCAATTTTCATATATGAGAGGAGCCTTCTTATCTATAGATAGACCTTATGGAAAGATTTTAGATTTTCTTCATCACTCAATAGGTTCTACACACGCTATTCATCATATTGAGCCAACAGTACCTCATTACCATGCAAGACTTGCAACAAGAATATTAAAGGATAAATTTCCAAAAGTATATCTATACAATCCTACTCCAATTCACAAATCTCTTTGGCACATCGCTACTAATTGTGTTGCCGTAAAGAAGGATTATACTATTGATAGGTATGTTTGGAAACAACCCAATCACTCTCAATCTTGATTATTAAACTTATTTTTTTACAAATTTAAAATCTTTTCTTTCTAAATAATTCACTCTGATTTGAGTAATGTATAAGTTATACATGTTATTTCCTAAATTCGTTATTTTAAGGTTAAATAAATATGGCAAAAGAAGATTACGAAAAATTCCTATACAAAATTGATCAATTAAATCAATTTGTTGAATTAATTAAAAATTCACCTGAAAAGTATCAATTAATTATTAATTGTAAAACACATGATGATGTGGTCTCACTTGCTAAGCAGTGGGGATATGAAATTGGCAAGAGATGGGGAGAATCTTAGGTTTAAAACAGTAGAAAACTATTGTCCGCCCCCATTACAGCTCCAAACCTTTGAAGGGATTCCTTGTGTATTTTTCCCGTCGATACGAAATGTTTTCGTAATGCATTCATTCTGAGAGTCAGCCCAAGCTGAAATTGGCTCTAAATCAGTAGATATTTTCTTAACTGATTTTGATACAGAAATAATTGAAATTGAAGTGAACAGAAGAGATAAAGTACTTAATCCTGCAAAAATCAAGTACTTGTTATTGTCAAATAAATCCTTGAGCATCTCTAGTACTGTTTATTTATCAACAACATTACTTATGTTTAAGAGATTGATCTGTTTAAGTTATCCTTTGAAAATATTAGAAAATCATTGAATTTTATTTTTCTTAAATATTTAATGGTTAGTGACTAAATTTCATTAAAGAAGAATTTATTTCTTTTTTTCAAAAAAATCTAAGATTTTCTTTAATCTATCTGTGTTTTCAAAGTTAGGACTTGCTGTAAGGAAAATCACTATAACTATCATTAGCACCCCAACACTAGATACACCTAATAATAGTTGCTGAAAAGGATCTAAAGATTCAAGCATTTCTAATTAGTCTATACTTATAGAATTATTTTTAATCATAAATGAATAATAGCCTTTATAAAGCAATGGAAAATTTATGTTTTAGTTCTTAGATAATTATTTCTTCTCTTTAGGTTCTTTTGGCCACCTCGCTTTAAGATTAAGTGGATTTTTGAGATTTACTTCCACAGGTTTCCCTTGAGCTAATGAAATCACAGCTTTAAATGCCCAACCACCTAGAATTAATAGTGTTGAGATTAAAAATATATAACTTATGTTTGTAAACATAAATAATAAAATAATTTAAATTATATTATTATGGTATTTGATACATTTTCATATTGTAAATATAATTAATAAATTATTATTTTATATTTAGGAATAATTCACTTATGTATCGTCTTTTATTTTATTGATTTTATAGTCACCTTTGGCTCTCTCAATCATGAGATTCTTTACCTGCTGACCCTGGATTCTAGTTATAAATACTTATTATATTTAATTTTTTTAAGCTGTGATTGTGTTTAATCGACCATTTTATTATTATTTTTTTTATCTTTTATTGATTTTTATCCGATTTGGTATGAATATAAAATTGTTATTATT
Organism: Prochlorococcus sp. AG-402-O21; assembly: GCA_003216375.1. Classification (GTDB taxonomy): domain Bacteria; phylum Cyanobacteriota; class Cyanobacteriia; order PCC-6307; family Cyanobiaceae; genus Prochlorococcus_B. Next base: position 36,166 of record QCIZ01000013.1, on the reverse strand, counting down.
ATTTGAATGATCAACAATACCTTTTTATATTCCTTTTTTATATTAACTGCTTTCTGTCTCATTTTTTATTTATTTATAAATTTCAGACCTGAAAAAAATGAAACAAATAATAAAATCCTTTTAAAGAATTTATTAGAAGGTTTAGATATGGAATTACCTGATGAATTGAAAGCTCTGGATAATTCTTCTACTGATGCTCAAAAATTGTCATAGGTCTTCTAGGTTTTAACCTGATGTCTAATTTCAACTTTGATGATACGGAAACATCAGGAATCTGGTGGTCAACTAATGTTTCTATTAGAGATTTATGTGTAGAGCTTAAAGAGGATACAAGTTGTGAAGATAATGAGATTGTAGAACTTCTTAGAAGTATTGCTAAATCAATTGAAGTGAATGGTATATAAGTATATCTCTATCTAATTATATCAACTACATCATTTATCCCATTGGAGTTTCCATTGAGATGTCTTCCACTGCCTTGACCATGAATATCGTGAGTTATTCTGATTTTCGAGTTTTTCTATAAGCCAGTCTTTAAGAGATGTAGGAATAATATTTAAATCTTTCTGAATCATTTTAAGTTTATTCATATCAGCTCCATACCCTGATCTTTCAATCCAGTCTGCCATCACACCAATATCATATTCTAGGAGCTTTATAGCTGCTCTAGGTATCATCACATACTTGGTTTGATTTCTTTCTGAAGAAACTATTTTTTGTAGTGTCATTGCCATTTCTAGCCCTGTCAGTTCCTCTCCTGCAATATTAATAGATTGATTTTTATATTTCTCTGGTTTCGATAAAACTCCTCTTACCCATTTGCCAATATCATCTACAGCTATTGTTTGCCACTTGTAATCTTTACCAACTATTCCAGGAAATATATTCTTAGAAATGGTGTATCCAGGTAATTTATTTTCAAAGTTTTCAAAGTAGCTCACTGGCCTTAAGACAGTTGTTATTTTTTTAAGATCTATTTTTTGAATATATTCTTCAATATCCCATTTACTAGTAAAATGTCCTGGAGCAGGATCATTTTTTAGTGGATTTTTTGCCTTACTAATTGAGCTAAATATAAAATGTTTTAATTGTCCTTTTTCATAAGCAATTTTTACTTGATTTATAAGGTTATAACCTTGCTCCATTTCATAAGACCTAACAATACTCCCTCTAAATAATTTCCATCCTTTTGTTGGGGTGGTATTTCCAAAAATTGCTTCAACACCATCAAAAGCTTTATTCAAGCTCTCAGGGTCCATTAAATCCCCTTTAACTACTTTTACGTTGTTTAGCCTTGCCAGCTCTAATGCTTTTGTGCTTTTAACATTTCTTGTGATAGCTCGTATTTGATATTTATTTGTTTTACTTAGTTCTTTTACAACACCCGTTCCTTGTCTGCTTGTAGCCATAGTTACTGCTATAACAGCATTTTTAATTACATTTGTCTCTACGACTGCTCCTTGTTCAAGCACGATCTAACAACCTATTGATAAGGAATGTAAATCATAGGTGAATTTATGTAAAGTTGTTGTGCTTATCTGGACGATTATGTTATTGCTTGGTTAATTAATGTTTTTTGGTTGATCACTAGTTTTTATTGACTTATTTGGGCTTTCGTAAAGGAATGTTTTAATTCCTTTTATAGATTCCAAGTCTTGGCTATGTATTGATAAGTACTAAGTTTGATCATTATGGCAAATGAAGTTCTTGCAGAAATTGATCGACAAAACATTATCTTTGATGTTGTCGATGGCATTCCTCTTTCAGGAGATGAATCTGATGAAATTAGATCCTTCCGATCTCAAATAGAATCTGATAATTTGATGCTTGAATATTCAGCCGAAGAGTTAGGTTTAAATAATGTGTTGTTTGAATATCTTAGTCAGGGATAACCTAAAACCAAATTTTAAATCAATCTAGACCTTGGAATAATTCTTTATGGACTGCAAATGTGTGATAAAGAGATGTTCCATTTTCTGGTGATAGTCTTTCTCCGTCTTTGTTCCACGCCAACGAGCAGATAAGATCTCCATCCCATTTCACATTATGCTCATTAATTTCTTTGGACCAGTTGTTGACATTAATAAAGTGCTCAGGCATATGTTTACCTATTTTTCTGCAAATTTCACATAGTAATGATAAAACAGGCGGCTTAGAATCTAATTTCAGAGCTTTAGTTAGTGATGGTTGAGTAAATACACCAACATACCTTATATGATCAATTATCTTTTGTTCCTTATCATTTAAATTAGCTCTTTTACAGGCTTCTTCAAATTCATCAACGGGTGTTATTGGTCGCAAGTTGGAAATCTCTAACACATATTTATATTCTCTTATATTAGCAAATTAAACTCTATTTTTTTAAATTATTGACGAGAGTCACAGGACAATAAATGATATCTTTTTATTATTTTCTTGTTTTCTTTTCGTACCAATCAATATTTTCGACAATCTACAGTTAGGGGGCTTTCATGAATTTACGATTCGCGAAGATCTCTTCATGATTCTCTTTGTAAACCCAGTCATAGCTTACTTAACCTCGATTTAAATGTTACAAAGTAAAATATCAATGGTCATATTCCCTGATGACTGGTATTTATATTGGGTCTTACTAAAGAACATGCTTCCTTTAACTTTCGCTGGACTACTAAGTACACCAGCTCCTACAGCACCAATCGTAGGTATTGCGTTTATGGCCCTATTTGGAATAATGGCTGTCGTAGTTGGCCCTAATTACGATGGTTTTAATGATCCAAATACATCTAAATAGATAGACTATCTATACTAAATTAAGTGGGTAGAAATGTTTTTCATGTTTACCCACTTTTTTTTGTTGAAAAAAATTTTAAATTTTAAAGAAATGATACCTTAACAATTCATTTCTTTAATTGTGAAGTGTACGATTAATATAAAAATATGTATAGAATTATTCTAGTGTTTAAACAATAGTTTCTTATGTGTGTAACAAAATATCCATTTTATCTTTTTTGGTTCAAAACTAGTAATTAAGTAATTAATTTATTCCTTTTTCTGCTATTTATAACTTGCTTTATTTATGATTTATGGGCAATTTGTTATTTGCTGGTCTTACTAGTACCCCAGCACCAACAGCAGTTCTAGTTGGAGTTGCATCAATTGCATTATTTGCAATTGTAGGATTAATGGTTGGTCCTGACTACGATGGTATGAATGCCCCAGAGGTGAAAAAATAAAACTAGAATTTATTTCTACTAATATTATAAATAACTAGGAAATATAAATTGTTTATTTTTCCTAGTTATTTTTTTTTTGATATATTTTGTAAATAATCAACTAATTTATCATAAGAAATCTTATCAACTGGATTTAATGATATTTTCCGATTTATATCTATATATCTTATGATGTTTTTATAGAATAAATTCCATGAACGTGTAAATTTTCTATTTACTTCACTCGTATTTCTATTTCTTTCTAATTTATCTCTAATTAATCTTCTTTTAAAACAGATGTCTTTTTTCTCTTCACATATAATATTTATAGTCTCTTGATAATTTAAATCTAATCTGTGAGCAAATATTCCTTCTAGTATTAGGAATTGATTTTCTCCCTTATATTTTATGCTTTTCTTTGAATATGATGATTGTTTTCTCTTGAAATCATATTGATAAAATCTAATTAATTTATCTTTATTGTGTATAGCAGTAAATGCATTCATCAATTCTTTTTTATTGATACTCAAAGGCCTATCATAAATATCATAAAAAAATATCGATAAGAATCTGATAAATATATTATCTCTATAATATGAATCTGTTTTTATTACTATTGAGTTATCAAATAATTTATTTAATTTATTACTTAAATAAGTCTTACCAGAACCAGAAGGGCCTGTAATTACGATTGTTATCATTATTTCCTTTATTACTTATGTTTATATATTCTAATTATAAATTATATTAAAAAAAAAGTATTAGGCTATTTATTGTAATTAAGTTCTTCCCTAGTCCAGTTTCTATTATTGAATCTGTTTTCAATAAATCTTAGAACTAGTATTATTATAGGAATATGAATAAGTCCACCAAGTACCACTGTTATTTGGTTGTAAGGCATAATCTTTTTAATTAGTAAATATCAATATACTTTATCAATCATTTGTTAACTTAACATGTATCTTTTAGTCATATAATTTTTATGATTTAGGTATTAATTACATTGTCTCTGATAGCTCCTTTTCGAAAAACCAATTTATTTCTCCATTTTTAAGTTTAACCACTAGGCCAAACTCATTTCCATCTACCATTTTATATCCAACTAATTCGACAGTAGGCTCCTTACGGATAATTTCAAGAATACTTTGTGGTAGTCGATCTTTAACTTCGTTTATTTCTACTCTTAGGATTTGACCTTTTTGAAGAGTTGAAGAATCTCTTATCATACTGATCTTTCATATATTTAATCTTAAGGATAATCAATCATCCAATTATTGAAAGGGATAATTGATTTTCTATCCCACTGTATTTTATGTATTCTTGAAATTCTGATGAATTAAAGGCTTTTTGAGCAGCAGCTTTAGATTCAAATTCAACTATTACTCCTAATTGTCCACCATCCCATTCGTTTAAATCAGAATTTTGGTTTACATCTTTAGCAATTATTGTCCCGCCAACTGATCTAAGCCAGGGGACAACGGTTTTTACGTATTCGATGAATTGTGCTGTGCTTTCAATTTTGGCTTGCTTAAGCCAATATCCTTTAGTTGCCATTTCTTTATTTTTTCTTTAGATTCTCTCACGTACTCTTACCATTGAGTTGGTAGAAGAAGATTATTTAATGTTTTAATTTTTTAAGTATATTTACCTGAGATATTGATTGATCCTTCGAACTATTTATCTTATGAAAAAGCTAAAAAGATAACTTTTATATGTAAATGTTTTTTATTTAGCTGTAATTAATTAATTTATTGGATTTATTGATTCTAGTTTAGATTTTAATTGCATAGCTAGATGTTGACGACCAACTGCAAGTACTTTCAGGGTGTCTTCGTGCATTCTTAATTGTGCATCGGCAACTTGCATTCCCTTAATAAGTTCTTGAACTTCTTTAGGTAAACTTTTGAGATCGTATTTCTTATCCTCAAATGTCAGTATTGCTTCTTTTTCGTTTAAAGGTGTATTTGCCATTAATTTACTATTTGATTAAATTTAAATATAGCATTAAATATATTTTCAATAACTCTCAATCAACTGTTTATCGCAAAAATCTTTATACCTCCCATTTCTCTTGATTAAATCATTGTGTTTTCCTACCTCACACACTCTCCCTTTTTCGATTACGGCTATTTTATCTGCTTTTTGGATTGTTGATAATCTATGGGCGATTACAAGAACCGTTCTATTACTCATTGCTTGTTGAAGCCCTTTCTGAACTGATTCCTCTGCTTCCGCATCTAAAGCACTTGTGGCTTCATCTAGTAATAAAATTGTTGGATCGCCTAGAAGAGCCCTTGCAATAGATATTCTTTGCAATTGACCTCCTGAAAGATTGCTACCTCTTTCCTCTATATATGTTTCGTAGCCATCAGGAAATTGCTCGATAAATTCATGGGCATTGGCAATTTTAGCAGCGTTAATTATATTTTCTCTTGTGGTTTGTCTTCCAAACCTTATAGCTTCTGCTATGGTCCCTGAGAATATAAATGTTTTTTGTGGAACAATTGCTATCAATTTTCTCAATGAGTTAGTATTAATATCATCTAATTTATAGTCATCAATAAAAATAGATCCTTTATTTGGTTCTATAAATTTTAATATCAACGAAAAGATGGTACTTTTCCCTGCTCCTGAAGGACCAACTAATGCCATTATTTTACCACTGTCAATCTCTAAATTGATATCATTAATTACATTAGTTTTATCATTATACGAATAAATTACATTATTAAAAGATAATCTTCCATCTATTTTATCTGGAATTATAGCACTATTAGATGTAGATTTTTCTAATGGGTTAGTTGTTAATTCATTTAACCTTCTTAGCGAAGCTTGTCCTTGCTTCAATTCGTTATAGTTTACTGTTATGTGACTTATTGGGTCTATTAACATAATCAATGCTGTAAAATAACTACCAAATTCTTGATTTGAAATTCCTCCAGTTTGTATTCTATAAGTACCAATTGTAAGTATACTCAAAATACCTATTATTTCTATTAAACCGACAATTGGGTGCTGAAGGGCTACAAGTGTAAGCATTTTATATTTTGCCTCCTTGTGTAATTTAACTTGTTTATCAAAATCTCTTTGCAACCATTCTTCAACTGCAAATGCTTTAACCATTGGCAAACCTTGGATTGCTTCTGATAGTAATGCTGCTAAAGAACTAATTTTATTCTGACTTTGTTCAGATGCTTTTAGTACTCTTCCTCCAAAATCGCTTACCAATAATGCAATTAAGGGAGCTAATATAATTGTTGAAAGTGATAAATTCCAATCAATAAATATCATATAACCAAATACTGCTAATAATTGAAATACACATGGTGTTGTATCCTGAATTGTTTTATAAATAACCTCACCAACTCGATCAACATCTTCAGTAAGTCTGTATGCAATATCTCCAGAAGATAGTTTTTCTAATAAAAGAATATTTGTTTTTTGAAGTTTTCTAAAAAGCGTCGATCGGAGATCTTGACTAAGTCCTAATGCGGGTTTTGCAAGAAGACTGTCTTGGAGATATTGTGCTGTTTTTTGAATGATAAAAACAATTAGTGCTTGTAAAATTACAATTAAAACCTGTTTTGTATTTCCTTGACCTATGGCCGGGATTAACTTGCCTGATAACCATGCAAGAATCGGCCAACAAATTACATATACAAGCATGCTAATACCACCAAGTATTAGTACTGGCAAATGTCCTTTGAGTCTCCTTATCAGGTAAATAGCATTTATTTTGATTTTTTTGTTCATTGCATCAAACTATCAATGTTTAATTCAAAAGTAGTAAATGAAATTGGATCAATACCTAAAATTTACGGGGATCGTTCAGACTGGGGGAGAAGCGAAAATGATTATTAAATCAGGAAAAATATCTGTAAATGGCATTGTAGAGAACAGAAGAGGTCGAAAATTAATTGATGGTGATCAAATTATTTTTGCTAATGAAACATACATTGTTCCAAATTCTGATCCTCTAGGCCGTAAGTTGGCAAGAAGCGAAAAATAAGGAGCTATCAGAGTGCGTAAACCCGTAATCGCAGGGAATTGGAAGATGAACATGACATGTACTGAGGCTATTGAGTACATGCGTGTATTAATCCCCTTATTGAAAGATATACCAAAAATGGATAGAGAGGTTGTTATTGCACCTCCATTTACAGCTCTATACCCTCTATCTGAGCTTATTAAAGATACAAGCGAATATCTCACTTTATCTAGTCAAAATGTTCACTGGGAGGACAGTGGGGCATATACAGCAGAGGTCTCGCCAGTAATGCTTAATGAACTTTCTGTTAAATGTGCAATTGTCGGACATAGTGAGCCAAGAAAATATTTTAGTGAAAGTGATGAACAGATTAATAAGAGAGCTAAATCTGCACAAGATCATCAATTAATTCCAATTGTTTGCGTTGGGGAAACTTTTCAACAAAGAGAGCTTGGAGAAGCTGAAAGGGTTATTAGAAGGCAAATTGATCAAGGACTTGAAGGAATTGATGTAAAAAGGCTAATTGTTGCTTATGAGCCAATATGGGCTATCGGAACAGGAAAAACGTGTGAATCCCATGAAGCCAATAGAATTTGTGGGCTGATACGTAAATGGATTGGTTTCGAAGACGTCATTATTCAATATGGTGGATCAGTTAAATCCAATAATATTGATGAGATAATGTCCATGTCAGATATTGATGGTGTCTTGGTTGGTGGCGCCTCTTTAGATCCTAAAAATTTTGCAAGAATTGCTAACTACGAATCAACTAAATAAATATTGGCCAATACATTGGGAAAAAGAAACCCATTTAATGGCAATAGTAAATGTCACTGATGATTCATTTAGTGATGGAGGACTTTATTGTGAGCTTCCCTCTGCAATTAATCATGCATCATTATGCATTAAGCAAGGTGCGCATATTCTAGATATTGGGGCACAGAGCACACGACCTGGAGCATCTGAGGTTGGCCCTCAAATTGAGATAAAAAGATTGGTTCCTTTAATAAAAGAATTAAAAATATTACATCCTAATATTCCAATTTCTGTAGACACCTTTCATCATTCTGTCGCTAAGAAAGTATTAAACGTAGGTGCTGATTGGATTAATGATGTCACTGGTGGTCGTCATGATCCTGAAATGTTTAATGTTATTGCTGATAAAGATTGCCCTTATGTTTTGACTCATAGTCGTGGAAATAGTAAGACAATGGATTCTCTTGCTAAATATAAAAACGTTGTCATAGATGTAAAAAATGAATTATCTAATCAAATTGATTTAGCACTTTCAGTAGGTATTAAAAATGATCAAATTATTATTGACCCTGGTATTGGTTTTGCTAAAAATGTCGATCACAACTTAACTTTGCTTCGAAATCTAGAAGTATTTTCTTCTATGAACAATCCGCTATTAATTGGAGCTTCTAGGAAAAGATTTATCGGATCAGTTATTGATGAATCTGACCCTGCTAAACGAATATTTGGTACCGCTGCTGTAGCCTCTAGATGTGTTATTGCTGGTACTGATATTCTAAGAGTACATGATGTTAAAGAAATTTCACAAGTTGTCAAAATGACTAATTCAATTATTTAATTTATAACTAATCTTCTGTATTAACTCCTTCAATTCGATCTTCTACTTCTTGATAAAGTTCTTTTAATTGTTCAATATTTTCATCTGATGTTTCCCAATAACCTCTACCATTAACTTCTAATAATGTACCTACTATTCTTCTGAAACTATGTGGATTTAATTCCATCAATCTCTTTCTCATCTCTGGATCATTTATAAAAGTTTCATTTGACTCTTCATATACGAAATTATCTACCTGTCCACTTGTAGCACTCCATCCCAATGTGTAATTAAGTCTATTAGAGACCTCCCTTACGCCCTCATAACCTGACTTAAGCATTCCTTCATACCATTTAGGGTTAAGTAATTTTGTTCTAGAATCTAATCTAATAGTTTCACTTAATGATCTGACTTGAGCATTGGCTGTAGTTGTATCTGCTATGTAACTACTTGGTGCTTTTCCATCTTCCCTAAGATTTTTAATTAAATTAGTTGGATCAGAGTCAAAATAATGACTTACATCAGTTAAAGATATTTCTGAAGAATCTAGATTTTGGAATGTCACATCTGCAGTTTTCATTACTGATTCAAATACATCTCTATTCTGATTCATCTCGCCTGGATTATCAGCATTGAAAGCATAGGTTTTTCTTGAAAGGTACATTTCTTGTAACTCATTCTCTTCTTCCCATGTCGAATTCTCTACCGCCAAATTTACATTAGAACTATAACTTCCACTCGCATTTGAAAATACCCTGCTTGCAGATTCCCTAATGCTTTTCCCTTCCTTTTCTGCTTGTTCAAGGGTATGTTTCCTTACGAAATTTTGATCAAGGGGCTCATCTGCCTCTGCAGCCATTTTTACTGCTTGGTCAATTAAAGCCATTTGATTAATAAACAAATCCCTAAATACACCAGAACAGTTAACGACTACATCAATTCTTGGTCTTCCTAATTCTTCAAGAGAAAGGAGCTCTAATTTATTTACCCTTCCTACAGAGTCTGGCTTTGGTTTTACACCAACAAACCAAAGTATTTGAGCTAATGATTCTCCATAAGTTTTAATGTTATCAGTACCCCATAGCACGCAAGCAATAGTTTCAGGCCAAGTACCTTGTTCTTCTTTTTGTCGTTCAATAAGCTTGTCAACGACACCTTTAGCTGAAGCTACAGCGGCTACTGTTGGAATTGACTGGGGATCTAATGCATGAATATTTTTACCACTTGGTAATACTCCAGGGTTCCTTATAGGATCTCCACCAGGACCAGGAATTACATAATCTCCGTCTAGAGCTTTTAGAAGACTCTCCATTTCTTTATCTGCACATATTTGTTCCAAACAAAATCTCAAATAGTCAAACAATTTATCTAGTGAACTTACATTTAAATTCTCAAAACCCGCTTTCTTAGCAGAAGATTGCCATGGTGATGGGATTGAAAAACCAATCCCTCTCAAGAACTCAACAACTAGGGTCCAAAAATTCTTCTTCATATTTACTCTTCCATCTCTTCCTGTTAAGGACTTAACCATTGAACCAACTGCTTCTCTTGATGTTTCTGTAATTAATTTATTAAGTTCAACATCTTCTAACTTGCCTTTGTTATTACCTTCATAGACTTCCTCAATTGATTTGCCTTTAGATTCTGCTAATAATCCTGGTAAAGATCTAATTCCATCATCTTCTCTTTCTATGGATGCGATACTTACTAACGTTGCAATAGCTTCTTCTGCAGTGGCGGGTTTCCCAATAGTGTGTAAGCCGCAAGGTAATAATCGACTTTCTATTTCCATCAATTGCTTATAAACATTTCCAACTACCAAATCTCTTTCATCAATTTCTAATTCTGAGGCATCTTTTTCAGGTAGTTTTACATCTTCATCAAGATTACATTTTTTGGATGTTTCAACTATTGCGTTAACTATTTGAATTCCTCGTCCACTTTCACGTAATTGTTGATAAGAACCAACTAACTCTCCAAGTTCTTTAAGACCTTTATATAATCCAGCATTTTCAGCGGGGGGAGTTAAATAACTAATTGTTGATGCATATCCTCTTCTTTTTGCGATAGTTGCTTCGGAAGGATTATTGGCTGCGTAGTAATAAAGATTTGGCAGACCTCCAATTAATGAATCGGGATAACAAGTCTCACTCATACCCATTTGTTTACCGGGCATGAATTCAAGCGATCCGTGGGTTCCAAAATGTAGTACTGCGTCCGCTTTCCATACTTTTTCTAGATAAGTATAATAAGCTGCAAAACCATGGTGAGGACTGGCACTTCTGGAATAAAGTAATCTCATAGGATCACCTTCATATCCAAAAGTTGGTTGTACTCCAACAAATACATTCCCAAATTCCTTTCCATATATAAGAAGATTTTGACCGTCACTATTTAAATTTCCTGGTGGTTTTCCCCAGTTCTCTTCTAGCCTTTCAGAATATGGAGTTAATTTTTCATATTCTTTTACACTCATTCGATGAGCTATTGATAATTCAGGAGATCCTTGTAAAGCTTCAGGATCATTTATTAATGACTCCATCAATTCTTTTGGATTCTTTGGCAAATCTTTTATGTCATAACCTTTTTCCTTCATTTCTTCTAAAACTCTATAAATAGAGCCAAAGACATCTAAGTATGCAGCTGTACCAACATTTCCTTTATCAGGTGGAAAACTAAATACAGTAATAGCTAATTTCTTCTGATCACGTTTTTTAATTCTCAGCGATGACCATCTAATAGCTCTTTCTGCTATTGCGTCTACTCTGTCTTGGAGCGTATGAGCTTTGCCAGTTGCATCATCTCGACCAGATAAAACTATTGGCTCTATAGCACCATCTAATTCTGGAATTGCAATCTGAAGTGCAACTTGAACTGGATGAAGACCAAGATCACTACCTTCCCATTCTTGCGTCGTTTGGAAAACAAGTGGAAGAGCAACCATATAAGGTCGATTTAGTTTCTTCAAAGCCTCGACTGCTTTCGGGTGATCTTGTCTTGCAGGACCTCCTACTAGAGCAAAGCCTGTAAGAGAGACAACGCCGTCTACAATTGGTTTGTCGGTGTTGATTGGATCGTAATAAAATTCATTTACTGGCTTAGAAAAATCTAATCCACCACAAAAAATTGGTATTACTGTTGCTCCTCTGTATTCCAGTTCTTGAATTACTGCAACGTAGTGGGCATCATCTCCAGTAACAATATGACTTCTTTGGAGAACTAGTCCAATTACTGGACCTTCTTTAGCCTTGTTTGATAGATCATCTCTAGAAGCAGTCCAATTAAGATATTCTTTTTTATCTTCAAACATATTTGGGGCTAAAGGATGCCAAATTCCTAAATCTGGAAAAACCTCTGGCTCTGCAACTTCAATTTTTTCTTCTTCTACATTTAATTCTGGAAAAACATATTTGTCTCCAAGCATTAGTAGGAAATTTCTAAGATTATCTGGCGTCCCACCAAGCCAATACTGAAAACTAAGCATAAAGCTACGAGCATCTTGAGCCTTATCTACAGGCAGATACTTAAGAATTGAGGGAAGAGTATTAAGAAGCTTCAACATTGAATCTTGAAATCCAGCACCACCTGCTTCTTTCCTCTTCTTCATGAAATCGCCAATTATGCTTTTACTTTGTCCTAATTGGGCCATTGAAAAAGTTCCCAATTTGTTCAGCCTCATCACTTCTGGCATTGATGGAAATACCACAGCCGCTTTAAGGTTTTCCTTATGAGGTTCAACTGCTTCAACTACTTTTTGTGCCAAATCTTCAATGAAGATCAGTGAAGCTACGAATAAATCAGCATTCTCTATATCTTTTTTAAAGCTTTCATAATTAGTTGTATCTCTAAGTTCTTCAATTAAATATCCATTAAGTTCTATTCCTATAGGACCATTTTGTGAATTTAATGAGTTTGCAGCCTGTGTAAGAGCATTCTGGTATTGAGGCTCCAGAACCACATAAACAGCCTTCATCACTGCTTTGTGCTTGTGATTCTCTACAGGTGAGACTCTGCGATTGGCTGAGCGAACCTGTGTAAACATCTTTTCTTCTATAGGAATTCGACCAAGCTTAGTGTTCAGTTGCCCTTTAGTGTGTTATTTAGTTAATCCCTGTTACAAGGGATATCAAATATAATTGTAAAAAACAAATCAATGAGTTCTGCTAATCAATCAATACCAGTTTTGGTCGCAGGAGCTTTAGGGCGCATGGGATCAGAGGTTATTAAAGCGATTAATTCATCCAAAGATTATCAACTAGTTGGAGCCATTGATACTCAGAAGGAAAAAGAAGGTCAAGATATTGGATCATTGATAGGTCTAGGACCATTAGATGTATTTCTTTCAAGTGATTTTGAAGGTTCTTTGTGTGCTGCAAGCCAAAATGTTCCAAAAGATGGATCAAATAATGGTGCTGTTTTAGTTGATTTCACACATCCCAAGGTTGCGTATAGACATACACGCACATCAATTGCTTATGGTGTTCATCCTGTAATAGGTACCACTGGAATTACTTCAGATCAATTAGAAGATCTCTCTAAATTTGCAGATAAGGCCTCTCTTGGTTCAGCTATTATTCCAAACTTTTCAGTAGGTATGGTTTTGCTTCAACAAGCAGCTGCCGCTGCAGCACGTTTTTATGAGTTCGCTGAATTAACCGAAATGCATCACAATAAAAAAGCTGACGCCCCAAGTGGAACTTGTATTAAAACTGCTGAACTTATTGAGGAGCAACGTTCAAACTTCAATAGATCTTTTGTAGAGGAAGAAGAATCAATTAAAGGCTCTCGAGGCGGTTCTCGTGCCAGTGGTTTAAGACTCCATTCCGTACGGTTGCCTGGACTTGTTGCTCATCAACAAGTCATGTTTGGATCAAATGGAGAGACATATGAGTTATCTCATAACACTATTGATCGATCTGCTTACATGCCTGGCGTTCTCTTGGTAGTCAAAAAAATTAGATCATTCAATAAATTGGTTTACGGACTTGAGAAAATTTTATAGTTTTTAATACAAATGTTATTTCCTATTAAGCAAAATGAGATTAATAAATTGATTCCTGCTGTTGCGACAGGGAAACAATTTAATTCAGCTTTAGGTAATCCTCAGAAAATCTTTCAGCGGATTATGATTTCTGCTATTGGAGGTGTTATTACTTTGCTAATTAGTCAAAGTCAAGTAACAAGTCAGTTCTATTCTCTATGGTTGGTATTAGGAGTTGTTTTTCTTTTATATATTTTATGGGGACCAATACTTGAAGCCAGCAGAAAAAATTCAAAGTTTAAAAGTTTCTCTTTCTCAGCTTTAGTTGATGGTTATATTTCTGATGTTTATGTAGAAGATAGGGTAGAGAATCAACAGGAGCAAGCAAATAAAGATGGAAGGTTAGAGGTGTTAGAGAAAAAACGAACATTTGTCGTTTTAGATATAGAAGATGAAGATGGATTCATAGGTAATATAAGTTTTCCACTACAAAACAAATTTAATATACTTACTAAAGGAATGAGAATTAACTGTGTGGTTTTTAGCAATAGAAGAGATTTCGATTCAATTCAGGCTATAAGTGATGCTTGGTGTCCAGAGATAAATTTATGGGTAGGTTCTTATCCTTTTCTTCTTCGTCCTGCATTTGAGGAATTTGTTAATTTGAGAATTTCAAGCTAAAACTTTTTTGTAACAAATGATATAATTGTATTTATGAATATAGCAATTATTGGTTCTGGATTAACTGGATCATTGGCCGCAATTTCATTAGCAAAAGCTGGCTGTAGAGTTGATCTATATGAGAGACTATCAGACGAAGAACTAGTCAATCGAGATCGAACATACGCTATTACACATTCCTCTAGAAAGATATTAGAAAAACTTGGTATCTGGTCAAATTTATCAAAAGACTTAGTACCATTTCAATATCTAAATGTAATTGACTATGAATTAAATAAAAAGTTTCAATTTCTCGTTAATGATTTATGTATTCCAGACCAAAAATATCTTGCATTAGGCTGGATTGCGCAACATAAATTTATCATGTTATCTATTATAAATTTTATTTCTAAAATAGATAATATCAATAAGATCCCAACTTCTGTGATTCCTAATACCAATAATTATGATCTAATTGTAGCTGCAGATGGATCAAGCTCTAATACCAAAAAAAAGCTTAAAACACCCTCTTTTCATTTTAAATATGATCAGATGTGTATTACTGCTAAGGTTCTTCTTAGAGGGTGTAAATCTAATGAAGCTTTTGAAATTTTAAATAGTGAGGGACCATTTGCTGTATTACCATTGGGAGGTGATTTATTTCAAATAATATGTAGTCAATCACTATTAAAGGGTACTTATAATATGAATTTATCTAAATCTTTATTTTTAGACTATTTATCAACAATTCTTCCTTACGGTATAGAACCTGACACTATTATAGATGAACCAGAATCTTTTCCAATTGATTTTCATCTTAACTATTCATTCTTTACTGGTAAATATATTTACCTAGGTGAAACGGCACATAAAATTCACCCTGTAGGTGGTCAAGGCCTAAATCTATGTTGGCGAGATGTTGATTATCTAACAAAATTATTCTACATTCCATTCTTAAAAAATAATCAATCTTTTATTCCATTAATATATTCTATTTCTAGATTTTTTGATGTTTTATCGATATCTATTTTGACGGATAGTTTAGTAAGATATTCTCGAAGCAATATTTCTATCTTTTATTTACCTAGGTTACTTGTATTCTTTATTTTGAAAAAATCAACCGTACTTAGGAAATGCATTCTCAATTTAATGACTAATGGATTCTAATTTGAGTTATATATAAATGATAAATACTAATGATTCGATCAATCCTCCTTCAGATGAATTGTGTAATTTCATTAATGACAAATTAGGTATAAGTCAGGATGCGATTGAATTAGGAATAAAAAGATCTTGTTTGGAAAATTCTCCACTTCCGATTGTAATGTGGAGTTATGGTTTAATTACTTTGTCTCAACTAAAGGTAATACTTTTGTGGCTAAAGAAAAACTAATACTTTATTAGAGTTTCTACAAATAAATTTGAATCTAAATTATCTCTTCCTTTAAGTTCAGTTAACTCTATAAGAAAAGCATATCCAATTAAATTACCACCTGCTTTTTTGATCAAGTTACCAGCTGCTCCTGCTGTTCCTCCTGTAGCTAATAAATCGTCAAATAAAAGTATCTTACTATCTTTTTCAATTATGTTCTGCTGTATTTCTAATCTGTCTTCACCGTACTCAAGCTTATAATTAGTACTTATTACTTCTCCAGGTAATTTATTAGGTTTTCTAATAGTAATAAACCCTTTCTCAAGCTTATAAGCTAATGCAGATGCAGAAATAAATCCTCTTGATTCTATGCCAGCAATATAATCGGGTTTTTCTGTAGATATCAGCTTCTGAAGAGGAAGCATTAA
The DNA here is from genome assembly GCA_003216375.1 of Prochlorococcus sp. AG-402-O21. GTDB lineage: Bacteria > Cyanobacteriota > Cyanobacteriia > PCC-6307 > Cyanobiaceae > Prochlorococcus_B. The sequence continues at coordinate 19,973 of QCIZ01000013.1, read as the reverse complement.
TTCGTTCCATATCTTGGGCTCTTTGTATATTGGGTTTAAGTCTTTGAAGACGATTCCCTTTTTCGGGAAATCATCTATTTCTATAATGTATTTTTTTAAGTGATCCATTCAATATAAATATTGGAGGTGTACGATTTTATAAAACCAACATTAAAGCTAGCAAATCAGCAAACTCCTGTCATTATTGAGTTTATGAAGACATCTAATTTAGTTGGTACGCATAGGCAAGAATTCATTAATGAATCAAAAAAATTTAAATCCTGTGGTGAAAGTGGTTATTTAAATTGTTCTATTGCTAAGGACGCTTCTAGAAAACTTGATTTTTTGATTTTAGTTATCGAAACGCTTCAAATTAATGCAACTGATTCCCTCTTTTTGAAAGCTAAAAATATTGGTTTGTCAGATGAATTCACTAGTAGAGTTCAATTCTGGAAAATTAGATGTTCTAATCCGTTGAGGAAAAGTTACACCTTTTCATCACTCTCATCGGAGCAGATCGATTCACTTGTTGAACTTATTTCTTCCATGGCAGAAAACCTTTATCCTCTTATTAGACAATTACTTTCCTCAAAAGAATCTAAGACACTTAATCAAGAGCGATGGTATTTATTTAGTTCACGTCTTAAGTCACTTATAACCGAGAGAATGAATGTGAATCGTAGTTATATTACCTCCTTAATAAATGATGATAAGCATGAATATTTTAGAGAGTTATTAGTCATTCTTTCTTTATCATGTGGAAAAGGTGGTGCTTGTAGACTAAGAGCTTCTTTATATAATCAATATTAGTTTTATAAATGATTAATTTATCTTATAGATTTGTTCAAAACTCTTCATCTCTAGAGCTTGAAGGTATGCCAGATGTCTCAAATGGAGACTCTGAGAATATTATTGGTATCCTATCTTCATGGACATTGAAAATAATTGGCTCACCAACATTAGAGGGAGAAAAGGAACATCTTGAAAACTTGATGCAAGTAATTCTTCAATATTCACGATCGTATATATCTGGAATTCGAAAAACATTTATATCTAAAAAAAGTATTGTAACGATATCTCCATTTGGCAGTAGTCATAAATTACTTCTTAATAGTACAAAGAAAGATGTAAAACCTCTCGAAATTATTTTAGATGATTCTGAATTGTCAGATCTTACTCAATGTTTAGATCTCTTGAGATTTGATCCAAGAATCAACCTATGTTGGGATATCACGTTAGATATACCTTTTAGCAAGAGTTATATTCAGTCTAGTATAAATAAATCAAAGAAAAGAATTAATTTATTTTATGCAATCATTCTATTTTTATCTACCAGTTCCCTTATGTTGTTGATCCCTACTAATGATAAATTTGATCAGAGAGAACCTACTAAATCTTCTCAAGCTATAAATGAGTAAGGTTAACACTAACTAAACAACATTGTATAATTGGCTTTGTATAGATATATTATCTATTTCTATATTTTTTATTCACCAATACATAAAAACTCTACTACTATAACAAAATATATTCATTTAAATGAAACTTTCAACTGACGATAGGTGTAAAAGTGATATTTCCGACGATGAAATCTTTTATCAACAGCCAAGATTTGTTCATCACCTTAGCGATTCATTCAGAACTAGACTTACTAATTTATACTCGGATTATCTACTCAAACATTATATAATTTTAGATTTAATGAGTAGTTGGGTAAGCCATTTACCACCAAATATTAGATATAAAAAAGTTATTGGTCATGGAATGAATCAAGCTGAGTTAAGTTCTAATGAAAGACTTGATAAGTTCTTCGTACAAAATTTAAATAATAAACAAAATATGCCAATTGAAGATTCTTCTGTTGATGTTGGATTAATTGTTGCAGGCTGGCAATATCTTCAATATCCTGAAAAAGTTTCATTAGAACTATCAAGGATTATCAAATCTGATTCATTATTGATAATCTCCTTCACTAATCGAGCATTCTGGACAAAAGCTCCAAACATCTGGACATATTCGTCAGAGGAAAAAAGAATTGAATATGTAACTAGTGTCCTTACTTCTAATGGATGGAGGATAGAAAAAATATTAAATGAGAAAACTCAAGAAAAAAAGCTTTTTGGGTTTTACTCATCAGAGAGTGATCCTTTTTTTTCAGTGATTGCAAGAAACAATAAGTCTAATTACTGATCTACTTTTTATTAATACTTGTATTTAGTATAAGTTCATAATAGTTTTTTTTTATGTCCTGTTCTCTAATTAAATTTAGTTCTGAGGATTGTGGAACTTGTCACAGGATGAGCTTCTTTGATTCTAAAGTTGCGACCGAATTAGGTATAGAATTTATTAGCGTAAAGCTACAAGATACAGTGGTTTATAGAAAATATAGACCAATATTATTAAAGCAATATCCTACAAAAGAAGGTATGGGCTGGCCTACTTATCTATTAGTTAATGATCCGGAGGGAGACTTTGAGATTATTGGTGAGCTTAAAGGTGGTATTGCTAAGGGTGATTTTAGAGAGAGACTCTCAAACCTAATAACTAATTGATCTTCAATTAATTGACTGGTTGCATCAAGCCACCACTTCCAGAGTCAGAATCATCATCGTCGTTTCCGGCGTCTACAGTCAAAAGTGTATACACCCCTAAAGCTAAAAGACTTATCATTCCGCTAAAAATGCTGAGTCCATATTGGTTTGAACTAATTTCTATTACTTCACCCAAGGTAAAAATACTCAAATTTTGGTGACTATAGCAATCTTTTACTTTTAAAGTATTTTGTTCAACCAATTGATTAATTGACTTCCTATTTGCCTGAATTGAGAATTTAATTTATTAAGCGTTTATTTCTGAATTCATAAGTTTTAGCCATTCTGTTAATTGATCTAGAAGTTTATCGCTATCCAAGATTCCGAGTCCTCGAATAGTCACCGTTGAACACCTATCCTTTTTCTTGTAAATAAATCTTCCATGAAGATGATTAGCCAAACCTTTTCTTAGTAACTTGAATGCTGGCTCATCCATCATTGTCTCAAGCTCAACATTTGGTTTGGATAACTTGATTCTTGAGAAGCCACACTTTTTAGCGATTATTTTTAATTTCATTACTTCTATTAATGATTCAACTGCTTTTGGTAATGTTCCATATCTATCAACCAAGTTGCTAGCAAATTGAACTAATGAATCATTGTTTTCGCATTGTGTGGCTAATCTATATGCATTTATTTTTTCATCTGGATCAGTTATCCAATCTCCCGGTATAAAAGCTGTAACAGGTAGATCTATTTGAGTATCGTCAACACTAGGAATGTCTTGCCCCTGTATTTCGGCAATAGTTTCCTGCAATAATTCCATATACAAATCAAATCCTATTGTTTCCATTTGTCCGCTTTGTTCAATACCTAAGATATTTCCAACGCCTCTAATTTCCATGTCCCTCATGGCTAACTGATAACCACTGCCCAAATCACTAAATTCTTTTATAGCCTTTAAACGTTGCCTTGAGGTCTCATTTAATTTCTCATCGCTTGGATAAAATAACCAAGCATGTGCTTGTACTCCACTTCGGCCTACTCTGCCTCTCAATTGGTAAAGTTGAGATAAACCAAACTTGTGAGAATCTTCAATTAAAATAGTATTTACTCTAGGAATATCTAATCCACTTTCTACAATAGTTGTACAAAGCAAAATATCGGCTTCTCCTGCATTAAATGCAAGCATTGCATTCTCTAATGCTCCCTCCTCCATTTGACCATGTGCAATCAATAATTTCACATTTGGGATCATAATTTTTAATTTCTCTGCTACATCTTCTATTCCTTTTATTCGAGGAACAATATAAAATATTTGGCCACCTCTATCAATCTCTTGTGAAATTGCACTTCTTATTATTTCATTATCGAGGGGTGCTAAGTGTGTTTTAATTGGCCTTCGTAGGGGAGGCGGTGTTGTTATCAAACTCATTTCACGGACACCAGAAAGACTCATATAGAGTGTTCTTGGAATTGGAGTCGCTGAAAGGGTTAATACATCTACACTTTTTTTTAACTCCTTTATTTTCTCTTTTTGATTAACTCCAAAACGTTGTTCTTCATCTATAACTAGAAGTCCCAAGTCCTTATAAACTAATTTTTTGTTCAATAGCTGATGTGTACCAACAACTGCATCAATTTGTCCATCTTTCAGGCCACTAACTATATGTTTTTTTTCACTATTTGTTTTAAATCTATTGAGTAATGAAACTTTTATAGGATAAGGAGCAAATCGATCAGAAATAGTTCTCCAATGTTGTTGAGATAATACAGTCGTTGGTGCTAATAAAGCTATTTGTTTTCCTGAGGTAATAGCCTTAAATATTGCTCGTATAGCAACTTCTGTTTTCCCAAATCCAACATCGCCGCAAACTAATCTATCCATAGGCTTTTCACTTTCCATATCAGATTTAACTTGAGATGTAGCTGTTGCTTGATCAGGTGTAAGTGCGTATGGAAATGAGTCTTCTAATTCGTTTTGCCATGGTCCATCACATGGAAATTTATACCCTTTTTCTTTACTTCTTTCTGCATATAACTTAATTAAATCAATAGCAACTTTTTTAACGGATTTCTTTGCCTTTTCCTTTATTTTGTTCCAATTAGCTCCTCCTAATTTACTAATTGTAGGAGTCTTTGCATTTGAACTTCTATACCTACCTAAACTACCAAGTTGATCTGCAGCAACACTTAGCTTTCCATCCATATATTTTATTACCAAATAATCTCTTGAATCTCCATTAATATTTAATTTTTCAATTTTCTGAAATAAACCAATTCCATGATTTCTATGAACAACATAATCGCCTGGTTTCATCTTATTAGGATCTATCTTTTTACTTTGAGATTGTTTTCTTCTTCTTATATAACCAGTCGTAGAAATATTTTGTTGTCCGAAAAACTCCTTATCCGTTAATAGTGCAATTTTCCATGCAGGAAGATAAAATCCTTCAATTTCACCCTCATTTTTATTTTTAATAGCTACTGGAATATTGTCATCTATAATATTTTTGATACCATTAAGATCGTTATTATTAGGTATAAACTTTGAAATACATTCATGTTCTTCTAACAAAGAAACTGCACGACTAGGTTGTGCTGAAATTATCCAAACAGAATATTTATTCTTAATGTAATCTTTTAAAGATAAACTTATTTTACCGTATTGATTAGGTAGCCAATTATGAACTTTGCTTGAAATACTAAAAACATTCGTTTTCTTTGTAGTGTCTTCTAAATCTGTTATATCAATACCTTTATAATTATTTAGAGAATCATATATATCATTAATGTCTTTATGAAGATTAGGTTTAAATATAGTCTTTATTGCTTGACTACCTTTTATAGTAGTAATTACATCTGTATAATTTTCATTAACGATATTATACCAAGCTTTTCCATGAGATATACCTTGAAGCCTCTCATCAACCACAATAAATGTCTTATCATCTAAGTAATCTAATAATGATGAAGGCTTATCAAATGCAACTCCTAAATATTTCTTTGCTGAATCCAATTTATTTGAATTTACTAGCTCAGAGAACTCATCGTTAGTAAATAAACTCGATATATCCTTGTTGTCAGTTGATATAAGCTTATTAATGATTAGTGGATCAAAACCTGTGGGTGTTATGCATACATTGTTGATTTGATCTAATGACCTTTGTGAAATTGGATCAAATTCTTTAATCTTATCTAACAGATCACCAAATAGCTCTAATCTAATTGGAAGTTCACTACTAACAGGGTAAATATCAATAATATCTCCACGTCTTGTCCATGTTCCTTCTTGATCTATATTATTAGACTTGATATATCCACTTTCACTCAATTTTAAAGATAAATCACTTAGATTTATTTCATCACCTACGTTTAATTTAATACACTTTTCTTTAAGGTATTCAAATGGGGGCAGATGTGGTTGTAAAGATCTTTCTGTTGCAATTATTGCGATATTCTCATCATCTTTTAATTCCAATATATCGCTTAGTACTTGTAATTGACCCCAAATGATTTCTGAAGTCACCTGCGTAGTTTCATATGGTGAGACTTCACTTGTTGGATATAAACATGTCTTAGTCCAACCGCAGTCTTTTACTAGGGGATACCATCTAGTAGCATCTTCTAATGTTGGGACAATTACTAATAATCTTTTGGACTCATTTTTGGCAAGCGAAGTTGTGATTAATGCCTTTGCTGTCCGTGATGCTCCTGTTAATATTAATCTTTCTTCTCTATTTGTTCGTTCAATCAACTCAGTTGTTAAATGATGCTTTTCTAAATACTTTGCTATTGACTCTAAGGACACTATTCTTTTTTACTTATTTTTATATAATTAACCATAACATTTTAATAGTCTTGTTGAGAAGGCTTAATGAGCTAGATATTCATTTCGAATCAATTTTAGCTTCTCAACAAATGATACTAATTGTGTTTCACTAAGATCCTTTCTAGTTAAAACATTAAACTCCTTTTGTAGAAATTCTCGTCCCTGTTTATGATCCCACGATAAATCCCTAAGTATAATGTCAGACTCTTCTATTAAAGTATTGAGATTCCCATTTGATACTTTGAATTGATTTGGAATATCAGTCTTTTTTAATAGACTTAGATACTTCACTATATCAGCATAGCTAGTTATTTTATTTCGATTATTATAACCTAATGTTTTTTCTAGGAAATTTATTTCATCTTCTCTGGACCATTTTAGCCGTTCAATTTCTGCATCTATCGCTGTTAATTCGCTACTCCAATCATTTGGCTCATGATTGATATTAATATCTTCAACCTTTTCTCTTTTTGGTAATTCAACCTTTTCACTATTAGGAAGTTCAATTCTTAATGGAGTTTTGGTTTTATGTTCATTATTAGTATTATTACTCGACACATCTTTTGAGACTGCATTTATCCTTTCATTCAGTCTTGATATGGCTTTATCTTCTGCAACTTCTACTGTTGGCCCCTCTGCTAGAGCACTTCCTAAATTTATGTCATTAAGCCAACCATATACTTGAACAACAGCTTTATTTTCTGATATGTGGCAAAGCTTTGATTCGATTCTCATAGCCATATTGACTTAGCACTGAATTGAATAATTAGAGTTAACATATACCAAACAGACAATATTAATAGCTCTTTTTCTTTAATTTAATGGATTCAGCATCTCTCAGATCCTTAACTCCTTTACTGGATGGTATTGATAGATGGGTTGAACTAGCTCCTCTTTTGCCTGTTATTGTTTCATTAGAGCTTGTATTGTCAGCTGATAACGCAGTGGCTCTTGCTTCAATAACTAAGAATCTGAATAATATTGATCTGCAAAGAAAAGCACTAAATATTGGTATATTTATCGCTTTATTATTAAGAATACTTGTAATTCTTACTGCTCAATTTTTCTTAAACTTTTGGCCAGTTAAGCTTATTGGTGGTATTTATTTGATTTCTCTTTCAATTTCAAAGTTTTTATCTTTAAACAATAATGGTTCTGATAAAAATTTAAACGAAAATAGTGAAAAATCTAATATTTCATTATTTAAGGTAATTCTTCTATTGTCAGTAACTGATTTAGCTTTTTCTATAGATAGTATTACAGCTGCTGTCGCAATAAGTGATCAATTTCTTTTGGTTATAACTGGTGCAATTATCGGAGTTATCGCATTACGTTTCACATCTGGACTATTTATCAAATGGCTGGAGATATATATTAATTTAGAAAAAGCTGGTTATATTGCAGTTGGACTTATCGGTATAAAGTTAATTATTCAATTAATTTTATACAAGTTAGTTATACCTGAATATTTATTCTTCTTGGTAATGTTATGTCTTTTCCTTTGGGGATTTTCAAAGAAAGATACTATTATTAATAATGTTTAGGCACCAAGTTTATTATGGATGTTCAGATTTGATTGGATAGATAGCGTATAACTGTCTGTTGCCTTTTTACCTTCTAACTGTGCATATTTAATTAGAATGGGATAATCATTTGTCATGATCATTAAGCCAGTTTTTTTATTTATCATAATTATTTCACCAGGTCTAAACTGTTGTCTTGATTGATTTTTTATATTATGATTTTCTTTATATTTATTATTATCACAAGATAAGCAGGCTTCTAAAATCTTAATTCTTTTAGAATTGTAAAATGTATATGCATTTGGGTACAATCCCTGAATTTTTTTTATTATCTTTCTTGCATCTTGATTCCAATCTATTAAATTGTCTTCTTTTGTTATTTGTCTAGCATAGCTTGGACTACCTTTTAACTTTGTCTGGTCTATTGCATTCAATTGTTTGAGCCTTGTTGATTTGTTTAATCCTTTGGTTAGCTTTATTCTTTCGAGTGATCTAAGTAAAAGTTTTGAGGATATGTGCGATAGTCTATTAGTAAGTATCTCAAGATTATCTGAATCTTGTATAGCGGTTGACTCTTGTTCAATAACTGGTCCTGTATCTAAGCCTTCTTCCATTGACATAATACATATACCTGTCTTTGCATCATCATTAAGTATGCTCCATTGAATTGGTGCAGCTCCTCTCCATACTGGTAGTAAGGAAGCGTGACTATTCCAGCATCCCAGTTTTGGTTGATCTAAGATTTCTTTAGGTAGAATTTGACCAAACGCTACAACTACATAAACATCAGCTTTCAATTTAATAAGTATTTCCTGTGTATTTTTATCCTTACTAATTGATTGTGTTGTAAAAACAGGTATAGCTAAATCTATTGCAGCTTCTTTGACTGGGGATGGCGACAATTTCTTACCACGACCACGCTTTCTATCTGGTTGGCTGATAACGGCAATTACTTCTTGTCCCGCTCGAACTAAACTTATTAAATTTTCAGCAGCATATTTAGGAGTACCCCAGAAAATTATCTTCACGCTTCTCCAGTTATTGATACGTTCTCAACCCAAACATGAGGACTAATTCCCTGGTGGGTAACGAACTGCTTATTTTCAATTTTTACAATACTTTTTAACACTTTTAAGATATCTCCTGCAACTGTTGCAGCTTCAATTGATGTCTTCTTGCCAGTATTAACTATCCAACCATCAAAGGGTAAAGAGAATGAACCTTGACTAGCTTTTACTCCTGAATGAATGGCAGATAGTTCATCTATTAAAATATACTCTTTTTGTGTATCTATAACACTTAGACTTTCATCTTTATCCATTTCAGATTCACTTTTACTTATAACTAGCCAATCGGGTGAAACAGATACCTTAGCACCTAATCCAGCATGGCCAGTGGGCTTAACTCCAAACCTTCTTGCAGTTGCCTCTGAATGAAGTAGATTTCTTAATATACCTTTTGAGACCAATTTTATATTTTGTGTTGGAGTGCCTTCACCATCAAAACTAAATGCCCCTATGTTTTCAGGATGGAGACCTTCATCGCTAATATTTAAATTAGAAACTGAAATTTGATTACCAATTGAGTCTTCATTCATCAAACTTAGGCCATCAATAATAGATCGTGCATTAAACATTGAACTAAATGCACTTATTAATTGTAAAAACGCCTCAGGAGTAAAACAAATTAGATACTTTTTTGTTTCTATAGCTTTATAATTTAGGTGACTAATTAACTTTTCAGATGTTTCCTTTATACATGATTGTATATCAAGTTCTTCTAAATTTGAATTAATTCTAATACCTCCTGCACTTCTTGGCTTTTTGTTTTCTTCCTCGGCTTTTGCATACAAATATATTGATGATTGTGAAAGTTTCATATGTCTAGTGGCACCGTCACTGTTGATATAAATCCGTTCCATATAACTTTCATTCAATCCGTTATATGGAACAGAATCTATTGACTGATGAGTATCAATTAATTGTTTTTCCGCTATTGATAGAATACTAAGTAACTCATCAATTGTATGAGATTCAGAAATCTCGGAGTTAATTTGTTCTAATTCTTTCTTGGCTAAAGGAGAAAACTCCGGGGATTCATTTGCATTACCATAAAGGCTTGCTTTAATTGCTCCTATCATTGCTTTATTAATGCCTTCACTAGTTAAGTCAGAAGTACTAGTTATACCAACTTGATTATTTTTATTCCATACTCTTAATGTAATAGAATTTCTTTGAGAACCTTTAATCTGTTTAGCATTACCTTGTTGTACTTGAACAGAAATATCATTACTTGATGATGCTCCCATGTCCCATTTTTTAATTTCTAGCTGATTGCTATATCTTTTCAAAAGGCCAGTCAATACTACAGGGTCTAATACCAATCTGTTTTTATTAGTAATTGAATTGTTCATTACTACCTACCTCCTACAGTTATAGAATCCACTTTTATATGTGGTTGCCCGACAGTAACGTTCACACTTCCACTTACAGAGCCACAAAAACCAGCTGCAAGATCTAAATCATTCGCACACATAGAGATTCTTGGTAGGATTTCTTTAGCTTCACCTATCAATGTTGCTCCCTTTACTGGTGAATCAAGTTTTCCATTCTTTATTAAATAACCTTCCTCAACAGAGAAGTTAAATTGCCCAGTTGGACCTACGCTACCACCGCCCATAGATTTACAATAAAGTCCATTATCAACACTTCTTATTAATTCTTCAGGAGTATAATCGCCCTGCTTAATGTATGTATTCCTCATACGGCTTGCTGCTGCGAATGAGAAATTTTGCCTCCTTCCACTACCAGTTCTAGGATGTCCTGTTCTTAAAAAACCTGCTCTATCTGAAAGAAATTTTTTTAATATCCCATTTTCAATAAGTACAGTGTTTTGTGGTTCCATTCCTTCGTCATCCATAGATAATGATCCAAAAGCATAATTTGAAAGACCTTCATCTACCGCACTAACAGCCTTATGAGCAATTTGTTTGTTTATTGACTCATTAAATGGTGATGTTCCTCTTTCTAATTGAGTTGTTTCTAAAAGATGACCACATGCTTCATGGAAGATGACTCCTCCAAATTTATTAGCAAGTACAACGGGCATTTGACCTGCTTCAACATATCCTGCATAGAGCATTTTCTGAGCACTTTCATTTAAGTCAGAAGCACTTTTTTCAATATTCCAATTTCTTAAATCGTCCGGATTACCAGAAGTTCCATATCTTCTGGCAGAAGTTGATCTGTTTTTATCTTGTTGCGCTATTACGTTAATACCAACGGTTTGATGAAGACGGATGTCTCTAGCAAATACACCATCTGAAGCAGCGACGATAACTTCTTGCCAACTTCTTGAATAACTCGCTCTTCTTACTTGTAGATTACTATTTTTATTTGCGAGTGATTTTGTGGCTTCCAACAGTTTGACTGTGGACTCATCAAGATCTGGTGAATGATCTAGCCAATTATTCTTATTACTACCAAAATCATTCAGATCTAATAAGCCTTCAAATTTATCAATATTTTTTGATCCTGTTACTAGACCCAGCATACCTAATGCTTGATTGAGAGCAAAAAGAAGACCAGGTTTTGAAAGATCATTTGTGCTAACAAAACCGTCTTTTTTACCTAGAAACACCCTAATACCTGCTCCAATTCCAAGAGATGGACTTACATTTGAAATATCGTCTTGTTCAGCTAAAAGTGATATGTTGTCTGATTTTTCAAGAAAAATTTCTACAAGGTCTGCTCCTGCGGATCTACCAAGAGATAATAATTCTTCTATTTGCGGTTTTAATGTTTCGTCAAAAGTATGAAATAGCAAATTTTCATTTGTCTTAGTAAGTAATGAGTTAGTCAAAATTTTTTTTCTTATTATGGCATTTGAATGCCTTAACTGCGAATCTGAATATTAAGAAGAAAGCTTTATTGTTATTATTTAATAAACAAATTTATAAAATGAATAGAGATAACTTTTTATTAGAGAAAACAATTCAATTCGCACCAATCCATTTTTGTCCATTTAATCTTTGAAGTACCCTAGAAATCAATAAAGGCAAGGTAGTTTTCTTTTCATCAATAAGGAATGATTCAACAATACTTGGATCTGAATTTGACTCGGCTAATAATATTGTTTTATCAGAGGTTATTACTTCTTTATTAAAACAAAGCCAAAATCTTCTTTGTTCTGATATTTCACAAAAAACCATCCAACATTTACCTCCTACTACTGGTCGTATACCATCTATTAGTTTTATATTTAGAACGGATATACCTGTCTGTTCTATAGATGTTTTTAAACCAGGAATAAAATGTTCAATTATAAACTCTTCGAAGGGTTTATCTTCAACTTTAGGAGGTTTGACAGGTTTTTTGGGAATTGTAGTATTTTCTACCTTGGATCCAGATGTTGATTCCACATTTGCTACTTCATTTTTGGATTCGATCTTTTTGGTCTGCTTTTTGTTTTCCATATCTTTACTTTAGCAAATTTCTAAAGATGGTTGTAAAGTTATTTTTGATTAAAAATATTGCTTAAATTTATTTTACCAGTTTTTAAAAGAATCATCATTCCAATCAGATGAAATATCTCTATCTTGGTTAAAAGCATTATTTTCTTTATTCTGTTCTATATATGAATCTTCTATTTCATTTAAATCCTTGTTTTTACTATTGTAATCATTTTTATAATTTGTGTTGTATCTTTCTGTTTTGCCAATTACTCTAAATCTAGCGTCCACTGTAGGTATTGGATCATTAATTTCTCTCTCTATTAATATATTTTCGGTGTAATTATTGTAATTTGTATCATTGTATTCTACTGCTTCTTCTTTGTTAATTTCTTTTTTATACTTTATACCCTTGATAGAGTTTGATCTAATTGAATTTGCTAGGCTTGTAGTTATTATATATGAGAATATGAAGCCTGTTCCAGTTGAAATTGCAAGATATGATCCTAATGTTAATGATGGAGTATTCCAAATTAATATTTTTAATTTAGTATTCACTTTTTGATTACTAAAATTTAATATCGCAATTAAAGAAAATGTTGATAGAAGAGGAATCATCTTTATTAAATAATTTAATTTCATTTATCAGGGCCTTCCCATCTTTTAATATAATTTAAATCCTCACCAAGAGAATCAAATAATCTAACTACTATAAAATCAATAATATCTTCAATTGTTTGAGGGTTTGTATACCAGGCAGGTATGGGCGGAACAATTAATGCACCAGCAGTTGCTAAACGTTTTATGTTCTCTATATGTATTAAATTTAATGGAGATTCCCTAGGGGAAATAATTAAAGGTCTGTTTTCCTTTAAGTGAACATCGGCACATCTTTCAATTAGGTCTAAAGAAAAACCAGAGGCTATTCGACCCAATGTTCCCATTGAGCATGGAACAATTACCATACCCCTTGTTTTGTGACTTCCGCTGGCAATTGAGGCTGAATGATCATTCCATCTATAGCAAGTTAATTTACCTGATTTGACTCCAAGTTTAGTTCTCCAATAATCAGCTTGAGCTTTTGGTTCAACTGGAATATTAATATTTCTTTCGCTTTTCGCTACTTCATATGCACCTTTACTCAGAATTAAATCTACAGATCGACAGTTTTCTAATAATACTTGAATTGATCGCTCACCTAATTGAAGAGCCGATGCACCTGTAATTGCTAATACAATACTAGACATTTAAGTTAAATTGTCTGAGTCAATGTCAATACTAATATCATTAGTTTTGATTGATTCTGTATCTTCGTCTTTAACAAGCTCTAAATCAATTTGATTTTTTAGTATGTCGACTTTTAAAACCTTGACATTTACTTTTTGTGCTAGTTGATAAGTTTTTTTATATTTCCTTCCTACTAAAAGATTTTGTCTAGATCTATATTCATACCAATCATCCCCCAATGTGCTCACATGGACTAATCCTTCCGCAGTTAATTCGTCTATCTCAGCAAAAAAACCATAACTTTGAACTCCAGTAATAATTGCTTCTACTTCTTTTCCTATAATTCTCTGAGCTTCTCTACACTGAGCAATTGAAATAATATTATTTCTAAATGATTTAGATTTTTTTCTTATTTCATTTAAATTTTGAATTAACTTTAAATTTGAGTGAGTTATAATGTTTTCTTCTATCTTAGAAGGAAATATATCCCAATTTACTTCTTTCCAACTATCTTTTTTACCTAATTCTATAATGTCCTTACTTCTGCTTGAAGGCTTGTTTTTACCATCATTTAAAAGTGAGGTTAAAATAAATTGATTAAACACATTCCAATAATTTAGAGTTGGGCAACACCATGGAGATTCAATATTAGATGTATTTATATTGTCATCCATGTTATTCTCTGCAAAAAAATTATCTTTATATAATTTTAGATGAATTCCCGGAATTATATGTTTAACAAGCTTGTGCAATATTTTCTTTTGATTACTTGATTCAAATGAGTTTATTACTTGAGATATTGTTACGTTACCATCTATATTAACGTTTATATTATTGTCTAAAGCTAATGCTGATTTTGTTAAATCATTAATTGAAGATGTATCTATTTGTTCATGCTCTTTGTAAATGAAAGGTAATTCATATCCCATTAAATGCTTTGCTAGAATATTATTAGAAAGCCTAATATAAATATCAAGAATTGACTGTGAATCACAAATATCATAAGTCTTAGTCCATCCATGAAAGTCTCGACCAGGAAATGCTTTTTTTAACTCACTTAATCTTTCTAAATTAGGAATCTGTTCATCTAACTTTATACTAGTTATATTGTTAGTATTGATTAATTTTGCTGAATGAATGATAGTATAGATTACCTCTAGATTATCCTTAACAGGTTTAAGGGCTATTGGAATAGACTTCGATGTTAATTTTCTATTGTTGATAGCTTTGAGATGCTTAGGTGTAATTATTTTTACTGGACTAATAATACTAGTTGTAAATTCCCAATCAGTTATATTTCCATCACTATTTATATCTATAATTAATGAAATTGCCTCATTTACTTCATTTAATTTAAATTGAGATGCTGATTTAAGTGATTCACTTAGAAAATCCAGCCAATTGTTTCCTAAGCAGATAACTTCACCTCTATCTTTAAGAAATTGATCTAATTTTCCTCCTATATTAATTCTTTCTGAAACTGTAGGAGAATGAACCCAAATCCTTGTACCTCCTTCATTCGGTTTGGCAAATAATGCTGGTAAAGAAGGAGAATTTGGCGATTCCCAACTTTCAAATAATAATGATGGTTGAGCCGTTAAGTCTTCTCTTCCTTTTAAAGGAATTTTTTTAGGAGCAACTTTTGGTGCAATAATATTTCTAGAAATATTATTCTTTGAAAGTAATAATTCTATATCACCTTCTACACCGGCATTAATTGATAACTCTCTAAGAATTGAACCTTTCGCATTAAATTGAGCAATTGGGTAATTACTTATTTTTATTTCATATATTAGATCTTTCTCTTGCTCTATTTTTTTATTATCACAGTCATTATCTAAATCAATAATTACAGATATTCTGTCATCCAACGGGTAAGCCTTTACTTCTCCTGTTGATTTGTTTGACTCTAACTTTGCTAGCAAAGTATCATTATATCTATTTAAGATACATTGAATAGAACCTTCTGGTGCTCTCCTTTTTACTGCGGGCTTTGTGATTAACACAATTACAGAATCACCATGCCAAGCATTGTTTAAATTAGCTTCTCTAATGTATATATCTTCGCCTTGATCATCTCTAACAACAAAGCAAAAACCTTTACTGCTACATCGGACTCTACCTTGTATGAAACCAAGTTCATTGTTAACAGTAAGTTTTTCATCATTTATATATTGAACGATGCCTAGCTTTGAAAGAGCTTTAATAGCTATATGTAAATTATCTCTATCAAGTTTTTTTGTTAGTTTCAAGGACTTTTCAAGCTTGGATACCTCTAATCCATCCTCTCTCTCAAGACTTTCTAGTATTTTTAAAACTGATGTCATAATCAAAGTGGCTGATTAATAAAAGTTCATTTGATTTCAGTCTTTAGAGTTAAAGACTATATATGTTTAAAAGATTTTGTTTACTAGTTATCACTAGTAGAATCTTTTCTGCTTTCAGCTAAAAGCTTTATTCCTAAAATTAAGAATACTATTCCAGAAAGCAGTTTTAGTAAGAATGCAGGGATTAGATTAGCAATAGAACCACCTGCTAATGCTCCTAAAAGCGTAGCTAATATAAGTGCTACTGACGAACCAATAAATACTGCTAGTGGTTTATTAGTTGTACTACTTAAAGTTATTGTTGTTAATTGAGTTTTATCACCCATTTCAGCTAGAAATACAGTGAAAAAAGTTGTAAAAAGAAGCGTTATAAGCATTAAATTAGTTCAAATTCTAATTTTGTATAAAGTCAAAAAAACCTTGTGTTACTAGGTATAAACCCAAACTTAACATAATTATTCCTGAAAGTACTGTAAATTTTTGTCTTGGTAAGTTATTTGCAATCCATCTCCCAATAAGAACTCCAAGAAGGCTTGTCGAGATAAGAGCAAGTGCTGCACCTATGAAAATAATCAGAGGTCTACCAGACTGAGCAGAAAGCATTAATGTCGCAAGTTGTGTCTTGTCTCCTAATTCAGCCAGGAAAATAGTACTAAAAGTAGTAATTAATATACTAAAAAAAGTTGGACCATCCTTAGATTCGTTCTTTTCTATTTGAGAATTTGAATTAGGCTGACCCATTACTTCCAATTAAGTGATGCTATCCTTTTTTTTATTTTTATACATCAATTATATGATATATAAAACCTACAAATGATCAATTAACAATAATCTCACTATTATTAAACGATTTTTCAAGAAACATAAATTAAATCATCTCATATAAAATAAAACATTATCTATGAATATTGTGGTTAGTTCTTGGCTAGACCAAAATATTTAAGCAAATCTAAAATTAATTGAATTGATTGAAAATCAATAATTTTTAATTATTGTAAAGTTAAGCCAGTTTGTTTAGTAAGATAATTAAAGTTTTAAAATCAACATGGGAAACCTATTGCCTCTAGTAGCTGTCTTTCTTGCAGGACCAGCAATCATTGCATTGATCTTCTACAGAAGAGGTGTTTAAGGCTTTAAGCAGCCTTCCCGAGAGCAATCTCAGCAAAAGACAGAATCTTTTTAGCAAAATCTGATTCATTATTATCTATATTCTCAGTATTTTTAGAAAAGTCAGAACTGATAGACTCTCCTTTTGTGTTTGTTATTAATATCTCCTTTTTATCTGTTAATTGGCATTTATAAAATCGATTATGTAATTTTAATTCAACAATCTTTTTATGGATTTTCATATCAACAATATTAAGTTGAATGCTATTTCCTTTTTTCCACCTATTCATTTCAATATAAAATGCAATATCAATTAAATCATTTTTTTTTAATTTTGCAGTTTCATTCCATTTAACAGCAATTATCGATGAGCTGCCATCGTCTAAAGTCATTTTTATATGTCCACCATTAAGGTGATGAATATCTATAATTTTGCATTTCCTTGTCCAGAAAATTGGTGCAGGATTCATAATTCCAAAAGGACCGATCAAACATAATTGTCGATAAAAATCATAATTAATATCAGCAAGACATATGTGTGCATCTGGTTTTATTGATTTATTTAAATCAATATTTCTAAATTCCCTTTTGGCTATATTATTTAGATTTTCTGAAAGTTCATTTATATTATCTTCTTTAATTGAAAATCCTGCAGCAGCGGAGTGACCACCATGAGCTATTAGAAGATCTTTACATTCCTCTAATGCCCTATTCACCTTTAATCTGTTATTAGATCTTATTGATCCTCGGAAGTTACCATCATTTGCAATTGCGAGTATTGCTGTAGGTAGATTAAACTTATCAACAATTCGTGCCGCTACTATACCAATAATACCTGGATGCCATTTTCTTTTCGAGAGTACTAGAAATTTCCTATTTTCGTTATATTGACTTTGAGCTATTTCAAGGGCTTCTTGTTCTATTAAAGTGGTAAGTCTTTTTCTTTCTCTATGCATTGATAAACAATCTTTTATAAGCTTGTCAATACATTTTGTAGATTCATTTGTAAGAAGATCAATTATAACTTTTGGATCACCAATTCTACCGACAGCATTAATCAATGGAGCTATCTTATAACCAATATCTTCTGTTGTTATACCTTCTTTATCGATAGATAGCTTTTTCATAATCGAAATAACACCTTTATTTTTAGTGCTATTGATTTTTGGCAAACACTCTTTTAGCCACTTTCTATTAGCTCCTTTTAGGGGAGCCATATCTGCTACAGTACCTATACTAAAAAAAACATTTGCCGTTGTTTTATTAATATCATAATTCAATTTATTACATATATTTTTAGCTAGAAGATATGCAATTCCAACACCAGCTAAATACTTGTAAGGTGAGTTAACAGGTGTTCTTTCGGGGTGGATTAGCGAAAAAATATTTAATTTTATATCAGGTATTTTATGATGGTCAGTTATAATTAAATCGATTCCTAAATCAGATGATTTTTTAATAGCATCAATAGAAGAAATTCCATTGTCTACGGTAATAATCAACTTTATTTGTTTATCATGAATTCTCTTAATCATATTTATATTCAGTCCATATCCCTCATCCTGTCTTGATGGAATAAACGGTTCTGCTTTAGCACCTAGTTGGGATAATAACTCAATTAAAAGGACAGTACTAGTTATACCATCAGCATCATAATCACCGCATATAGCAATTGTTTCTTGTCTGCTACAAGCTTCAATTATTCTTTGACTTGCTTTCTCTAACTCATTGAAATGATCTTCCGGATTTGGGAGTTGCTTTGGTGTTAAGTAATCCTCTAATTCATTATTTAAATCAATCCCTCTTCTAATTAATACTTTCTGCAAAGTGTAGTTTAAAGTGCAATGTTCTATTTCTTGTTCATTTATTGGTTTAGGTAATATCCATCGTGAAAATTGATTATTATCTGTTTTCAAAAGCTTAAACCTAGATTGATTCCTTGCTAATCAGAATTATATTTGATTTATTCAGAAATAACATGAACAAGTTAAAAGCAGTTTTTTGGGATGTTGATGGTACTTTGGCCGACACTGAAATGTGTGGACATAGACTGGCTTTTAACTTAGCCTTTAAAGATTTTGATTTGGACTGGAACTGGAATGAGAGCAAATATTTAGAGCTTCTAAAAACATCAGGAGGCTTAAAACGAATAATTCACTATCGAAACGAAATAAACAGCACTGTTAGTGAGGATCAATGTTCCAAAATTCAAGAGAGAAAGCGCTTTCATTACAAGAACTTAATTCATTCTGGAAAAATCAACGTTAGAGAGGGGGTTCTGAGACTAATCAATGAACTTTCTAGCTTTAAGATAGAGCAGTTTATTGTTACGACAAGTGGTCGAGATTCCCTAGAACCTTTTTTAAAAACCTCATTAAGTTCACATTTAAATTGTTTTTCAGGAATAGTTACGTATGAAGATGTAAGTAAACACAAACCCTATCCAGATGCTTATAAATTAGCACTTCAATTAAGCAATAAATCTGAGAAAAATTGCATAGCCATTGAGGACTCTATAATTGGTGTCGAGGCAGCTAAGGCTGCAAACCTTAATTGCTTAATGACATTACCTCCTTGGTCAAGTTCAAACAAATATATTTCTAAAAAAGCTAATGCATGTGTTACTAGCCTTGGAAATATGAATAAACCTTCAAAAATAATTTATGGAAAAGCATCAACTAGTAAGCTTGTAGATTTTGAATATTTGACAGCTTTAATTAATTAATATGCAGAAAACTAAATTTAGAAAATTTGTTGATACAGTTATTAGAGCTATCAATCCATTTATTGCAGACTCTTGGGGTAAGAGAAGTATTTTATTGCTTTCTTTACTATTAGGTTTTTATTTTACCAATAGTATATTGTCTTTTTTATTAGATAAATCAATTAATACAATATTACTTGCAATTCTAATATTATTGATAATGGAGATATCAATAAGGACAACACTTTTATCAAATTTTACAAAATTATCAATTATTATATTCTCTATTAATA
>QCIZ01000012.1 GCA_003216375.1 Prochlorococcus sp. AG-402-O21 | reverse complement strand
TTAAGAGCAGCTAATTAGACTGCCAGCCGTGATATTAAAGGAGAATGATGCTTTCTGTGGCTAATATGTAGGACAATTTATGAAGAGAATCAGTAAGTCGGGTCCAACAAGCACTCAACAAGTCTTAAGATTCTTTTAAGATTTAGCCTTCGAGGTCATAAATTGGTTCTAATCAAGTGGCTGATTAACGGGCGTAGGGTTGAGGAGAGAGTGCCTCTGAGTGATGCTCGTCATAGAAAATATGAATTAGAGGCTCAAGGGGCAACTGTTTATTGGAGCGAAAGAACTTACTTATGATGTATTAAATCAATTAGTGCTTGTTTCCATTTTTCTTTTAAATTCCATAATTCTCTTTTGGTAAAGCTCATAGCGATATTTTTTTCCACATAAGCTGCTTCATTTATAAATACAGGAACATAAGGTTCATCTTCTTCAAACCTAATTATTTCACCATTCAACTTACAAAACAATTCATCGTTTTTCTTTAATTCTCGCCAATCTTTTGATTGCCTTAGAGGATGCACATATCCATGAATATTGCCTGCTTCATCTCTTGGAAAATCGATGCTTTTAACGTGTCTGTGAATTTCTAACTTTTCAGGGAAAAAGAGATTTAGTTTCTTAACTTGATTAATCTGTTCCATTAATGTCTCTAGAATCAGTTTTGTTTGCGAAATAATTCTTGAATTCAAAAGACCCTGACCAATAGGTCCAATCTCGACAACCAGTCCGCAAGGCCAACATTCAACCAAAAAACCGTTTTGTTTTTGATCAGATTCGTGAAGATAAATTGGTAAACCTAATTTATTTTGAATCAAAGAGGCCAAAGCTAAATCTGCATCTCTTCGTCCATAAACAACTAAGCAACTTCCCATTGAGGCTGTCGTTGTATGAAAATCTAATGCTATTTGACAAGGGTTTTCTCCTACTTCTCCATAAAGATTAACTAATTCATTTGCTCTACTTCCTTCAAAATTTGAAGAGTTAAGACATAAAAATGATTCTTCTTGAAAACTCCGATTTAAATCTTGGTGTATATATCTTTTCCCAGCCTTTTTTGCCTCAGGATTTCCAATTACCTGACAAGTCTTAATCCCGTGTGTGTTTATTAAAAAGGGTAATTTATTCCATTCATCAAAAAGCCAAATACCATTTATTTCATTACCATGGGTACCAGCCACTAGAAGTACCTGTAGCTGCATCACTAATCAATAAAACATAGATAAAAATAATCTTAAAAGAAATTCATGGCTATACCACCAATATTTGTAAAAGCTGCGAGACACATTTGGAATTTCGAGTGGCAGGTTTTAATGAATGGTCTTGCACCTTCAGATTCTGATGGAAATTTCAAGAGACCAATAAATCTTCATAAAAAAATTCAAATCCCGACCAAGGAAGATTTAAAAAATAGAGCTTCAAATCAAATGCCAGGTTTAATTGTTGGCAAAAGTTGTCCTTGGGCTCATAGAGCATGGATGATTTACGAAATCAAAGGATTAAACAAGTCAATCAATCTTCACATTGCTCAAGTAGACAATGAGGGAGGAAGATGGAGATTAGATCCACCAATAAAAGGTTGTAAAACCCTTCAAGAACTTTATAAAAAATGCGGAAACTATCAATCAAGAAGAGCAACAGTACCAATGCTTTTTGATCCAGGCAAGGAGCCTGAATCAAAATTAAGACTTATAAATAATGAAAGCGCTGAGCTTGTCGAAATATTAAATAACTGGCCTATATACGATCAAGAAATAAACCTTAACCCAAGCAAATATAAAAAAAAAATAATTAACTGGCAGAATCTAATTCAAGAAAATATTAATAATGGAGTTTATAAATGTGGATTTGCTAGAAATCAAAAAGCTTATGAAAAAGCTTCTAAAAATTTATTCTCAGCTCTAAATATTATAGAACAACATCTTCAATCAAATGGTCCTTTGCTTTGTGGGAAAAATCTTTCAATTGCTGATATAAGACTTTTCCCTACCCTTATTAGGTGGGAAGCAATTTATTACCCACTATTTAAATGTAGTAATAAACCAATTAAATCTTTCCCACATATAATTAAATGGAGAAAAAAGATTTTTAATATGTACAATATAAAAAAAACATGTGATGTTGACACTTGGAGAAAAGATTATTTTGGAGCTTTATTTCCTTTAAATCCAAGTAGTATTATTCCTAAAGGAGAGGATATTACAAAAACTATCAACAATTAATTATTAACTATGAAAGAAAAAAATTCTTACTTTAAATCCTCAAATCCTATTAAAGGAGTCTATGGAGATTTTATAGTTACTTCTAATGATAAAAAAGAAGTTCTATTTTACCGATTATCAATTCTGTTCTGCGGATTATTCTTTTCAATAGGAATAGCCCAATGGTTTTTCAATGGATCTAATCAAATATGGATTTGGCTATTATGCATGTCAATAAGTATAGGTTTAAGCCTGAAATGGATACATATATATTTAAGACCTTTACATCAAGTACTAATATTTTTCTGGGCACTAGGTTGTATTGGATTATTGATACTTTCATATCATTTTGGAGTAACAAA
Source organism: Prochlorococcus sp. AG-402-O21 (assembly GCA_003216375.1). Taxonomy (GTDB): domain Bacteria; phylum Cyanobacteriota; class Cyanobacteriia; order PCC-6307; family Cyanobiaceae; genus Prochlorococcus_B. Next base: position 36,856 of record QCIZ01000012.1, on the reverse strand, counting down.
TCTAATGTATGGTCTCAGAGAAAATCCAAAATCGATATTACTTATCGGTCCACTTTTTGCTTCTTTAACTGGGATAGGTTTCAAAGAGTTTTTTTGTTTCAGAAGAATAGAAGCAATAGGGATAACGATTCTCATTCCAATTGCTTTAATTGGATATTTAACTGAATTAGCCAATGAAAGTTTTACTTTTGCAACGCTAATTGTGTCGTCCTTGCTATTGCTATCAATGGGAATAAGGAAATTCAACCTGCCAGCAGAAGCTGATATTGGAGATAAAAGCGTTTTTGATTATTTAGAAAGCCAAAGGAAGCTAAAGGTATCTGATGCTTAAATAAATCAACCAATTGTCAATTAAAAGAGAAAAGCCACACAAAGATCTTTTTTTATAGGTCTTAAGTCAGGGAATGGTGAGGAAATCCAACCAAATTTACAAACCACGTGCAATATTCCTCCGTCATAATTATTGTGTTAGTCAACCGATCCTGCTCTTACAAGACGCTATGAAAACTATTGACGAGCATATTAAAAAGGATGAATCCGAGATCCAAGAAGCAAAAGCTCAGGGGAATGAATCCAAGCTCCATCATTTAGAAGATGAACTTAATTCTCTCAAGGAATATAAGGAGCATCATCCTGAAGACAAGCATGATCCAAATGCTCTGGAACTTTTCTGCGACGCGAACCCTGACGAACCTGAGTGCTTGGTATACGACGATTAATATTTAAAGACAATCAATAGAACAAAAAGGGGGAGGTTATAGCCTCCCCCTTTTTGTTCTATTAGATCCTATTAATAATCCATATTAAAATCTGAAGGACTTCCAGTTAAAGAACAAACAACTGCCTCCTCATTTTTCATCTGACGTACTTCAGCGATTGGTCTACCCATTTTCTTTAGAACATTAATATCTTGATCAGTCTGGCAGCGAGCAATAATTTCTCCTTGTCCATCAAAACAACTGTAAAAATCCATAATTTTAATAACTCTCTTTAGTTATGACCAAAAATCAACTGTAAGACAAGTAGGTATGATTCACTCATAACAATTAATTAATATCCAAGTTCGTTCCAAATAGAACTCAACAAATCATCCAGACCAAATTTCGTTACTGCGGAAATTATATGTACCTTTTTCATAGTTAGCTTCTCAATTTTATTTAGAAGTTTTTTAATTTCATTCTCTTTTAAGAGTTCTTTTTTATTCAGAACAAAAATCCTAGGCCTAGAAATCAAACCATGACCGTAAGACGTTAATTCCTCATTAATTGTTTTAAAATCATTTATCGGGTCGGTTGATGCTGAGTCAATTAAATGAAGCAAAACCTTTGTTCGTTCAATATGCCGAAGAAAATCATGTCCTAATCCAATACCTTTTGAGGCTCCAGAAATCAAACCAGGAATATCTGCAAAAACTGTTCCATCTCCTGAGGGTCTTCTTACTACTCCGAGATTAGGAATTAGAGTTGTAAATGGATAATCAGCAATCTTTGGTCTTGCAGAGGAGAGTACAGAAATCAAAGTACTTTTGCCTGCATTGGGCAAACCAATAATTCCTACTTCTGCTAAAAGTTTTAATTCCAATTGCAATGACCATTCTTCACCTGCTTTTCCTTCAGTAAATTTTTCTGGAGCTCTATTGCTATTTGATAAATAGCGAGCGTTCCCGAAACCTCCTTTCCCACCAAACGCGACAACAAGTTGTTGGCCTTTATGAGTTAAATCACCAAGAATAATATTTGTAGAGAGATGTCTTACCTCTGTTCCGCATGGAACTTTAAGTACAGTGTCTTTTCCTGATGCTCCAGTGCATTTATTGGGACCACCTCGTTGGCCATTCTCGGCAGAAATTAATTTCTGAAATTTGAAATCCAAAAGAGTTTGCAAATTATCATCAGCCTCTAAAACAACATTTCCTCCTTGCCCTCCATCTCCTCCCGCAGGACCACCTGCTGGAACATACTTTTCTCTTCTAAAAGCAGAGATACCATCACCACCTGAACCGGCTTTGACATCAATAATAGCCTGATCAATAAATTGCATTTAAAAATATCTCTAATCAATTAAATAAATAATAATTCTTACATTCATCCTTGCTCAATTAAAGAACTGAAAACACTGTTTATAACTTTCACCTCAATTTCAATCAACCATCCACACAACACTACATCCAGGGCCTCCATCATGAGGTTCAGCATCGGCTACTTTTTCAACATATGAAAGTGAATCAAACCATTTCCTCAAACCTTTTTTTAGTTTTCCAGAACCAATTCCATGAATAACCCATAAAGCTCCGGAACAATTTCTCAATTTTTCTTCAATTACCCCCTCGGCTTCATGCACGCGTAACCCCCTTACATCTAAGGTATTCTTTTTAGTACGTACTAAAGAAAAATTCTTTCTTACCTGCGAAGTTTTTACTTGCACACTTGGATTTATTTCGGCCTTTTGACCATCAAGACTTTCTACTTCCGTTAAACTGACTTTGCTTCGAAATACCCCACACAATACTGTTAATTGCATTCCATCATCTGAGAAAGAAATTATTTCACCTGCTTTACCTATAGAAGACAATCTAACTTTGTCCCCAATTTTTGGGACCCAGCCCGGCACATGCGGAACCGGCCTATTCCTTCGATATCCCTTCTCCATTTGCCGTAATCGTTTACCAGCAATTCTTGCTGTTTCACCACTAGCATTTTGATCGCGCAAACGTTTAATCAAATGTCTAACTTCTTTTTGACCTTCTCGAATTGATGACTCCAGTTTGAACCTTCCTTGTTCATTAAACCTCTCCGTTTGTTGACGTTGTTTCTGCCAACTATCAAGTAATTCTTCATGTAATAATTCAGTTTTTGCCAATAAAGCCGCGGCATCTTCAGCTGCTGATTGTTGCCTCTCACGTTGTTTTTCTAAGCCTTTAATAACTTGATTAACATTATCAACGCTTGCAGGATGGATAAACTCTTGAGCAAGTTGTATCACTTCCGAATCAAGACCAAGTCTTTGTGAAATCTCAATTGCATTACTCCTACCAGGAATGCCCCATTGCAAATGAAAGGTTGGTTTTATTGTTTCACTATCAAAAGAAACTGAAGCATTTTCAAATCTTGAATCACTATATTTCAGTGCTTTTAATTCTCCAAAATGAGTAGTAGCAATAGTTAGTCGTGCTCTATCCGCCATTATCTTCAACAGAGCCATAGCCAAAGCTGTACCTTCAGTTGGATCAGTTCCTGCTCCAACTTCATCTAAAAGAACAAGAGTCGTCCCACGGGAAGAAGCTATAGCATCGAGTATTCGACTTATACGAAGAATATGTCCACTAAATGTAGATAAATTTTGCTGTAATGATTGCTCATCACCAATATCGGCTAAAATATTTTTACACCAGGGTAATCTTGGTGCGCCATTACATGGTAAAAGTATTCCTGCTTTTGCCATTAAAACTGCTAGACCAATACTTTTTAACGCAACTGTTTTGCCTCCAGTATTAGGACCTGTAATTGCAACAACTTTTAAATCAGACGGAACATCAAAAGTAGTTGGAACTACTGTATTTTTTTTCTCATGGAAATCATTCCATACTAATAAAGGATGACGAAAATCTTTAATCTCAAATAGTGTATTTTCCTTCTCATCAAGAATTGCTGGTACCCCATTAAGCCATTTCGAGTAACGAGCTCGTGACAATGCAAACTCAATCTGTAAAAGAATCTCTCCTAAATGAGCTATTACATCGGCATTAAATCCAACCTCTTTACTCCAATTAGCTAAAAGTCTCCTCTCTTCATCTGAGATTTCAGAATCTATTTTTGCTAAACGATTCCCTATTGATATGACAACTTGTGGCTCAACATAGATAGTATTTCCTGAAGCGGAACTATCATGAACCATTCCCTTAATCTGGTCGGAAGTCCCAGCTTTAAATGCTAAAACAGGTCTTCCATACCGCTCTGAGATAATATTATCTTGAAGTAATCCACCATATTTACGGATAATATCTTGAAGAATATCTTTTCTTTGAAGACGTACCGAATTCCTATGGCGTCGTAATTCAGAAAGTTTTGGACTAGCACGATCTGCAATTCGCCCACCTTCATCCAGACCAAATTCGAGTAGTTTTTGCAAATCAGGCAAAGTTGCAACGTCTTTGAATAATTCAGAAAGTCGTGGACGTATTAATTGATCAAATATTAGTTTTCGTAATTTTCTAGCAACTCTTAAAGTATCAGCAACTTTTAATAAATCCTCACCTATTGCGACACCACCTTTGGAGCATATCAAAAGAATATTTTCCAAATCATGAACACCTTCAAAAGATATTCCTCCATCAAGAGAAATATCTAATGATCCAATTTCTAACGTTTGGGACAATAGCTCTTGGCTAAGAGATATATCTAATGGCAAATCAAAGCTTTTACATTTATTACGACCTTGTTGGGTAACCGCGAATGAAGACAAATGGTTACAAACAGTTGGCCATTCAAGTAACTCCAAAGACTCTAGAATTATTTGTGTTTTTGCAGAATCATCTTGATTTATTGTAAATTCCATTCGTCTACCTAAATTCTATTGATTTGTTGGAATTCCTGTTGATGGGTGATAAAGCATTTCCAACCAATTACCTTCTGTATCTTTCAAGTAAAAAGAAGATGTTCCATCTCGATGATCATGCAAAGCGCCAACCTGTACACCTTGATTTTTTAGAGAAGAATGAATTCTTTCTATTTCATCCTTTTTAGTGAAGTGAAATGCAAAATGTGGACCAGCCGCTTTATAGCTCGGGCCGAGCAAAGCTAGGCCATCTTTGTGCTCTCCTGTCTCTAAGTAACACCAATCAGGATCATCCCAAACAAGCTTCATCCCCAAGCTCAAATAAAAACTTTTGGCCCTATCAACATCATCCACTCTTATAGCTACATGGCCGAGCCGATGAACTCTTTCATTATTTAAGTCAGAGTGTTTTTCTAGCATTACTTTTGATTGAAAATTGAAATTTTTAATAATTTTCTTAATTAACTCTATTATTCTTTTAACCATCCTGCGGCATCACACGCATGATACGTAAGTATCAGATTTGCTCCAGCTCTTTTAAAACTCAATAAAGTTTCTAAAACTATTGCCTTTTCATCAATCCAACCTCTTTGAGCAGCAGCTTTAACCATTGAATACTCTCCACTAACGTTATATGCAGCGATTGGTAATTCTGATTCTTCCCTTAAACGATAAATAATATCTAAGTAAGCCAAGCCAGGTTTAACCATTAGGATGTCCGATCCCTCTTGTTCATCAAGTTGAGCTTCTGTTATGGCTTCTCTAGCATTCGCTGGATCCATCTGATAGGTATTTTTATTTTTCGGTATAGGCTTATTTGATAATGATCTAGGGGCAGAATCTAAAGCTTCTCTAAAAGGCCCGTAATAGGCAGATGAATATTTTGCGGTATAACTAATAATTCCTACATGTTCAAAACCTTCATCATCTAAGGCTTCTCTTATAGCTCCTACTCTTCCATCCATCATGTCACTAGGCCCAATTAAATCTGCTCCTGATTGTGCTTGGACCACTGCTTGTTTACATAAATAATCAACGGTTTCATCATTCAAAATTATTCCTTGATTACTAACTATTCCATCATGACCATCACAAGAATAAGGATCTAAAGCGACATCAGTCATGATGGACATTTCAGGTATCTCTATTTTCAATCTTTCAATAGCCCTTGGTATTAAACCTTTTTCATTAAAACATTCAGCTCCATCTTCTGTTTTCAGCTCTTCTGGAACTTTTGGAAATAGAACGACACATCTAATACCTAGATTCCAAGCACGTTTAACTTCATCAACCAAACTATCCATTGACCAGCGAAATGCACCTGGCATCGCTGCTATTTCTTGAATATCTGAACCTTCATGAACAAAAAGAGGGTAAATAAAGTCAGAGGCAGAGACACTATGCTCTCTAACCATATCTCTTAAAGAGTTTGTTCTACGAAGACGACGGGGCCGATAAGTAAGATCCATATTGACCAATAGAGATAACTACATGAGAGATAACTACATTTTACTTCCTTTAAGTCCTAGCCTGATCGAACCAAGTCGAACGAGGTTCATCTATTCGAACAGATCTAAGCTTTTCAAGAAGTCTCAACTCCTTGTCTGACCAATTTTTAGGGAACTTCAATTTTAGAGTAAAAAACAAATCTCCTTGGGTATCTAAGTTGTGTAATCCTTGACCTTTTAATCTCAATTTTTTCTCAGGTAAACTTCCAGAAGGTATTGATAAATATGTGATTCCTTGGGGAGATGCAACCGAAATATTTGCTCCCAAAGCCAATTCATCTAAAGAAATAGGTAAATCTGCATACACATCTAAACCTTTCACTTTCCAAATTGGATGAGACTTAATACTGACTTCAATCAATAAATCTCCTCTTTTCCCTTTCCCGGACTGTATATTACCTTTATTTTCAATACGTATTTTTGATCCTGTTTCAGTTCCTTTTGGAATTTTCACCTCGATACGTTCATCATTCACTAAAAGATTCTTTTTTGTTCCATTCAAAGCCTCTTGAAAACTAATCTGCAAATCAAATTCAGCATCAAGATTTAATGATTGAGCACTATTATCTGAAGATATATTTGAATAAATTTCTTTACCAACCTCACTAAATCTTCCAATTAAATCACTCAAAAAATCATCAAAGTTTAGATATTCATCAAATCGCTGGTCATTATTTTCACTAGAAAAATCTCTCGACTTTCCATCTCTATTTTTGTACCAATAATTTAGAAATTGTTCATAAGACTTTTTTTTATCCTCATCTGAAAGAATCTCATAAGCTTCATTTATTTCTTTGAACTCTGACTCTGCCCTCTCATCATGTGGATGTAAATCAGGATGAAATTTTCTAGCAAGTTTCCTGAAAGCACTTTTGATTTCTTTATCGGTAGCATTTCTACTAACACCAAGGATCTTGAAATAATCCTTAAAATCATCTAATGCCATCGAAATCACGCTGCATTCTTAGAAAAAATCAATTTTTTCAATGATTCTTTTTCAATATAAGTATTTAAAAGTAGAGATCCCAAAACTTAATGGAACCTTGAAGAGATAGGCTTGTTCAAGTCAAATCAAGTAAGGAGAGTCGATTGGCGTTAATTAATGGCTTTCACCTAAAAAATATTAGAGGTGATGTATTAGGCGGCTTGACTGCCGCGGTTGTAGCCCTACCACTAGCTTTAGCGTTTGGAAATGCGGCACTTGGCCCTGGAGGCGCTATTTATGGCCTTTATGGAGCAGTCGTAGTTGGATTCCTCGCTGCGTTGTTTGGAGGAACTCCTGCTCAGGTAAGTGGTCCTACTGGGCCGATGAGCGTAACAGTTGCTGGAGTAGTTGCGAGCCTGGCTGCTGTAGGAGTACCTAGAGATTTGTCTGCTGGCGAAATTCTTCCTTTAGTAATGGCTGCAGTTGTTATTGGAGGATTATTTCAAATTTTATTTGGCCTACTAAGGCTGGGTAAATACATCACACTTGTTCCATACTCAGTCGTTTCAGGCTTTATGTCTGGAATAGGAGTAATCATAATTACTCTTCAAATAGGTCCTTTGCTTGGGATATCTACTCGAGGAGGAGTATTAGAGTCTCTTTCAACTTTAGTTAACAATTTCGAACCCAATGGGGCTGCAATAGCAGTTGCAGTAATGACACTTGCGATAGTGTTTCTGACTCCACGCAAAATCAGTCAATGGGTCCCGTCTCCTCTTTTAGCATTATTAATAGTAACTCCTTTATCAATTCTTCTTTTTGGCGATAGTTCGATAGATCGAATAGGCGCAATACCAGAGGGTGGTCTTTCTTTAAGTCTCCCAGATCCAAGCTTTGACAATTTCTTCCCAATAATTCTTAAAGCCGGACTAGTCCTTGCTGTTCTTGGCGCTATTGACTCTCTTCTTACATCTCTTGTCGCCGATAATATTTCTCAAACCAGGCACAATTCTGATAGAGAACTAATTGGACAAGGTATTGGGAATGCAGTAGCTGGAATTTTTACAGGTTTGCCTGGAGCAGGAGCAACCATGAGGACAGTAATAAATGTCAAATCTGGAGGTTCCACACCAATTTCAGGGATGGTTCATTCAGTTGTATTGCTATTAGTTCTAGTTGGTGCTGGTCCCCTAGCCGCTCAGATACCTACAGCACTTCTTGCGGGGATTCTAATAAAAGTTGGCTTAGACATTATTGATTGGGGATTTTTATTAAGAGCTCATAGACTTTCACTTAAAACCGCAAGTGTGATGTATGGAGTCCTCTTGATGACAGTTTTCTGGGACTTGATATGGGCTGTACTAGTTGGTGTATTCATAGCAAATATGCTCACGATAGATTCCATTACAGAGACACAATTGGAGGGGATGGAAGCTGACAACCCATTGGATTCAACGTCCAATAACACTGCAGCAAATGCACAACTCCCCTCAGATGAAAAAGCACTATTAGATCGTTGTGCTGGAGAAGTAATGCTATTTAGATTGAAAGGGCCTCTTAGTTTTGGAGCAGCAAAAGGAATTACTGAAAGAATGATGCTTATAAGAAACTATAAAGTTCTAATACTTGACATAACTGATGTTCCTAGGCTTGGAGTAACTGCAACCCTAGCAATAGAAGATATGGTTCAGGAAGCGCTAAACAACTCAAGGAAAGCATATGTAGCTGGTGCAACTGGAAGAGTAAAAGACAGACTTGCTAAATTTGGAGTCGATGTAATTGGTACAAGAAAAGAAGCGCTCACAGCTGCAATTGACAGCCTAAATAGCTGATAATAAATATTTTCATCTAATTGATTGCTTTAAGAACTAACAAGAAATGGGACAAAACCTATTCATTCAAAATGCTCTAAGTCCCCCAATACTATTTTTCTTTTTGGGGGCAATTGCATATGCATTAAAGTCTGATTTTGAGATTCCTGCGCCCCTACCAAAATTATTTTCTTTATATCTTTTACTTGCAATAGGATTCAGAGGCGGAATTGAGCTTCAAAAAAGTGGCTTTGGTTATCCAGTTCTTCCAACTGTGATAGCAGCAATATTAATGTCACTACTAATCCCACTTATTTGCTTTTTTGTACTGAGATTTAAATTCGATGTTTTTAATGCAGCAGCAATATCAGCAGCATATGGATCAATAAGTGCAGTGACATTTATTACTGCTGAAAGTTTTCTAGAAAGTCAAAATATACCCTTTGATGGTTTTATGGTTGCAGCTTTAGCACTAATGGAGTCTCCAGCAATAATAATTGGTCTTCTCTTAGTCAAATTTGGAGCCCCCAAAGATAGGCCCATCAAAAGAAAAATGAAATGGGGATCAATTTTGCATGAGTCGATGTTAAATGGTTCTGTCTATTTATTGCTCGGAAGCCTTTTAATAGGTTTTTTAACATCCGCGATTGACCCATCTGACATAAAAAAAATGGAACCCTTCACAGCTGAATTGTTCTATGGCGCAGAATGCTTTTTCCTTCTTGACATGGGTATTGTGGCTGCTCAACGTCTTGCTCGTCTAAACAAGACTGGTGCCTTTCTCATTTTGTTTTCAATATTCATGCCTATAGTTAATGCGATTTTCGGATCAATAGTAGCTAGATTTCTAAATTTAGATCCAGGCAATGCTCTGTTATTTGTAGTTCTCTGCGCTAGTGCTTCATACTTAGCTGTACCAACAGCAATGAGAATGACTGTTCCTGAAGCACGACCTAGTTATTACATTTCGACCACTCTTGGATTAACCTTTCCTTTCAACATAATCATAGGGATACCAGTATATATGGGCTTAGTAAACACAATGATCCCATCAATTGGATAACTCATTTTCATGAAAAGACTTGACTTGATTTTTAGTGAAAGAGAACTAGATGATGTTCTATCAGCATTAGAAAAAGCTGACGTTCCTGGTTATACGGTTATGAAACATGCTACTGGAAGAGGTCCAGAAAGAATTGTCACCGAAGACATGGAATTCACTGGATTTGGATCAAATGCACACGTGATTATTTTTTGTGAGCAAGAGGTAATCGACAAGATAAGAGATAATATAAAAACTGTGCTTAGCTACTACGGTGGTGTTGCCTATGTTTCTGAAGCAATTCCTCTTTGAAAACTTATCAATTGCGCGAATCAAGCATGAACCCAATCGACGCGAATTGATTTCCGACTATTTAAATATCTATCTATTGCCATAGCGGCTATACATCCATCTGATGCTGCAACAACAGCTTGTTTAAATGGAGTATTTCTGATATCGCCAATTGCCCAAACCCCTTCGACTGTTGTGGACATAAAGTCATCCACCAAGACTCCACCATCCTCCTTAAAAGCAACCTGTTCACCAAGAAAGTCTGTAATAGGCTTTGAACCGCTCATATAGACAAAAACACCCTCAAGAGCTATATCTTGATGAGTATCAATTGAACGGTTCTTAACCTTAATACCTGTTACTCCTGAATCATTACCTTCAATCTGCATTAACCTCGTCTTACTCCAATGGTTAACATTTGGTTTTAATAATAGATCTTGCGCATGATGATCATCTGATTTTGGATCATTGGATGTTATCCAATGAACTTTGGAAGCAAATTTTGTAAGAACATTTGCTTCTTCAATTGCCTCTTTATTAATACCAACAACTGCGACTTCACGATCTCTATAAAAAGCCCCATCACAAGTGGCGCAATAACTTACTCCTCTACCCAAAAACTCAGCCTCACCTTTAAATGATGCTGGCCTTCCCATTGCACCACTAGCGACGACAAGTGCCTTTGCTTTAAAAGTCCCCTCAGGGGTATAAATAGTTTTCCAGTCACCACCAGCATCAATACCAAAAACTTGAGCCCTGCGATAATCAGCCCCATACTGAGTAGCTTGATCTCTCATCAATTTCAACAAAGCCTCACCACTCATTTCACTCGAAACACCTGGATAATTGGCAATTTGATGTGTTATTGCTAGGGCACCTACATCAGGATTTTTATCAAGAATTACTGTTCTTAAGTCTGCTCGGGAAGTGTAAAGCGCACAACTGCAACCAGCAGGCCCACCACCAACTATGACAACATCAGTTTCAATGGTTTCCAATGGAAAATCTCTTAGTTAGGTTTTGCTCTCTTTCAAGAAGAGAAAAGGATGTTTTGAGATCACTTGGGTTAATAGATTAGACTTTTAGCCCAAATCAAATCAAATGTTTGTATTCTTCAACTCTAATGAAAATATTCTAGGTTGAGCGATAACAAACAATCTTCTAAATAGATTTAATTGATTAAGAGCAAATCTGCATATATCCAGTTTCAATCTGAAGACACAAAAAACCCTGGATCTTCTAAAGTGAAAGCTGATGAATTAGATCATTGAGTGACTCAGAAATACTGCTAAAAGCAGCTATGAACCGAATAGCAGCTCGGATAACTGAGAAAGTGATCAATTCTGCTCAAGAATTCACTGAAATTGCTGAAGAATTACCTCATAAGCTCCAAAATGAATGGTCTAGCTTTAAAGAAGAGGTTATTGAAGAATCTGAACGTCTAGGGAAAAAGACTAATGCATCAAAAGAGAAAAGTTCTAAGGAACAATTAAGTAAAGAAGATGTAATTCAAAAACAAATAGATGATCTCAGATCAAAGGTTATCGATATCAATAAATATATTGAGGATTAAAATTGTTATTTCTAGCTAGTCAACTTCAAAGATTTGGTAGAGCCTTTAAGATTTGGACAATATTATTAGGTTTACTTTTCTATTTATGGTTTGATTCTAAAAAATGGACTTATTTAAAAGGATATACTGTTAAAAGAAGAGAAAAGCGAAATACTCTAAGAGCAAAATGGCTTACGAAAGAATTAGTTCATCTAGGATCAGCATTTATTAAATTAGGCCAACTTTTATCTGCAAGAGCTGATGTTATTCCATCTGCATGGGTTAATGAACTTACTTCTTTACAAGACAGAGTTCCACCTTTTGCGTTTGAAAAAGTGCAAGAAATATTAAAAAAGCAACTTGGGAATTCATATAAAAAAATTATAAGTATTGATCAAATTCCTATTGGCTCAGCATCACTTGCTCAAGTTCATAAAGCAATATTAATTAATGAAAAAAATATTATTTTTAAAGTCCAAAGACCAGACATAGAAAAGTTTTTCAGGCTTGACTTAGATGTAATGAATCAAGTTGCAAAAGTTGTACAAAGAATAAAGTCTCTAAGTCGGGGTAATGACTGGGTAGGTATTGCCAAAGAGTCCAAAAGAGTATTATTAAGAGAACTAGATTTTCGAATTGAAGCGCAATATGCTGCAAGATTTAAACAACAATTTATAGATGATTCAGATATTTTAATCCCCAGTGTATTTTGGGATTTAAGCACGAGTAAGGTTTTATGCTTGGAGTATTTACCTGGAATAAAGATAAATGATGTTAAATCTCTAAAAAGCAATGACATTGATACTTCTTTAATAGCAAAGATTGGAGCTACAAGTTATTTAAAACAATTAGTTAATTATGGTTTTTTTCATGCTGATCCTCATCCCGGCAATCTAGCTGTTTCTAAGAATGGTTCTCTAATTTACTATGATTTTGGGATGATGGGTTTTGTCTCTGAGCGTATTAGAGGCAGGCTAAATTCAATGATCAAAGCCGCAGCTCTCAGGGACGTTAATAGACTAGTAAAAGAACTTCAAATCGCTGGGTTAATAGAAAAAGATGTCGAGATAGGTCCCGTTAGGAGGTTAATAAGGATAATGTTAAATGAAGCTCTCACTCCTCCATTTGATTCTAAAATTATAGAAAAACTCTCTGGGGATATATCTGAACTAGCTTATGGGAAACCATTTAGAATACCAATTGAGTTGATTTTTGTTTTTAGAGCATTATCAACTTTTGAAGGGGTTGGAAGATATTTAGATCCAGAATTCAACTTAATAGCAATAGCGAAACCATTTCTTCTCCCTCTAATGACTTCAAAAAATCCAGACTCTAATGACTTATTTAATGAATTAGGAAGACAAGTTACTGAAATAGGAAGTAAAGCTGTTGGGTTGCCAAAGCGCTTGGATGAAAATCTAGAGAGACTAGAACAAGGCGACTTGCAACTTCAAGTACGCATGGGTGAATCAGACAGACAACTCAGAAGAATGATTAATGCTCAGCAATCATTAGGTAATTCTGTTCTTCTCGGTTCACTTGCAATATCCTCAGCTTTACTAGCTTCAACCAATAGACCTTTTTTATTTCTCGTACCAGTAGCTGTTGGATTTCCAATAGCTCTAAGCTGGATTAAATTAAAATTCAAGATGAGAAGCGATAGTCGTTTAGATAATTTCCAAGGAAGAAAAAGCTTAAAATAGTGGAAATTAACTCTGAGAGATTCCTCTTGGTCCCAATCCGACAAGTCCAGCATATGTCGCCTGACTCCCTAACTCGTCTTCAATACGAAGTAACTGATTATATTTCGCGACCCTTTCACTCCGACTCAATGAACCTGTTTTAATTTGACCAGATTTAGTTGCTACTGACAAATCAGCAATAGTTGTATCTTCAGTCTCTCCGCTTCTATGACTTATGACAGTTGTATAACTTGATCTTGAAGCAAGCTCAATAGCTTCAAGTGTTTCAGTCAGAGATCCTATTTGATTAACCTTAATTAATATTGAATTTGCAATATTCTCATCAATTCCTCTTTGCAAACGACGTGTGTTGGTGACAAATAAATCATCCCCAACCAATTGCACACTTTTGCCAAGCTTTTTCGTGAGCAAGCTCCAACCATCCCAATCATCTTCGGCTAATCCATCTTCAATAGAAATGATGGGGAATGAATTAACTAACCCAGCCAATTCCTCAACCATTTGCTCACTGGAATATGCATTCCCACCATAATGATATTGACCCTCCTTATAAAACTCCGTACTTGCAACATCCAAAGCCAAAGAGATTTGCTCTCCTGGTTTAAACCCAGAATGTTCAATTGCTTGCATTAAAAGATCACCCGCAGCTTTATTACTTTCAAGATTTGGAGCGAATCCTCCTTCATCACCAACAGCAGTTGACAAACCTTTCTTACTCAATAAATCTTTAAGCGTATGAAAAACCTCAGCACCCATTCTTAATGCTTCTCTGAAGCTTTCAGCGCCATGCGGAACCAACATAAATTCCTGAAAATCTAAATTATTTGCAGCATGTTCTCCTCCATTAATGACGTTCATCAATGGCACTGGCAATAGAGATGACATTGGTCCACCTAAATACCTGTACAAAGGCAAACCCAATCCATTAGATGCTGCTCTTGCTGTAGCCATGCTGACAGCAAGAATTGAATTTGCACCAAGATTTGATTTGTTATCTGTATCATCGAGTTGTTTCATTACAGAATCAACTGTGGCTTGATCTAAAGCAGAAAGCCCACATAGAGCAGGCGCAATAGTTTCTTCTATATGGCCAACAGCCTTAACAACTCCTTTACCCATATAACGTTTTCCACCGTCTCTTAATTCATGAGCCTCATGAGCTCCAGTACTGGCGCCACTTGGAACAATCGCGCGTCCAATAGCTCCACCTTCTAAAAGCACTTCAGCCTCTACTGTTGGATTGCCACGAGAATCCAAAACTTCTCGGGCCATAATGGTATCAATTACTAGTTCTAGAGAGTCAGCCACGAATTTAAGATGATTTTTAGATCTTATGAACTACATTATTCCTATATGTTCCTGAATTGCTAATCTAGCTTGCTTTCCAAGACCTAATCAATCAAATTTGTCTTAACAAGAAATAAACATATCGATAAAAAGGTCTCAATCAACATTCAGAAGGCAAATGACCACTTTGATTAAAAATTGATCGAAAATGAATGGAAGTCTAACTACAGAACCAGATTCTTTTAGCGACGAAGCTTGGAGTCTTTTATTATTAGCTGAACAATCAGCCAAAAGGTGGCGTCATCAAAATTTAGATGTTGAACATCTTATTCAAGTCCTTTTTAGAAATAAAAAATTTCA
Source organism: Prochlorococcus sp. AG-402-O21 (assembly GCA_003216375.1). Taxonomy (GTDB): domain Bacteria; phylum Cyanobacteriota; class Cyanobacteriia; order PCC-6307; family Cyanobiaceae; genus Prochlorococcus_B. Next base: position 21,823 of record QCIZ01000012.1, on the reverse strand, counting down.
AAAATATATAAATTCCCTACCTGTAAATCATGAAGAATTAAATGAAGTTTTAGAAAACTTTATCGCTGAACTTCCAATAAACAGCCAATCAGAATTATTTATTGGAGAAGATTTAGAAATACTTCTTGAAACAGCTGACGATTTTCGCTCTCGATGGGGATCTAACCAAATAGAAATATCTCATATTCTTATCGCAATTGGTAGAGACAATCGCTTAGGAGAAGATCTTTTTTATCAAGCAGGTCTCCCTAGTGAAATTCTTGAAGCGGAATTGAGACGACTACCAGCACCTAAATCATTTAAACAAAAAACAAGAACCACAACGCAACAAAAAGAAACTAAAGCACAAAAAGATTCAAGATCTTCTGCATCTACCAAAAACACTTCAAAAGATTCTAACTCCGAGCTACTTAGTCCTATAAGCAAGGAAGAGATCAAATCAAAACAAGAACCTTTAAAGCTTAATGAAACCCCTAGTGCATTGGATTTATACTGCAAAGACCTTACAGCCGAAGCTGAAGATGGAAAGTTAGACCCTGTGATCGGCAGAGAGTCGGAAATCAAAGCAATTACAAAAGTTTTATCTCGAAGAGGTAAAAATAATCCAGTACTAATTGGCGCTCCAGGCGTTGGGAAAACAGCAGTTGCAGAATTATTAGCTCAAAAAATAATAGCCAACGAACTTCCTGATTCTCTTCAAGGTTTAAGACTAATTTCACTTGACATAGGTGCATTAATAGCTGGAGCTAAATTCCGAGGGCAATTTGAAGAACGATTTAGATCATTGTTAAGTGAAATCAGCAATAGCGAAAAAGGAGTAATTCTATTTATAGACGAATTACACTCAATTGTAAGTAAAGACAGGTCAAATACTGATGCTGGCAGTCTATTAAAACCATTATTAGCAAGTGGGGACTTACGTTGCATTGGTGCTACTACCCCCGATAATTATAGACGTACGATCGAAAAAGATCTGGCACTTGACAGACGATTTCAACAAGTATCAATCAAAGAGCCTAGCTTGGATTTAAGCCTAGAAATCCTAAAAGGACTTAAAAAAAATTACGAGTTTCATCACGGAGTGACCATTACTGATGAAGCACTAATTACAGCAAATCGACTATCTCATAGATATATAAGTGATAGATGCCTACCTGATAAAGCTATTGACTTAATTGATGAGGCTTCAGCTCAAGTAAAAATCGAATCTGCATCAAAACCAAAAATCATTGAAGAAAAAGAATCTCAGGTTAATCATTTAGAGTCTTCAATCCAAAATGCAACCAAAGAAACGACATTAGATACCATAAATAATCTTGAAAAACAGAAAGAATTACTACTCTATGAGCTGGCTCAGATCAAACAAAAATGGCAAGATCAGCTTGAGAAATCAGCTGAATTACAAGAACTAAAAATAAGAGCTGAAGAATTCAAAAATTTAATAAGAGAGGCTGAAATCTCTGGTGATATTGAAGAGGTAGAAAGACTTAAATATGAACAACTTTTTCAAATCAAAGAAAGAATAAAAGAAATAGAAGCTTCTATTCAAGAAGATAATGAATATGGCGATTCATTGATAACAGACCAAGTTGACCCAGAAGATATAGCTGATGTTGTCTCAAGATGGACAGGAATTCCTGTTAGCAAAGTTTTATCAGGTGAACGACAAAAGCTTTTAAATTTAGAACAAGACTTAGAAAAAAAAGTTATTGGTCAATTAAATGCTGTTCAAGCAGTCTCAGCAGCAATTCGTAGAGCAAGAGCTGGTATGCAGGACATAAGAAGGCCTATAGGATCCTTTCTTTTTCTGGGCCCTACAGGTGTTGGGAAAACTGAACTTGCTAAATCATTAGCAAGTTCTTTGTTTGATGAAGAGGACGCTTTATTGAGACTGGACATGAGTGAATATATGGAGAGAAATGCTGTTTCAAGACTCTTAGGTGCACCGCCTGGATACGTTGGTTACGAAGAAGGTGGGCAATTAACAGAGGCCATTAGAAAAAGACCTTATGCCGTTTTACTCCTTGATGAGATAGAAAAAGCTCATCCAGAAGTTTTTAACATCCTTTTACAGGTGTTAGATGATGGAAGACTCACCGATTCTCAAGGTCGAACAATAGATTTTAGAAATACAGTTATTGTTATGACCAGCAATCTTGCTAGCAAAGCAATCTTAAACAATTCACTTAAGGTTCAAAGAGAGAATGCAAATAAAAATATTCTTGCACAAGAATTAGATCAAAAAATCAACGAAGCTCTAACAAACCATTTTCGACCAGAGTTTTTGAACCGCATTGATGAAGTAATAAGATTTAGTCCACTAAAGCCTGAAAGTTTAGAACAAATAGTGCGCCTTCAACTTGAAGAACTAAAGAAGCTTCTCAAGTACCAAGGTTTAGATCTTTATGTTGACGAAAACACTATTAAAACTCTTGCTGATGAAGGTTATGAACCTGAATATGGGGCCAGACCGTTAAGAAGAGTAATTCGAAGAAGATTAGAAAACCCACTGGCAACACAAATTTTAGAAGAGGCTTTTGAAGATGCCAGATCAATAAGGGTAGAGACAAAAGATGATGAGGATAAAAAACTTCTTTTTTTAATAGATAACTAATCCATCAAACATAAGTTAGTCTAGGTTTATAGCCATTATTTTTAAAAGCGCCCTCCTTTTAATCTTCCCAAATTGACAAGTCCAACCTCTCAAGAGGATCAAGAAAAGGTAATCCCTGCAAAACAGGAAAAGACTGCCTTAAAAAAAAGTTTTTTATCCTCTACAATTGATGAAATGAAACTTGTTGTATGGCCTTCACGCCAACAACTTTTCAGCGAATCTATTGCTGTGATTTTAATGGTCACTTTATCAGCAGTATCTATTGCCGCTGTAAGCCGTTTTTATGGATGGGCCTCTACTCAGATATTCCGCTGAGTTCACTAATCTAAATTTTAAACCTCTCACAATTTTTTCCAGTGTCAGATATTGAAACCACCCCTACTAAAGATTCACAAATAATTAATAAATCAGAGACAATTGAGGATGATCAATCACATTTTGGAAACCAAGCAATAAAAACAAATATTGCACGTTGGTACGCTATTCAAGTTGCCTCCAGTTGCGAAAAAAAGGTAAAAGCGACACTTGAACAAAGGGCTATTACTCTTGGTGTTAGTGACAGAATCATAGAGATAGAAATCCCTCAAACACCTGCAGTCAAGCTAAAAAAAGATGGTAGTAGGCAGACCACAGAAGAAAAGGTGTTCCCTGGATATGTGTTGGTTCGTATGGTTTTAGATGAAGACACAATGATGGCAGTAAGAAGTACTCCCAATGTAATTAATTTTGTTGGTGCAGAAGACCGAAGAGCTACTGGTAAAACAAGAGGGCATATAAAACCTCGCCCTCTTAGCAGACAAGAGGTTAATAGAATTTTCAAACGCGCAGCTGAGAAAAAAGCTGTTGTAAAGTTGGATGTAGAAGAAGGCGATCAGATTGTTGTAACTTCAGGTCCTTTTAAAGATTTCCAAGGAGAAGTAATCGAAGTTTCAGGAGAAAGAAACAAACTTAAGGCGCTTTTATCAATTTTCGGAAGAGAAACTCCTGTAGAACTTGAATTTTCTCAAATAAGCAAACAAAATTGATTTTTCAATTTCCCTTTGCTGTCTGGTCAGTCTAGGAGTTAAGTTTATTAGATAATTTATCTGATTAGTTTCAGATTTACCGTATTAGTTCAATTTTCAGCCGATGGCAAAGAAAGTAGTAGCCCTGATCAAGTTGGCCTTACAGGCTGGCAAAGCCAACCCAGCCCCTCCCGTTGGGCCTGCGCTAGGTCAACATGGGGTGAACATAATGGCGTTTTGTAAAGAATACAATTCGCGCACCCAAGACAAAGCTGGCTTTGTTATTCCTGTAGAAATATCCGTTTTCGAAGATAGAAGTTTTACTTTCATAACAAAAACTCCACCTGCTTCTGTGTTGATAACTAAAGCAGCAGGTATTGCAAAAGGGTCTGGAGAGTCAGCGAAAGGAGATGCTGGTTCGATTAGCAAAAGTCAACTTGAAGAAATTGCCAAGACAAAACTTCCAGATCTCAACTGCAGCAGCATCGAATCAGCGATGAAAGTTATTGAGGGAACAGCCAAAAATATGGGGGTTTCCATAAAGGACTAATTAAATCGTAAAATCATCACACGTTCTCTTTAAAGGGGGAGACTAAAAGTCGAATGGACCCCAATTTATTATGAAAAACTTTTCTAAAAGAATGACAACGTTACTTTCCAAAGTGGAAGAGCGTTCATATTCTCCAATTGAAGCCATAAAGCTAGTCAAGGAGAATGCAAATGCAAAATTCGATGAGACTATTGAAGCTCATATAAGGCTAGGTATTGACCCAAAATATACTGATCAACAACTCAGGACGACAGTTGCCCTACCAAGTGGTACTGGACAGAAAATACGAATAGCAGTAGTTACGCGTGGTGAAAAAGTATCTGAAGCGACTAAAGCAGGCGCAGATTTGGCTGGAGAAGAAGATCTAGTTGATTCAATCAACAAAGGGGAAATGAACTTCGACCTGCTAATTTCCACTCCGGATATGATGCCCAAAGTCGCAAAACTTGGAAGAGTACTTGGGCCTAGAGGACTTATGCCTAATCCAAAGGCTGGGACAGTTACAACTGATTTAGCAGGGGCTATTAAAGAATTTAAAGCAGGAAAACTTGAATTTAGAGCAGATAAAGCTGGAATTGTTCATGTCCGATTTGGTAAAGCAAGTTTTTCGGAAGAAGCTCTCCTTGAAAATTTGAAGACATTGCAATTAACAATCGAAAAAAACAAACCAAGCGGAGCAAAAGGAAAATTCTGGAGAAGCTTTTTTATTACATCTACCATGGGACCATCAGTAGAAGTAGATATCAACGAATTACAAGACTTGCAGAAAGAAAAGTGACCCGCATTGTTGTAAATTAAGTTAGTGGTATAACCACAAGGGCATGCGCCCAGCCAAAGACAGCAGGTCTGAAGCTATTAAACTTTTGGTTTAATAGAATCTATAAATCCCGCCGAGGCATACGCAGGGTTTTATCTTTTTGGATTGAATCGTTAGCGGCCTCGATTCCTCAAGTGGAATATGGCCGCATGTCCAGTTCTTCCCCCGATTCGATCCAATTATTATGGGCCGCACGCTGGAAAGCAAAAAACAGATCGTCGAAACATTAGAGGGTCTACTAGACAACTCCGAAATGGCTTTAGTGCTTGATTACAAGGGCTTATCCACAAAAGAGATGTCTGACTTGCGCTCAAGATTGCATAAAAGCGATGGCGTCTGCAAGGTCACTAAAAATACCTTGATGCGTCAAGCCATAAAAGGAAAAGATTCCTGGACTGGTTTGGAGTCATTGCTTACTGGAACTAACGCCTTTGTCTTAATCAAAGGAGATGTTGGGAGTGCTGTTAAAGCTGTACAAGCATTTCAAAAGGAAACTCAAAAGTCTGAGACTAAAGGAGGTCTTTTCGAAGGCAAACTTTTATCTCAAGATGAGATCAAGGCGATTGCAAAACTTCCTAGCAAGGAAGCACTTATGGCACAAATTGCAGGTGCAATGAATTCCATAACAAGCAAAATCGCTATTGGTATAAATGAGGTCCCATCTGGACTTGCAAGATCTCTTAAACAACATTCTGAGAGCGGCGAGAGCTGATACTCCTGTTTAACAATTTGTTTTCTACTTACTAAGTTGCTGATTTAAACCATGTCTGCAAAAACCGATGAAATCTTAGATTCATTAAAAAGCCTATCTTTGCTTGAAGCTTCAGAGCTTGTTAAGCAAATAGAAGAAGCTTTTGGTGTATCTGCTGCCGCATCTGCTGGCGTTGTCATGGCAGCTCCCGGAGCTGCTGCTGGTGGCGATGGTGCTGATGCTGCCGAAGAAAAAACTGAATTTGAGGTAGTTTTAGAAAGCTTTGATGCTTCATCTAAAATCAAAGTCCTTAAAGAAGTTAGAAATGCCACAGGTTTAGGCCTTGGCGAAGCAAAAGCCTTAGTTGAAGCTGCTCCAAAAACAATAAAAGAAGGAGCAACGAAAGAAGATGCTGAGGCTCTAAAAAAAGCAATTGAGGCTGTTGGCGGAAAAGTAACTTTGAAATAAGTATCTTTACTGGAAAAACACCTATTTTCTGCTTATATGAAACCGGTCTATTTAGACCGGTTTTTTTATGTCTAAAGAAGAAAAATTTGCGATTGCTGCAGCAACGGATGGTGCATGTAGTGGTAATCCTGGCCCAGGCGGCTGGGGAGCATTAATTAGATTCCAAGATGGGAGTGAAGTTGAATTCGGAGGTTTCAACCCAGAAACAACAAATAATCGTATGGAATTACAGGCTGCATTATTTGTTCTAGAAAAATTTAAAAAAATAAAATTTTCCCCTTCAATAACTATTAAAACTGATAGCAAATATTTAATTGATGGGATGGAAAAATGGATGTCAAATTGGAAAAAGAAAGGCTGGAAAACTGCATCTGGTAAGCCAGTTCTGAATCAAGATCTATGGAAAGCTCTTGACAACCCTGAGCTACCAAAAATCAAACTTCAATATGTCAAAGGTCATAGTGGAGAGAAGGATAATGATAGAGTCGACGCAATTGCTGTAGCTTTTTCAAAAGGTCGCAAAATACAACTAAAAGATTTTGTCAAATAATAAAAAAAAAGACTTATACAATATTCTGCTTGGCCAGCTTCTATCTCAAGATGAGGGTATTGATGCAGAAATTCTTACAAATTCTGCTCTTAATGCAATTAAATTCGCATCACTAAATAGAAATTTTCCAATAATTTCTAATATCCTTTTAAAAGCATCAAATGATTTTCAAAGAAACAGCTCGAGCTTAAATCAAATTGTTTTTGGCTCTCACTTTAAAAACCCTTTAGGGCTTGCCGCTGGCTTTGATAAGAATGGAGTAGGAGCAGGTCTTTGGAATTATTTTGGATTTGGTTTCGCCGAATTAGGAACTATTACTTGGCATGCCCAAAAAGGCAATCCAAAACCCAGACTTTTCAGAATTGCACAAGAGAAAGCTGCATTGAATCGAATGGGATTTAATAATGAAGGAGCTGAAAAATTTTTAAAAACCCTAGAAAAACAACAAATCCCTGCTCCAGGCAATAGGCCTTGTGTCCTAGGAATAAATTTAGGAAAGTCAAAAATCACCCCTCTCGATGAAGCTCATAAAGACTATGCTTTATCTCTAAGACTATTAGCTCCTTTATCAGACTATGCAGTAATCAATGTTAGTTCGCCCAATACCCCAGGCCTTCGTTCATTACAAGGAACACAACAAATCAAAAAATTAATAAGAACACTTAAAGATATATCCAATTGTCCTCCTTTACTTGTAAAAATTGCCCCTGATCTTTCAAATGAAGAAATTGATGAGATATTAAGAGTTGCAATGGAAAATGGGATAGACGGAATCATTGCAATTAATACAAGCTTAAATCGATTTGATTTGAAAAACCTAAAAATCAAAACAGGAAATACTCTTGGACAAGAGAAAGGAGGTTTGAGTGGACTACCTTTACAAAAAAGAGGGCTAGAAGTTATTAGAAGGCTAAGAAGTGGTACGAATAATGATTTACCTCTGATTGGCGTAGGTGGAATTAGTTCAGCAAGAACCGCATGGGAAAGAATTGCAGCTGGAGCATCATTGGTTCAAGTTTATACTGGTTGGATATTTGAGGGACCAAATTTAGTTCCTGACATTTTAGATGGATTAACCTTGCAAATGGAAAAACACGGATTCCGAAACATTAAAGAGGTCATCGGTTCAGAAGAGCCATGGAAATAAAAATAAAACCAATAAATGAGTATAACTATCTTTTAAACTTAGAATAATGTTATCTTAAATTTAATGAAAGTAGACTTCGATAATCATGGAGGTAATATTGAAAAAGAAGCCAGAAAATTAGGTTTATCTAAAGATAATATAATCGATGCAAGTGCATCATTAGTCCCTTTCAAATTACCTAAAAAATTAAATAATTATCTTATTAATAGTATAAAAAATGGTTCTATTAGATTTTATCCAGATAGAAGTTATTTTGAATTAAAAAATGCTATTTCAGAATGGCATAATGTTGATCCTTCAATGATTTTACCTGGTAATGGAGCCTCTGAATTATTCACTTGGGCCGCAAGAGATGCAAGTTTAAATGGAATAAGCTCTTTACCATCTCCTGGCTTTGGGGACTATCAAAGAGCTTTAAAATGCTGGAATGCGCATTATATTTACAACACCTTACCCTTATCTTGGACTACAAGAAAACCTCAACCATTTCCAATTGAACCAAAAACCAATGTCTTATGGATTACAAATCCACACAATCCAACCGGACAATTATGGAGTCGTTCTTCAATAAAAAGATTATTAGATAATTATAAACTTGTAATTTGCGACGAGGCATTTATTTCTATTACACCTGGAGGTGAAAATCAATCAATAATAGATTTAACTAAAAGCTATAAAAACCTTGTAGTGATAAGGAGTTTAACTAAGTTCCTTGGCATTGCTGGATTAAGGATTGGATACGCAATTGCAAACTCAGATAGATTGTCAAAATGGAAAGAGATAAGAGATCCTTGGCCAGTAAATACTCTAGCTATAAATGCAACTAATTTGATCATGAAAGATTCTAAACTACATAAAAAAAGGTTAAATAAAATCCATACATGGATAGAGAAAGAAGGGAAGTGGTTAAATAAAAGTTTATCAGATTTCTCTACTATTAAACCTCTACCATCAACTACAAACTTTCAATTAATCAAAAGTGATAGTTCAACATTAAATCTTATTGAGAATTTAAAAAAAAGAGGAATTTTAGTTAGAGACTGTAGATCATTTATAAATCTAGGTGAAAATTGGATCAGAATAAGTCTCCAAAAAAGAAAGCAAAATATTCAAATTATTAATACATTAAAAGGTTACATTAACTAATCAAATTTATAATATCAAATATCTTATTTTCAGAATTGATGCAATTGTAATTATTCATATTTGATTTCATTTGACTAAGAGAATTAGAATCTATCAAATTAGATATAATGTTCTTTAATATATTTTTTTCTGGATCATGCTGATTAACTATTACAGCACCTCCATACCTAGCCATATAAGCAGCATTAAACTCTTGATGTTGATCGGCAGCATTTGGGAAAGGTATTAAAATTGAAGGCGTTTTAGTTACCATTAATTCACAAATTGCACCAGATCCTGCTCTACTTATTGCAAGGTCAGCATGTTGAAGCAATGCAGGCATTTCATCACTGAAGTGTCTTACCACTAAATTAGGGTGGCTTGTATCTTTATCTAGATTTCTATAAAAACAATCTTTCTTACCGGTCAAGTGAACAACTCTACAACCCTGCTCAATCAAACAAGGCAAGACATTCCTTACCATCTCATTCATTTTTATTGCTCCCTGACTACCTCCCATGATCACAATCAATACCCCCTCTCCTGAAGGGACCCAACTTGGTAGAGACTGTTCTAATAAAAATTCTGACCTTACAGGTGTTCCAGTAAAACTTGTTCTACATCCTGGTAAATAATCAGATGCTGATGGGATCCCTAAAGCCACATGATCACAAAATCTCCCCATGAGCCTAGTTACTTTGCCAGGGATAGCATTAGATTCATGCAATAAAACCGGGATGCCAGCTATTTTTGCGCCAAGAATACTAGGTGCAGATATGTAGCCACCAGTGGTGAAAATAACGTTAATTTTTTTTTGTCGTAACAGTATAGAGACTTGAATAGAAGCGAAGAGTAATTTAAATAAATCAAACATTTTCCGAAAAATGTTTCCTTGTAATCCTCCAACTTTTAGCTTTATTAAATTGTATTTTTTTGGAACCAGTTCAACCTCAAGCCTATTTGGTACTCCTAGCCACTCTATTTCCCAAGAATTTGAAAGTGAATCAGCGAATGATAATGCAGGATAAATGTGCCCACCCGTCCCGCTTGCAGCAATTAAAAGGCGAGGCATAAATTAAATCACTTTATCTTTTGAGGCTAAGTTATATTGAGTAAAAAAGGTAGTCGTGAGAAATCCACTAGCAAACAAATTAATAGGTTTTTTATTGCTATATCCGTTCTTGATCAATTCTGCTTTAAGTAAGAATTTAAATAATCAGTTATTAAGCAATCAATTAGAGGAAATTCTCAACGAGAGAAATGATGATTTACTGAAAGAACTATTTTCAAAACAATCATTCAATAAATTTAATAAACAGTCTTTAGCTTTTAGAAACAAATACAAAGATTCAAAATGGTCAATTAAAATGATTAGAAATGATCCAAGCAAATCACTTCTAGATATAAAAATTAAATCCACAAGAACAATTGGAGAAAAAATTTATAATCTACATACGATACAAACCGTTAAAATAGAAACTTACAAAAACAAAATTAAAAGTTATCAAGTTATAGATGAAGAATCAATTCTTAATAGTCAAAATTCTCCATTGATTGTAGAAATAATTTCTCCTGATAAAGTTCTTACTGGTGAACGATATGAAATAAATTTGATCATTGAAGGACCCCTTGATAATTCATTAACCGCTAGTGGAATGATTGTACTTAAAAATAATGAGAAAATGAATATATCAAATGATTTTTTTGGGATTAAACCTAGTCAATCAGGTGGGCTATTTAAATATATTCAAGCACCATTAGACCCTGGTACTCAAACTATTTCAGCTATAATTACTCATCCAGAGGGGATTTATTCAATTACAAAAAAAATAAAAGTAGGTTTATAAAACCTACTTTTAACAATTAGAAAATTTATTTGAAATTATCAAGCATCATCTAGAGCAGAAACTCCAGGAAGAACCTTACCTTCCAAAAGTTCAAGGCTTGCTCCACCCCCAGTAGAGATATGAGACATATTTTTAGCTAAACCTGCTTTCTCAACTGCTGCCACTGAATCTCCACCTCCAATAATCGTGCAGCATCCTTGAGCACTTAATTCAGCCAAAGTATTTGCTATTGCATTTGTTCCATTTGCAAATTTCTCAAATTCAAAGACACCCATCGGTCCATTCCAAATAACAGTTTTGCAATCTTTCAAAGCATTCTGAAAAAGTTCAACTGATTCTGAACCAATATCCAATCCCATCCAACCTTCGCTAATAGAATCTACTTTTGAAATTTTACTATTTGCATCAGGAGAAAAATTATCAGCCAACACAACATCGCTTGGCAAAAGAAACTCAACTCCTTTATCTTTTGCTTTCTTCTCCAAAGCACTAGCTAATTCAAGCTTATCTTCCTCTACAAGACTATTACCCACCGATAATCCTCTAGCCTTATAAAAGGTAAATATCATCCCTCCACCAACAATTATCTTGTCACATTTATCAATCAAAGATTCCAAGACACCGATCTTACTACTTACTTTTGAACCCCCAACTATTGCTGCTAATGGTCTTTTAGGTTGATCTATGGCTCCTTGAAGGTACTGCAGCTCTTTTTCCATTAAATAGCCTGCAACACAGGGACTTAAGAACTTTGTAACCCCCTCAGTAGAGGCATGTGCACGGTGGGCAGCTCCAAAAGCATCGTTAACATAAACTTCTGCCAAAGAAGCTAATTCTTTTGCAAATTCAGTATCATTTTTTTCTTCCCCAGCAATAAATCGAACATTTTCCAAAAGGACAACATCGCCATTAGACATAGCATCTACTTTTGACTTAGCTTCTGCTCCTATACAACTTTCAGTTTTTACAACTGTTTTACCAAGCAATTCACTGAGTCTTTGCGCAACAGCAGTCAAACGCATTGTTTCATTAACCTTTCCTTTGGGCCTCCCAAAATGAGCAGAGAGAATGACTTTTGCACTCTTCTCAAGAAGGTCATTGATAGTTGGTAAAGCAGCACGAATTCTTGTGTCATCAGTTATTTGCCCCTCATCTCCTAATGGGACATTAAAATCAACTCTCACAAAAACACGTTTGCCGCATAAGTCTTCAGCGCCGAGACTTGACAGGGAACGCTTAGACATAATGTATAGGATTCAGATAGGAAACTGAGTGACCATAGCTCTTCAAAGGCACCTAATGGGTAATTACTAAGACACAGAAAAAATCTACCTAACCCCTTGAGAACCTAAAAACGAATTTAAGATATTAAAAATTTATAGTTAAAATAATTAATTACCCCTAAAATACCTGCAATTACAAGAAAATATACACTTAAAATGTAAAGGTAGAAATCTAATTTTTTTTGAACTTACACTATGACCAATAGTGATTCATCGGTAGTTATTAAATATTGTGATTCTATCAATCTACATTTATCAATAAAATTGAACTCTCGTCAGGATATTATGAATAATCAAATTACGATAATCAACTTATTTAATCTTTTTAGATGATAAATTTAGTTTAGAATTTAAAAAAATTTGCTTCCAAAATAAATCAAAAATCAACTTTTACAATTTTTAGATTAATCAATTTTAACCAAGTTATTTTTAAAATTCCGTGAACAAGCAACTTATACAGTGGTATCCAGGGCACATTGCTAAAGCAGAAAAACAATTAAAAGAGAATCTGAATAAAGTTGATCTAGTTTTCGAAGTGCGCGATGCAAGAATACCCCTTGCTACTTCTCATCCATATCTCCAAAAATGGTTAAAAGGAAAGAAGCAAATATTAGTTCTCAATAGAAAAGACATGATCAATGTCGATGCTTATAAAGCATGGGATAAAAAATTAAGATCAGAGGGAAAAGTCCCGTGGTGGTGTGATGCAAAAGCTGGAACAGGCGTTCTCCAAATAAAACAGGCCGCCATTCGTGCTGGGCAAGAATTGAATCAAAGGCGTATTGACCGAGGGATGAAGAATCGTGCAATTAGAGTGCTAACTCTTGGTTTCCCAAATGTAGGTAAATCTGCTCTCATTAACAGACTAGTTAAAAAAAAGGTTGTGTCCAGCTCTAGAAAACCTGGAGTCACGAGAAGTTTGAGATGGGTAAGATTGGGACAAGATCTTGATCTGTTGGATGCTCCTGGAGTTCTACCACCTAAATTCGAAGATCAAAATGCCGCATTAAAACTGGCTATTTGTGATGATATTGGTCAAGCCGCATACGATACAGAACAGGTAGCAATTAACTTTATGAAACTTCTTGAAACGTTAGAAAATTCCCAAGAAGCGGGAATCAAGTCAATGTGTCTTCAAAAAAGATATGGAGTATTTGTCAATGAAACTATTAAAGACAAATCTTCATGGCTACTTTTAGCAGCAGAACGTCACACTTCGGGAGATACTAGAAGAATGTCTCAAAGATTACTTGATGATTTTCGCAAAAATCTATTGGGTAATATCTCTCTTGAACTCCCCTAATGGATAAAGAAATCAGGCATCAATTTGGGCAGGGACCAGGTGAAATATTTGAGGGTGAATATAAGAAACCTTTGCCTATGCGCCTTGACAGATGGCTGGTAAGTCAACGAGCTGAACAAAGCAGAGCTCATATTCAAAAATTCATTGAAGCAGGTTTCGCAAAAGTAAACGGTAAAACGGGAAAAGCAAAAACTCCCGTCAGGCCAGGTGACATAATTCAACTTTGGGTCCCGCCGCCTGAACCTCTTCCTTACTTAAAACCGGAAGAAATTGATTTAGATATCTTATATGAAGATAATCATTTAATAGTCATTAATAAAACAGCAGGAATAGCAGTGCATCCTGCGCCAGGGAACAAGTCAGGAACTTTAGTCAATGGATTAATCAATCATTGCCCAGACTTACCTGGCATCGGAGGTAAATTGAGGCCTGGAATAGTTCATCGCTTAGATAAAGACACAACTGGATGCATCGTCGTAGCAAAGACTCAAGAAGCCTTAGTTAAACTACAAATTCAAATACAAAAAAGAGTAGCTTCAAGAAATTATATTGCTGTTGTTCATGGAGCTGTTAAAGACAATGAAGGTATGATTGTCGGGTGTATTGGCCGCCATCCAAAAGATAGAAAAAAATATGCTGTAGTTGATGAAGAATCTGGTAGATATGCTTGTACACATTGGAAATTAATTGAAAATCTAGGAAGTTTTTCTCTACTTAAATTCAAACTTGATACAGGTAGGACGCATCAAATTCGTGTTCATAGTGCACATATAGGTCACCCTATTATTGGAGACCAAACTTACAGTAGGTGTAAAAAATTGCCTATTAAACTTAGTGGCCAAGCATTACATGCAGTTGAATTGGGTTTAATACACCCCATAACATTAGAGAAAATGAAATTCACAGCTCCATTACCTAAAGATTTTGAAAGACTTTTAAAAGTATTACAACCTAAAAATCATATTATTTCGGAAGTCTTGGACATGCCTTAACCATCTTTTTTGTTAAGTATTTTTGAGGATGATTTAACAAATTCTTACCAGAATTCTCTTCGATAATTTTTCCCTTATCAAACACTAATACTCTGTGACAAAAGCCTGCCGCAACTGCTAAGTCATGAGTTATGAATAGTATGGACAGTTTTAATCTTTCTTGCAGCGAGCGTAGCAACTCCAAAACTTCTGCTTGAATTTCTGCATCTAACATACTGACACTTTCATCACAGATAAGTATTTTTGGGGCAAGTGCCAGTGCTCTTGCGATAACAACTCTTTGCTGTTGTCCTCCTGAAAGTTGTGAAGGTAAGCGTTGTTCATACATTGCTGCAGGCGTTAAGCCTACTAGTTGTAAAAGATTACGAGCTTTTTCCCTAGCATGAGATCTACTTGACAATTTATGGATAAGGATTGGATCTATAATTGCATCCATTACTGACATCTTAGGATTCAAAGAAGCTGAAGGATCTTGAAAAATAATTTGAATATACTTACGTAATTGTTTTAAAGATTTCCTATTGATAGTTGAAATATTCTCTCCAAGGAAAAAAACACTTCCACCTCTCGTAGGCAATAGACCAGTCAACGCTCTACATAGAGTGCTCTTGCCACATCCCGATGGCCCTACGATACCAAGAGTTTCGCCTTCATACAGAGAAAAGGTAACTTCATTAACAGCTTTCAACCAAAAAGAATTAAAGGGCCAAAAGCCTAAATTATGCCAGCAACGTAATCTATTCGCTCTTAATAATACAGTACTTTTATTCATTATTTCTCTCTCAGAACCCTCTAAAATTCTTCCTGAATTAACTAATCTTTGAGCAATTTCAGTTTTTGGATTACCAACAATATCTTTAATATTACCAGATTCGACGATTTGCCCATAATCAAGTATTGCAATTTTATTGCACCATTTATATACCATAGATAAATCATGACTAATTAATAGTAAAGCAGTCCCAATCTCATCACAAAGTAAACTTAATTCACTCATGATCTGATCAGCAACTATTGTATCCAAGCTAGTTGTAGGTTCATCAGCAATTATCAAAGGAGGTCTTAAACAAATTGCCAAAGCAATTGCTACACGTTGTCGCATCCCTCCACTAAATTCATGCGGAAAAGAATTAAATCTTAAAGGATCTATTCCAACTTTTTCTAATAAGTTTTTAGCTTTTTTTACTAAGTTGTAAATTGGTTCAGAGTTGTAATGAGCTTTAAAAGTATCAACCAAATGATCACCAACAGTCATTAAAGGATTTAAACGTGACATTGGATCCTGAAATATCAATCCAACCTCTTTCCCTCGAATAGCTTGCAAAGCAACATTGTCTAGATCTAATACATTTTTTCCATTTAGAACAATCTCACCATCACAAAAGCATCCTTTAGGAAGAAGCTGCATTACAGCCTTAGCAACAGTACTTTTACCACATCCCGAACTACCAACTAATGCGAGCCTATCGCCACGATTAATATTCAGATTTAAATCTCTCAACACGGAAGTTGTACTATTTGGATAAATAGCATTTAGTTTATTTATCTTTAGAACTTCTTTTGATGAATTATTCATAAAAAGGTAGCAAGAAATGTTGAGTTTGAATAAAATAAATTAAGCTCCGGTGCTGATGCCTAAAGTCACCTCTGCACACAATTCAAACCAGGCACATAACGTCTGTGATGATTTTTTTGATGGCCAACCGCAACTTAGAACTCATCAGATCAAAAATATTGATGATTATGAAATTATTTTGCCAGAGTGGTTAAAAAATTGCATTGAAAATATTCCGCCGGGGATAGGAGCAAGCTGCCCAAGAGATTCTGAAGCACTTTTAGTTGCTGCATTTGATCTTGCATTTCAATTGCATAAAGGGCAATACAGAAAAAGTGGTGAACCTTACATAACACATCCAGTTGCAGTAGCTGACTTACTAAGAGAGATAGGTGCAAGCGCTAGTGTGATTGCAGCAGGTTTTTTACATGACGTCGTCGAAGATACAGAAATAACACCCGAACAACTTGAGGGTTATTTTGGCAATGAAGTTAGATATCTAGTTGAAGGTGTTACTAAATTAGGCGGAATTCATTTTAATAATCGAACAGAAGCTCAAGCAGAAAACCTCCGCAAAATGTTTCTAGCTATGGCTAGCGATATTCGTGTTGTACTTGTGAAGCTTGCAGATAGGCTTCACAATATGAGAACTATTAGTTTCTTAGACAAAGAGAAGCAAACTCGAATAGCAAAAGAAACGAGAGAAATTTATGCTCCACTCGCAAACCGTTTAGGAATAGGACGCTTCAAATGGGAACTAGAGGACCTAGCATTTAAACTTTTAGAGCCAGATTCCTTTCGAGAAATCCAGCAACAAATTGCTAGTAAACGTAGTGAAAGAGAAGAGAGATTAAATATAACTGTTCAATTGCTAAGAGATCGCTTGAACTCAGCAGGGCTTAGCCAATGCGAAGTTAGTGGAAGACCAAAGCATTTATACGGAATATGGAGCAAAATGCAAAGACAACAAAAAGAATTCCATGAAATTTTTGATGTTGCTGCTCTTAGAATTCTTGTCTCAGATGTCGAGACATGCTATCGAGCTCTTGCTGTTGTCCATGACACATTCAGGCCAATACCTGGTCGGTTTAAAGACTATATAGGCCTCCCAAAACCAAATGGCTACCAGTCTCTTCATACAGCTGTAATAGGCAGACATAGGCCTATTGAGGTGCAAATCAGGACTCCTGAAATGCATAGGGTTTCAGAATTTGGAATCGCAGCTCACTGGAAGTATAAAGAAGGAGGATCTCCTGCTAAGCCTGATTCAGAGAAATTCAATTGGTTACGCCAATTAGTTGAATGGCAACAAGAAGATGGGGTTAATGATCACAATGACTATCTTGCATCAATAAAAGAGGACTTATTTGATGAAGAAGTATTTGTTTTTACTCCAAAAGGAGATGTTTTGGGACTACGTAATGGTTCAACTGCAATCGATTTTGCTTACCGTATTCACTCTGAAGTAGGGAATCATTGCAATGGTGCAAGAATTAATGATCGTCTTTGCGTGCTATCAACACCCCTTGAAAATGGGGATTTCGTTGAGATCCTCACTCATAAGAGCTCTCATCCAAGTTTAGATTGGTTAAATTATGTAGCCACCCCCACAGCTAGAAATCGCATTAGACAATGGTATAAGAAAAGTCATCGTCAAGAAACAATATTAAGAGGGAAGGAACTACTAGAACAAGAATTTGGTCGTAAAGGAATTGATAATTTACTGAAAGGTGAAGCAATAACAAAAGTTGCTGAGAGATGTAATCTAAAGTCTACGGAAGATTTATTAGCTTCACTTGGATTTGGAGCATTAACCCTACATCAAGTAATTAATAAATTTAAAGAAGAGATAAAAATACAAAACCAGCCACCTGACGCTGAATTAAGTGATATTGAGCTAGCGATCCAAGTTGGGTCACAAGCAAATCCAGCTTCAAATAAATCAAAAATATCTCAAACAAAATATTCGCCAATAGTTGGTCTGGAAGGGCTTGACTATCGACTAGGGGGGTGTTGCAGCCCTTTACCAGGAGAATCAATAGTTGGAACAGTTGCACTTGGCAACCATGGGATCACGATACATCGAACTAATTGTGTCAATATTCAGTCAGTACCTATCAATCGAAGATTATCGATTAAGTGGAATAGCAATACATATATCAAAGAAGAGAAATTTCCTATTCAATTAAGAATTGAAGTTATTGATAGGGTCGGAGTGCTTAAAGATATATTAATGAGGCTTTCTGATAGAGGTATTAATGTAATCGATGCAAGAGTTAAGACATCTCATGGCAAACCTGCATGTATAGACCTAAGAGTTGAACTTGAAAGTGTTAATCAATTAGAAATTACTATCAATCAAATACGTTCAATGGTTGATGTCTTAGATATCGCTAGAACAGGAATTAATTAGCATTTTAAATAATCAGAAAGACTATTGAAAATAAATAATATCTAATGTCTAAAAATTTAAATTTTTTTAGAAAGTTTTTTGAGTAAAAAATATAAACCAAGTCCACCAACTACTCCAGTCAGCAGTCCCATACATATCGAGCCTAATATCAGTCGAGAACTCAAATACCAACCTTGATACCACAACTCATTAGTAGTTATATGGCTAAAATCTACAATTATTTTGTCTTTATTAAGCATTAAAGAACCTAGTTTATAATTAAAATAATAAAGAGGCACATAAGTAAATGGGTTGCTAATCCAGGTTCCAACAGCCGCCAAGATACTATTTCCTTTTAAGATTTTTGCTAAAAACACACCCATCAAGGTTTGTAAACCAAAGAATGGAAAGCAACCACTAAATATCCCCACTCCCAACCCTAATGCTCTCTTAGAAGGAGAACCTTCCTGATTCCAGAGCCAAGAGATAAAATTACGAATTCTTTGTATTAGATTTAGAAAGATTTTTTTCATATTTTTAAAAAAATCTTCGTCCAAAAAAGAAACATACATTTGATCTTAGTGAAGATTGCGTGATTATTGATTAATGAATTCGTTTTCCCCTACTGAAGATACTATTGCTGCAATTGCGACGGCCGTTTCACCCGGCCAAGGAAGTATCGCTGTCATTAGGATCTCTGGCTCCTCAGCAATTGAGATAACTAAAACTATTGTTCATATTCCAGGAACGCATGATTGGAGCACTCACAAAGTGCTTTACGGATACGTAACCGAGGCAGATCAAACAATGTATATCGATGAAGTATTAATACTAATAATGAAAGGGCCACGAAGTTTTACGGGAGAGGATGTAGTAGAAATACATTGCCATGGTGGAATCATTGCAGTCCAAAAGATCCTTGAAAGAATACTGGATATCCCAAGCGTTCGAAGAGCAGAACCAGGTGAGTTTAGTCAAAGAGCAGTGCTTAACGGTCGTCTTAGCCTTACTCAAGCAGAATCAATTAGTGAACTGGTGTCAGCCAGAAGTCGAAAAGCCGCAGAACTTGCGATTAATGGAATTGAAGGAAATATTCAAACTACGATTCAATCAATCAGGAAACGATTGATTGAGCAACTAACGGAAATTGAAGCAAGAATAGATTTTGAAGAAGATCTTCCAATTCTAGATGAACAACATGTAAAAAATGAAATCATCGCAATCAAAAAAGAAATCAACGATCTAATAGATAATGCAAAAAGAGGATCTTGGGTTCGCTCTGGCTTAAAAGTTGCACTAACTGGGAAGCCTAATGTAGGGAAAAGCTCCTTATTGAATAGGCTTTCCAAGCAAGAAAAAGCTATTGTGACTGACCTACCTGGAACTACTAGAGATCTTTTGGAAAGTGAGATTGTCTTAGAGGGAATACCAGTAACTTTTATTGATACAGCTGGCCTAAGAGAGACTAAAAATATCATCGAAAAAATTGGTATATCTAGAACAAGAAAAACTTTAATTCATGCTGACCTCATCATATTAATCTTTGATTATTCAAACGGATGGACTAGCGAAGATGAATCAATACTAAAACAATTACCCATAAATATTCCTCTCTTGATTGTTGGAAATAAATCTGATTTAAAAAGTAATCAATCTTTTAAAAAAGTTCCAAAATATGTATTAGAAAAAGAAAATCTAGTAATTATAAGTGCAAAAACCGGAAATGGAGAAGATAATCTAATTAATTACCTCCTAAAAAAATGTGGTTCTTCTCAAACGCATGGATTGGATATTGCTCTAAATGAAAGACAACTTGATCTGGCAAAAGCAACAATGGAATCGCTGGAAAATATCAATAAAGTTTTCAATGAAAAGCTCCCATGGGATTTCTGGACCATAGACTTAAGACAAGCTATTAACTATTTAGGAGAACTAACAGGAGAAGATTTAACAGAAAGCTTACTTGATAATATATTTTCAAAATTCTGTATTGGTCAATAATCAAGTAATTTCTATCTACTACTTATTGTCGATTGTAAAAATATAATATAAGTAATAACAAACTCCTCCGATCAAGAATGCAACCATAATATTTACACTATGAACAACATCCACTTGATCCAAGGAGCAAAGATTAAGTTTATTAAAGCATATGGATAACATATAACAAAGAGAAAATATTAAAAAGTTTCTATTTTCTTAAAAATATTTAAGACAAAGATTAGCTTAAGAAATTAAAAAAATAGAAATAAATATTTTTATAAATGGTTTTAGCATTGGTATAGTAATAAATGTATTTTTTGTATTGTGGATCTTCGCTCACCAAAGCTACATAAAATATTAGACACCTGGATTGAGGAAGATCTCGGTGATGGAGATCTCACAAGATTTGTCCTCAACGACCGAAGTGCATCAGCTCATTGGGTTGCAAAAGAGGATGGAACTTTTTGTGGTGGAGATCTAGTCAAACTAATATTTAGAAAGATTGATCCTCAAGTTGATATTCAACTTCTAATAGAGGATGGTCAGAAGTTTGAAAAGAATCAAAGACTCCTAGAATTAAAAGGGTCATCCTCTTCCTTAGTGGCAGGAGAGCGAGTAACTTTAAATGTAGCCATGCATCTTTCTGGAATTGCCACATCGACAGCTTTACTGGTTTCTAAACTATCAGGATCCAATGTGAAGTTAGCAGACACCCGTAAAACCAATCCGGGCCTAAGAATATTCGAGAAATATGCTTTTCATTGTGGTGGTGGAATCAATCATAGACTTGGATTAGATGATGCTGCTATGTTGAAAGAGAATCACATTGAGTGGTCTAAGGGGATTAGCGAGAGTATCAAAATTTTAAAAAATACTATTCCATGGACAAAAAAAATAATAGTCGAAGCAGAGACTCCTACCCAAGCAAAAGAAGCTGTAGAGGCAGGCGCTGATGGTGTTTTACTTGATGAAATGTCTATTCAAACCATAACGAAATTAGTGCCAGAATTACGTCAACTTTCAAAAAACATTAATTCCAAATACGTCTCACAAAATATTGTGATTGAAGTTTCTGGAATCAACCCAAATAATTTGTCAGACTATATTTTTACAGGTATTGATCTAATCTCAACTAGTGCACCAATCACTAAAAGCAAATGGATAGATTTCAGTATGCGCTTTGACTAAAAAATGAAAAACAGTTTTCTGACATTATCCAAAAAATCTTAAACGTATCTACCTAACCATAAATATCATGCTTGAAATATCCACCAGATTAGAAGAAGCCTTGAATAGAGCTTTCATTAAAGTATTCCCAAAAGAGGATCGAAGTTCAAAAACTTCTTCAATACTCACAGGTTCTAATTTAGTCCCCGCATCCAAGCCAGAATTTGGAGATTTTCAAATAAATTGTGCTTTAGCACTCGCAAAAGAAATAAAACAACCTCCTCGTAATATTGCACAACAAATAGCTGATCAACTACAAAAAGATAATGATTTTA
>QCIZ01000011.1 GCA_003216375.1 Prochlorococcus sp. AG-402-O21 | reverse complement strand
GATTAAAGTTTCTCCATTTTCCCAAATAGTTTTTATTACAGGTTCGTTCTGCATTATTTCGATAGTGGTCTTCGCCGCTGCTAAAGATAAAGCTTCTCCGCCGAATGTTGTATAAAAGAAAACTTCATCAGATAACACACTCATTATCTCTTTCTTTCCAGTAAGTATAGATAGAGGCATTCCGTTGGCACAAGCCTTTGAAAATACAGATAAGTGTGGAACAACATCAAAGAATTCTTGAGCTCCCCCTAATGCAAGTCTAAAACCAGTCCACATTTCATCAAAGATAAGAAGAGCACCTTTTTGATTACAAATATCCAAAAGTTCGGAGAGAAAATTAGGATTAGGCTTCTCAAATAAAACTGGTTCTAATATCACAGCAGCCGTATTAGAATCTATTTTCGATTTAACTATATCTATATCATTGTAAGGCACGGATGAAACTTCTGACATGTTAGAAATTGGTATCCCTGAATTCATTGATGAAGTAGAGATATACCAATCATGCCAACCATGGTAGCCACAGCAAATTATTTTTTCTTTCTTTGTATATGCTCTAGCTACTCTTATTGCTGCTGAGCAAACATCTGCTCCTGTTTTACTAAATCTAACAACCTCTGCATTAGGAATTACATTATTAATTATTTTAGATAAATCATATTCTAGATGGTGCATTAGACTAAAAGTAATGCCCTTCTCTAACTGACTTTTAATTGCAGAATCTACTTTATCAAAACAATATCCAAGAGAAACTGGTCCTACAGCCATATTTAAATCTATATATTCATTATCATCTACATCCCATATGTGTCCATCCTTACCTTTTTTAGCGAAAACAGGAGATACCCCCTCAACAAATTGAGATGGACCTTTTGCAATTGTTTGAGTAGGGGGGTACATTATTTTTCTTGCCTCTTCCAATAGAGATAATGATTTTTTTACTGAATTCATAGGATTAAGTTTTAATCATTAGCGCATTATGCTTTATTTAATTTAGGATCTTTTATAAAATCTATTATAAGTTCATATAAATTGTTAATAGAAAAACAATCTTCTGCCATTAAATCTTTAAGCAATAGAGGTTTATGGTAATTGTTGCCCAAATTAATAGGGAATAGATTTAGTCTTTCATCATCTTTCTTACTAATAGTTAATAAATGATTGTATAGACTACCAAATTCCAAATGATCCTCTATCACAATTATTGGCTTATTTTCTTTATATAGTTTTCTTAAAAGCTTTTTATCAAAAGGGGTAAATGACCTTATATTATATAAGTCTGAATAAATACAATTATCAATTAATCTATCGCATAGTTTATTACTTTGTTCTAACAACGGTCCATAAGAAAGTATTGTAATATCGCTACCACTTCTAATTTTTTCAGACTCAGGAATTATGAATCTAGAATGATTTACACCTGATCTAATATGATTAGCTCTTATATAGCTAGGGCCATCATTTTTTATTATTTCTGGTAAACATTCAAGCATATCTTCATAATCTGACGGAAGGAAAATATTCATTCCTGGCATAGTTTGCATTAATGCTAAATCTTGTATAGCTTGATGTGTAGGACCATTAGCCTCCGAAAGTAAACCTGGTATAAAGCCAACAAATTTTACATTTAATTTTGGTAAAGCTATATCTGTCCTGATAAATTCATAGGATCTCATTGTAAGGAAAGAGGCAAGACCATGAACTATTGGTTTCATTCCTGACTTAGCTAATCCTGCAGAAACACCAACAGCAGTTTGTTCTGCTATCCCAACATCAATGAAAGGTATTTGAGGATATCTCTTCTCTAAATCTCTTATTAAAGCTCTATTTTCTGCTGTTATTACAACAATACTTGGATCTTCATTATACAATTGCCCCAAAACATCAATATAGTCCATTATCTAACACATGTTGAAGGGATTTGTACGCCAGATTCATCACCAGTTTGTAATTCTATTAAGAGATTATCGTACATTTCCTTATCTAAGGTGCAGAACCACTTGTCAGCCTTTGCTTCAATACTAGGAATACCTTTACCTCTAATAGTATCGCAAATGATTACTTTTGTACCAGGTGAATTAAAGTTTATACTTTCAAAACATTGATTCATTTCTTCAAAAGAGTGACCATTAACTGTATAAACATTGCATCCAAAGGATATAAATTTTTCTCTAAGAGGTTCTAAAGGCATTATCTCTTCTGTAGGACCATTAGCCTGAAAATGATTTCTATCAACTATAAGACAATAGTTAGCAATTTTTAATGAAGATGCTACTAATAGGCATTCCCAAATAGAACCTTCATTAAGTTCACCATCTCCAATAATGGTAATAACTTTAGAGTTTATTTTTTTTAATTTATTATTAATAGCAACGCCTAGCGAAACAGAGGGCAAATGTCCAAGAGAACCTGAATGAAATTCTATTCCAGGTATCTTAGTATTTGGGTGCCAGTAAATGAAATCTTTACCTGAAAGATGATTTAATAATCTATCTTTACTAAAGAAACCATTCTCTGCAAGAACTGAATAAAGGGCAGGGACATCATGGCCTTTGGATAGAAACAAGTAATCTCTATTTTCATTTCTGAAGTTATTTTTATTACAATTTAGAAAATGACCATATAAATAAACCAAGATATCTACACAAGAAAGAGATGCACCTAAAAAGCAGCCTCCATTGTATGCCATACCTAAACAACTCTCTCTAACCAAAAGAGATGTCTTCGTAAGTTTTTCAAATTGAGGGTTTTTTCTATTCAACTTAATTTAATATGTTCTTATTATTGTACCAAGCTTTTGAGTGGTGCAAAGAATTTATATTTCTTATGTAATTATTACTATCTAAAAGTTTGATTATATCCTTTAAAGTAAAGACATTTCCATTGAATGAATTATATACTTTTCTAATCAACCAGTAATCTTCTATATAGTCTAATGTCAATCTATATTTGTAAAAGCTTTTTTCCTCATAAGGTGACTGCATCTCAATTGTTTTGAATAAAGATTTATTCTCGTATATATAAGGCGTAGTGTGCTCTCTCTGGTATTCTTTATTCGCTTTTTTATAGCTATATTCTAAAGCATCCATGCTAAAAGCCTCAACATCTTGTCCATCAGGAAAATTATGTGAATGTATATTAGAAGCATAATCATAATTATTTGACTGTATCAATTCAATACATTCATCTACTAATGAAGGATCAATCAGTGGACAATCAGAGGGGATTTTTAGGATTAAATCAGCTTTGTATTTTTTTGCGCAATGATAATGTCTATCTAAAAGATCTGTAGGATGACCACGGTAGAATTCTAAACCTGAATCAATACATAAATCAGAAATAATATTATCAATTGGATTTATTGTTGTTGCAATTATAATATTATTGCAACGTTTTGATTTAATAAGTCTTTCAAGCATTCTTAAAATTATAGGTTTACCGTAAAGATCTAAAAGTACTTTTGCTGGAAGACGAGTTGAACTCATTCTAGCTTGAACTATTGCAATTACTTTCATAAGTTTAAAAAATTTCTTCTAAATAATTCAATGCTTTCCAGAATCCCTCACCATTGTTTTTATGCCCCTGCCAAACCTCGGGAATAAAAGAAGCATAAGGATTAAGATTATTAATTAGAGGAGAGAATTCAGCAAAATTTATATCTCCATCCCCTATTTGTAAGCCTTCTCCATCCACACCAGAGCTGTCAGATATATGCATATGACTAGTAACAGGTAATACGGTTTTAAGAAATTCTAAGAAATCAATTTTATAATAATTACAAGCTAGCTTTGAATGTGAAATATCTAAACATATTTCTAGTTCTAGTTCTTTAGAATATTTATTAATTTCATCAGGATAAATAAATAAGTTATGATATCTCTGTCCTCCAAAATGCCAAGGAAATGGTGGCATTGTTTGAGGACAAAGCCTAACTTCGCTATGATCAATCATTTGAAGTGATTCTTTTAAGTTGTCATATAAAATATATCTTTCTTCTTTGCTTAAATGATTATCTAGAGTAAAACCTCCAACATTAACAACTATAATAGGCTTTTCATGATTGGGAAATATTCTTTTAAGTTTATTTGTTGCATTAATAGTATTTTGTAAATTTTTTATAGACTCTTCTCTATATGATTCATCATTAGTGCAAAGATCTAATAAATGATCACCTGCAAACAACTCAGGGCAATGAACCACAAACTTTTCAGGTAATCTTTCTATTTTTTCTTTACTTATGAAGTCTGAATAGTCTCTTTCTAAATCTCTATAACTTAAATGAAATTCAACTAAATTAGCATTAGTTTGTTCTATTAAATTAACAGCATCATGATATCTTACAGGCAAACCAAAAGGTCTATTAAAAACATATTCTCGTCCTACAACTGCATCATTCTTTAAATCAGACATCTCTAAAATATCACCTTCCTTAAAATTTCTTTTAGCCTTAACACCAATTAAGTCATCTTTGTAATAAGGACTTAATCCTTTACCAGGGCTCATAATTCTAAATGAATCATGAGTAAAAACTTCTCCTAATTCTATATTTTTACTAGCAAAAATACTTTTTCCAAGATTTTCTCTATTTATTATTTCTCCTTGACTAAGATACCGTGAATCTCCTAATCCTAAAGATTGATTTGCGTCATTAATTTCTTTAATCATATTATTAAATTCAGAATAAATTAAACTAACCCTGTGATCAATACCCTCCCAGGTTTTATCTAACGTAATATGTTTTTCTATGATTCTTGCTCCTAAGCCTACGGCAGCTAAAATCGCACTAAATCCTCTTTCATGACTTGAATAACCAACAATACATTTACCCAATTTAGATAGTTTCTCGATATATCGTAAATTAATATCTTTAAAAGGAGCTGGGTATGTAGAGTTGCAATGAAGCAATGCAAAATTTGCATATTGGTTCTTTAAGTTCTTTATTCCCGAAACAATTTCGGAGTCAGAACACATACCAGTTGAACAAATCATAGGTTTTCGTGTCTTAACTACTGCTTTAATTAACTCAGTATTAGTAAAATCAGCAGAAGCTATTTTATAGCCCTCAATTCCATACTTCTCTAGTTTTTCTACAGATGTTATATCCCATGGCGTACATAAAGGTGTAATTCCTAAAGTGTGGCAATAGTCGAATGCTTTAAAAAGATCATCATCACTTAGTTGGAACCTCTTTAAGAGATCAATTGTATATTCTGTGCCTAAATCTTCTAGCTTGTTTTTGTTATCATTAAGATCATACAAGCAAGAAAGATCGCGTAATTGAAATTTCGCTGCAGATGCTCCAGCGTTAGATGCTATTTTTATTAATTTTTTTGCATTCTCAAGAGATCCCTGATGATTATTTCCAATTTCTCCAATCACAAAAATCTTATTATCATTGTTGATAATATGATTTGAAATTTCAAATGATTTATTTGCCTCTGTTGCAATAGCATAGAGTCTTTTATTTCTATCGATAATAGGAACAGCTTTTAAAGAACGGTCGTTAAAATGTTGGTCAACTTTCTCTATTGAATCTTTAAATACAGAAATACAATTTTTATTTATAATTTCATTTACTTTTAGCGAGTTTAAATTTACTGTAGACTTTGACATCATCCATCTTCTAATATCACCATCGGAAATAGAACCTTGAAGAATTCCAAGTTCATCAACACAAAAAGCTATTCCTTTCTCATTAGATTCTATTTTACTCATTACTTCTTTAATTGAATATTCAGGAGTAACGCTATACTGAAGTATTGATAAAGATATAGTTATCCTTTCAGGAAAATTATTCTTCAAAATTTATAGATTAACTATTTAAATTATAATATAGAAGGTGGTGTCTATTTAAAATCAGCCATAGAAGTTAAAAAACTTGCCTTGATGTATGTTCTTAGGAAAAGGCTAATACCAATTGGCCGCGAGTTGAATTAATGCAGCTTTTAGCAATTTATATTCGGTAGACAGTTTGGAACAATATTCTGCTGAAAAATATTTAAAAGGATCTTGAATTGGAAAGCCTTCAAAGATTGAGATAATAGAAACATAATCAAGCTCTTTGGCAAGAAAATAGATAGATGGGGCGTAAACTTGACTAGATTAGAAAATGGACAACCCTTTACCAGAAAGTCTTTATTGCTTCTATTCAACTTAGAACTGACTAAATCGCTGATTTAAATTGTTTCCCTATAACGAAAAGCTTTCTAATAAACTATCTGCATTATTAAAATAAAATATTTCATCTGGTTTTGATTTCTTTTAAGTCAGCCGCTTTTTTAGATCTGTAAAATTATTTTAATTGGTTAATAAATTTCTAAAAATAAATTAATTGTATTCTATTAATTAATTTTGGTTATTAATTCTCTTTATCAAAAGATAAGTAATACTCAGAAAATTCTTCAATATCTTTATCTCCGTATAAATCTAATTGATAGCCACAACCATCAATAACTAAATTAGCTATTTTTTGTGCAAGTAATTCTTTGTTTATACTTTTAAAGCCTTTCCTACTTTTGAAAATCTCTTTATTTTCTATAAATGAAAACTTCATAGCACTTTCCTTCGAAAGGCCAAAGCCAATTGAATTGCAAAATTTCTTAGTGTAGTCTTTAGATATTTTTTCGATTAATTTAGAATCACTATCCTCCAAAGCAAATACTTTTTCTGGTTGTCTAGAAAATATGTTTATATTTAAAGCAATAATAAAAAAAAGAAAGCCTAATAAGAATTTCTTTAGCCTTTGTTTTATCATTCTACGTCTCCAATTATTTAATTATGTTAGGAGCTAGCAATTTAATTTATACTATAACGCTTTCTCCCATAAGCCAATACTCCTTAAAATATGTATAACTTAGCAATAAGACCCATAAGAAGAAGGGTTCTTCTCCATAAAATATCAATTCTTTAGAAGTCTCAAAAATATCTTCTACCTCATTAAGAAAGCGAGGACAAAACTTGGCGAGCGGTATATTGCAATAGTCATTAAAGTATAAAATGATAACAAAGGAGGTTAGATGGGTTTTTCTTTTCCATCAGAAGTTATTAAAAATGCTTCAATCGCATATGTTCATTATGTAAGCTTCATGATTTGTTTTGGTGCCTTGATATATGAACGAATATCTTTAAAAGTTGACCCTGACAGAAAAGAGTCTATATCAATGGTTATTGCAGATATAATTTATGGAATTGCAGGATTAGCACTTTTAGTAAGCGGGATTTATAGGGTTATCAAATTTGGTCAAGGATCTGAGTTTTACACTAATAATCCTATATTTTGGACAAAGATTGTTACTTTCGGTTTAGTAGGCTCATTATCACTTTATCCAACATTTACATATATTTTGTGGGCCATCCCTTTAAGTAAAGGTAAATTGCCTAATGTAAGCTCAAAATTAGTTTCCAGATTAAGGCTAATATTAAATATTGAGCTTGTGGGTTTTGTTTCTATTCCATTTTTAGCAACCTTAATGGCAAGAGGAATTGGATTATCTTAACTATCAACTAGCAATAAGTATTTTTTAATTTTTAATTATTTAAATTTTCTTTTATAAAAAAATATAAAAGATTTATGATATTTTTAGTCAGCTATAATCTTAAATAAACCATATGTAGAAACTATATTACTAATTGGTGAGGTTATTTCAGTAAGTATCTCAGTTGTTATATTTAAAGGACTCTTACCCACATAAATTAAATCTCCATTTTTTAAGAAAGGGTTTTGATACGAGCCCCTAGGAGCAGATTTACGTAATGAAAAAACTCTTTGATCAATAGTCCCATCATTGTTATATCTTAAAAAGTTAACTTTCCCTTTCAGAAACTTTGTACCACCTCCTAACTGAATTGCCTCTAATAAAACTGAACTTTTACTAACTGTTATGGGACCTGGTTTTTCGACTCTTCCACCTAGAAATATATCAACAAATTTTGGATTTATATTTGACTTTATAGCCTTAGATATCTCCGATAAAACAGGTTTGTCATTTTTTGGAATAAAAATCATATCACCATCAAAAATGCGTACATTTTGAGAGTCATCTTTCAAATCAAGTGTATCAATAAGATTTACTTTAGTTCCAATACGACCTCCACCATTAGAAATACTATCAACTCTAGTAATCTTAATATTCCTCATATCTGCATACTGAGTTATACCTTTACTTATTCTAATTGCATCAATAAGAGAAGGGAAAAAGATATTATTTGTTTTAAAATTATTAATAGGTGAAACTATTGAATTTTCAACACTATTTTGTTTTTTATTCAAAAAAGATAAATCATCTAACGGACTATCTGAACCTGACAAAATATGTAAGCCAGGCTCCTCAACCTCACCATCTATATAAAATTTCACCGGCCTATAACTAACTATGAATAATTCTACATTTGGTTCTTTGACATATTTTGAATATTCATTATTTAAAATTTCTGTCAATTCGCTTATATTCAAGCCAGAAACATAAATTCTTTTCAATCTTTCAAGGTTAACAATTCCTTCACTATCAACAGTGACGCTTTTATTTAAAGCTGCTGTATCTTCTGAAACCTTTACTTTTAATATATCACCAGGTCCTATAATATAAGCAGAAGTATCTGGGAGCTGTCGTATATAATCTTTTGATGGCTTATTAATATTTTCTCGACCATATGCTTGCCTTGTGTCATACAAGCCACCTAATATTAAAGAGTTTAATAATAAGAACTTTAGAGCTAGGAGTTTATAATTTGATGATTTAATCATTTTATTATAAAAAAATAAGAGTTAGGAGTCGAGCGAAAGGTGATTAGATTTATCCATGATATTAGTTCCCTTAATTTATATTGTTTAAAGTTAACAAACCTAATACTGATTCTTTTTGCAATAAAAGCTTTATATTTGTATCTAATAATTCGTCTCTTCTTGTTATTCCATAAGCTGTTAGAACAATTAAGTTAGTAAATTTATTTGATTCAAGCAAGTCTTTCGTAACTATAAGCTCACAATTCCCTAAAAGATCCTTCAATGATTTATAAAGCTCTTCCAGTAATGAATTATTGATTTCACCAATTGCAATTAGAGCAATACTTCCATTAACATCTAAAAGTTGATTAGTCACTAATAAGTTAAGTG
Source organism: Prochlorococcus sp. AG-402-O21 (assembly GCA_003216375.1). GTDB lineage: Bacteria > Cyanobacteriota > Cyanobacteriia > PCC-6307 > Cyanobiaceae > Prochlorococcus_B. The sequence goes on along the minus strand of QCIZ01000011.1, from coordinate 48,274 downwards.
ATTTATCCCAGTATTTTTTCTGATTTCCCGATAATTCAACGATGAAATTCCATTGACCCAATGCCTCCAATTCAGATATTGAATAGATAATATTTTTTCTTTTTTCAGAAATCATTGCTACACCAGTTCCCAAAAATATTCCACAAAAAAGTCCAAGAGCTAAAATCTTTTTTCGACTTGGGGCTACTGGATAAGGAAGTAATGTGGGATTAGTAATTAATTTCCAAGGCTCCTTGCTACGGGCCTTCTCTAACAAAAGCAGTCTATTCTGAGACTCTAAATCATCAAGAGTAGATTGATCTTTTAAAGCATTACTTAAAAGCATTTTATATTCTATCAATACTATTTCCGGGCGTTCAGCTGCCTTCATACGTGCTTGCGCATCTGCTTTTCTTGCCTTCAAGAATCCAACAACTTGTTTCTTAAGCAAGTCAATAAGAAATGCTCTTTCTTTAATCGATTTCTGAATTGTTTTATCATTATCTTTATAAATCACACGTAGTCTTGCTAATTTCGTATCAATATCTTTTAACTTATTAGATAAATCTAACATCTCAGGAATTGTTGAAGCAGAATATATTATTTGATCATCTGATTTATCTTTTAAATTAGAAATTTGAACAAGCTGTTGATCTATAATTCTTATCTGATTAGCAGCTTTGACTCTAATAGTTTCTATATTAGCTGGATTTCCAGTGGAATTAATTGTTGATTCATCCTGTATAATAACTAAATCATTATCAGTAGCAAATTTCTGCGCCTTAGAAAGTGATAATATACTTTTATTTTTATATACACTAATTTGTTCTTTAAAATAATCTAAACCTAATTCTAAACTTCTAATTCTTTTCTTTTCAGCGAATCCTTGATAAGTAGAAGAAATGTTATTTAGGACGGGAAGGATAAGATCTTTATCTGTATCTTTATAAGCGAGGTTTAATATTGTGGTACCTTTTTCTAAAATTATATCTAATGAATCTTTTCGCCATTTTTTAAATCTTAAACCTTGCATCGAAGAATTAGTTTTTTCTGATTTATTCGTTTTAACAAATTCAAAAACATTCATCAAAACAGATGGGCTTTTTAAAATGCCAATCTCAGTTTCTAATGAATTAGCCTCAGGCGTTATACCAACAATTCTTGCAATTCTTTGATTAACAGAAGGCAATGATGATGATGAACTACCTTCTAGAACAATTTGGAATTCACCCTGCCAAACTCTTTTAGTATTAAAAGCAATCAAACAACTAATAAATAAACCAAGAGAAGCAAATATCCCAATTAATTTTGTATTTCTCAATAAAAAATTATAAAATTGTTTTAAATCAATCTCCTCCTCTGTACCCAACTCATCTCTGTTTTCTTTAAAAAAAAGCTGTTGATTAGTATTCATTCCCTAGTCAAAGATTCTATCATTTAACTAAATTTTACTATATTTTAAGCATTATTCAAGAAAAAATAAATAACTACTATTTCTATTTAGCAAAAGAAGAAATAAAATAATTAATTTTTTTTCATTAATAACCTTTCGGATTTAATGATTGCCATTTCCAACCATCCAAGCACATTTCTTCTAAGTATCTCTTTGGAGACCAACCTAAACTTGAAATTGCCAAAGTATTATCTGCAACTACCCTACAACAATCTCCTTGTCTTCTTGAAGTGAATTCTATAGGTATCTTTATGTTATTTACACGCTCGAATGTATTAACAAGTTCTAAAACACTAGTCCCAAAACCTGTTCCTAGATTTACAGTCATTATTTTATTTTCGTTTAATTTTTGCAAAGCAGAGATATGACCTTCTGCAAGATCCATAACATGAATATAGTCACGAATAGCCGTTCCATCTTTAGTAGGCCAATCATTGCCAAAAATATTTAGTTTATTAATCTTACCAGCAGCAACTTGTGTTAAATATGGAAATATATTACTTGGCACACCTAAAGGAGCTTCACCAATAAGGCCTGAGGGATGTGCACCTATGGGATTAAAGTAACGCAAATTAGCTATTCCCCATTCTTTCGGGTTACTTAAATAAACATCATTTAGAAATTGCTCTATCGCTACTTTTGTAGTGCCATATGGATTTATAGGTTTAATCTCTGAATTTTCATTAAAAGATTTCTTATTTGAATAACCATAAATAGTTGCACTACTACTAAATACAATTCTTTTGCATTTATATCTATCCATTACTCTTAAAAGAGTAATGGAACCATTTACGTTTACATCCCAATAATTTAAAGGATTTAGGATAGATTCTTTTACAGATTTTAGACCGGCAAAGTGTATAACGGCATTGATGGGTTTGCCTGATTTTTTATAACCTAAAAACAATTTATCTAGTAATTTTTCATTTCGAATATCTGCTTTTATAATTTCAAGGGGTATATTTTTGATGGTCTTATTAAATTTTAATATTTCAATAACTCCATCAAGAGATTTTTTATTACTATTTATAAAAGAATCAACCACAACAACTTCATAACCTTGTTCAAGAAGTGCCAAGCAAGTATGACTGCCTATAAAACCAGCTCCTCCAGTTACTAGAATATTCATCTAATTTTTATAATAATCAATATAACATTTAGCAAATTTATAGGCACTAACTTTATTGTATATTGAAAATCTAAAATCTACCTGACTTTCTAATAAATCAGTATTTTTTGAAGGTGCTTTCAACTCTCTTGGCTGTAGGGTATGCAAGTCGTTTATAGTTTTCATACCATAAGAATTCTCTAAGATGTCAATAAATTTTGATTCTATCTTACTTTGATTTAAATCTTGGTCAAGATTATTGAAATATTTAAAATGCATAAAATAGAAATAAATTATACTTAATATAAAATTTTGGAACTATTCTCATTTTAATCAGACTTTAAAAGTGAAAGAACAACTATCTCGTAAGAGAGAAAATTCATTCATTCATTTTCTTTAATTTCCTAAGACAAATTGATATAAAATACTATCATTCAGGGCTAATTCGATGATATATATCATCAAATCTAACAATATCATCTTCACTTAAATATGCCCCACTTTGCACTTCGATCAATACCAAAGGGATTCTCCCAGGATTTATCAACCTATGCTTAGATCCCAATGGAATATATACACTTTCATTTTCTCCTAGGATTAGGTTTTCATTATTAAGTTCTACTTTTGCTGTACCTTTAACTACTATCCAGTGCTCAGCTCTATGATGATGCATTTGCAAAGAAAGGCTTGCTGAAGGATTAACCTCAATTCTCTTAACCTGCCATCTCGAACCTTCGACAACCGAAGTGTAATGCCCCCATGGTCTATAAACTTTCCTATGAGTTGTACCTTCAGCTCTATTCCCATCAATTAATTTATTGACTATTTGTTTAACATCTTGATCATGATTTTTGTCAGCTATAAGTATGGCATCATTAGTTTCAACTATTAACAAATTCTCGATTCCTAAGCCAACAATTAATCTACTCTCACTTCTTAAATAACAACTATTTACATCTTTAGTTATTACATTACCTATAAGGACATTCCCATTTTCATCTTTTTTTGAAACCTCCCATATTGACTTCCAACTGCCAATATCACTCCAACCAACATTCAAAGGCAACACGACACCTAATTTGGTTTTCTCCATAACCGCGCAATCTATTGAGATATTGGGACAATCTTCAAAAGATTCCTTATCTAATCTTTGAAAATCCATATCAAGCAAGTTTTCTTTTAAAGCCTTTTTACATGATTTAAGTACTTGTGGAGAATATTTTTCAAGCTCTTTAAGAAAGACACTTGCTTTGAATAGAAACATTCCACTATTCCAAGTAAAGCGAGGATCTGAAACTAATTTTTTTGCTTTTTCTATATCAGGCTTTTCGATAAATTTTGATATGGGACTGGCAACAAATGAATCAATTTCTAATGGGTCAATAGATTCAATATATCCATAACCTACTTCAGGTGATGTAGGCACAATCCCAAAAGTAACCAATTTACCTTGTTCTGCGCAATTCTTCGCTGCTGAAATAGATTTTATAAATTGTTGATTATCTTTTATTAAATGATCAGATGCTAAAACAAATAAGACAGGATCAGAACCATTTTCTATGGCCTTAATTGCTGCTATAGCTATTGCAGGAGCTGTATTGCGAGCAAATGGTTCAAGTATTATTTTTTCTGGTTTAACATTGATCGTCCTTAATTGCTCTGCAACAATAAAACGATGCTCCTCATTACAAATCAAAATCGGAGCGTCCTGATTTGTAATTCCACGAAGTCGTTCTAAAGTTTGTTGCAAGAGTGTTTTAGATGAATCATCAATTAAGTCTATATATTGCTTTGGATAACTTTCTCTAGACAAGGGCCAAAGCCTAGAGCCAGTACCTCCGCAAAGTATTAATGGTAACAAATGATCTCTTTTCATCAATACTATAAAAAAGTGAACCTAAATAAATAATCTCCTTTTTAGTATTTCATTATAGATAATTACTCCTATAAAAACAAAAAGAGTAGGAACAAGAAATATTTATTATATAAACTATATTGAAATAATTAATATACTAAATATTTATAAACTGTTCCAATTGCTATGGAATTAAAGAATTTTCGAAAATAATCAGTTAACAAAATATTTTTTCAAGTCCATCTTGAAAACAAGATTTAATTAAAAGATTTTTCGTCCTTCTTGATCTCAGTTGGTTGACTCTCTATCTAATAGCAAAAACTAGCTAAAGCGGCTTCAGAGAATAATACTTCAAGAATTTTCCAATTAATTTTCAAAAAATGGCTTTTTTTGCTTGATTTTAGATTTTCCTGCATCAAATTATTTTAGGTTTTCTTTTAGTTGAAAACTAAATCGCTTTTGAAATAATTATCTAAAGATAGTTGATTCATTACAAAAATTCACATAAAAAACAAGGAGGGTCCTATTTATAAAAAAAGAAACTTCCAGTAGTTTTCTTGGCAAACACATCTCTTTCGAGAGTTGTTGTACATATTGATACTTTTCCACATTTTTCTCCTTTCCTCATATTACAAAAAGTTTTGTATGCGATTTTTGACAAGAACTTTTTATTGTATCAAGAGATACCAAGCCCTAGAAAACTATTGCTAGAACTATATTTTTAAAGTAACTACTGCTCTTTGTAATTAATCCACTTATTCAATTGACATCATGCCTATTGAGTTTTTTTGGAAAACATGAATTTTGTGGAAAAGTGGAAAAACCTTCGATAAATCATTGAAATAATACATTTTTTTGATATTAAAATTAAACCACTTGATCAAAAAACATACTTTTTTTTAACTTGAGAAAGAAAGCTCAATACAATCCTATCAATCACTTTTTGCTAGTCCTTCTAGCAGCCCTAGCAAAAGAGTTTTTGCTTCTTTTAGATCTTTAGTTAATAAGTATAATTCCTTTTTCAAGATAATAAATCAATTTAAAATTCAAAACTTACATAGCTTCATTACCTAGAGAGGTTTAAGAAAATCTTTTACAGTCTTTATATTTTAAAAATATACATACATAATTAATTGGTTTTTTTGATCTTCAACAAAATGCTGGCTTCTTTAGAAGCTTACTCTTTTCATTCATAATCTTTTCTCAATTAATTTGAATAAAATACGAGTTTTCAGATAGTAAAATGGAATCTGAAATTTATTTAAAGGAAAATTAATAATGGATTGAAATAAGAAAGGTATTTTTTGCCAACTGAGTATAAATTAAATGAAAGAAACTATTTATTTCATAGCAAAGATAAAAAAGAAAATCTTTATAAAATTCTTAGAAAAAGAATCACTAGTTTTTAATTAGTATTGGAAAAAGAATTAAGTTTTTCTCCAAACAGCGGCTAATTTTCCTTGAACATTAACTTGCTCAGCATCAATTTCTATAGGTTCATATGCTGTGTTTGCAGCTTCTAAGCGAACTAAGTTTCCATCACGAAAAAAATGTTTCAATGTAGTGCCCAATCCTGGCACCATTGCACTAACTACAGTTCCGTTTCTCAAACGAGAAGGATCATTAACTGGTTCCATCAAGACCATATCTCCATCTGCAATATAAGAATCAATCATTGAATCTCCATTTACAGTCAACGCAAAAAGTCCTTTTAACTGAAGAACTGAATTTAAATCCAGCGTTTCTTGTACATCATCAAAAGTTTCAACCAATCCTCCTGCTGCGATTGATCCCAAAACTGGAACACCAGAAATGCTTTCTTCTATCAATTGAAGTGTTCTTGCCTGACCTTCTTGCCATTTTATCCAACCTTTCTCTTGTAAATGCCTTAGTCTGCTTTGTATAGGTGCTGGAGATCTTAAGCCCATTGCTTGCATCATTTGCCTTATAGAAGGGCTATGATGTTGATTTTCAATAAAATCTACAAGCCAGTCATAGAGTTCTTGCTGAGCTGTAGTTAAAGCTTCTCCTTGCATTCGAATAGATTAGGTACATATGTCCTCCAATACATATGTACCTAATCTAGCTCTTTATAGCAACCCTAAAGTCCTCCAAGTTGAACAGCAAGCAAGGCTTGTTGAACATGAAGACGATTCTCCGCTTGGTTAAAAACGCAACTATTACGCCCCTCCAAAGCCTCTTCTGTGATTTCTTCTCCTCTATGAGCAGGCAAACAATGTAAAAGCATTACTTCATCATCGGCAAGGTCTATTAATTTCTGATCAACTTTATACTTTTTAAAAATTTCTTTTCTCTTTAAAATTTCCTCTTCTTGTCCCATAGAAGCCCAAACATCTGTGTAAATAACCTGCGCATCTTTGACTGCCTTTGAAGGATCGTTGCAGATAGATATTTTAGAACCAAATTCATTAAGTGTTTTTGCCTTCTCTACGATATTTGAATCTACTTCAAAACCATTTGGAGAACAAATTTCTACATTAACTCCCAACATTGCTCCGCATATCATCAATGAATTTGCCACATTATTGCCATCTCCAATATAAGAAAGATTAAGACCTTTAAGCTCCCCAAATTTTTCCTGAATTGTTAGATAATCTGCCAGTGCCTGACAAGGATGTTCAAGATCAGTTAAAGCATTAATTACAGGAATAGTAGACCACTCTGCATATTCTTCTAATTCTTTCTGAGAGAAAGTTCTGATTGCAAGAACATCGCAATATCTGCTCAAAACCCTTGCTGTGTCCCTAATTGGCTCACCCCTTCCAAGTTGAGTAACTTGAGGGTTCAAATCAACAGTTTGACCTCCAAGTCTTGCCATTGCTACTTGAAAACTTACTCTTGTCCTGGTCGAGGCTTTTGTGAATATTAGACCTAGAACTCTATTTCCAAGGTCTATTCTTCTATTCCCAATTTTCAGTTGTTTAGCTAATTCAAATAGAGATAAAATTTGATTACTATTTAAATCAGATGAAGATAAAAAATTCGACTTACTAAATGAACTTAAATTAAAAGCTAATCCAGAAGATGCTGAAGCCATAAAAAAGCCTCAAATATCCTTTATCGGGGATAAAGGATATAAAAGTCAAGTCTTTTAATTTAAAACTTTTTCTGGCATAACACTATTAGAGAGCATCTCCTTTAGCTCATCTCCCTCTATAACTTCTTTCTCAAGGATCTTTTGAGAAATATCTTCTAAAAGTGAAAGATTATTTTTAAGAATGTTTAATGCATTTTCATGAGCATTATCAACCAAACTTCTAACTTCTTTATCAATAGCTTGTGCAGTAGCATCACTAAGTTCTCTTCTGGGATTGTTATTACCGCCAAGGAATTGACCTCCCCCTTGTTTATCGTATGCTAACGGTCCCAAAATATCACTCATACCGTATGTTCCTACCATTTGTTCCGCTAAGTCAGTAGCCCTTTGGAGATCATTTGAAGCTCCAGTAGTGATTTTGCCGAAAATTATTTCCTCAGCAGATCTACCGCCCAAAAGAGTTGCTATTTGCCCTTGTAAATCTTCTTTTGAATTTAAGAATCTTTCCTCAGTAGGTAATTGAAGAGTATATCCTAGAGCACTCATCCCTCTTGGAACAATTGATATTTTTGCAACTTTGCTACCCCCTGGCATTAGATGGCCAACTATAGCGTGTCCAACTTCATGATAAGCAACGATCTTTTTCTCATCATCTTGCAACACCCGGCTTTTTTTCTCTAGTCCTGCAACAACTCTTTCAATGGCTTCATTTAAGTCTTTCTGTTCTACTGAGGTTCTTTTGCCCCGAGCAGCCAAAAGGGCAGCCTCGTTAACCATGTTGGCTAAGTCAGCGCCAGCAAATCCACTAGTTGCTTGAGCAATTCGATCTAAATCAATCTCATTAGATAATTTGACTTTTTTCGTATAGATTTCAAGAATAGTTTTTCTTCCAGACAAATCAGGTCTGTCAACCAACACTTGCCTATCGAATCTGCCAGGACGAAGCAAAGCTGCATCCAAGACCTCAGGCTGGTTGGTGGCGGCTAGAACAATAACTGGTTTGTCAGTAGAAGCAAATCCATCCATCTCTGTTAGAAGTTGATTTAGAGTCTGCTCTCTCTCATCGTTACCGCCAACAACCCCCATTGAACCTGACCTACTTTTACCTATGGCATCAAGTTCATCAATGAAAATAATACAAGGAGCTTTTTTCTTGGCTTGTTCGAATAAATCTCTAACTCTTGCTGCACCAGCACCAACAAATAGTTCAACGAATTCAGAACCAGAAATAATAAAGAATGGGACCTCAGCTTCACCTGCTACTGCTTTAGAAAGAAGGGTTTTACCGGTTCCTGGAGGACCTACTAATAAAACACCTTTAGGAATTCTTGCGCCAATATCAGTATATCTTTGTGGCTTTTTGAGAAAATCAACTATCTCTGTGAGTTCATCTTTTGCTTCGTCAACACCTGCAACATCTTCAAAGGTCACCTTTGATTCGTCATCAGGAACATAAACTTTTGCCTTGCTTTTCGTGAAACTGAGAGCACCTTGAGCTCCGCCGCCACCCATGCTTCTACGAGCAAAAAACTGTAAGACGAGAATAAATATTAGAGGTGGTACAACCCAGCTAAGAATAGTTGTGAAAATATTGGGTTTTTTGGGAGGTGCCGCTGCAAACTCGACGCCTTTTTTTTCTAGCCTTTGAGGTAACTCCATGTCAAAAATTGGAGTTGTTGCAAGAACAGAAGGAGCTCCTTCTTCTACTGTAGAAAGTTCATATCTAATTTGATCTTGAGTGATGTATGCACGTTTAACTTCTCCATCATCTACCTGATTGATAAAGAGTGAATAAGGAACTCTTGGTACTTGCGTATTTTGGCTTGGGAAAAAGCTACTAAAAAGAAGCAGTGCTCCAAAACCTATTAGAACTAAGTTTATTATTCCAAAACGTCTATTTGGTTGATTTTCGTCCTGTCGTATTGGCATTAGCAAAAATTTAATTCCTACTAAGTTAATCAATTCTCATCCCAAATCGACTTGTTCAACTGGAGGGAGATCCGAACGAATATCAAATACTAAAAAATTAACCCCCTAAAAAAGTAGTCTCCAACAAAGATCTTCTCCTTTTCGATCTAAAAAGGAATGTTGCAATTTGTAGGTAGAACTTATTGATTCAAATCCAAAACTGTTTAGAGGGCTCATTGCAGACTTTCCTCCTAAGAGTTTTGGTGCGACAAAAACTATTAATTCCTGAACACAATTTGCTTCAATTGCACTTGTAGCTAATTGAGGACCGCATTCCCAAAGAATTTTATTGCAGCCTTTTCTTGCAAGTGAACTTAGCAATTCAGATGGATCATTCGTATTTAATTTCAATTTCTCTGGACCGTCTGATAAATCAGAAAAGAAAGATTCATCCCCCTCTGGCCCATAAGCAATTATTGTTCTCGCGATTTGTGTATCCCAAAGTTTTGCAGCTTTAGGTAAATTCAATGACCTTGAGAAAATAACCCTTAAGGGTTCAAAATTGGATTTTCCCCTTGAAGTCAAAAGAGGATTATCCGAACGAACTGTTCCTCCTCCAACTATTACGGCATCACACTTAGATCTAATTTGATGAACCGAACTCCTCGCAGGAAAATCTGTAATCCACTTACTACAACCATTCGGCAAGCCAATTCTTCCATCTAAGCTCATTGCCCATTTAAGAATTCCCCAAGGTCGTCCATGACGAACTCGGAAACTAAATGCGCGATTAATTGATTCACATTCTTGACTCAAAATCCCCTCGATAACCTCAAGTCCAGAGTCTTTTAATCTTGAAATCCCACTGCCTGAAACTCTTGGATCAGGATCGACCATCCCAATCACAACTCTTTTTAAACCTGCTTTTATTATTGCTTCTGTACAGGGAGGTGTTAAACCTTGATGGCAACAGGGTTCTAAAGTCACAACGATTGTTCCATTAACCGACTTTTTTCCCGCTTGACCAAGTGCTTCTATTTCGGCATGAGGGTTCCCTGCTCCTGTGTGAAACCCCTCCCCAACAAGTCTTCCACTTGAATCCAAAACAATAGATCCTACGAGGGGGTTTGGGCTGGTCCTACCCTCTGCTAATAAAGCCAGCTGGATTGAACGTCTCATCCATGGCACCCATATTTTTTGATCTTCAGGCGAATTGCTCATTTTTTATTCAGCCAGTGATCTCCATTCACTTACTAAGTATGGCGGGATAGGTAAATCATTTATCAAGCCAGGCAAGCTGAGTCTCAAGGGTCTGTTTTTATCTAGCTCAGCTATCAAATTACTTAGGTCAAATTCTGCAGCTGAGTCATTCAAAGTTTCAGATTTGATTTTACTGTTTTTTGTTATGTCCTTTAGATACCAAGTTTTTCTCCCTGAATTAACTATCAAGTTAGTTGGATGATCAATCCTTAATGAGCCTGGATAGCCCACAATTCTTAAAATTAAATTTTTAGACTCTTTTGAACTTGGGTATACGATAATTTGCCAAGTTTGGTAATCCAAGTCTTTGAGGCTCTCAAAGCTTCTTTTAATCTCTATTTTCTGATCATTTAAAGTGACTTTTGAGTCTGCATGGATTTTATTTGCGCTAGTAAAAAAACAACAAAAAATCAAAAGAGAAGCAATTACCATACGAAATAAATCACGAATTCCTTCGATCACCAATATCGTAATCTTCTGATTCAAGTAGTGCATCTAATGCTATTGCTGAGCGAACGAGTGACTGATATTTCTTAATGATACGTTGATTGCGTTCAACTATTTTGGAGGGATCATATTTTTCTGAATGATTGATAGGATTTTCAAAGACTTGGACACCATCGTCCATCAATTCTAAATCTTTTTGTTGCTTAATCAGGGCTATCAAAATTTCATGCAGTCGTGATCTTCTGGTCAAGTGTCCCTCGGCTTCATTTTTTTTAAGATTCACAAACCTTTCAAACTAACTATTGAAGTTTTAGTTGATTTTCATCGAAAAAATAGTAAACCTATAAAAAAGAAATTTTTCTACGTACATTTATTTAAACCATGCCTAATGAGTCAAAGCAGATACACGTAATAGGAATTGATACTTCAAGTGTTGAAAGTTTTTTTGAAGCTAAAAAAAAACCAATTTTCAAAGCCGAAAGAATCACTGGTCCACAAAGAATTTTAGATTCATTCAAAACTTGGTTAAAAGATAAAAATATAAAAAATCATAAATTTGAGTTTGTTGCAACTGACAAACTAAATGACTTTATAGATCTATTAAAAAAGGGAGAGAAAAGAACAATTGTGTTTTCTGGTGGTGATCCTCTTTGGTTTGGAATTGGTAGATTATTAATTCAAAACTTTCCTTTATCAAAACTCTATTTTGAGCCTGCCGCTACATCTTTCCAATTGGCTTTTTCTAGACTTGGAAAACCTTGGCAAAACACGCAATGGGTAAGTCTTCATGGAAGAGAGCCGCTTTCATTTGAAAAAGCAATTAAAAAGCTTCCGTCTTCACTTGTGGTCTTAACTGACTCAAATAAAGGGGGCGCTAAAGAGGTTTACCAATTACTTCATTCACTGGGGCTTGAGAGGAAATATGATTTTTGGACTTTCGAAAGGCTTGGATACCTAAATGAAAGAATTTTAAAGATTTCTTCTATTAATGATTTCCCAATTGATCTTGATCCATTGCATCTAGTTATTCTTTTTGAAAAAGAGGAGCCACTAAGAACTTCAGAAGAATTACCTTTATTTGGAATAAATGATTCAGTTTTTCTTCAAAACGCAGACTGTCCTGGGTTAATGACAAAAAGAGAAGTCAGAGTTCAAATCCTTGCCGAGCTTAATCTCCCTAAGCAAGGAGTAATTTGGGACATAGGTAGTGGCGTTGGGAGTATAGGTTTGGAAGCATTAAGGATATCTCCAAACCTAAGATTAGTGTCCATTGACAAGAGGGTTGGAAGTAAAAATATAATTGAAGAAAACGCAAGAAGAATTGGTGTTAGTCCATCTTTAATAATTGAGGATGAAGTGTTAAATATATTCCAAGGAAATAAAATAAAACCTAGTCTTTTACATCCTGACAGGGTTATTATTGGAGGTGGTGGATCAAATTCACATTTAATTATTGAAGAAGTATTGAAGCTAATAAATAGTTCTTGTATATTAGTAATACCATTAATATCATTAAAATCTATATCAAAATTAGAGTCAATTTTAAGGCCTAAAGTTCACAAGTTATCTATTAGTCAACATCAATCATATAGAGGTATAAGTATTGGAGAAGATATAAGATTATCTCCTTTAAATCCAGTTTTTATCTTAAAGGGTGAAATCTAATGATTTTTTATATTTTATCAGGCTTTGCAACGTGTGGTAATCCCCAACCTAATTTATTTCTAAGAACTTCAAAGAACTCATGATCTGCAAGTCTAATAAATTTAACTGGATGATCACTTTTTCTTATTAAGACTCGATCCTCTGGCCATACATAACAACCTGCGCTACCATCAACAACCATCATCAATCTTTCAGTTGTAGCAGGGAAAACTGTTACTGGTTCTTCATTACTAAATACAAGAGCTCTTGACGCAAGTGAATGAGGAGATACAGGGGTAAGCTGCAAAACCGGACAGTCAGGGGTAATTACCGGTCCCCCAGCACTCAGTGAGTAAGCAGTTGAGCCTGTAGGAGTAGAAAGGATTACACCATCTGCAGAAATATCTACGGGAGCATGTCGGCCAACAGAAATCTCAAAATGACACATGCTTGTCATAGGCTCTCTATGCAATGCCATTTCATTAAGACAAAGGGCTTCCCATCGACATTGATCCCCTCTCATAACACTTACTACTAGACTAGTTCTTTCCTCAATATTCCAGTTCCTTAATGCTAAATGTTTGAAAATTTTATCTATATCTGAAAGATACGCTTCTGCTAAAAAGCCTAAATGTCCTGTATTGATAGTAAGGATGGGAATGCCCATTGGTGCAGTTTGTCTTGCTGCAGATAAAACAGTGCCATCACCTCCCAGTACAACTGCAAGCAAAATCGAAGAATCAAAACCATCAGGTATACAGGAGTTATATCCTTGTGAACTCATGTATTGATCAGGATTAGCAAAACCCAACAAACCACCCGAGCTGCTAACTCTGACAACATCAAAACCAGAATCTTCTAGTCTTTTCTGAAAAGTTTTTGCTGTCTTGACAGCAAGCTCTTTCCCGTCATTAACGATCAGTCCAACTCGGGGCACCGATCATACTTACAAACAATTTTTCAATATTAGCAATTAAATGTGGATAATATTTATTTAATACAATTAAAAATTAATTCAGAAAATATTTAAAGTTAGAATTGTTCTAAAAACCTGAGATCACTTGTATATAACTTTCGAATATCATCTAAACCATGCTTAACCATACAGAATCTCTCCACACCAAGGCCAGCAGCAAATCCACTATATTTTTCTGGATCAATTCCTAATCCTTCTAGAACAGCAGGATCGACCATTCCACAACCCATAACCTCTAACCATTTTCCTCTCCATTGAACATCAACTTCTGCTGATGGTTCTGTAAATGGAAAATAACTAGCTCTGAAACGAATTGGTAAATCTCCAAAAAACGCTTTTAAAAAAGCCATTACTGTTCCTCTCAAATGGCTAAAATCAAGGTTCTCATCAATTGCTAATACCTCTATTTGATGAAAAACCGGAGAATGAGTCGCATCAACTGAATCTCTACGATAGACCCGACCAGGTGAAATAATCCTTACGGGAGGCTTCTTACTCTCAAGACAACGAATCTGAACAGGGGAAGTATGTGTTCTTAAAAGATATTCACCTCCTAAATAAAATGTATCTTGCATATCTCTAGCTGGATGATCAGGGGGTATATTCAGTGCTTCAAAATTGTAGTAATCATTTTCTATCTCTGGACCTTCAGATACTTGATAACCGAGACCTAAGAAGAGATCAATTATTTGTTCAGTAGTTGTTATTAAGGGGTGCCGATGTCCTTGAGAAATGCCAGTTGGAGGAGCTGTAACATCTATAGTTTCTTTTATTAATATCTGATTTAAAGCTTGAGCTTTTAAAATTTCAAGCTTTTCCTTTATTAATTCTTGCAATTGGTTTTTTAAAACGTTCGCTCTTTGACCAATTAAAGGTCTTTCCTCACTCGAAAGATTCTTCATCCTCCCCAATAGAAATGAGAGTTTTCCTTTCTTTCCAAGAAAACCCAACCTCAATTTTTCTATTGATTCAGAATCTTTAGCAGCAGCAATGTCTTTTGCCGCCTCGGTTTCTAAAATCTCAAGCTCATTAATGAGCTGTTTTAGGAATAATGTTGAACTCAATGAATTCCAATCTCGAGTACTAGTTTAATCGGCAACCAGTCCAAGTTCTAAAAACCAATAGCTAAAAAATGAAACCATTGAGAATTTTAATTAGTAATGATGATGGAGTTTTTGCAGATGGAATAAGAACACTTGCCTCATCTGCAGCTAGCAGAGGACATAAAGTTACTGTTGTTTGTCCAGATCAAGAAAGATCAGCAACCGGGCATGGATTAACTTTACATTCGCCAATACGAGCTGAAAAAGCGGACGAGTTATTTGGAGAAGGTATAAAAGCTTGGGGCTGTAGTGGTACCCCCGCTGATTGCGTAAAACTCGCACTTAATGAACTTCTTGTTCAAAAGCCAGATTTAATCCTTTCTGGAATTAATCATGGACCTAATCTTGGGACCGATATTTTTTGCTCAGGAACTGTAGCTGCTGCACTTGAAGGGACTTTGGATGGAATTCCCTCTATTGCAGTAAGCATTGCAAGTTTTCAATGGAAAAGTTTTAGTTTTGCGGGAAAACTAACCCTAGATATTGCAGAAAAAGCAATAGAACAAAGTTGGCCGAAAAACCTACTCCTAAATTTAAATATTCCCCCTTGTGAAGAAAAAGAGATGAGAGATTTGGTTTGGACAAGACTTTCAATAAGACAATATGAGGAACAATTCATTCGTAGGGTCGATCCAAGAGGGAACACCTATTTTTGGATGGCTGGTGAAGCTGTAAAAGATCTTCAATCAGCTGGTGAAGGACCTAAAGGCTGGCCAAGTGACGTATCACAAATAGCCTTGCGCTCTCCTTCTTTAACCCCTATTCAACCTGATCTCTTTTGGAGAGGTGATTTAGATGATTTACCAAAACTAATATAAGAGTCAGTTTTTCCTATAAATCCTCTGTAATAACCATAAAGAAAAAATCAAACCTATTAAGTGTGCAAATAAAACTTGTGTATTACTTAAAACAGAGAGCATTTCAAGAGAGGTAATTGGATAATTTTCCATTGCCCTCATACCTGCACCTATAGAAATCCCAGGAGCTTGCATTGAAGCTTGAACAAATAAAGCACCTGCCAAGGATTGATATCCAACCGACGAAAAAACTAATCCCACCAAATCGACAATCAAGCCTCTCTTAAGCAATCGACTTGTTTCTCCTCTACCCGGACGTGCCTCACTATCAAGTGCTCTGCCAGTCTTAACAATTAACCATCCTTGCCAAAGGCTAAATAGCAATAAAATAAATGCCAATGTCGTGAGAGACAAACCTGGACCCAGTCCCAATGCTCGCTCTGAGTTTCTGGCTAAACTACTTCCAACATTGTTGAACAACAAAACTCCAACTACTACTACACCCAAAATTGTTTGAATCCAAAATCGAATCCAACCAATTCTTCTCAATCCTAAAGAAAGCAATTGAAAGTCACGTTGATCTGCCATCACGATGAATAAGGCTATAAACCAAACTTGCCATCTAAGCATAAAAATTGCACGCCTATCTTGATTCCTCTCTGTGCTCCTGAAAACGCTAAACTACCTACAGCACTAGCTTTAGGTAGTTTCGACGGCCTACATTTAGGTCATAAAAAAGTAATAAAAGCCATCTTAAAGGAGCCAATTGGTATCCCAACTGTAGTCAGTTTCTGGCCTCACCCACGAGAAGTTCTCTTCGGAGAATCAAGATTAAGATTAGATTTGCCAAATGAGAAAACGTCTTTACTAGAGCCACTTGGAATAGAACAATTAGTTTTAGTTCCTTTTAATAAAACTCTCGCTTCTAAAAGTGCTGAAACATTTGTAGATGAAATTCTTGTGAAAACCCTTCAAGCTAAGCACATTGCAGTTGGAGAAAATTTTAGATTTGGACGCAATAGAGAAGGTGACATTTCTACACTCAAGAAAATTGGTGCATCTCTTGGAATAAAAGTTTCTATCGTTCCAATCCTTGAAGACGATAATGGAAGACTCAGTAGTAGCAGAATAAGAAAAGCACTCAATGAAGGTGATTTAAAACATGCAAAATATCTATTAAAGCGTCCATATACCTTTATGGGTATGGTGGAAAAAGGTAGGGGTTTAGGGAAAACAATTGGATGGCCAACAGCAAATTTAAAAATAGATGGGCGAAAATTTCTTCCAACATTTGGGGTTTATGCAGCTTGGGCTTCAATAGCAAACAAAAAAGAACGTTTCTCAGCCGTTATGAACATGGGACCTCAGCCCACTATTGATCCAAGCTCAGTATCTGCAGTAGAAGTTCACCTTCTTGATAAAGAAATCAACCTGTTAGGACAAGAATTAATTATTGAACCTGTGCAAAGAATTAGACTTCAACAAAAGTTTGAGAGCATTGAAGCACTAAGCAAACAAATAAGTTTAGATGCAAAATTGGCAAAAGAAATTTTGGCAAACGATCTCTAAATCTAAGTAATTGAGGGATAAGCATTAGATAATCCCCACACAACAAATAAGCCAATGCCCCCCAACAAAAAAACACCCCAAATAAGTACAGTCATATTGTTCTCAGAATCATTTTCCACAATAAAATTTAGATACATATCATCTAGTAAAGGATGACATGAAATCAATGACTGTCACCCCTCCATCTGATAATCGTATTGCTCAATTGATTGACGCGAACCTTGATCGAGCTAGAGAAGGACTTCGAGTTATGGAAGATTGGTGCAGATTTGGTCTAAAGAGGAGTGATTTTTCTATACAAATCAAAGATTGGAGGCAGCAATTAGGAATCCATCACCACAATATTTATAGAAAAGCGAGGCTTACATCCAACGACCCCGCAATGGGGGTTTCACATCCGTTACAACAAGTCAGAACGACCCCAGAGTCTGTATTTATTGCAAATTCATCCAGAGTTCAAGAAGCCTTAAGAGTTATAGAGGAATTTACTCGAACAACAGATCCGAGACTTTGTGAAATAGCCACCAAAATCAGGTATAAAGCTTATGAAATCGAGCTAAAAGTACTTAATACCTCGGAAGGTATTGAGAAGAAAAAAACCTTAAAAGATTGTTCCATATATTTAATTACCACAAACAGAAGGAATCTCGAAGAGGTTGTTCTTCAGGCCCTAAAAGCTGGCGTAAAAATAGTTCAATACAGAGAGAAATTTTTACATGATAATGAAAAAATTTCGCAAGCTAAATGCTTAGCATCTCTTTGCAAAGAATACAATTCACTATTTATAGTCAATGACCGTATCGATATCGCACTTGCTGTTGACGCCGATGGAATTCATTTAGGGCAAGAAGATATACCAACCAAAATTGCGAGAGAGCTCCTAGGCTCTGAAAAGATCATTGGCCGAAGCACACACTGCATTGAGGATATAAAAAATGCCGAAGATGAGGGCTGTGATTATATTGGTATAGGCCCTATTTTCCCCTCTCAAACAAAAAAACAACTAAATCCTATAGGAATTGACTACCTTTCAAAGGGATTAAGCAAAACTCTCCTACCTGCATTTGCTATTGGTGGAATCAATAGCTCAAATATCAACAAATTAAACCATATAAATAATCTACGGATAGCCGTATCAGATGCAATCATTAACTCAAATGACCCATTATTAAAAACTGAAGAACTTCTCAAATTCCTAACATGAACTTCAAAATCAACGGCGAAATAAAAACTATTGAAAAATCTAACAAAGAAATCCAACTGGAAGGATTACTTGAACGCTTGGGCTTCAAGCCTCAATTGGTTGTGGTTGAGTTGAATGGTGCAATTATTAATCCAAAAGATTGGATAAGTACAAAAATAAAAGATGGGGATTGCTTAGAGGTTGTAACAATTGTTGGTGGAGGTTCCTACAGTTAATTAATCCTGAATAAATAAGTGTTCAAAACTATTCGCTTTAACTGGATCAAAAGAAAACAGATTTTGTCTTTTCTGGTTGTTTCAACAATAATCTTCTCTTCTTTCTTTGCCTATCCCAGCACTGCAGCAGCCGCAAGTGGAGGACGAATAGGCGGAGGATTTCAGGCACCTTCTTCACCACAGAGGCAAAATTACGGAGGTTATGGAGGCAGTAACTTTAGAGGTTATGGAAGTGGCTATAGAGGAGGTGGTATTGGTTTTCCTTTCTTATTGCCAATATTTGGCTTTGGCGGAGGTGGGATTTTTGGTTTTTTAATACTCATGTCAATCGTTGGTGTAATTGTTAATTCATTTAAAAACTCTTCAAATTTTTCCAACGCAAGTAACAACTCAATAGCTTCTCAATCAACGAATCCCTCAAAAGTTTCTTTAATACAGTTTCAAATTGGATTACTGGCAAGTGCAAAAGAAATTCAAGTGAAGCTTAGGGAGCTTGCTGCCTCTTCAAATACCTCATCTTCATCTGGGCTTCAAAGAATTCTTCAAGACACAACCCTCTCATTGTTAAGGATGCCTGAATTATGGGTCTACTCAAATATAGAAACAGGGTCTGTTCCGTTCGCCTCCGCAGAATCAACATTTAATCGAATATCAATAACTGAAAGAAGCAAATTAAAAGCAGAACTCACATCAAACTATTCCGGTCAAATATCTACATCAACAAATAATGAATCCAATCCTGGTGATTCAGATTCAACGAATGAATACATCGCGATTACGATTTTAGTAGCGACAAAAAAGGATTTAAGACTGAACAACTTCCCAAGCAACGAACTCATCACAGAGGCATTGAGACTATTAGGCTCAATATCATCAAGCGACTTAATAGCTTTAGAAGTCATCTGGCAACCAGATGGAGAAGGAGAGACCTTGAGAGAAGAAGAACTAATAACTCAATACCCAAACCTTAAGCATTTATAAAGAAGAAGCCGCCAATCCAACGGCTAAATCTTAAAGATTTATAAAACCAGTGCCTACAGTAACCAAAAACTTGATTTCTTTATATTTTCTTCACCTAATTTAGGTAAACAACGCATAAAAAAGACACGAATAAGAGTTAGCATTCGCTCACAGTTTTTTATTCCTTACAGAAGTGTCCGCTTCTTCACAACCAGAACCAAGGTCAATGAAATGGGAAAGTTCGGGTGAACTAGCTCAGCGTGATTTATCCGAATTGGTTAATCGACTTCTAGATGTTGAATCGAGCAATAACAGTGATGAGTTAACAAGACTCAGTAGCAAATATGACGAATAGTTCTAACTCTATATTTTTCACCTTGCGCGACTTCAATTAATAGCCCAATTTAGGTCAAAGTAAAAAAGTTGATGCTAAGAAAGCAAATTCAATGGATAAATACACCCGTTATTACTGAAGCAATATTTCGCTATGAGAAAGGACTTCTACCTAATTCAATGAAATTATGGTTAGAACAAGTTTTAGAAATAGATTCCAAAAAATCTATTTAACAAATCTAGATAAAATTCAATAACAATCACAATCAGGGCGCCAAAATCCTCAAAGCAGCCATAGCAGCGCCATAGCCATTATCAATATTAACTACTACTAATCCTGGCGCACAGCTTGCAAGCATTCCTTCTAAAGCAGTTTTACCGCCACCACTGATCCCATACCCAACTGACACAGGAAGTCCAATTATTGGCTGAGGAATTAGTCCAGCGAGGACAGTAGGAAGAGCTCCTTCCATTCCTGCACATGCAATAACTACTTTTGCTGATTTAATTTCTTCTAACCTCTCTAGAAGCCTGTGAATCCCAGCGACACCAACATCAATCAACAATTTCGTTTTTATTCCATGTAAATTCAATGCGATTTCTGCTTCTGATGCAACGCCTAAATCACTTGTTCCTCCAGTCAAAATAATTACTTCTTCCTTAGAAGAAATACATTCCTCAAAAGATCCCATAGTTAAACAACTAGAGATTTCATGAAATTTTGCAAAAGGAAAGTCAATTAAAAGTTTTTCTGCCTTTTCTTTTGTAAGTCTTGTAACTAAAGCCGTTTCAGAGGCAAGTTGAAATTTTTTTAATATTTCAGAAATTTGTTTAATTGATTTGTGCTCCCCCCATATCGCCTCAATTACTCCGAGTCGTCTCCTTCTCTGAAAGTCAATAATTGATTCATCCATTTGTCACTCTGGAATTAATTCTCCTTCATAAATCAAGGGGAAAGGGTTTCCATTTATTTCACCTGTTTCCTTCCTGGCAATATTTTCGAACTCCTGCTGAATAAAATTTATTTCTGATTGAGGGATGCTTTTCCAAAGATCTCTTGACTTCCAACCAATCAACAAGGTTGCCTCCTCATCTTTAGGATCCCAAAAAAGTTGGCGCCCTAAAAAACCATTTTTCTTCAATAACCATGGTTCCCAACTTCCCTCTTCGGCTTTTAGCCAAGCATGTTTAAATTTTTTCGGGACATCAAGCTTAAGGTGCTCGACAATAGATTCCTTTGGAAAATTCACTTTCAATAAAGACTCAGCTTTAATATTTTTCACGTTTCCAAAAATAGTAGAAAGAAAAATCAAACTTAAAAAAAGGAACCTAAATGTTTTTTCGATAAAATTTTTCTCTCTAATTTTTTTCATTTTTTTTCATTAACACAACTGCATGACAACATATACCTTCCTCTCTTCCCTCAGCACCTAATTTCTCATTTGTAGTTGCTTTTACTCCTACATCATCAATGTCAATTCCTATTTTCTT
The DNA here is from genome assembly GCA_003216375.1 of Prochlorococcus sp. AG-402-O21. Lineage (GTDB taxonomy): Bacteria > Cyanobacteriota > Cyanobacteriia > PCC-6307 > Cyanobiaceae > Prochlorococcus_B. Next base: position 26,914 of record QCIZ01000011.1, on the reverse strand, counting down.
AGATATTTTTTCCTTCATCAAGTCAATATAAGGTTTTAATTTTGGCCTTTCAGCGACAATAACTGAATCAATATTTTGGATTTGCCAACCTTTCTTTTCAATTAATTCCATTACCTGTTCAAGAAGAATCAAACTATCTGCATTTTTCCATTTAGGGTCATCTGGAGGGAAATACTTTCCAATATCACCCAAAGACAATGCCCCTAAGATTGCATCCATAATTGCATGAGTAAGAACATCTGCATCACTATGCCCATCAAGGCCTAAACCTTCAGGATGTTTCAACTTGACCCCGCCAAGTATTAAAGGCCGGCCAGGGGCCAATCGGTGCATATCATAACCGTTGCCTATGCGAAATTGCGGATTTGAGCTGGTCATATCAATGGTTCTCAAGGAATGAAATCAACCTGTATTTCATCTGTATTTCAATATGTATATTATTGAATCTCATAAATTTTCGGTTTGAAAATTGATATGGTTTGCAATTCATTATAGTTATAAATATGAATATAAAAAAAAACTTCCAATTTTCATATTTGAAATGAATAAAAAAATACCGTTTATGAAGTTCGCACTATTTTGCTTAATCCTAAATTCAAGTTTTTTACTTTTTCATCTAAAAGAAAAGCACATTGACACTTTAGATAATGCTTAATTAGTTTCTACTTGATATCAATGAAATCCTCAACTCTCTTTAAAAAAACATTTAATCCTTAACTCGCCAAAAAGGTTTTTACTACGATATAACTTGAAATACTAAGTAAAATACCCAGAAAAACTTTTTGCAAATATTTTGAATATCCTAAAAATATTGAACAAGTTTATTTAGAAAATAAATTCACAAAAGCAAAATTTTTAATACGTTTAATACCTTCCACATTAATTAATATTTTTGTTAATAAAATGGCTACTCTTACTTTTGTAAACCCTTCTAATAAAAAAAGAATTATCTAAATAGAATTTTAATTAGTAATTACTGGTTGGAATGATTTAAAATTTCTTAAAAAGAATTTTAAGTAAAAGTTTAATTAAATCACGATCAACTAAAATAAAAAAACACAAAGGATAGATCTATTATAAATACTAAAATTTCTGACAACTATAGATTGTGCATGTAATCATTTCCCATTTTGTAAGGCATCCGTTTTTTCACTTTAATAACATTACAAAAAGAAGACACTCCTCATATAAAATCAAAAAAATGTTAAATTAAAATTATAGCAAAATTAAAATGTCAACCTGTTCAGAGATCAGAGAAATATTGCATGGAAGAAGATTTAAATATTCGGTCGAAAAATATCCATTTAAAAAGATTTTAGAAAAGACTTTTGGCGTTCCCTTAGAAGATATTCATAAATGGCTTGGTAAATTTAATTCTTTTACAAAATATACAGATCAAAATACAATAGTGCATAAGATTTTTTATGCTAACTTTGCTTTAAATTTTAAGGAATTGTATGAAGATTTTATTATAAATGAAGTTGCTAAATTCGTCCTTAAGATTTCTTTTACCAGCAAATACCCACCTTTAGGATAGGTTTGCCTGGGAATAAATTTGTAGGTGAATTTCATAAAGACTCATCATATAATCATCAAGATTATGAACTTAATTTTAATGTAGGGCTATCAAATTACTTAGGCCAAGCTTCATTGAAAACAGAAGAAAGGCCTAATAGTAATAAATTTATTTATCTTGAATGTCCCTATGGAGAAACATTCTGTTTTGACCATATTAATTGCATGCATGGATCTGAAGAGAACCTTTCTGATGAAACAATGGTTTCTTTCGACTTTAGATTAGCCTTGGGAAAGTTCTATTTCGAATCGAATGCTGAATCTATTGGTATGAATACTAAATTCAATAAAGGTTATTATTTTAGTTCAAATATCATAAACTCTATAAATTAATCTTTATTCCCCACTAACTACTTTAAAAGTTGACTTGGTACTTTCAACAGAATCAATACTCGATTTTTCTATAAACTTGTTCTTCATTTAACAAGATTTTTCAAATGTGCTTCAGTTACTTATCCCTCAGAAGTTAATAATGCATTCACTAACACAAGAACCCAATTATAACTACCAATCAGGGTAAATCTCGTATTCGTTGCCTATTCCTAAGCTCACTTCAGTTTTCAATAATGAACTTCTCTTCTTGAATGATAATTGATCGAGCTTCCAAAGTTCGAACAAATCGGGTCTTCGATACTGCGTCCTAATTTCTCTTTGATTCTGCCTCCATTCTTTAATTAATTTATGGTTACCACTTAGAAGTACATCAGGAACTTTCATACCTTTAAATTCTGAGGGTCGAGTGTATTGCGGATGTTCTAAAAGAAACTCATTATGACTTTCATCCTCTAATGATTCGGGACTGCCTAATGTTCCAGGCAATAGACGTACTACTCCATTAATAACAGTTATTGCAGGAATTTCTCCACCGGTAAGAACAAAGTCTCCAATTGAAATTTCTTCATCAGCTAGAGACCGAATCCTCTCATCAAATCCCTCATAGCTACCACATATCAAAATGAGTTGCTCTTCTTTTGACCATTTAGAAAAATCAGATTGAGATATTTTTCTACCTTGTGGACTCATCAAAAGTATCCTTTTTTTATTTAGCTTTGGAATTTGATCAAATACCGAAAAATAAGGTTCGGGCTTTAAGACCATTCCAGCGCCTCCGCCATATGGTTCATCATCAACTTTTCGATAATTATCTATTGCATGGTCACGTGGATTGTGTATATGAATTGATGCGATTTTCTCTTCAAATGCCTTTTTTATTAGTCCGTGATTAAAAAAATTTTTAAAAGCTTCTGGGAAAAGGCTTACAACATCGAACCTCAATATACTCATATATTAGCTCCCTTCATAACCAAACTCATTAAGCCGAGAAGATTTACTTCTCCAGTCAGGTACAACTTTAACAAACAGTTCTAAATAGACATTTCCATTAATTAAAGTTTGAATTTGTATTCTTGATTCCTGGCCAATCTTCTTCAACATGCTTCCCCCTTTACCAATTAAAATTCCTTTCTGACTTTTTTTCTCAACACAAATAGTTGCAAGAATTCCTGTTCTTGAATTCTCTTTAGATTTGTTTCTCGAGGGTATATCTTCAATTTTATCAATAGAGACTGCAACACTATGAGGGATTTCTTCGCGTGTATTGATTAAAACTTGTTCTCTTATAAATTCAGCCATAAGAAACTTCTCAGGATGATCACATGTCATATGACTTGGATAAAGCTGAGGTCCCAAAGGTAGTTTTTCTTCTATTTCATTAATCAATTCATTACATCCCTGTCCTGTAAGAGCGCTACAACAAAAAAGTGGCCAATTTGTACCCTCAAAAAAGTCTAAATATTCTTTCTTTCTTTCTTTAAATTTACTCAACTCTAATAGATCCCATTTATTCAAGGCAACAATTACTGGGATTTTTAAATTTCTAATCAAATTCAAAATAAATGCATCCCCCCTACCTGGATAATGATTAGCTTCAAAAATAACTAAAACCGCATCCACCTCTCCAATAGATCGCTTGGCACTCTGTACAAGTCTTTCTCCTAATAAATGATGGGGTTTATGAATACCAGGTGTGTCTACAAAAATAATTTGAGACTTTTTATTCGTAAGTATTCCTTTTAATCGATTTCTAGTTGTTTGAGCAATGGGTGATGTAATTGCTATTTTCTCACCAATAAATTGGTTTATGAAAGTTGATTTCCCAACATTGGGTCTCCCTATTAATGCAATAAATCCTGACTTAAATTCCTCTTGATTTAAATCTCCCAAAGACATTTTCTTCCTCTACGATCATCTATAGCCTTACTCTAAAAGATCAATAAAACCATGAATGAACAGAAACCAACTTTTAAAGAGGCTATGCAAGCATCAATGATTTGGTGCAAAAGTTGGGAAAATGATGAAATAAGTGACGAAGTTATTTCTGATCGAATTGGCGAGCTTATTAAAACTGTGGAGGGGGCAAGAGGATTTTTTGCTGTAAGTCTCTCCTTAGATTGCCCTTTAATGGATAGATTTCCTGATGCATTAATTTTTCAATTAAGAAGTGCTGGTGAAATTGTTGTTGACTTAACCGTAAAGAATCTCGCAATGAGTTCAGCGATGATAATTACACATCGAATAAATAAAGATCCTCAGGGACTCCAATCAGAAAGAATAAAAATTCGGTGTATTGAATTACTTAAACTATTAGATTCAACTCAGGTAAAAAAACGTTTAGATGTTTTACTTGAAGCAACAAAAGGGAATGGAACAGACTTGAAATTTCTTAAAAAATGGGGGTATAACGATGAACAAATTAATGCAATATCAGAAAGTATTTATGAGGTTGCGACATAAAAAAAGAGCCTTTCGGCTCTTTTTTTATCTTTAATTTAATAGTCTTAATCTCTTCTACCACCACCTTGAAGAGCGATAATCAGACGAAGAACAAAAACAAATAAGTTTATGTAAGTTAGGTACATTCCCAATGCTCCTGCTAAATACTGATCGTCGTTATATCTTCTTGGCATTGTATAGAAATCTACAAAAGACATCGCAACGAAAAGCACGGTTCCAAAGCCTGCAATCATTAATTCAAAGCCACTGCCTCCAAACATCCCTGGAGCAAATAAGCCACCAATAAATTGGAACACCATTGCAATAATCAAACCTAGCAATCCAAGGCCAACTGCACCTTGCAAAGCTTGACCGACATTATCACTCATTTTTCTACCTACCGCAGATGCAATCACGAAAGTGATTCCAGTAGCGAATACTGCTGTTCCTATTGCTCCCATCCCTGCCACTTGAATTGCTAAGCCAACAATCCCACTTAGAGTAAAACCAGTTAACAAACTGAATCCGGTCAATAGTGGAAGCGCTTTAGAATTATTTGCGTTGTTGGCAGCGCTGCTTGCCATGAAAAATAGAACTATTTCTGCAATAAATGCGACTATAAATAGAGGGCCAAATAGAGGATTGTTAGTTGCTTGTAAAGAAAGTCCACCCAAGACACCTAATCCTGTTAAAGCCATTCCTCCGCCTACATAGGGCAAGGCTTTATTAACTACATTTGGACCAATAAGTGAACTAGATTGTGCTTCACGAATAGCTTGTTGGAAATTGCTGTTTGCTGGCATAACGCACCAGGTAATTATTAATACTTATTTTGGCACAAAAAAAATAACTCTTCACGAATGTGAATGCGGATCACCCTATAGTCTTTTTTTGTCTAGTTCTGCATAAGCATCAACAACGCTTTGAACAAGTGGATGTCTTACTACATCTGCGGATGTAAGTCTACAAACAGAAATCCCATCAATCTTTTCGAGTAAGTCTGCTGCTTCAATAAGTCCACTCATCTGTCCGAATGGTAAGTCTACTTGGGTTACATCCCCAGTTACGACCATCCTTGATCTCTCACCAAGCCTGGTAAGAACCATTCTCATTTGAGCTGGAGTGGTGTTTTGGGCTTCATCTAGTATCACGAAAGATTCTTCTAAAGTCCTTCCACGCATATAAGCCAAAGGAGCGACTTCGATCACATTCTTTTCTAAAAGTAAATTAGTTTTTTCTTGTCCAAGTAAAGAGTGTAGAGAATCATACAAAGGTCTTAAATAGGGATCTACTTTTTGCTGCAGGTCTCCTGGCAAAAAACCCAATCTTTCTCCAGCTTCAACCGCAGGTCTTGTCAAAATAATTTTCCCGATTGTTCTCTCTGTAAGCATTCGCACAGCTAATACTGTTGCTAAAAATGTCTTACCTGTTCCTGCAGGGCCTAAAGCGAAAGTAAGATCACTTTTTTCCATTGCTTCTACATAATTTTTTTGCCTAATGGTTCTCGGTCTTAAAAGATTTCCTCTTTGACTTCTGGCTAAAACTTTATTTGTTGATTTTACGTGATCATTTTTTTTTCCATTATCCAATGCTCCAGCAGCAGCATGTAAATCAACGATAGAAACAATTTGCCCTTCTTCCCAGATTGGTCTAACTAATTCAACAATTGCTGCCGCTCTTTCTATTTGATAAGAATTTCCTCTTATTTCAAGTTGTAATCCCCTTAAGGCAAAAGATGCTCCAGTAAGGCTTTCCAATCTGTGAAGTGTTGATTGACCAGTTCCAGATAGAGCAGTAGCAGCATCGGAATCAGGTAGATCTATACAAAAGCGACCTTCAGTGGTTGCTTCAGACATACATTTTATTGAAGTTTTTGATATTCATCAAAACTTCTTATTCTGAAGTTTCAGATGCGGCTGCATCTTTTTTCTTTGCTGATCTCTCTTTTTCTTGTTTTTGCTTTCCTAAAACTTCAGCTGGTCGAACTTTCTTTTCAAGGAGTCCTCCTTTTTCTAATAAAGTTCTTACCGCATCAGTAGGCTGTGCACCTTGTCCTAGTCGAGTTCTTAAAGCCTCAGTATCTAATCTAGTTTCTTTGGTTCTTGGATTGTAAAAGCCTAGTTCTTGTAGGGGGCGACCATCTCGCCTTGATGTGCTATTACAGGCAACTAGACGAAAACTGGATTCACGCTTTTTACCAAACCGCTTAAGGCGGAGCTTGATCATCTTCTATTTATTTGTAAGTGGATTGAACGCGAAGGTTCTTCACTTTAATAATACTCCACTGATGATTAATTTAGCCTTTTGTTATCTCTAAAGATCACCAAAACCTTTCTTTTTCTTAACTGGTCGCTGTCTTCGTGGCGCCGAACCGGCTCCACCTCCTCTTCCTTTCCTTGCTTGATATGGATTAGAACCTGATGAAGGCATACCACCAGGAAGTCCTCCATCCATGCCTGGAAGTCCTCCTCCAGTAGACATTTGCTTCATCAAGCCTCGCATCCTCTGAAAATCAGCGAGGACCTTATCAACGTCTGCCGGTTGATGGCCACTTCCACTAGCAACTCTTCGACGTCTTGAAGGTTGTGCTGCCAATAATTCAGGCTTATTTCTTTCCTCTTCTGACATGGAACCAATCATTGCCTCAATTTTTTTAAGTTGATCTTCTCCACTTTTAATCATTCCATCATCAAGTTTATTCATCCCAGGAATCATTTTTAGCAACCCCCCTAGCGAGCCCATTCGCTTTATCATCCTCATCTGCTTTACAAAATCTGAGAAGTCAAAAGTTGCTTCTTGAAGCTTCTTTTGCATGATTTCTGCATCAGCAATTTCAACTTCTTTCTGTGCTTTTTCAACAAGGGTTAGGACATCACCCATCCCTAAGATTCTGCTAGCCATCCTCTCGGGATAGAAAGGTTGCAATGCCTCAACCTTTTCTCCTGTTCCTATAAATTTGATTGGTTTCCCGCTAATTTTCCTAATAGAAAGAGCTGCGCCACCTCTAGAATCTCCATCTAATTTTGTGAGAACAGCACCTGTTATTCCTACCTTTTCATGAAAACTTCTGGTAATTTCTGCGGCCTCTTGGCCAATCATTGAATCAACTACCAACAAAACTTCATCAGGCTGAACGGCCTCTTTAATTCGAACCATCTCACCCATCATTTCCTTATCAATTTGAAGCCGACCAGCAGTATCTACAAGCAAAGTATCAAATCCTTCTTCTCTAGCTTTTTCCAGGCCTTTTCTTGCAATCTCCTCTGGCTTTAAATTGGAACTTAAACTAAAAACATCTACATCAATTTGATTCCCCAGAGTTACTAATTGATCAATGGCTGCTGGTCTATATGTATCAGCAGCTACCAATAATGGCTTTTGATTTTTTTCTTTAAGGAGCAATCCAAGTTTTGCTGTGGCTGTAGTCTTTCCAGCTCCCTGAAGCCCAGCCATTAAAATCACGGTTGGTTTTTCATCTGAATTTGCCAAGGGATCGTTCTCTACCCCCATGACATTCACCAGTTGCTCGTGAACTACTTGAATAAATTTTTGCCCAGGATTTATACCTCTGACAACTTCTGTGCCAATCGCCTTAACTCTTACTTCTTCGATAAATTCTTTTACGACAGACAAACTGACATCTGCTTCTAGGAGAGCTCGTCTTACCTGCTTCAGTGCTTCATCAACATTTTCCTCTGAAATCTTTGCCTCTCCCTTGAATGCCTTTACGGCATCTTCAAATTGATTGGTTAGTTCATCAAACATTTTCTTATTTTAGATTTTTTTAATTACCACTAATGTAATCAACTAATTGCCAGTTATTTTTATTCTTACCTATTATGTATTTCACTTTTAAAGAAGGGTAAACACTTGACTCTATAATGTCACCAGAAGAACTAATCTTTTTATCTTCATATTTCATTTCAACATCTGCTTCTATTCTTTTATTTGTCTTTTTAATAACCTCAATTGAAGTTATTCTTGCATTAATAATAATATTTTGACCTAAATTATTGTATTTATTTCTCCTTTCGATTTCTATATTATATAAGTTTGGAGACGCCACAGAAGAGAGAATTTCACTTTCTAAACCCTTCAATAGATCTGCTTTTCCCTTTAACCATGATTCAATAAGATATTTAATTTCTTGATCTGTAGGAGAAGATGTAGTAAGAGGAATTGATAGATTTGTAGCCAGTCTTTCTTTATCATTAAATATTTTATTTGAGCTATCATCTTTGATTTTATCATTTTCTTCTTTAACAACTTCAGCGATCGAAATATCATTAAGATCATTATTTTTAGATGGTTTTCTCTCTGTGAGTATTCCTAAGCTTGTTCCTACAACAAATAAACCAATAAATGCTAAAGCACTTGGATAAATCGGTCTTTTTAATATGAAAGATTTGAAGTTTGATTTATTGATAAATTCAAATGCTGAATAATATTTTGAAATTATCTTTTTAACTAAATCAGATCTTAAGAAAGCTTCTTTATTTTCTAATCTAGCTCTAAGAGACTGTCCTTTCAAGCTTTCATCAAAAGAGCCACCTGGCATCGGCAAATTAGCTTCTTCTTCTTCCAAGTTTTTTAATGAATTATTCTCAATTTCTTGATCAGGGGCAAAAGACGATAAGAATGAAAATCCTGCTTTTGCAATTCCCAATGCACCTTTTGTTTCCAACTGTTCTATATAAAGCTGAACTTCTTGATTAGCGAACCAATCATCAAGATTTACAGATTCAATTTCAATATCCCTAAAACCGACTACAACATCTTTTCTCAACCAATTTCTGCAATAGTCACAAAGTGCAGCTAATGTTTCACCTGGATAATTATTTAACCAATCTTTTAATTTCTCATCTGAACTGCTTCTAAAACGAGACTCTGCTTGCTTTGCATCTCCTAATAACAGATCCAGGCATCCAATTAATGGCATAGCATCAAAACCATTAATATTGATATTTCGAAGATATTTACGGGCCTCTTGCAAGAGTTCTGGTTTCTTATAAGAAAAGCCAGAAGCAATCAAGGCAAAAGCAGCAAGAAAACCAGCATCTTCAGAACCCCTTCGATACCAATTCACGTAAAGTTTTGCTTGATCTTTTGCAGTTATAAATCTTCTAATTTGAAGGAAAAATAGCTCAAAATCGTTTTGATTTAATCCTGCTATTTTTTCTGAATTTCTTTTTCCTTCTAGTCCGCCCCTTTTGTTAACAAAGTCTTCTAGCAGCATCAGGCCTTCCTGATGAGATTTTTCATCTTCTTTCTCTCTACTTATTAAATCAAGAATTCTATATGGAAGTAATATCTCTAAATCAGATTCAAGGGTTTTTCTTTCTTCAACAAGCTTTCCCATCCTTTGAAGCAACTGTATCCCTTCTTGGAGCAAATCAGCACCTGAAGCGTATCTTCTACCCGCCTGCTCATCAATAGAGGCGTCTCTGCAAGACAAAGCTGCTATTAATGTTAAATCAGACTCCCTGCCACTTCCCAAAGCGGGGGCTTGAGGCGGTTGCAATGCTTTTTTTGCAAGTTTAAAAGCCTGAAAAGAAGCATTTGACTCCCACAAAAGAAGTAAACCCGCGACTTCTCGGTTTGAAGACAAGTCAAGTCCTGAAGAACCCTCAATGAGAGCAAGTTCGTAAGATTGTCGTTCAGCAGGATTGGACAGAAGATCGGCAGAAAGTCTTAGAAGCTCAGCTCTCTGAGCCAAAACTTCATACGTAAAGCCTTGCTTTGGAGGACGATCTAGCCTTAACTGAAAAGCCCTGAGGACTTCTTCAGCATTTGCAGAAGGGCTAACCCCCAATAAGCGAAAATGATCAATAGGTAATTCCAATCGCTACTTGGTAATTAGGAAAAAAGCTCTAGGCATCGTAAGGGGTTTTATCCATTTTGCATCCATTGACGCTTAAAGTCTAAACAGGATTGACAAGTGAATATGAACAAAGTCATGTCTAACAACCAGGACAAAACCAGCCAAGACCCAATTCAGCACAGGGAACACGCCGACAGACTAAGCAATCTGGCTAATACCAAACCCGCTGAAATTAATAGAGAAATTGGTTTAAATCTTTTCAAAGACATGACTTTGGGAAGACGATTTGAAGATAAATGTGCAGAAATGTATTACAGAGGAAAGATGTTTGGTTTTGTTCATCTTTACAACGGGCAGGAAGCAATAAGTACGGGTGTTATTGGTGCAATGAAACGCAAACATGACTGGTTTTGCAGCACATACAGAGATCATGTTCATGCTTTGAGTGCTGGAGTCCCTGCAAAAGAGGTTATGAGCGAGCTATTTGGAAAGGAGACAGGCTGCAGCAAGGGGAGAGGAGGTTCAATGCATTTATTTTCAAAAGAACATCATCTTCTTGGGGGTTATGCATTTATTGGTGAAGGTATTCCAGTCGCACTTGGAGCTGCTTTTACCAGTAAATATAGAAGGGAAGCTCTTAAAGAAAATAGTGATTCTGTAACTGCGGCTTTTTTCGGAGATGGTACATGCAACATAGGTCAGTTTTATGAATGTTTAAATATGGCCCAACTATGGAAATTACCGATCATTTTTGTAGTCGAAAATAATAAATGGGCAATTGGAATGGCCCATGACAGAGCAACTAGTGAAACAGAAATCTGGAGAAAAGCTTCTGCATTTGGGATGTCAGGAGAAGAGGTTGATGGAATGGACGTCCTAGCTGTAAGAGGTGCAGCTCAAAGAGCTATTGAGAGAGCCAGGGCAGGAGAAGGGCCTACTTTAATAGAATGCCTTACTTACAGATTCAGAGGTCATTCATTGGCTGATCCAGATGAACTGAGATCAGAAAAAGAAAAGGAATTCTGGGCTAAAAGAGATCCTTTAAAAAAGTTAAAAAATGATCTAACTAATTCTGGATTAGTCACTGATGAAGAATTAAAAAATATTGAAAAAGAAATTGATCTAGAAGTTAACGACGCTGTTGAATTCGCTCTAAACGCACCAGAGCCTGATCCAAGTGAATTAACTAAATATATCTGGGCAGAAAACTAACTTAGATAAAATTCAAATTCCACTAGGAAGCTTTCTCGTGAGGTTTCTCAACTTCCTTAGAGCTTTTAGCTCAACCTGTCTAACCCTCTCACGTGAAACTTGTAATAGTCTTCCTATCTCAGCGAGAGTATGTCTCTCATTCCCTTCCAAGCCAAATCTAAGCCTAATAACGTGCTGTTCTTGTTCGCTTAAATGACTTAGCCACCTGCCAAGTTGTTCTTGATGAATTTTTTGTTCAACTTTGTCTAGTGGCTCTTCTCCAGAACCATCGGCTATTAGATCACCTAAAAAGCTACGGCCTTCATCTCCATTCACAGGAGCGTCAAGACTACTTGTGGTAAGAGCTTGTCTCAATATCGAATCAAGTTCTTCTAACTCAATTTCCATTGCCTCAGCTATTTCAATACGACTAGGCATTGCACCGAGCTTATGAGCCAAATCTAAGCTGATTTTTCTAATGGTCGCTAATCTCTCACTTAAATGAACAGGTAATCGAATTGTTCTTGACTGACAAGCAATAGCTCTAGTCATGCTTTGCCTTATCCACCAAAAGGCATAAGTGGAAAACTTATATCCACGTGTAGGGTCAAATTTTTCTACCGCTCTTTCTAATCCAAGAGAACCTTCCTGAACCAAATCTAAAAGTTCAAGACCTTTTCCCTGATATTTCTTTGCAACGCTTACAACCAATCGAAGATTTGCCTTCATCATTCTTTCCTTTGCTCTTCTTCCAATTCGAATCAATCTTTTTTGATGAGAGGTAAATTCTTTGCTCTCCTCTTTAATCTGACCATCCTCGGTGAGACTCATCAAAGTTTGAACCTGATTACCAAGTTCAATTTCCTCCGCAGGAGTTAAAAGAGGAACTCTTCCTATAGAGGAAAGGTACCAACTAATTGGATCACTGCTGCGTCGTTTTTGTGATTCAGCAGGCTTGGGTGCAGTTGAAACCATTGTTTCTTGACCCTGTGCTTAAAGTGATAAGACTTTCCTACATAAATCGTAAAAGATGCCCGACTTTCATGAAGGCTTCAGATTCTGTAGACGATTAGTTAACAAATGACACCAAATCCACCATTTACCGCCCTAAAAATGGTTGTTTCAAAACATTTCAAGAGCTTTCTTTCTTTATTAATTCTCCAAGAAAAGTGCAGACAGCACTTGCCGTGCTCCCTCTTGAGCATGATGCGCCAGCATATGCATGCATCAATGCTGATGCAGCGAGCAAATTAGTATCCAGTCGCTCTGTGCTTGCTAAGCCAAAAGCCCCCATCCCTGAAACGAAACCAGCCAAAACATCGCCAAGGCCAGTTCTTGCAACACTTGAATTCACTTGCCCTATTTGCCAAGTTCTCCCTTCTGGATCAGAGATAACACTATGAGCACCTTTCAATAAAACAGAAGAACTGCAAATTTTTGCAGCTTCAATTCCAGCCTTCAATGGATTGGAGCAATCAATTAAAGGAAATAGCCTTTTAAATTCTTCAAGATGAGGGGTAAGCCAGGTAGGACCTTCTCTATCATTTAGCCACTCCCAACCTTTTGAAGTTATCGACAACCTATTGATTGCATCAGCATCAAGAACAAGTAGACCTTTGAAATCCTGCAAGTCAGAGCCAAAACAATCTTTTTCTTCTGCAATCCCTAATCCAGGTCCGAGCAAAATCGAGTCAAACCTATTCAAGTCAACTTCATTTAAAACTTTGGAAAAATCTGAAGAGCCATCCTGAAAAGTATTTAGATCTCCAAGCAATAAAACCTCAGGGTGAGTTACCCAAAGACCCGATGAAACTGACTGAGGCAAAAAAGCGCTAATACTTCCAGTTCCACTTGCTAAAGCACCATTCAAAGCAAAGGATGCTGCTCCCTTGTATTTTTCACTTCCTGCAACAACAAGAACTCTTCCTCTCTGGTATTTACTTTTACTTTTACTTGGCTTAGGCCAAGTAAAAGTAGACAAGTCTGAAAAAGAAATCCTTAAAGGCTGGGTTTTAGGAAAATCAGCTAAGATTTTATCCGGAATCCCGATATCTAATCTCTCTAAATTACCTACATAATCAATAGCTGAATCTTGAATTAACCCCGACTTAAATAGGCCCAATGATATTGTAGAAAAAGGTTTGGATGAGGTATTTGATATTGTTTTTCCATTATCTGAGTCCAATCCTGCGGGGACATCAATGCTAATTAATTTATCAGGACTAAATCTCTTCTTCGAATTCAATAAATGAACTATTTCCTCAGAAATAGTCCTTGATTGTCCTAATCCAAATAATGCCTCAATCCATAATAAATGAGAATTCGAATCGGGTTTACGTTCCAAATTTTGAATCCCAATCTGCCTCGCATAATCAAAATGTTTTTGTGTTAATTCTTTTTTCAATGGGAAAGGACACCAAATGGAGATATCTACGCCTGCCATATAAAGTTCTCTTGCGACAACGAGTCCATCGCCTCCGTTGTGACCTGGCCCTACTAAAACGATTGCACCATTTTCAACTAATCCTTGTCTGTCTAATATCCATGAAGAGATACCAATCCCTACTTTTTCCATCAGGGCTTCAACAGGCATACCCATAGAAAACATTTCTTTTTCTATGTTTTTCATCTGCGCTGAGGAAACCATCAAATGTTCCGAATCAAATTGAGGCCAATTCAAAATCAAAAAGCAATCAAACCCACTATGAACAGAAGCTACTATCAATGCCCATGAATGTGGAAACAAGAGAAACAAAAAAAGTTTTAAATCATTTGACTTCAGAAGAAACAGTCGAAAAAACATTAAAAAGACTGCACACATTTTCTGGAAATCATTCAGTTGTAGTGGGGCTTTCTGGCGGGGTAGACAGCTCCTTAACTGCTGCTCTTCTCTGTGAAGCTGGCTGGGATGTAGTGGGATTAACTTTGTGGCTAATGAAAGGAAAAGGTTCTTGCTGCTCTGATGGATTGATTGATGCTGCAGGGATATGTGATCAACTTGGAATCAAGCATCACATAGTTGATTCAAAAGAAATCTTTCAAAAAGAAATAATCAATAATGTCGTAAAAGGATATGAAGAAGGAATTACCCCTTTGCCGTGTTCGCGCTGCAATAAATCAGTCAAATTCTCAGAAATGCTCAAATGGATTAAAGAAAATAAGAATATCGAAAAGATCGCGACTGGGCATTACGCAAGAATTAGATACTCAAACGAATCTTTTAATAAAAATGATCTTCCTAGTGATGGAATAAAAAGACATAAGCTCTTAAGAGGTAAAGATATCAACAAAGATCAAAGCTATTTTTTATATGATCTTCCTCAAGAAATTTTAGGAAAAACAATTTTCCCTCTTGGAGAATTAACTAAAGAGATAACACGAATTGAAGCTTTTAAACATTCATTAAAAACCGCCGAAAAGCCAGAGAGTCAAGACCTTTGTCTTGCTGAACATTACGGATCAATGAATGCATTTATTGATAAGTATTTACCCCACAAGAAAGGAGAAGTTGTCCTTAAAAACGGTCAAATCATAGGTTCCCATAATGGAATTCAGCATTTCACGATAGGACAACGAAAGGGATTAGGTATTGCCTGGGAAGTCCCTTTACATGTTGTTGAAATTGATGCCTCTTTAAACAGAGTAATTGTTGCCCCAAGAGAAGATTCTGGTAAGTCAGAGTGTATTGTAAAAGCTATAAACTGGGTATCAATTGAAGCGCCTAAAGAACCAATTGAAGTTGAGGTTCAAATTAGATATAGAAGTAAAGCAGTGAAAGCAAAATTAATACCAATTATTGACAGTAACAAAGAAAATTATTGTGAAAAGTGTCAAGTTCATTTTGAAGAAGATCAATTTTCAATTACTCCTGGTCAAGCAGCAGTATTTTATAAGGGTGATTATGTATTAGGAGGAGGACTTATTTCGAAAGAGCATTGATATCAATCATACTTACGTAAACGCAAAACGACTATTAAACTTATAAAAGTAGCTGTAATCATAGGCAAATCAGAAGCATAGGTATATAGAGTTTTCTTTCCATTTAATTCCAGGTCAACGAGTTGGACAAGTTCTTTATTTGGTTTAAGTAGGGTATCAATTCTTCCATTATTTTTAATCAAAGATGTTGGACCAGTATTAGAGACAGATATTAAGTTTTTTGATGTTTCAATACTCCTTAATTGAGACATAGATAAAAATTGTCTCTGCAAAGAAATAGGATAGGGATCTAAATTTGCAATCACTAAAATCCATTTAGCGCCTTGATTTACTGCTTTAGCTATGGCTTTCCCATTACTCAATTCATAACAAATAACACCTGCAAATGAGGGTCCCTCCCAATCAAGAAGTCTTGATGGATTCCCACTTTCAACTCCTCCTACTGCAGAAAGGCCATTTCTTAAAAAGTTGGGCAATGCAGGGATCCATTCTCCCAGAGGAACTAATCTAAATTTGTCCAATACATCCGAAAAAGACCCTTCACCTGGATTAAAAACTAATAGTGAACTTCGTAGAGAGCCATTTATTTTTCTGAAACCTCCAGAGAGAAAATTAATAGGAAAATCTCGGATCTTTGATCTATCCAGAGGCAACGTTCCCTCTGGAGCAATTAAAAAAGATGCATTCATTTCAATAGCATCAGTTAATGCTCTATTTACTTTTGAGGGCAAAGCATTTATTTCTTGCTGACTAAATTTTTTTCTTATTGGAATATTTGTTTGCCACATCGCAACCTTCTCTGACGAATCAGTTGGAGAATCCAACAACAAGATAAATCCAATTAAATGAGCCAACGAAAAATAAGCAAAGCCAAGAAAAATAAATTTCTTGAATTTTTTTCTAGCTTGAAAAGCAATTGAAATTTGCCACATCCACCATCCAACCAAAAGATGGATAGAGGCCAAGCCGCCCGAACCTATCCATCTTGCTAATCCAGCCAAATATCTATCTTGTGGTAATAAGCTTGGTCCTACACCCATCCAAAACAAAGGGCCTCTAGATAATAGTTCTTCAGTAAGGCCCCATATCGTTGACAATAAGACGGCATAAATAAACTTATTTTCTAATTTAGAAAACTGCAGTCTTCCAGGAGCCAAACAGCCACTCAAAGCTGACCAAATAAAAACCAGACCCCCTCCAAAGGCTCCACAAAAAAGCCATATAAAAATGGTAATAGGTAAGCTTAAATTTGAGCTTATCCCTACCCAACTGATTGGATGCAAAGATAGCAACCACTTATGACTCCATAAAATAGCCATCGCACCCCAGCAAAAGCCTCCCCATGGATTTTTACTAGCAGGCCATAATAAAGATATTCCCAAAAGCATGAATATATAATTGCCCTCACTAAGGGAGATTCCTGCTAGAGCTCCACCAGAAAAAGCTTTAATAAAAAGAGAATAAATATTATTCATAAATCCAATTTAATAAAATATACACCGACAAAATTCATAATCTCTGGTTAGTTATTTTTAAATAGATGTAATTTGGGTATTAATCTGCAAGAATATTTCCGACTACTTAATATTGCTGTGAGAGAAATCTTAATTAGCTTTTCTGTTTGCCTTAGCTGCTTGATGATTGCAGTGATCAGCCAAATCATCTCACCAACTCCAACAAATGCCTTACAGATTGACCAAACAATCCATGCGGATGTAAGGCAATCCACAAAAACCAGCGAGTCTGTAACTAATCCATTTGAATTAGATCCAGAAGACCCAAATCCATCTCTTTTTACTATGGCTTCAGATAAAACCAGTGCAAGCAACGCTTCTCTCGGAGGAACAGGGATAGGAGCATCTCAAGTCACTTCAAGCGGGCTGAAAATCACTGAATTAGTTTTAGGTGATGGTCAAGAAGCCACTCCAGGAACAAGTGTCTCAGTAAATTACAAGGGTACTCTTGACGATGGAAAAGAATTTGACAGCAGCTATGGAAGAGGTCCTTTTGAATTTTCTTTAGGTGCAGGGATGGTGATAAAGGGTTGGGATGAGGGAGTCGCAGGAATGAAAGTTGGAGGTAAAAGAAAATTAGTCATCCCACCAGAATTGGGATATGGCAGCAGAGGAATAGGTCCAATCCCTCCTAATTCAGTTTTAACTTTTGAAGTGGAATTATTGGGTGTTAAGTGAATTTCTTAAATTATTCAGAAAGCTCTAGAAAAAGTTATGGCGTTTGTTGACAAACGCCATTAATGTAAAAAAAAATGTTCACAAATTATTTTCAGATGTTGAGCGAAACACTTACATCAATCTTTAACAAGCTTCCAGCAAAATCTGTTCACGCTCACTGTGACGGACCTTGCGGTGTATACGACCCTGCTTCTGCAAGAGTTGCCGCAGAGGCAGTTTTGTCTATGACAAAAAAACTTATTGCTCTAGCTCCAGCTGGCAACGATCAAGCTTCCATTTCAGCTTATAACAACACTTTTTCTAGATTCGTTGCGATTAAAGAAGAAGAATCACAAAAGGCCAAAAAAGAACTTCTAATCCTCTGGACTGATTACTTTAAGCCTGAACACTTAGCTACATATCCAGATCTTCATGACACTTTTTGGAAAGCAGCAAAGCTTTGTAGTGCATGCAAGGTAAATATTGATCAAACCAAGGCAGAAGAATTATTAGCAGCTGTGCAAAAGATTCACTCGATGTTTTGGTCTTCAAAAGGTAGAAGTGATAGCTGGGTTACAGCAAGCTGATAAAAGTCTTTTCAACAAGCCAGACTTATTTACTTTATTTACTTTAATATTCGGTTACCGACAACATCTACGTGTTGTCGGTACTTCTATGGAAAGAACTCTTAAAGAGGGAGATTTAGTAACATATAAAAAGTTAAACCCAAAAAATATTGACTTAGAGATTGGTGATATCGTCGTAGCCTCTCATCCAAAAACAAAAAATAAGTTAATAATTAAAAGGATTCATAGGATTTATCAGAATAAATTTGATCTAAGGGGAGACAACTCCTTTTCAAGCACTGACAGTAGAGAGTTTGGTTTGATTGAATTAGATTTAATCATTGGAAAAGTAGACAAAATTTTCTCTAATTAGATTTAAGAGATTGGTATAGATTTTTTACTTATTTACAACTTACCAATTAACTTTTTAACTGCACCTAATATATCTTCCTGTGACATAAGAGATTCACCAACCAAAACAGCATCAGCCCCATAACTCTTTACTAAATCCAAATCCTCACGAGTAAATAAACCTGACTCGCTTACCAAAGTAATAGAATTTCCCTTGATTTGGTTAGCATAATTCTCAGCCAACTTCTTCGTAACTTCAAGATCAGTTTTAAAACTCTTTAAATTTCTATTATTAATTCCAATTAAATTAAATAAGTTAATATTTAGTACTCTTTCAAGTTCTTCTGAGTCATGAACCTCTACTAATATTGTCAGTCCCAAATGTTCAGCGACCTTAGATAAGTATTTTAAATCAGAATCAGTCAGGATTGCAGCTATCAAAAGTGCAGCATCAGCGCCAGCAGCTCTTGCTTGGTATAGCTGATAGGGATAAAGAATAAAATCCTTACAGAGGATTGGGATTGTGATTTCCTTTCTAACTTCAACTAAGACATCAAAACCACCTTGAAAAAATTTTGTATCTGTTAAGACTGATATACAGTTAGCACCTCCATCTTGATACATTTTAGCTATTATTTTCGCGTCAAACTCCTCTCTAATTATCCCTCTACTTGGACTAGCTTTTTTTATTTCTGAAATTAGTGCTGGTTTCGAATTACTATTTCTTAATGCATCTATAAATTTTTTTGTTTTAGGTAAATCCTTGATCTTTTTCTTTAAATCTTCAAGCGAAACTTTTTTTCTTGCAATCTCAACTTCTAGATGTTTTTCCCAAACAATTTCCTCCAAAATATTTTTAGGTTTTGAATCTGGGTGAGGAATTGCATACTCTAAATTAGCTACTTTTATACTTGGATTAGGAGGTCTTCTTCGGATTTCCATAGTTTAAATAATTAATGATCTATAAAAATAAAATTTGATTTACTACTTCTTTATTTGTAAAGATGCCTGTTTATAGGCGACCTCAACAACTTCGCTTAATGTTGGATGCGTATGAACTTCTTTTGCTAAGTCATTGACTCGTTGTCTTCTAGAAATGGCATTAGAAACCTCTTGTATAAGATCAGCCGCATGTAATCCATAAATATGAGCCCCAAGGACCTCTCCCGTCTCTTTATTAAAAATCAACTTCATAATTCCATCACTTTCTAGTTCAGCCAAGGCCTTAGAGTTCGCTTTAAAATAACTCCTAACAATTCCAAGTTCAAAGCCTTCATTTTTCGCTAGATCTTTTGCTTCTTCTTCCGAAAGTCCAACGGAACTTATCTCAGGGTGAGTAAAAGTCGCTGCGGGGATACTTCTGTAGTCAATTTCTATTGCTTTTCCTAAAATGTTATCTACAGCAATACTCCCTTGCGCTGCAGCGGTATGGGCCAACATCAACTTACCAGTAACATCTCCAACTGCCCATAGATTAGAAATTGGTTTTTCATTTACCAAGACTCTCATCTGATCATCAATTGGAATAAAACCTCTCGTTGTTTCAACACCAACGGATTGTAGATTTAGATTTTTAGTCGACGGAACTCGGCCTGTTGCGACCAGAACAGCGTCAACTTGTAACTCCTCAATTACTTCTCGACTCTTTGCATCTGTAAGCTCGACCTCGACGGGGCAACCTGGCTTAACTTTAGTAGCGAACACTCCAGCTCGAGTTTCAATATCTCTTTTATCAATTAGGTTTCTTGAAGCAATTTTGGTGATATCAGGATCAAAAGTAGGCATTACTTTATCAAGAGCTTCAATCATGGTCACCTCACACCCTAAAGCTGTATAAATATCAGCGAATTCCAAACCTATATAGCCACTACCAATTATTGCAATCCATCTTGGCAACCACTCTAAATTAATAGCCTCATCACTTGTGAAAACAGTTCGTCCATCAATTTCAATTCCAGGGGGTACAAAAGGGTCTGAGCCTGTAGCCAAGATAATATCTCTGGCGGAAAAGATTCTATCAACTCCATTTGTTTCTCTTAAGCCGACCTTTTGATTGCCCTCTAAACGTCCTTCTCCTCTAAGTATCTCAACTCCCGATCTTTCTAATGTTTTAGTTAGATTTTTTCGAATTGTCTCAACTAAGTTTTTTGCATGTTCAGCAATTTTTTTACGTTCAAATCTAACCGGAGCAGAATGTATGCCAAATTCAGCAAGATGAGGAACATTTGCAAGCTCACGAACTTTGCCACTGGCTGCAAGTAATGCTTTAGAGGGGACACAGCCTCTATTGACACAGGTTCCACCCATATCTCTTGATTCGACAATCGCCACTTTCAAGCCAGCCTCTGCTGCATGTTTAGCAGCATCAAACCCTCCATATCCAGCTCCGACAACAATTAAGTCAAAGTCAAAAGAAATTTCACTCACGATTTTTTTTTGATACCCTTAACCATTTTTACTCTTTGTCGCTCCAACAAGAGAGGAACTGCAGCAGATGCCACATTTAGTGAATCAACTAATGAGCTATGAGGCAAGGTTACAAAGTCTGAACAACAGGCCTCAATTGAAGAATGAACACCTGAGCCTTCATTACCAAGAACCAATACAGTAGGGAGATCCCAGTCTAATTCCCAATAAGGTTTCACTTTCTTATCAGTAATCTTATTAGGCGAAATTGTTCCTACTACTTGATAATTATCATCAATTGCAATATTGAGTTTTGAAACAAGCATTTCAATACTTGAAGAAGATGAATCTCCAATCCTTTCAAAAGGTAAATGAAGAACTGAGCCAGCTGAGGATCTTAAAACCTTTTGATTTAGAGGATCTGCTCCTGAAGCCAACCAAATAACTTCATATTCAGCAGCAAGGGCTGATCGGAATAAATTTCCCAAATTGCCAGGATCTTGAATCCTATCTAAAGCCAAAATGTGTTTTGGGGCTTTCCCAGGTACTGGCAACCCTGGCATTGGGAATATAGCTGCGACACCATCAGGAGTCACTGTTGACAAAGATGCTTCTAAAACATTCTTAGTTACTAGTGTTAATAAAGATCTTGAAGCTATTTTTTTTAAAACTTCCTCATGCTCATCACACCATTCAGGAGTTGCAATAACTTCTAATGGCAAAAAACTTGTTTTCAAAGCCTCTTCTAACAAATGAGACCCCTCAAGCAAAAGAGAAGAATGCTCTTCACGTCCAGTCTTTTTCAAAAGACCCCTCAATTTCCTAACCAAAGGGTTCCTTTTACTTGTAATCAATGGCGAATATGACTTATTAATTTTCCAACCTCAAATTATTTAATTTTTAAAAGCAAAAAAGTTTCTTGCATTGAAATCAATATTGAATTTTCTTATTAAATTCAATAAAAACTATATTAAAAATTGTATTCAGACTTTCAACATTATCAATGTTTAATTTGAACCCATCAATTTTCAATAAGGTTGACTGGACTATTTGAAATCCACTTGGCATTATGGCGGGGTAAGCAGATCGCTCCAATATGAGTAGTGTGGCGACAATTAAAAATAATATTATTCCGCCACATCTGGAGGTGAAAGGAGGGCGTCCGCTTAATGGGGTCTTAAAAGTTAGTGGGGCAAAAAATTCTTCGCTAGCTTTAATGGCTGCGTCTCTTCTTACGAAAGAAAAACTCCTTATTAAAAATGTCCCACAACTTACGGACATCGAAGTCATGTCAGAGATTCTCCGTAATTTGGGCGCAAAGTTAACTAAAACAAATAATTCTATCGAGATTACTTCAGAGTCCATTAATAATGTTGAATTACCCTATCAACTAGTTCATAGCTTGAGAGCAAGCTTTTTCTGTGTTGGTCCCTTACTTACAAGACTTGGAGAAGCAAAAATTCCTTTACCTGGTGGTTGCAATATTGGAGCAAGACCAGTTGATGAACATATCAATGGTCTAAAAGCTTTAGGAGCGGAAGTTGAAGTTATAAATGATGTTGTAAAAGCTCAAGTTTCAACCAAAGACAAAAGATTACATGGAGCAAATATTACTCTTAAATATCCCAGCGTTGGAGCTACGGAAACCATCTTGATGGCCTCTTGTTTAGCTTTAGGCAAAACAACAATATCGAATCCCGCTAGAGAACCAGAGATCCAGGATCTCGCTAAAATGCTTAATTCAATGGGAGCAAAGGTTTTTGGAGCTGGAACGAAAAGAATTACAATCCTTGGAGTGGACTCTTTAAGCGGGACTTCTCATTTTGTTATACCCGACAGGATAGAAGCAGGAACTTTTCTTATTGCTGCAGCCATAACACGCTCGCCTCTCATTATTGGTCCAGTAATCCCAAACCATTTGAGCGCTGTTATTTCAAAATTAAAAGAATGTGGTTGTTCAATATCTCAACATGGGGAGCATCATTTAAAAATCATTCCAAGAGAGATTTCAGGAGTTGACATAACCACAAGTCCATTCCCTGGCTTTCCAACTGATCTTCAGGCTCCATTTATGTCATTAATGGCCACCGCTAAAGGTTCAAGCAAAATCAAAGAAAGAGTTTTTGAGAAGAGAATGCAACACGTTTTAGAACTAAATAAAATGGGCGCCTGTATTTATCAAGAAAACAATACTGCTTATATTAAAGGAGTAAAAGAACTTGTAGGTTCAAATGTAGAGGGAGGAGATTTACGTTCTTCTGCTGCCATTATACTTGCATGTCTCTCTGCTAAAGGAAATAGTATTTTCACGGGCCTCGAACACTTAGATAGAGGATATGAAAAGTTAGAAGAAAAATTAACTAATGCAGGTTCTATTATTTCTAGAAAATTTAATCAACCAACATCTCAAAGTTCTTTCTCTAACAAAATAATTAGTGAAGACAATATTAATACTCAAAAAAATGCAGCTTAGTTTCATATTTTTGCTAGTTTTGACATAAAATAAACATATGGGAGCGTGGTGGAATTGGTAGACGCACCGCACTCAAAATGCGGCACCTTCGGGTTTGTCGGTTCAAGTCCGACCGCTCCCACTTCATTGATGAAAACATACAATCGTTTTCCCTTAGACCTCATTAGGGGTAAAGGCTCATGGGTGTGGGACAAAGAAGGCCGGAAATATCTTGATGCTGTGGCTGGCATTGCAACTTGTTCACTAGGCCACAGTGATAAAGCATTAATCAAATCCTTATCAAAACAATTAAGAAGACTTCAACATGTATCTAACCTTTACGGGATACCAGAGCAAGAAGAACTAGCTCAATGGTTAACTTCACAAAGTTTTGCCAAGAGTGTATTTTTTTGCAATAGCGGTGCTGAAGCAAACGAAGCTGCAATTAAATTGGCAAGAAAATATGGGCATATTGAACGTAATATCGACAATCCAGTCATTCTTTGCTCAAAGGAAAGCTTTCACGGAAGAACACTCGCAGCTGTAAGTGCTACAGGCCAACCGAAATACCACAAAGGTTTCGAGCCAATGGTTCAGGGATTTCAGTTTTTTTCTTATAACGACAGTGAATCTTTTGAAAATCTATTTGATGAATTAGAAAAAACAGGTCCGCAAATTGCAGCTGTATTTATTGAACCAATACAAGGTGAGGGGGGAATAAATATTGGAAAAAAATCATTTTTTGAGCTCTTAAGAAAAAAATGTACCCACAGCAATGTTTTATTGATATTTGACGAAGTCCAAACTGGAATGGGAAGGACAGGTACTCTTTGGGGATATGAACAACTAGGTATTGAACCTGATGTCTTCACACTAGCCAAAGGGCTTGGTGGAGGTCATGCCATCGGAGCACTATTGGTTAATCAATTGGCTGATGTCTTTCAGCCCGGTGATCATGCCAGCACTTTTGGAGGAAATCCTTTCGCTTGCAGAGCAGCTCTAACCGTTGGGAAAGAAATACAAAAAAGAGACCTCTTAAAGAAAGTCATCGAGAGAGGTTCTCAATTAAAAGAAGGATTAATTAAACTTTCAAATAAATACTCAGACATATTTATTTCCACTCGAGGCATTGGGCTTATTCAAGGTCTCGTTATAAAAGACAATACCAAAATAACATCTCTTGATATTGTCAAATCCGCCTTAGAAGAGAAACTTCTTCTAGTATCAGCTGGTGTAAAAGTATTAAGGATAGTCCCTCCTTTAACTATTACAAAAAAAGAAATCAACGAGCTTTTATCGAGACTAGACAAATGTCTGATGAAACTTTCATAGCACATTCGAATTTCATTTTTGAAAGCAAGAGCAAAGAATATAAAGATATGAATCTGGGCATAGATCGTATGTCATTAGCTATTACTGCTATGGGAGATCCCTGCAAAGAAACACCTGCTATTCACATAGCAGGAACAAATGGGAAAGGCTCTATTGGCGCTTTTATTAATAGTGTCCTTAGCTTAGTAAATATCAAAACTGGAGTTACCACTTCTCCTCATTTAGTTGATTGGGTCGAGAGAATATGTATCAACAGGACTCCAATATCAAAAGAAGAATTTCAATCATTAAGCCTTTCTCTTTCTCCAATTGCAAAAAAATATAGCTTGACTCCTTTTGAATGTGTTATTGCAATAGCACTTAAGTATTTTACTTTAAGGGAAGTTGAACTTCTTATCCTTGAAGTAGGGCTTGGAGGCAGACTTGATGCAACAACGGCGCATCAATATAGACCTATTATTGCATTTGGAGCAGTTGGGCTTGATCATTGTGAATACTTAGGTAATAGCCTGGAAAAAGTAGCTATTGAGAAAGCAGCCGTAATAACTACAAAGAGTACTGTAATTACAGCTAATCAACACAATATTGTAAAAAGAGTTTTCGAAGAGACTGCCAAGAGGAAGCAAGCAGTCATTCATTGGGTAGATCCAATTCCCTCAGATTGGGAACTCGGTCTATCAGGAGCGATACAGAAAGAAAATGCAGCTGTAGCTAAAGGGGTTATTGAATCCTTAAAAAAGATTGGATGGAATATTTCTGAAGGACAACTTCGAGAAGGCTTGTCTCTTGCCAAATGGCCTGGAAGACTTCAAACAACAAAATGGGAAGGGATGCCCATCGTTGTTGATGGAGCACACAATCCTCATGCGGCTAAGCAATTATCAATTGAAAGAGACGCATGGACTGATCAAGAATGTGGAATTATTTGGATACTAGGGATTCAAAAAAGAAAAGACATTATAGGCATTTTGCATAAGCTCATTAGAGAGAAAGATTTAGCTTGGATAGTTCCTGTTCCAGGCCAACAAAGCTGGTCAAAAGATCAAATTTTAAGTTTTCGCCCTGAATATAAAGACCAAATCAAAGAAGCCTGTACTGTTGAAGAAGTTTTGTCAACACTTAAAAAACAACATAAATGGCCATCTCCACCACCTATCATTTCAGGATCGCTATATTTAATAGGTGACCTTTTTCAAAGGAAAATATTGATAAATTAAATTGTTTAAAAATATAGCAATTAAATCAATTGACTTTTAGATTCCACCCTTTGAGTTTACCTGGATTAAGAATCCCTTTTGGATCAAATTTACTCTTGGCTTGCACTTGATCAGAATCAATTACACCTAGGCCTCCATCTTCAACAGTGATTGTATGCGGATTGAAAATCACTGCACCAAGGTCTTTGCATTGAGTGATTAATTTATTCATAGCTTCTTCACCTTGCCACTTAACAAGAGGAAGTGAAGCTAATCTTTGAACTCCATTTTGACGAACACATTCCAAATGCCATAAAAGATTTGATCCCCATTCAGATTTCAATTTCTTCATCATTCCCAACTCAGGCTGAGGAAGAAGCATTTGCAAATATGTCCAATCAGGATCAATACCACGCATATGTAAAGTCGTATGGTTCCAAGAAAGCTCTCGAAGGCCTGTCCCTGCCTTAAGATTTTCTGGACCTAAGTCATCAAAATCTGCTCCAGCCGATTTCGCAAGTCGCTCAATGGTACTAACACCATCAGGAGAGACCAAAAGTAAAATTCTATGCTTGTTAGAAGGTTTGCCAGACCCAGAGGGAAGACAAGTAACAATTTCTTTCTCTAACAAAGTTCCCAAATAAAGCTCAAGTGCTGCACAACTAAATTTGCATAGCAAGTCAACCGCTTGATCCAAATCAAAACAATCGACTACTATTTGTTGCCATTCAACACATGGAGCAGTTGTTAATGTCAATGCAGTAATAATTCCGTTAGTTCCATAAGCATGATTTAAAGCTTCAGAATTATTTGCATTCAATTCAAGTTTTCTTGGTGAATCCTCAGTCGTTATTACTTCTAATGCCTGCAAATGCCCAGGATCCCTAAGGAAGCCCCAGCGAACGGATCCTATCCCACCTGAACCGCCAGCGATAAAGCCACCAATGGAAGCGCTTCTCCATGTACTAGGAAGCGACCGCACCTGACGACCATGCTTAATCAACTCATCATTAATATCTCTAAGCAAACAACCAGATTCAACTGTGACTTCACCTGATTTTGAATCGAAATTTCTAATTTTCCGAAGACCAGACATAACCATAACGACTCCACCGTCAAGTGGAACACATTGACCATAATTC